>JABBZI010000006.1 GCA_012955965.1 Clostridioides difficile
ATCAAAATGTGGTTTTTGGTTTTTCACAGAACAATTATCACATAGATTAGGGGTTCTTAGGAACCCCTTTTCTTTTTTTTGTAAAAACAAGGAGATAACTCAAATTTTTATTTTGAGACATCCCCTTCTTTTTATTTGATATTGTACTGGTAAATATCTTTACTATTTTAAATTGATACTAGCCTAAATTAACGCCAAAGTTTCCACATAATCCTGCAAGACCATCTTCAAAACCAGAACCTAAGGCATTGAATTTCCATTCTTCATTGTGTCTATACAATTCTGCAACTACTATTGCTGTTTCTATACTAAAATCTTCACCTAATTCATATTTAATAAGCTCTTCATTAGTTTCTTCATTGTAGATTCTTATATATGAATTTTCAACCTGTCCAAAATTTTGTCTTCTTGTTACAGCCTCATTTATAGTAACCGTAAATGATATTTTAGCAATGTTCTGTGGTATTTTAGATAAGTCTACATTTATTTGTTCATCATCACCATCACCAACACCTGTTCTATTATCACCCATATATTCAACTGCTCCAGAAGCATGTTTTAAATTATTGTAGAATATAAAATCTCCATCATTTGTAACTTTTCCGTCAGCACCAGTTAAAAATGCAGAAGCATCTAAATCGAAATCAAAACCACCATCATACTTATTAGTATCCCATCCTAATCCTACAACTACTTTTTTAAGACCAGGATTAGTTTTTGTTAAACTCACTTTTTGTCCTTTTGCCAAAGTTATACCCATTTAAAACAACTCCTTTTTATAAATTTTTTATTGTAATTATTATTAACTATATATATTACTTAATTCACGAAGTTCTTCATTTTGACCAATACCTAAAGCACTAAATTTCCATTCTCCGTTTCTACGATAAATTTCGCCCGCCAAAACAGTAACTTTACCAGAAAAATCTTCTTGAAGGTTATACTTAAATAGTTCTTGCTTAGAATTTGCATCAAGTAGTCTTATAAAAGAATTATTCATTTGACCAAAATCTTGATTTCTTTTGTTAGCTTTGAATATAGAGACTCCAAAAACTATCTTATGTACATATTCTGGAATATCATCTAAATTAACCATTATCTGTTCATCATCACCTTCACCTCTTCCAGTTAAGTTATCTCCTGTGTGTATAATAGCTTTAGAAGGATGTTTAAGATTCCCAAAATAAACTAAATCACTCTTAGAATTCATCTTATCTTGATTAGTTAATGCTATTGCAAATGCATCTAGGTCATAATTTTTTCTACCTATTTTATTCATATCCCATCCTAACCCTACAATCACATTTTTTACAGGATTATTGTCTTTTACTAAACTTACTCTTTGTCCTTTTTGTAAACTAACACTCATTTTTAGTTCTCCTTTTTGTATTTTAAATTTTATTGGTAGCTATAAGTGTAAGAATTATATTAGATCTATTATATACATATTTAGAACGATTTGGCTATATATATAAACTATTTATTATATAATTATGTAAATATTTTATGATTTAAATAGATTGCTGTCATATAATTTAAAATAAACTGTCATATTATACAGTTAGATTCAAATTTGATTGTTAAAAAATAGAGTAGATGATATAATTAAGGACAATAATTATGAAATTTTAGAATGTTATATTTAAGTTCCAATATAACTAGAAAAATCTATATAAAGTCTGGAGGTACTTATAATGGAAGTATTTTGGATTATTGATATTATAATACCAATAACGATTATCTTAATAGGAATTTCATATAAATATAGAGCTCCAAAAGATATAAATAAATTTCATGGATATAGAACTAAAGCTTCAATGAAATCTGAAGAGGCTTGGGATTATGCACATAGTTATGGGGCAAATGTATGGATTATTACAGGCATTATTTTAGTAATTGTTATTTTTTTCAATAAGATATTTATAAAAATAAGTCCTGAATATTTAAGTTTGATAAATATTGTAATTAGTCTAATTGGAATGGTAATTCCAGTACCAATTATTGACAATAAGATAAAAAAGAAGTTTAAAAGCAGACATAATTAACATATAAAGAGCTATGTCTATATATGTTAATTATGCCTGCCATTTGTTTTGTACTTATTCTATTTTTTTAAATCCGTTACCCAAAGCTTCATGTATATCTGTAATTATAATAAATGCATTAGGGTCGACATTTTTTACTAATTTTTTTAATTCGACAACTTCTTTCTTTTCAACTACTACTAAGAGTACATTCTTATTCTCACCAGTATAAGCACCTTCACCTTTTAGAATAGTTGCACCTCTATCTAAATCTTCCATTATTTTTTTACTTATGTCTTTTGAAAGGTCAGATATGATAGTAAATGATTTTGAATAATTAAATCCTTCAATAAGTAAGTCACTAACTTTTACTAAAATGTATAAAGCTACAGTTGAATAAAGTGCAATTTCAACCTGTCTATTTACTATACCTGATAGAACTACCACAACGCAGTCAACAATACCCATCAAAACAGGTATACTAAATGTAGGAAAATATTTATTTAGTAGGAGTGCCATTAAATCAGTTCCACCTGTAGAGCCATTTATTCTAAAAATAAGACCTTGACCAACTCCCATTAAAATAGAACCAGATATAATTGCAAGATACATATCATTTGTGATATCTAGTGTAGCCATATTTGCAGTAAGTTTAAGTGCTATAGTAAGAAAGATTATTCCTAAAACTGTTTTAAAGCAATCTTTCTTTGAAAGTATCCTGTAAGCAAATATGAATAATGGAATATTTAAAATTAAATTGACAATCCAAAGTTCTACACCAAATAATGAGTTTAAAACAACTCCAAGCCCTGTTATACCACCAGCAGCAATTGCATGTGGGTTAAAAAACATGTTAAGAGAAATTGCCATTAATATACAGCCTACAATTAATATTAAAATTTCTGAAAAAGTTATTCTATCTTTTTTCAATAACATCACTCCTTATATATAGATTATAATATATATTATATAGTTTTTCCAATTTTTAATAAAAAAAATAAAAATATATTATAAAAATAATTTGATTGGAATTTTCTGAAAATTAGTGCTATAATTAAAAATAAATTTAAAGGGAGGTTATAAAATGGCTAAATTAACTCTAGAACATATAAAAGGAAACACATATTATATTCCACTCCCTACAATAGTAGGTGTATATGTAGATGGTAATGATGCAATTTTAATTGATAGTGGAAATAACAAAGATACTGCTAGACAAATTCTAAGATTATTAGAGGAGCATACTTTAAATCCTAAATTAATAATAAACACTCATTCAAATGCAGACCATATAGGAGGAAATGCATATTTGAAGAATCAAACAAAATGTAAAATTGCTACAACTAAAATGGAAGGATATTTTACAGAAAATCCAATACTCGAGTCAGCATTCTTGTATGGAGGTTATCCAAGTAAAGCATTGAAGAATAAGTTTTTATTAGCAAAAGAAAGTGAAGTTGATTATATTATACATTCAAATGGAAAAATTGTAGATACAGAACTTGAAGCTATTTCTCTTCCAGGTCATTATTTCGAAATGATTGGTATTAGAACTCCAGATAATGTTTTGTTTGTTGCAGATAGTCTTACACCAGAAAATATAATTACTAAATATCATTTTTTCTTCCTATTAGATATAGAGTCACAATTTAAGACATTAGAGAAAATGAGAACTTTAGAAGCAGATTTCTTTGTTCCAAGTCATTCTGTTAGAACTACAGATATAAAAAATTTAATAGATGTTAATAAAAATAAGATGGAAGAAATAATAGATAGTATTAAAAAAGTTTGTTGTGAAGCAATTATGATTGATGAGGTTATTGAAAAAATGTGTGATTTGTATAGTGTAAAACTTGATGCAAATCAATATGTATTAGTTGGAAGTACAATACGTTCTTATATAACATATTTATATGAGAATAATCTAGTTGAATATGTGTTTGATGGTGGTAAGATGTTGATAAAAACCGTATAAATATTAGTTAGGAAGTAAGATGAAATTAAATTTACTACCAATTAATTACTAAAAATAAATAAAAGTACCTCTAAAGACTTATAAAATCTTAATTATAAATTTGAGTTTTGTATTATATCCAATAAATTTTATAATGAATAAGATAGAATAATTGATATAAAATGACTGATAATTTTAGAAAAATAGATGTGTTATTATAAAATTATGTTATAATTTGTAAATAAGAGGATAGATTTATAAGTAAATTAAAGAATTTAATTTATAGGGGGGAAATAGTAGAGATTATGAATAAAAAATTCAGTAAAAAAATAGGCATATCAACTTTGGCTTTGACCATGTTTCTTTTTAATAGTCTAACTGTAAATGCACAGTTTAAAGAAGATTCAATAATAGGAAATGATAGATATGAAACAGCAGGACTTATAGCAGACAAGCAGAAGTATGATACTGTAATATTAGTCAATGGAGATAAAAGCTTATCTGATGGTCTTTCATCAAGTGGATTAGCTGGAGCTATTAATGCACCCATACTTTTAACTAAAAAAAATGAAATACCAAAAGCTACTTCAAGCAGACTAGACAATAAGAAATTGAATACTGTAAAAAAAGTATATATAATTGGTGGTCACAATACTATTGAAAATTCAGTAGTAAAAGATATAAAAAGCAAAGGTATTGAAGTCGAAAGAATAGATGGAAATAATAGAGTTGAAACTAGTTACAATGTTGCAAAAAAAATAAATGAAGTAAGTAAGGTAAAAGAAGTCATGCTGACAAATGGATTTGTAGGAGAGGCTGATGCTATGAGTGTAGCTCCTGTAACTGCAAAAAACAAAGGAGCCATAATACTTACAGATGGTAAATCAATTCCATTTAGCACTGAAGGATTAAATGTATACGCAATAGGAGGCAAGTCTGCAATAAGTGAAGAATTAGTAAAGAAAACTAGCGCAACTAGAATTGGTGGAAATGATAGGTTTGAAACTAATAAAAAAGTGATAGAGAAGTTTTATAATGGAGCAACTGATTTTTACATAACAAAGGGTTATCAATTAGTAGATGCGCTGACACTATCTCCTCTAGCTAAAGAAAAACCAATCGTTTTAGTTGCTGATGGAAGTAACAAAGGAATTTTAAAAGGAGCTAAAAGTATAACAAAAGTTGGAGGAATTGATGCTAATACATACAAACAATGTCTAGACATAGTGGAATATAATGATATGAACATAACTCCAAATATTGTAAAACATTTAACTTCAATTGAAGGGAATGAAGTTTCTGAAGTATCTATAGAAACAGATAATTTAGGTGTAGTTGTTGAAAAGGTAAACACTAATAAATTTGAATTTGACTATGTAAGTGTAACTAATGAAAAAAATTGTACTTTTTCTGTGAATAAAGAAAGCTCTTCTAAGAATGTAAAGGATGGCAAATTGCTTGTAAGTGCTAAGAAAAAAATAGATAAGCAAGATGGACCTTCACAAGATATGAATGGTGATAATATGATAAATTCAAATAAAGATAAAATGGTAAATGTTATAAGGATTGGAATTCCTGATAAAGAGTATTCTAATTTTAATGTAGACGTTGAAAGAGGAACAGTAGAAATTTACAATATTAAAGGTGGAGCTACGGTTAATGTTAATGATGGAATTGCAAAAATTGTCGATAGCAGTGTAACATACCCTTTTAATATAAATACTAATGATGGTATTTCAGGTGTAACAGCTGAAACTATATCATCTGAAATAAAGTTTAGAGTCAACGATGGGATTGTAGATGTAACAGCTACAAACATAAGTGGAGATATAAGTTTATTTGGAAAAGATGGAAAAGATAACTTTGATGGAATCTTTAAATTAAACTTGAAAAAAGAACCATCAAATTTACACTTGAAGTTGATTGGAGATGGATTAAATAAGTTACCAGATGGTTGGTCTAAAGACTATATTTTAGGAAATGGACATCCAGTTATTGAAGTTAAAAATAATGGTATAAATAATATAACACTTGGAGAATAAAATATGAAAATAAAGCTTATATAAATTTTAAATTATATAAGCTTTATTTGTACTATAAATATTTTACTTATAGCATTATGTACCTAACAGTTATCTGCTTTAGATGAATTATCTAAAACATTATAAATTTGTTTTGCGAATTGACGAGAATGCTCTTCTTTCTCTGTATCCATGAAATTAGGTTTACCTAAGTCACGCTCGACAAGCATTCCTATATATTTTAACTGAGAATGTTTACAATATCGCTTAATACCGTTTTCCCAAATATCAGCACCTTTTTCAGGTTTATATCCACATGTTGTAATAAGTGCTAATGATTTTCCTGCCCATAATGCAGGTCCTTTTTCATCACCATAGTATTTGTTCATTCCATACACCAATCTATCAAGTAATGATTTCATTGGCGAAGTGCAGTACCAAGAATAAATTGGAGTTGCAAAAATAATTAAATCACACATAAGAATTTTATTGAAAATTTTTTGAACATCATCTTCATGATAACATCCAAATTCAGAAAAATTTTTCTGACATGTCTTACAGGCAACACAAGGTTCTATTTTACAATCATATAACCATATTACTTCAATATTTGCATTACAATTTTCTAATTCCTCAACAAAAGGTTTTAGAATAGCAGCAGTATTACCTTTTTTCTTAGGACTTCCCATAAGAATACATACTTCCATATTGACACCTCCACAGTATTTTAAAATAGTTTTTAATTCTATAGTAATGTTTGTACAAAACACTTTTAAAGACATGCTACAAGAATGAAGTTTATTTTATTATAATATCTTAAAATAATAGTATTAGATAAGTGATTTGAAAAAAACAGCTATATTTGTAACTATGTAGAATGATAATAAAATTAAAATCATCCATATAAAAATATGATTTTTGTATGGGTATACTTTATTAAGTTTTTTCCCAATACGCACAAGTAAAATATACATCAAAAAATATACTAAAAAAACCATTAAGAATTTCATAGAGAACCTCACAATTTTAAAGTTTAATATAGTTTTAGGATACTATGAGAATACATTAACAACAATATACTTTTTAAATTTGTAATAAATTTGAAACAAATTATTCAAAAACTAAAGAAAAATAATTATAGTTTTATAGATAATATTAAAACAATACTTTTAAATTATGTCTTTTTGCTAAAAAGAATTATTTATAGTATAGAGAACTGACAATATAAAGACTCCTAAGTAATTAAATATATGAGTATTTAATTCTTATAATCTATAGTAAAATATATTATAAGAATAGAGTTATCTAATTTATGAATACATTCATAGTCTTGGAGGTAAAAATATGTGCTTAAATAAAGAAATTCGATTTATAGAAGAACATGCACCTTGTTACATATATGATGAGAGCAATGTAATTGAAAAGTGTAAAGAACTAAAAAATAATATTTTGGGTTTTGATTTTTTATATTCTATAAAAACAAATCCATATAATAAAATTGTGAGAAGTATTGTAGCACAAGATTTTGGAGCAGACGCTGCATCAATTAATGAGGTGATACTTTCATTAGAATGTGGTGTTGACAAAGAGGATATATATTATTCATCACCAGGTAAAACAGAATCTGACATAGAAACTGTTTTAGATAAATGTATAATTATTGCAGATAGTATTACAGAAATAGAACTTATAAATAAAATCTCAAAGAAAAATAATAAGAAAACTAAAATAGGAATCAGAATAAATCCTGATTTTAACATGGATAATGATAATGCTATATCAAGTAAATTTGGTATCGATATAGAAGATATTGACCATGTTTTTAAGGTGTTAAGCATCTGTGATTATATATCTGTAGTTGGAATTCATATACATATTAAATCTCAGGTATTGGATTTTGAAAAGTTAGGATGCTATTATGAAAAATGTTTTCTTATAGCTTTAAACCTAAATAAAAATAAATATATTAATATTGAATTCATAAATTTTGGCAGTGGGCTCGGGGTAGTGTACGATAATCTTAGAGATAATCCGCTTAATCTTAAAGAACTTTCAAAATTAACTGAAAAGATTGCCTTAACTAATTCAAATACATTGAAGGCAAGGCTTCTTATAGAATCAGGACGTTTCATAGTTTGTAAATCAGGTAATTATTATGTTAAAATTGTAGATATTAAAGTTTCTAGAGGGAAAAAATATCTTATTGTAAAAAATGGACTTAATGGGTTTATGAGACCTATTATTTCTAATCTAGTTGAAAAAGTTAGTTGTGGAGTAGAATTAGAAGGTCAAGAACCATTATATACATCAAATCATGCATTTTCTCTTTCAGTATTAAATAATGTGAAAGAAGAAGAGTATGTAAATGTTGTTGGAAATCTTTGTACTTCATTAGATGTAATAGCAAATAATGTTAAATTGAAAAAAGCACATATAGGAGATTTGATTTCGATTAGTAATGCTGGAAGTTACTCATATTCCTTATCTCCATTATTATTTTCTAGTTATGAGATTCCAAAGCAATATTATAAGAGAAAAGATGGATACATTGAATAAATTATATTTTAAATATTTAATGTAGAATAGATATAATTTTTATATATAGTGCTGGAAATAAGTATAATTTCAATTTGAAGTAATAAAAGGTATAGAGAGTACAATAACTCTTTATACCTTTATTTATTTTAAGGGTTTACCACTTCAACAATTGTACCTTCTGGAAATAATGTTCTAAAAATAAATCTAACTAATGGCCCTGCAATTAATAGTTGTAGTGGTAATGCAACAATAAAATTGTTGGCTATATTTATAATCCATATACTTATAAGTGTATTAGGACTGCCAATTGATTTAATAGCTCCAAATAAAGACATACATATAACCATTCCACAGACCATACAACTGGATATAACAATAGCTTTTATAATTTGTTTGGTATCTTGATTTATAATACGAAATGCTATTTTTTTTGCAATATTAGAGACAATAAACCAGTCAAAAATCATAGCTATAACATATGTGGTTGGGAAATCTAACCATGCACTTTTAAAGGTATCTAATGAGAATTTATCATGTATAGAAATATTATAAACACTCATAAAAAATACCATAAAAGCACACATAAGTACTGTAAATATTAAACTTTCTTTTTTATTTTGTGGCATATTCATTTACCTCCAAGTGTAATTTATTTATATTAGGATTATACATGAAGAAAAATTTTGTCGTAAGTAAATTTTTTAAAATTTGAAATTTATTTTTGGAATAGATATAAATGGATAAAAAAAATTATTTTTTCTAATTATCCATAGAAATTGGCTTTTCTTAACTTTATAATTAATAGTATAAGGTAATCAAATTATAGTATTGTCAAAAAAAATAAAATATAGGGGGTGTAGTTCTATATGGAATTGTGGAAAAGAAATTTATATGTATGTTGGATAGGGATGTTCTTTAGTTCTATAGGTATGAGCCAAATAGCACCTATACTTCCACTATATATTAAACAGTTGGGTGTAACTGATGTAGGTTTAATACAACAGTATTCAGGTATAATTTTTGGATGTACTTTTGTAGTAGCGGCATTTTTTTCACCGATTTGAGGGAAAGCTGCTGATAAATATGGAAGAAAATCAATGCTTCTACGTGCAAGTATTGGTATGGGAATAGTGATATTTACCATGGCATTTGTACAAAATGTTTATCAGCTATTAGGATTAAGGATTCTCCAAGGTGTTTTTACAGGTTATGCTACTGCATGTACTACACTGATTGCAACTCAGACAGATAAAAATCACTCTGGTTGGGCTTTAGGTACACTTGCAACAGCATCAACTACAGGTTCTTTAATTGGACCAACAGTAGGAGGGTATATAGAATCAATTTTAGGGCTTAAAAGTGTATTTATTATAACAGGAGGATTATTATTTGTATCATTTATCATATCTATTTTATTTGTAGTAGATAATTTCAGACCTAAAGAGACACCAAAGTCAATTCCTGTACTTGAAGAGCCATTAAAGCCATTGCCAAACAAGTTTTTAATTGCATCAATTTTTGTAACTACATTTATTACTCAATTAGCATTATATTCTATAGAGCCAATTATAACAATATATATATCACAACTTACAAATTTCGCATCAAATGTAGCATTAATAGCGGGTTTAACATTTTCTGCATCAGGATTAGCAAACTTATTAGCGGCTCAAAAGCTTGGAAAAATGTCAGACAAAATAGGACCTCAAAAGGTATTACTAATTTCACTTTTATGGGCAGGAGTTATATTTATACCACAAGCTTTTGTAAGAACTGCATGGCAATTGATGTTATTAAGGTTTTTATTAGGATTATCAGTGGCAGGGCTTAATCCTTCTGTAAATAGTTTATTAAAAAAAATTGCACCAGAAGAATTTGTGGGAAAAATATTTGGGTATAATGCATCTGCTCAGTATATAGGTTGTTCATCAGGAGCTTTTTTAGGTGGACAAATTTCAGCTCATTTAGGTATTAGAACAGTATTTTTTTCAACAAGTCTATTGTTATTTGTGAATGCATTTTGGATGTATAAATTTACTGGATTATTTACAAAGAATAATGCAAAATAAATTTTAAATTTTGATAATTAGATAAGGGGAGATTTAATATTATATAAAAACAATAATTAAGATTATATGTAAAAGAATTCATTTTTATGAATTCTTTTGTTCTTATTAACCTAGAAGTTGTGTTTTGATAACTTTCTTGTGACATTTGCTTGGCTGTTGTATAATGGTAGAAATTATAAAAATAGAGACTCCAATGTAATAGACTTCGATATATTTGAAGTAAGTGTTTCATTATATTTTTAAAATACAATATGGAGGAATTTAATAATGCAAGTTAATAAAAGAAAAGCCATTGCAGAACAGTCAAAAATATCCCTAACTGAATCTTTATTATCTTTGATGTCAAAAAAAGACTATAGCAATATAACTATAACAGAAATTGCGGAGAATGCTTTACTATCACGAAGAACATTTTATAGAAATTTTAGCAGTAAGGAAGATATACTTGAAACATATTGCAAAACTTTATGTCAGGAATATATTGAATGCTTTAAGAATGAGAGTGATTTATCATTAAGTAATGTAACAGAGATATATTTTTCATTTTGGCAAAAACATGTTGAATTTTTAACTATACTAAATAAAAATCATCTAATGTTTTTTTTATTAGAAAAGTATAACGAGTTTCTTCCAATTATTTATAAAATCTATAAAGGAGATGATAATAAGTTTAATACTAAAGAAGAAGTTACATATGCTATACTTTTTAGTTCTGGAGGATTTTGGAATATATTATCTGAATGGCTAAAAGATGGAATTACTCAAACTCCTAAAGAAATGTCTGAGATAATTCTAAAATTTATGAATCTATTTATAGATGGAAAATAAGTATAACAATATATCTTTTATCTATGTATTAAAAAAAGTTTAAATGTAAAATTTTTTCACAGTCTAGATATTATTTCTATATTTAATTTCATAATGTAGAATAAACAATTCTTATGTAATTTATTATAGAATTATATCAGGAAATAGTTTATGGTAAAAATTGGAAAATATTATTATCGACAAAATCTTTGACTTAAAAACTATATTGCGATAGTATTAATTTAATAAAAGTATGAGAGGGGCGTTAGGCTATGACAATTTCAAAAATACCACAAGCAGAATTAAAAGTTATGAAGTTTATTTGGGAAAAAAATGATACAGTGACATCAAAAGAAACTATTGAAGCTATGGAACAAAAATATGGATGGAAACAAACAACTACATTGACTCTTTTATCAAGACTTGTTAAAAAGCATTTTTTAAGTGCAGAAAAAATAGATAGATATACTCATTATACAATAGTTGTTGGTCATAAAGAGTATTTAAGTATTGAGACAAAAGATTTTTTAAGTAATATACATGATAATTCTTTACAGAGCTTGATTTCAGCATTACATGATGATGAAGTTATTGATAAAGATGCATTAGATTTATTTGAAAGTCATTTTAAAAACTTAGAAGAAGAGTAATTATATAAGCTAAAGTTCTAAGTTTTTAATCAATTAATGGCCGAAAAAATCCATAAATGGTATTATTTAATCAGTTACTCACTATTCATAAAGTAATATTAAATAGGTTCACTTTAGTAAAGTACCTAAAATAATTGGAATAGGGAGTATCAAATTAAATGATACCACTTATCCTAGTAAATATCGATTTTTAACATTTAAAATATTTTTATAACATATCAATATTCCTAAGTCTAAATTATTATTTTTATTTAATCATATTAAAATCTACTTGATTGCTTTTACCTGTTTAAAACATAAATTTATTTTTCTTATTATAGACAACGTAAATATAAGAAATAATTTTTATATATTTTAAACTTATTGTTATTAACTAGATTGTTAAGACTTCATAACTTATTTAAAAAAATTATTAAAAACATTAAGTAATTATATCAAATCTAATTATATGTTTATGCTATAATTAGTATGTATTTTTTATTAGATTATTTTATAAAAAAATATAATTTGATTATTACTGAGGATATTATTATGTTAGATACATTTATAACACTTGTCTCTTCTATTGTAGAAATATGGGCATGTAAAAAAGTTTTTGATTATACAAGTAAAGCAAAAGTTAATTTTAAAAAACTAAATATATATTTCTTAATTTCCGTTTTTCTTATTATTTCTTCTTTCTATATAAATATTGGAGCAGATAGTAGAATATGGATATGTATACTTATAATGGTTATTTTTTATAAGTTTAATTACAAAGTCAATATATATAAATGTTTAGTAATCTCATTTTTTTATTGGTTGGTATTGATAGGTATAAATGCATTGAGTATGCTATTAGTAATATCCATAAATAATTTGGATAATATGAATATTTTACTTAGTGGAAATTTATATAGGTATGAAGCTATATTCTTAGGAAAGTTAATCTTAGTTATATTGCTTTATATTTATAAAATTTTTCGTAAAAATTTTAAAATTAGTAAAAAAGAGATATACATATGTGTTCCTATTATAGCGAACTTATTGTCATTTTTTGTACTCTATGATTATATTATCAATCTTGTGAAAATTTCTCCAGAGAAAAGAATTGCTTTTTTAGCAATAGTCTTCTTATTAATACTATCTAATATTTCAATATTTGTATTAATACGTATAATACTTAAGATTAAAGATAAAAAAATAATATAAATTATTAGATATAAAAAGAAGATAGCAAATATGTTTAATTGCTATCTTCTAACAACACTCATTCTAACTAAAAACTCACCTGTAAATAGATATATTAATAAATAAATTGAGTTACCAATTCAAATATAAATTCCAATAAATTTCATTTAGATAAAAAGTTAATAATTACTTTTTTATGTATAATTTTACATAGACTTATAGAAAAGTTGTTTTATTAAAGACGAGCATAAATATAAGTCGAAATATAATTTAAAAAAGTTGTTTTAACTTTAAAAAATAATGTTAAAAAGTAAACATAAACCATAACCTTAAAAGAAATACTTTAAATATTTTAAATAAGCTAATCTTACATATATTTCCGATAGATTATATTGATAAAAAACACTAAAATTAAATTAATAAAGTACTTGGAGGGATGGCAATGAAAGATGAAAATTTTATTAATGTTGAATACGAAGATAAACGTTTTTCAATTAATATCAAAGAGATTTTGTACATAGAAAAACAAGAATATGAATCAAAGATTTATACCGAGAATGGTAATTACGAGGTTGGAGAAAATGCTCCTAGTATAAAAAAATTAATGAAAGAAGAAAATTTCTTCAAATGCAGTAATAGTTACATTGTAAATTTAGACAAGTGTGAATTTTATCTTAGCAATAATTGTATTTTTGTAAATAATAATTTTATAAGAATTTTAGGTTCAGAAAGAAAAAAGAAGTTAAAAAAGAAATTAGAAAAATTATATAATTATGAAGATTAATTTTTAGAGGCTGTATTCTATACAGCCTCTTTATTTATTGTATTATTAATAAAATTCAAGTTATGATAAAATATAAAACAAGTAACTCATTTAAATAAAAAATACTTTTTGAGAGAAAGGAAAGAGATATGGGAGATTATAATAAAATAGTTGAATTAAAAAATGGTTTAGATACTAATAAAAGAAAATTAAAATATCCTTGTATCTATAAACATTTTAAAGGAAAATACTATGCTACAATGGGTCTTAGTAAGGCTACCAATAATGAGGATATAGAAAATATATGTAAACTATATAGCAAAGAAGATTTAAATAAGAATGGAAATAAATACAATTTAGTTATTAAGCACACTGAAAGAGACGAAGATATGTGTGTATATATAGATTTAGATGGGAAATTTTATCATAAAGAAGAAAAAGATAAAAATGATTTAGTTCTATATAAGACCTTATATGATGATACAGGTGTATTTGCAAGGCCATTAGATATGTTCTTATCAAAAGTAGATACAGATAAATATTTTAATCCAATTCAGAAATACAGATTTGAAGAGTTTTATAAGTAATGTGTGAAAATTAGTTTTTATGAATACATAAAAACTCTGTTATAGAACAATAATTTATGTAAATATAAAAGAGATTTATTGAAAATAATATACTAGATTAAATTATAAAATAGAACAAAGTAAAGTATTATATGATATAATTAAGTTTTGAGAAGTAATAACTTATATTTAATAAAAATAGGCATATATTAGGAGGGCATATGGGAAATACTTTTTATATAGTAAGACATGGACAAACAGATTGGAATCTTTTAGGAAAAACACAAGGTCATGGTAATTCAGACCTTACACCTCAAGGTATAGAACAAGCAAAAGAACTTTCTGAGGATATTGGCAAATACTCGATTGATTATATTTTTAGTAGTGATTTAGGGAGAGCAATGCAGACAGCTCAAATCTTAGGTGATAAACTTAACCTTGAAGTTCAAAAAACAGAAGCTCTTAGAGAAATGGGTTTTGGAGTTTGGGAAGGTCTTTTAATAAAAGAGATTCAAAAAGACTATTCAGATATATATTCAACATGGAGAAATGAACCACACTTAGTAAATATACCAGAAGGAGAAACTCTTAAACTCATAAAAGACAGAGTAGATTCTTTTATAAAAGAATTAAATGAAAAATATGATAATAAAAATATAATTCTTGTTACTCATTCAATTACATTAAGAGTTATGCTATTGTCATTTTTAGAATCAGGTATGGAAAATATATACAGAATCAAGCAGGATAATACTGCTTTAAATATAGTAGAATTTAAAGATTATGGACCTGTTATAGTAAAAATGAATGACACAAGCCATATAAAAAATCATGTAAAGATAAATAATTCTGCATTAGAGTAGGAATCAATTATAAGGAGAAATTTATGAGTAAAATTATAGTAGTTGGTGGAGGTGCTTCTGGAATGATGGCAGCTCTATCAGCTTCGAAAAATAATAATGAAGTGATATTAATTGAGAGAAATGGAGAATTAGGAAGAAAACTAAGAGCCACTGGTGGAGGGAGATGTAACTTTACCAACAATAGAGATATAGAAGATTTTTTTGATAAGGTTGTTAATAATAAGAAATTTCTCTACAGTAGTTTCTACTCATTTACAAATAAAGACCTTATTTCGTATTTTGAAAGTAGAAATTTAGAATATAAAATTGAAGAAGAAAATGACCATAAAGTATATACAAAAAATGATAAATCCATAGAAGTGATAGAAGTTTTAAATAAAGATTTAATCAATCACAATGTTAAGATAATGTACAACAAAAAAGTTATAGATATTATAACTGAAGACATCACTTCAACAAGTGATTCTAATAAAGACAAGTCAAAGTATCTGATAAAAGGAGTCATTTTAGATAATGGAGATAAGATATTAGGAGATAAAATCATTATATCGACTGGAGGAGTGAGTTATTCAAAAACTGGTTCAGATGGTTCAATGTATAAAATTCTTCAAAATCACGGACATACATTAAATAGACTATATCCAGCTTTAGTCCCACTTACAATAGAAGAAAAATGGATTAAAGATTTACAAGGAATATCTATGAAGAATGTGGAAATATCTTGTAAGATTAAGAAAAAGAAAATATCAAAAACAGGAGACATGTTATTTGCCCATTTTGGAATAACAGGACCCTGTGTGCTTATAATGTCCTCTTATATTAATAAGATTATTGAGAAAGAAAATGTAGAATTAAATATAGATTTCTTACCAAATTTAAATGCTGATGAAATCTCTAATATAATCAGAGAATTTCCAAATAAAAATATCATAAATAATCTTAAACAAATACTGCCTCAAAATTTCTTAAAAGAAATTCTTACTTTATTATCTTTGAATGATAAGAAAGCAAGTGATTTATCTAAAGTGGATGAAATTAAAATTATTGAGTATATAAAACATATGAAGTTGACTTGTAATGGCAGCACAGGTATAAACACGGGGATGGTTACTTCTGGTGGAATCTCAGTTAAAGAAATTAACTCTTCTACTATGGAATCTAAATTAATTAAGAACTTGTTTTTTACAGGGGAAGTAATTGATATAGATGCTGAAACTGGAGGATACAATTTACAAATAGCTTTTTCAACTGGATATCTTTCGGGTATTAGTGTATAAGTGTAGTTACTGATAATTAAATATGAATAAATAGAGGTGTGTTATATGGGTAATTTAGTTATAGCTGTAGATGGTCCAGCAGGGGCTGGAAAAAGTACAATAGCTAAGATAGTAGCAAAAAAGCTAGATATAAATTATATAGATACAGGTGCTATGTATAGAGCAGTTACTTATAAGTGTTTAAAAAGTAATATTGATGTCAATAATGAGAAAGAAGTTATTAAGATAGCTAAAAATTCGGATATAGATTTTAAGAATAATAATATATACTTGGATAAAGAAGTTATAAATGAAGAAATAAGAACAATAGAAGTAAGTAATAATGTCTCTGTTGTAGCTAAAATAAAAGAAGTAAGACAGTTAATGGTTGAGGTTCAACGAAGAATAGGAACAAAAAGTTCAGTAATATTGGATGGTAGAGATATAGGTTCATATGTTTTCCCAAATGCAGATTATAAATTCTTTTTAGTAGCTACTCCAGAAGAAAGAGGAAGTAGACGTTATAAAGAACTTTGTAATAAGGGATATAATACTACTTTAAAAGAAGTAATTGAAGATATAATAAAACGAGATGAAATTGATTCAAATAGAGAATTTGCTCCATTAGTGAAAGCTAATGATGCACTAGAAATAGATACTACAGGGAAAACCATAGAAGAGGTTGTAGATGAAGTTATTTCTAAAATAAATCTTTAGTTTGATGTATCATAATAAAATATAATGTAGTATTGAAGGGAGATAAACGTGAATTTTTATAGATTTGCAATAACTATTTTTAAAGGTTTTTCTAAACTGTTTTTTAAGTACGAGGTTATAGGTGCTGAGAATATCCCAGATAGAGGAAATATAGTAGTAGCCTCAAATCATAAGTCTAATCTTGACCCTGTATTTTTAGCTGCTGCTATAGAAAATAGAGAAATAGCTGCAATTGCAAAAAAAGAATTATTTAAGATTAAGCCATTAGGATTTATATTAAAAAAATTGAATGTTATGCCTATAAATAGAGAAAAGCCAGATGTATCTACAATAAAAACTATTTTAAGGTCTATTAGAGATGGTTATATATTAGGTATATTTCCAGAAGGGACTAGAATTAAAGGAGATTCTTTTGGTAAAGCCAAGGCAGGTCTTTCTGTATTTACAATAAAGAGTAAGTCTAAAGTTGTTCCAGTATCAATAATATCTAAATATAAACTATTCAGTAAAGTAATTGTATATATTGGAGAACCGATATCGTTTGAAGAACATTTTAAAGAAAAATTGAGTAATAATGACCATGAAAGAATATCACAAGAGATTTTAGAAGTGATAAAACAAAATTACTTTAAATATTCAAAATAAGGGGGGAAAACTTGTGAATGTAAAAATAGCAAAACATGCTGGTTTTTGTTTTGGAGTTAAAAGAGCAATGAAAATGGCATGGGATGAAGTAGAAAAAAATAATTCTGGCATATATGCTCTAGGACCTCTTATTCATAATAAACAAGCAGTAGCAAAATATGAAGAAAAAGGTCTTAAGACTGTAGATGAAATTGATATAATACCAAATCATGAAAATATGATAATAAGGTCTCATGGAGTACCTGAGAAGATATATAAAGAGGCTAAAGATAAAAAGTTAAAAATAGTAGATACTACATGTCCGTTTGTAAAGAAAATACATACAGTAGTAAGCGAGTATCATAATAAAGGTTATGAAATAATAGTTATTGGGGATATGAAACATCCAGAAGTCATAGGTATAAATGGATGGTGTGAAAACTCAGCAATAATAATAAAGACTGTAGAACAGATGGAAAATATGGAATTGGATAATTCAAAAAAATATTGTCTTGTGGCACAGACTACAATAAATCCAGATTTATATTCAAGTATAATTGCTAAATTATCAGATAAATTGGAAGAAATAGTGTTTAATGATACAATTTGTTCAGCCACAAAGACAAGACAAGAATCAGCTAAAGAATTAGCTAGAGAAGTGGATTGTATGGTAGTTATAGGGGGCAGACATAGTTCTAATACTCAAAAATTAGTAAAAGTTTGTGAAGATTTAGTTCCAACTTTTGCAATAGAAACTAAAGATGAATTGGACGTAGATATGCTTAAAAAATATAAAACATTAGGCATTACAGCAGGAGCATCTACACCTAATTGGATAATAGAAGAAGTTGTGACATTCATTGAAAATTTATAAATTCAGTAGATAATACAGCATATGGACATTGTTATAACATAGAACTTATCTATTTATCATATGTGATTTCATACTCCATGTGATAAATAGATAGCCTAATATCAAAAAGTGTGTATCTTAATGTATGAGAAATTAATAATATAAGATGCGCACTTTTTAATATTAGGAATATAAAAAATAAAATGATATTGATTATCAATAACAAATGAAATATAATATAATTATTGTGAAATTAGTAAGGAGGTAAATTAATGGAAATGTTAATATCTGCTTCTGAAGAAGCATTTTTACATGTGGGCTCTATGATTGGATTTTTTATTTTGTTATTTGGATATATTAACTATAAAACTAGTGGGAATTTTACTAATATAATATCAAAAAACAGAAAACTTCAACCTTTGATAGGTGCTTTAATTGGGGCTATACCAGGCTGTGGAGGAAGTTTAGCAATAATGCCATTATACATAAATGGAAAGTTGAGCTTTGGTGCAATAATCGCAAGTTTGATAGCGAGTATGGGAGATGCTGCATTTGTACTTATTTCAGCTAATATTAAGATGTATTTTTTTGTTACAATAGTTAGTACTATTACAGGAATAATAACTGGACAGTTAGTAGATTATTTTAAACTTGAAGAAAAATTAGGACTAAAAAAACGAAGAGAATTGGATAAACACAGTATAAATAAAACTAGTTCTAAAGAAACACATAATCATGATGAAATAATTTTGGACAATCTTGCTAAATCTCATGGAAACACAAATAGACTTGCATTTATAATAACACATGGAAAAGGTTATAAAATTTATATAGGAATTATCTTAATAGGTTTTATATTTATGTCACTTGCTCACTCTGGACTTAATCTGCCTATAATTGAGAAGCTACATTCTTTAGAAGAAGCAATCGCAGTTATTGGAATATTATTTTCAATAATTTATATGTGGTGTTTCAAAAAAGTATTTAAAAACTCCAACCAAAAAGAGGAAGAAAATAAAAAGATTTCTCTAAGGGAAATGCTTATACATTCTGTTGGGGAAATATCATTTGTAATTACATGGATTTTTATTGCATATCTTATTTACGATTTGATAATATTAATTTTAGGTGGAGATGAATACTTAGTTAAGCTAGTATTATCAACAGGTGTAATAAGTGTATTTATAGGTGCAGGTCTTGGACTTATTCCAGGGTGTGGTATACAAATAGTGCTTATGTCATTCTATTTGAAGGGAACTATACCGCTTGGTGCAGTGATAGCTAATTCTATATCTCAAGATGGAGATGCACTTTTCCCACTTTTAGCAATGGATAAAAAATCATCTTTATGGGCCATGATTATTACCACTATACCAGCAATACTTGTAGGTATGATAGTTTATGTATTTTTAGGATAAAACTGATTCTATATAGATAAATATGAACGAATAATACAAGTCTGTAAATTTATATTGTAAGGATAATAATGAGAAGGCATATAGGAAAATTTAATACGACTAAGCTATTAATGAGAACATGAGAGATAATATTATTCCTCATGTTCTCTCTGTTTAATTAAATGAATAATGGAACAAATTTCAAGTGATACTTTTTATTAAAACTCATATATAATATATATTAATAAATCAAACTATAATATGTAATACGATAAGTATATTGATATAAAAAACATAAGAGGAGTTGTAAAAATGAGTACTTTAAAGAAAAAGTGTGATGTAGCAAGTGGAAGAAATAAAGCTGACATTGTACTTAAAAATGGAACAATCATAAATGTATTTACAGAAGAATTAATAGTAGGAGATGTAGCAATAGTGGAAGATACTATTGTTGGTATTGGAGATTACAATGGTGATGTAGAAATTGATTGTAGTGGTAAGTATATATCACCTGGCTTTATTGATGCACATATGCATATTGAATCTACAATGGTAATGCCAATTGAATTATCAAAAAAATTATTGAAATCAGGTACGACAACTATCATAGCTGACCCACATGAATTGGTTAATGTAAAGGGTGCAAATGCGATAGATTTTTTATTAGAATCGACAAAAGATATACCACTTAATGTATATATCATGATGCCTTCATCTGTACCTGCGACAAGATTTGAAACTAATGGAATTGGTAAATTTTGTGTAAAAGACATGGAGAAGTATATACATAATCCTAGGATTTTAGGATTAGGGGAGGTAATGTGCTTTAATGATGTTATAGATTCTGAAAAGGAAATATTAGATAAATTAGAATTTTTTAAAAACAAAATTGTAGATGGACATGCTCCAAATATAAGTGGAAAATCACTTCAGACATACGTGTGCGCTGGAATAGAAAATGACCATGAATGCATAACTTTTGATGAGGTATGTGAAAAATTGAGAGCAGGTTTGAAGATTTTAATAAGAGAAGGTAGTGCAGCGAAGAACTTGAAATCTATAGTAAATGGCTTGTTAAAGCATAACTTGCCAATTGAGGAATTTATGTTTTGCACAGATGATAAGCATTTAGATGATATAGAAAAACAAGGCCATATAAGATGGAATATAAAGTGTGCAATTGATTTAGGTATGGAACCTATCAAAGCTATAAAGATTGCAACATATAATTCAGCGAAAGTATATGGGCTAAAGAAGATTGGAGCAATAGGAGCTGGCTATAAGGCTGATATTGTTGTGTTGAATGATTTAAATAAAATGGAAGTGGAGAGTGTATATAAAGATGGCAAGTTAGTAACTAAAGAAATATTCTCTAATTACAATTATGAGATTAAAGACAAAGAGTTACTCAATACAGTTAAATTTAAAGAGATTAGTAAAGAGAAAATACAGTTAAAATCTGGTGTAAAAGATTATGTAATGGAAATTGTACCTTATCAAATTTTAACAAATAAATTATATGAATCCATACCAAATGTAGATGGATATTTTGTTCCAAATAAAGAGTATTCAAAGCTCTGTGTTATTGAGAGACATAGGATGACAGGAAATATATCAATTGCACCACTAAAAGGATTTGGAATAAAAAATGGAGCAATAGCCACCACTGTAGCTCATGATTCTCATAATATAATAGTTGCAGGGGATAATGATAATGACATAATAGTTGCAATAAATTATTTAAAAGAGATTCAAGGTGGCTATGTAATTGTATCAAATGGAAAAATTATTAAACATCTAAGTCTCCAAGTTGCTGGATTAATTAGTACTCTTCAAGCTGAAGAAGTACAAAAAATAACTGACAATATGTTGGAGATAGCAAGAAATATGGGAGTTCCAAAGTATGTAGACCCTTTTATTACACTTTCTTTTATGGCACTTCCTGTTGTTCCGCAAATAAGGCTTACTGATTTAGGTTTGTTTGATGTTGAAGAATTTAAATTTATATAAATTATAATATTATAAAAATAACAATAAATTGACAGTATTTAATATATATTAAATACTGTCAATTTTAATTAGTATATTATTTAAACAGATTTTAAGTTTGGATACTATAATTAAACTATTTTTATTCATTTTTAGCATATCAATATATAAAAATTATATATCGATGAATTTTTATACATAAAAAAATAAAATATTTTATTTATGAACAGATATATAGGGTAATAATATATACATAATATAAATTTATCAATAAAAACAAAAGGAGAGATATATATGTTGAGTATAGGAACAAAAGCACCAGAATTTACATTAGAAGATAAAGTTGGAAACAAAGTAAGTCTATCGGATTTTAAAGGAAAAAAAGTAGTAGTATATTTTTATCCTAAAGATAATACACCAGGTTGTACACGTCAAGCTTGTGCTTTTAGAAACGCGTATGATGGATTTAAAAAGGATGACATACAAGTTATTGGTATAAGTAAGGATAGCATAAAATCACATCAAAAATTTGCAGAAAAACATGAACTTCCATTTATTTTACTTTCTGACCCAGATTTAGTTGCTATTAAAGCCTTTGATGTATGGAAAGAGAAAAAAATGTATGGAAAAACTGCATTGGGAGTTGTGCGAGCAACATATGTCATAGATGAAAATGGAATTATTGAAAAGGTCTTTGAAAAAGCAAAGCCAGATACAAATGCACAAGAGATTCTTGAATATTTGGAAAAACAGGAGTAATAGAAATTTATGATTATAATGTTATCACCAGCTAAAAATATGAAGCATATAGAAACATTTGATAGAGAGTTAAGTTTGCCTTGTTTTATAGATAATGCAAGGGAAATAGCGAAAAATATAAAAACATTTAGCATAGAAGATTTCAAAAATAAGATGAAAATCAATGAAAAATTAGCCATATTAAATAAAAATAGATTTGAGAATATTAAGTTTGATAGATTTGGAAGTCCTGCAATCTTAACTTATGATGGAATGCAATATAAAAACATAGAAGCGAATAGTTTTACAAAGCAAGATGAAGAGTTCGCAGACAGTTGTATTCGAATCATAAGTGGATTGTATGGGGTTATAAAACCGTATGATAGCATATATGAGTATAGATTAGAAATGCAGACAAAATTACAGATACATGAATTTAAGAATTTATATGAATATTGGGGAAATAGCATATATAAAGAATTAATCAAAGAAAAAAGGGCTATTGTTAATCTGACATCAAACGAATATAGTAAATCCATAGAAAAATTTATTAAAGATAGTGATACATATATTACATGTACTTTTAAAGTAAGTAAAAATGGTAAATTAAAAGTTGAATCTACACAAGCAAAGAAAGCTAGAGGAATGATGGTGAAATATATTATAAAAAATAGAGTAAGAGATACTGAGGAACTCAAGAAATTTAATTTAGGAGGATATAAGTATCAAGAAAATTTATCTGATAATAGTGAATACATATTTTTAAAAGAGTAAATGTATTTAAATATTGAGTGCTATTGTTAAATTTAGGTAAAATATACTTATTGTGTATTGAATTGAACTTGATTTTAAAATATAATTATTCTTAAATCAAAAAAAGAAAGGAGTGGTCTTCCAAAATGGAAAATCACAAACAGATGCCTTGGCATTCAAGAGCAACACATGAGATTTTAGAAAGTCTAGATTCATCAGAAGAGGGGCTCACCGATACCGAGGCGGAAAAACGGATTAAAGAGAATGGTTTAAATGAACTGAGAAAAAAACCACCTAGAACAACTTTACAAATGCTTTGGAGTCAAATTACAGATGCTATGGTTTTAATACTAATAGGAGCTGCCATATTGTCTTTGATATTTGGTGAATTTACAGAAGCTTTTGTAATACTAATAATTGTAACAGTGAATGCAGTTATTGGAATCGTTCAAGAGAAAAAAGCCGAATCATCATTAGAAGCATTAAAAAATATGAATTCACCTATAGCTCGTGTTATGCGTGAGGGTGAAGAAAGTGTTATTCCAGCAAGTAATCTTGTAGTAGGAGACATTGTTTTTTTAGAAGATGGAGCGATGGTCCCAGCAGACCTTCGTTTGATAGAAACGTCGAGTTTAAAAATTCAAGAAGCTTCATTAACAGGAGAATCTGTTCCATCAGAAAAAGATTCAGATACAATCTTATCTGAAGAATGTGTATTAGGAGACCGTAGCAATATGGCTTATACATCCTCAATCGTCACATATGGTAGAGGTGTAGGTGTTGTAGTTGCAACTGGTATGGATACAGAAGTGGGTAACATAGCACATCTTTTAGATTCACAAGATGATTTTGATACTCCTATAAAACGTAAACTTAATACTGTTGGAAAGACCTTAAGTGTCATAGGTATTATTGTATGCGTTGTTATATTTGCAATAGGTGCATTTTATCAGAGACCTCTCTTACCAATGTTTATGATTGCAATTTCCCTTGCCATATCAATTATTCCAGAGGGATTACCTGCAACAGCTACTATTGTAATGGCTTTAGGCGTACAACGTATGGCTAAAAGAAATGCTTTAATTAGAAAATTACCAGCTGTTGAAACACTAGGAGGAGCCACAGTAATATGTTGTGATAAAACTGGTACATTAACTTTAAATAAAATGACGGTTACACATATTGCTGTAAATGGAGATTTTGAATCTGGTAAAGTTACATCAATAGATACTGCGTCTGAAAAACATCCACTAGTATATAAAGAGATTGTTTATGCTGGTGCACTTTGTAATGATGCATGTATTAATCCAGATAAAACAGATGAAATATTAGGTGACCCAACAGAGGGTGCATTAATTTTTATGGCTAACAAATTTGGAATAGATCAAGAAGCTCTTGAAGAAGAATATCCACGTGTATTTGAACAGCCTTTTGATTCTGATAGAAAATGTATGACAACTGTTCATAATATAGATGGAAAGATTACTGCTTATACTAAAGGTGCAGTAGATGAAATTCTTGACTTATGTACTAAAATATTAACATCAAAAGGTGAAAGAAATATTACTGAATTGGATAAAAAGAATATACACGAATTATGTCTTACGATGTCTAAAGATGCATTGCGTGTACTTGGTTTTGCGAAGCGTGAGATTTCATCTATACCAAAAGAGGATAATGAAAACGTAGAATATGATTTGACATTTATAGGTATGGTTGGTATGATTGACCCTCCAAGAACTGAGGTAATTGATGCAGTAAATACTTGTAAAGAAGCAGGTATAAGAACTATAATGATAACAGGTGACCATAAAGTTACTGCCACAACAATAGCTCATGAATTAGGAATATGGAATGAAGGAAATACTGTTATATCTGGTGATGAACTTGATAATTTAAGTGATGATGAACTAGATAAAGCTGTTAGAAATGCTACAGTATTTGCTCGTGTGTCCCCATTTGATAAACTTAGAATTATACAGTCTCTAAAAAGAATTGGAGAAGTACCAGCAATGACTGGAGATGGTGTAAATGATTCTCCTGCTTTAAAATCTGCTGATATTGGTATAGCTATGGGTATAAGTGGTACAGATGTTGCAAAAGATTCTTCTGATATGATTTTAATGGATGATAGCTTTACAACAATTGCTTATGCAATAAAAGAAGGTAGACGTGTATATAGAAATATACAGAAAGTTATACAATTCTTACTTGTTGGTAATATAGCAGAGATACTTACGTTGTTTGTTGCAATATTATTAAATTGGGATACTCCACTTCTTGCAGTTCATATTTTGTGGGTAAACCTTGCAACTGCTACACTTCCAGCTCTTGCACTTGGAGTTGACCCACCAAGTAGAAATATAATGAAGCATCAGCCAGTAAAATCAGCTACCTTATTTGAAAAAAATCTTATACAAAGAGTAGTTACTCAAGGTATATTTGTGGCAATAATGACTATTTTAGCATATAAAATTGGTCTTAATATAGAAAATCATGTTGTAGGTCAAACAATGGCATTTTGTGTATTAGCATTTTCACAAATGTTGAGAGCATTTAGCCAGCGTTCAAATACAGATTCCATGTTTAACAAAAATAATGGTAAGAACCCATTTCTTTTAATTTCATTTTTAACTTCTGCATTACTAATAGCAGTAATACTATTTGTACCTGTTTTTAGAAATGCGTTCAGTTTAACTATTTTAAATGGCTCAGAATGGCTTATAACAATCATTCTAGCCACAATGTCTGTAGTTCAAGTAGAGGTTGGAAAAGTTATTAAAAGAAAAATTTCAAAAAAATAGTTGACAAAATTAGGAAAAATATATAAGATATAAAACATAGAAAAATTAAATAAATCTTATCCAGAGAGGTGGAGGGACTGGCCCTATGAAACCCGGCAACCAGTATATTTATATACATTGGTGCTAAATCCTGCGGCGAAAGCTGAGAGATGAGTATAATTAAGCTTATACAGAGCCTGAGTTATATACTCAGGCTTTATTTATTTTAAATCTCATCTGATAAATAGTTTAATTTTTTACTAAAATCTAAGGGGGATACAAAAATGTATAATAAAGAAACAATATGTGTGCAAGGAAACTATAAACCAGGAAATGGAGAGCCAAGAGTATTACCTTTATATCAAAGTACAACTTTTAAATATAGTAGCATAGATGAACTTGCTGACCTATTTGATTTGAAAGTTGATGGACATATGTATTCAAGAATAAGTAATCCAACTGTTCAAGCTTTTGAAGAAAAAATAAGTCTGTTAGAAGGGGGAGTATCTTCTGTAGCTGTGTCATCAGGTCAATCTGCAAATATGTTAGCTGTTTTAAATGTATGTAAATCAGGAGATAGTATACTTTGTTCTTCAAAAGTATATGGAGGAACATTCAATTTATTAGGGTCTAGTCTTAAAAAATTTGGAATAGATTTAATATCCTTTGACTTAGATTCAAGTGAAGATGAAATAGTAAAACTTGCAAATGAAAATACCAAAGTTGTGTTTGCAGAAACACTTGCAAACCCAACTCTTGAAGTTATAGATTTTGAAAAAATATCAAATGTGGCTAAGAGAGTGGATGTTCCATTTATAGTAGATAATTCACTAGCATCTCCAGTGCTTTGTAATCCTCTAAAATATGGTGCAAACATAGTTACTCATTCTACTACAAAATATCTAGATGGGCATGCTTCAAGTGTTGGGGGGATTATAGTAGATGGTGGAAACTTTAATTGGGATAATGGAAAATTTCCAGAGTTAGTTGAACCAGACCCAACATATCATGGAATAAGCTATACTCAAAAGTTTGGAAATGCTGCATATGCAACTAAGGCACGTGTTCAACTACTTAGAGATTATGGGAACTGTTTAAGCCCATTTAATGCATACCTTACTAATTTAAATGTTGAAACACTTCACCTTAGAATGGAGAGACATAGTGAAAATGCTCTTAAAATAGCTAAGTTTTTAGAAAAACATGAAAATGTAGATTGGATTAACTATCCAGGACTTGAAGATAATAAGTATTATGAGAATGCTAAAAAGTATCTATCAAAAGGATGTAGTGGAGTTTTATCATTTGGAGTAAGAGGTGGATTAGAAAATGCCAAAAAATTTGTTGAGAAACTACAGATAGCATCTTTAGTTACACATGTTTCAGATGTAAGAACATGCGTTATACATCCAGCTTCAACTACTCATAGACAATTGACAGAAGAACAATTAATTGCGTCTGGAGTATTACCTTCACTAATAAGATTGTCCGTTGGAATAGAAAATGTAGAGGATTTGATAGCTGATTTAAATCAAGCTTTAAATTTCTAATAGTCTAAGAGAAAGAGAAGTGAGAAGAGATGGCTTTAATACTACCAAAGGGATTACCTGTTATTAATAAATTATTGGATGAAGGAATAGATGTAGTTTACAAAGAAGATTTTAATAAAGAATTAAAATATGAAGAGAATATAGATACAAAGATAGCTATATTGAATCTAATGCCTATAAAGATGGATACAGAATTAGATTTACTTAGAAGAATAGATAAAACAGGATTCAATGTATCTGTAGAATTTATTAAAATCTCAACAAGAGAAAGCAAAAGAGTATGCAATGAATATGTTAAGAATTTTTATAAAACATTTGATGAAGCCAAAGAAGAGCATTTTGATGGTTTTATAATAACAGGAGCTCCAGTTGAACAAATGGAGTTTGAAGAAGTTGATTATTGGAATGAACTAGAAGAAATAATGGATTATTCTAAAAGAAAAACTAAATCTACATTATATATATGTTGGGCGGCTCAAGCAAGTCTTTACAAATACTACAATGTAAAAAAACTTCCACTAAGTCAAAAATGTTTTGGAGTATTTAAGCATAAAGTAGATAAAAATAGTAAAATAGTAGATGGTTTTGAAGAAGAATTTTTTGCTCCACATTCAAGACATACTACTGTAAATACTGAAGCTTTAAAAAATAATAAAGAATTGAATGTTGTAAGTCATTCTAAAGAAGCTGGTCCTTATATAATTACAAATTCAAGAGATGTATTTGTAATGGGTCATAGTGAATATGATAAGTACACTCTTGATAAGGAATATAAGAGAGATGTAAATAAGGGAGATGAAATATCAATACCTCAAAATTATTATACAAATAATGACCCTTCACAAGAGCCAACTGTTAAATGGAAGAAACATTCTGAGTTATTGTTTAGAAATTGGATAAAAAACTATCTACTACAATAAATTTGGGATAGTATATAAAAACTAATTAAATAAGATATAGAAAACTATAGGTATAAAGATAATCTTAATGATTCTTTATACCTTATTATTTTAAAAAAAATTTGACATTATAAGAGTAGTTTTATATAATAAAACTAAACCGACTGGCGGTCTATTGGAAGGAGAAAACATATGAGAATCGTAAAAGACCCTGAAGAACGTAAAGCTGAAATATTAGATACAGCTGAAATGCTTTTTTGTACTAAAGGATATTCAAAAGCTACTATAAATGATATTTTAAATGAAATTGGAATTGCAAAGGGGACTTTTTATTACTACTTTAAATCAAAAGAAGAAGTAATGGATGCAATTATAACTAGAATTATAGATAATGATATAAATATGGCAAAGAAAATTGCTTTAAATCCAGAAATTCCAGTACTTGAAAAATTCTTTCAGATATTGATGTCTCAAAGACCTAGTGTTGGAAATAATAAAGAAAAAGTAATTGAACAATTTCATTTACCAAACAATGCAGAAATGCACCAAAAGACAATAGTTAAAACTATTCTAAACTTTACACCAATCTTAGCAGAGGTAGTAGAACAAGGAGTAAGAGAAGGAGTATTCAATACAAAGTATCCAAAAGAAACAATAGAGTTTTTGATTGCTTCTTCTGAGTGTATATTTGATGAGTCAATGTTCAATTGGAATAAAGATGAAATGTCACAAAAAACAGAGGCTTTTGTTTATATTATGGAAACAACCTTAGGTGCCGATAAAGGTAGTTTTGATTTTGTACATGATATGATAATAAAGAATTAAATTTTTGAACTATTTATTATTATATTTTGATTTTTAGTCATACTATATTTGAGATAATTAGTTGTAATGGGATTAAAAAGTGGGAAATCGGTGTAAAATATATACATCGATTTTTCATTAAATTTTATTAAAAATATATTATATCAAATTAGATAATAATAAGAAAAGAGATTTATAACTGAAGTTACAATATTGTAATTGACAACAAATACTTAATACTATAATATTTAATACATTAAATATTATAGTATTAAGTATTTGCTTGTGAGATACACTTAAATCTAAGGTTAATATTCTGTAAAATAAAGCATTTTCGTAGGGAGAGTTTGTATGGATGAGATAAGTTTTAAGAAAGAGTTATTAGAATTGACTAGAGATATAAATATAAAGTTTGCAACTTTATTGAGCCAGTTTTATCAACCGCTTGGTATTACAGCAGTACAAGCTTTGATTTTGTCAGAACTATGTGAACATGGAGAGAAAAAAATAAGTGATTTAGGAAAAAATTTAAATATGACAAACAGTAATGTATCAGTAATATGTCAGAGACTTGAAAAAAATGGTTTTTTAAATCGTATAAGAGATATGGAAGACCAACGAATTGTAAAAGTAAAAGTTACAAATAAATCATTAGATATACAAGAGAGTATTTCAAGCAGTATCTTTGATGATTATTTTGAAAATATGACTAGTGAAAAATTGCAGGATATGGAAGATATAATAGAAGGTCTAGAGAAGTTAAATAAGCTTTTAACTTACATTGATTGCAAATAACATAAAAAATAATTTAAAGGAGAATAAAATTATGGATGAACATAAACCACAAAAAAGGTCTGGGCTCTATTATTATACAATTATAATAATAGTAGTAATGTTTTTAAATGCTTTAATATTTCCAAGTCTAATGGATAAAAAAATGGTTGAGATTGACTATGGAAAGTTTCTTACAATGTTAGATACAGGAAAGGTCAAATCTGTTGAGATAGAAAATAATAGAATAGCAATAAGTCCATCTAGTAGTAAGGATAAGAATATATACATAACTGGTAGAATGGATGACCCAGAATTGGTAGATAGGTTAAAAAATGCAAAAGTGGAGTTTAATAAGGTTATTCCTAAGGAAAACTCACCACTTTTAAGCATTTTAGTTACATGGATAATACCTATAGGTATTCTTATGCTATTTGGTAATTTAATGATGAAATCAATGCAAAAGCGAATGGGTGGCAACAGTATGCAATTTGGAAAGAGCAATGCCAAAATGTACGTATCTGCTCAAAGTGGAAAAAGATTTGATGATGTTGCTGGTCAAGATGAGGCAAAAGAAGCTTTAAGTGAAATAGTAGATTTCTTACACAATCCAGAAAAATACAAAAAGATAGGAGCACAAATGCCTAAAGGTGCACTTTTAGTGGGACCTCCAGGAACAGGAAAAACGCTCCTTGCAAAAGCTGTAGCAGGAGAAGCAAATGTTCCATTTTTCTCAATATCTGGTTCTGAGTTTGTTGAGATGTTTGTAGGAATGGGAGCATCTAGAATACGTGATTTATTTAAACAAGCAAAAGAAAAAGCTCCATGTATAGTCTTTATAGATGAGATTGATACTATTGGTAAAAAGCGTGATAATGGAAGTGGTTTAGGTGGAAATGATGAACGTGAGCAAACTTTAAATCAATTATTAAGTGAAATGGATGGCTTTGATGGTGGAATAGGTGTAGTAATACTTGCTGCTACAAATAGACCTGATAGCCTTGATAAAGCATTACTTCGTCCAGGAAGATTTGATAGACGTATACCAGTTGAACTTCCAGACCTTGGAGGACGTGAAGCTATATTAAAGGTACATGCTCAAAATGTAAATGTAAGCTCAGATATAGATTATAATGCAGTTGCTAGGTCTACATCAGGTGCATCAGGTGCAGAACTTGCAAATATTGTTAATGAAGCAGCGCTTTTAGCTGTTAAGTCTGGTAGAGATATAGTTGAACAACAGGATTTTGATGAATCTGTCGAAACTGTAATCGCTGGATATCAGCGTAAAGGAGCTGTGATTTCAGACAAGGAAAAGAAAATTATAGCATACCATGAAATAGGTCATGCACTTGTCGCTGCTATGCAAAAACATTCTGCTCCTGTCCATAAGATTACTATAATACCTAGAACTTCAGGTGCATTGGGTTATACTATGCAAGTTGCAGAAGATGAGAGTGTGCTTATGTCTAAAGAAGAAGCAATCGATAAGATAACTACCTTTACAGGCGGTCGTGCGGCTGAAGAGATTATTTTTAATAGTTGTACATCAGGTGCTTCAAATGATATAGAGCAAGCTACTAAAATTGCAAGAGCTATGGTTACTCGTCTTGGTATGAGTGAAGAATTTGATATGGTTGCTCTTGAGACAGTGAGTAATCAATATCTAGGAGGAGATACTTCTCTTGCTTGTTCTTCAGACACTGCTGCTAAAATTGATGAAGAAGTATTTAGAATAATAAAAACTTGCCACAAAAATGCAACTGAAATTTTAGAAAATAATATTGAAAAACTTCATGAACTTGCTGAATATTTATTAGAAAAAGAAACTATTACAGGTGATGAGTTTATGGAAATACTTAATTTACAATAAAATAATTATTTAATGATTAGGATAAAATCCTTTTAGATTTACTAAAAAGTGGTATAGCACTTATAAATGTTATACCACTTTTTTATATGGAAAAATCTTATTTAATATAATTAGTTCTTATTATATATTTTACAAGGTTTGAATAAGTTATTTTAATTTAGCAATATCTGTATCTGATAATTCCATTGTAAAATTCCAGTTACAGATATTATGTGTACAATTACATTTGGATATATATTCGATTCTATTTTTAGCTTATGTAGCAATTCTCTTAAGACTGTATCTTTATTTTCTTCTGTACAGTTTGCACATAAGTAATTCCCTTCTGGTAATATAGTTAATTCTTCTATAGAGGGATACTTTAAACAAATAGCAAATAACCTAGATTTCTCTGGAGTTGTAATAATACCTGCCATATCCTCAAATAAGAATTGTGATTCTAATGATGTATCAAGTTGCTTATAGAAATGTTCATGATAGTTCCATAAATTTTTTAATGATGCATGTTCCATGCTATTGGAAACAAGAATAACTCTTTTGGGAATATGCATTACAAAAAAATCATCTTTTTTAGTGTCAATATTATTTAGCTTGTTTTCATAATCTGTGTAAGCACGTTTAATTTTTTCTTTTGCATATTGGAGATAAGCTATTTTCTTATTTGCATTTTCTTCAGCTTGTTTTAGAGCTTCAATAACTTTATGTAGGTTATCAAGTTGTAATATATCTCCAATTTCTTTTAATGTAAAATCCATTGCTTTAAGTAATTCTATAGTTTGTAATTTTACAAGTTCTTGTTCAGAATAGTATCTATAACCAGATGATTCATCTCTGTAACAAGGTTTTACAATACCAATACGGTCATAGTGACGTAGTGTTTCACTAGTCATACCTACAATTTCTGCAGCTTGCTTAATCGAAAAGTAATTTTTCATTCATTCACCTCTTGACATTTTTGCAACACAAAAGTTTATAATACATTATATCATCTGTTGACATAAGTCACAATGGTATAAAAAATAAAGATTAGAGAGGATAACAAGTTATGATAGAATTAAAAAAAGTAACGAAGAAATACAAAGAAACAGTTGTTTTAAGAGATTTTACATGTAAAATTCAAGCAAATGGAATATATTGTTTGCTGGGAAGAAATGGTGCTGGAAAAACCACACTTTTAAAATCTATTGCAGGTTATCAGAATATTTCTAGTGGAAGTATTTATGTGAATAGAGGTTTTATTAGTACTGCAACAATGGATACTAGTGTCAGTTATATTGACAACTTTGCAAAACATTTTAATCTTCCTGTAAAAAAACTTATCCAAATCGCAGGAGAATTAAATCCTTCTTTTGACAATCAATTTGCAATTGAAATGATGGAACGATTTGAATTGGATGGAAGTAAAAAATTCAATAAGCTTTCATTGGGAATGAAAACTATGGTTTCTACTATTATTTGCCTTTCAAGTAATAAACCAGTAATTCTTTTAGATGAACCAGTGCTTGGTTTTGATGCAATTATGCGTACAGAATTTTACTCTTTATTAACAGAAAGTTTTTCTCGGAAACCAAGAATTATCATTGTTTCTACTCATATAATAGATGAAATTGCAAAAGTTATGCAAAAGTTGATTATTATTGATAAGGGCTCATTATGTTTTTTTGATACATTACAAGCTATTAAGGATAAAGCATATAGCGTGAGTGGACCAAAACAAGAAGTAGAAGAAGTTACTAAAGATTTAAATATAATTGGATATGAACACGTTGGAGGTTTTTTGACAAGACATATTTTTGATGTATCTATTAATTCTAATAGTCTTAATATAGAAAAAATGTCTCTCCAAGATTTTTTTATTCATATGGTTGGAAGAAAGGGGGTAATTTAATATGAAACCAGTTTTAACAATTGTAAAACGTAATTTTGCAAGTAGTTTTGTTGGATTTATTATTACAATTTTAGTAGTCTTATTATCCAGTACCTCTAGTGATGCAAAAATAGCCATAAGCCGTGGAAATTATACTTATCTTTATATATTAATAATTCCATTTTTTACTGTATATTTTAATTTCAGCAAGCTGATATATTTAAATGCAACTAAAAAATATTACTTTTGTGGAAGTTTTATAACATATATTATTACTGCTTTATTGGTATCTTTGATAAATACTTTCATCCACCTTGTAATAGACCCTATTAATCAAACTCAAACGGTAATAAATTTATTAGAACTATGTGGTTGGTGGCAAAATGGGCCATTTATTGCTTTTTTTCAGCAATTTATCTTCCTATTGTTAGTGTCTATATTTTTACATTTATTATTGTCCATGCAAGCTTATTGGTATGGATGGCTAACAGATATTGCTCTTATAGCTATCATATGTATATTTATTCCTATACAACCTTTACGTAGTATATTAGCAGACTTTTTTAAGCTTATTATGTTCAATAGCAATCCATTGTTACATATTGGAATTTGTTCATTATTTAGTTTTCTATTAGCATATTTTTGGCTGATTGTATTAAAGAAGAAAGCTATTTAATGAGGGGATTATAAATGAAAAAAAACTTGAAAAAATTATTTAGTATATTAGGGATGTTAATTGTATTATCAAGTATTTTAGTGGGATGTTCTTCCTCTATAGATACTATTTATAAGAAAAAGCGATACTCTATATTAGATATAGATAATATAGAAGTTGACGTAAAAGATAGAAAAATTGAGGTTTTTCCATCCTCAGATAAACAAATTCATATTTCTTATTATGAGAGTGAAAAAGAATATTATATGATTGATTTATCTGAAAAAAATAGATTGTCAATTAAATATATCACTAATAAGGACTGGAGTGATTATATAGGTGGAAAAACTTCAATAGAAAACAGCACAATAAAAATGTGGATACCCAATGAATCTTTAGAAAATCTAAACCTAAAAACATCTAATGGAGATATAGAAATATCACAATTATCATTTTTAAGTTCAGTAGATATAAAGGTTAACAATGGAAATATTGAATTAAAAGAGCTTGATGCAAGAAACTCTATAGAACTTGAAACGAAAAATGGTAATATAGGTGGAACACTAACGGGTTCTTATGATGATTTTTTTATATCAAACTATATAAAAAAGGGAAAAAGTAATTTGCCTAATGATAAACATAATGGTTCAAAGAAACTTACAACTTATACAAATAATGGAGACATTCTTTTGAGCTTTATTAGTAATTAAAACTAAACATATTAAAATAAAACGGTAAATAAAGCAAAACACATACCATTCATTTGAAGTGTTTTGCTTTATTTTTTATGTATAAAATCCGAATCATGTATATGAAACCCCTAAAGTTATTTGCTACTTGTATTTATTAAGTATTTTTATTGTTTAGTTAATAGTACATATTTAAATCTTTATATAATCTTAATCATTAAAAATACATTTTAACTACAATTTTATACCAAAATTGATAATATAATAATAATGAAAGGTGTAAGGAGGTTGTTTAATGGACAGACCAAATCCTGATATACTGTTAGAAAAAATTAAAAATGAAGAAAATAAATTGAATAGAGGTCAATTAAAAATATTTTTTGGTTATGCAGCAGGAGTAGGAAAGACTTATTCTATGTTGGAATCTGCACAAAACTTGAAAAAAGTAGGTGTAGATGTAGTAGTTGGATATATTGAACCGCACACAAGACCAGAGACATTAGCTTTACTTGAGGGATTAGAAATTCTTCCTGTGAAGGAGATGGAATATAAATCTATAAAACTAAAAGAATTTGATTTAGATGCTGCTTTGGTAAGAAAGCCAGAAGTTATATTGGTAGATGAGTTTGCTCATTCTAATGTTACTGGGTTAAGGCACACAAAAAGATGGCAGGATATAGAAGAATTATTGTTAGCAGGTATAAATGTATATACTACTGTAAATGTTCAACACTTAGAAAGTCTAAATGACATTGTTGAAATAATTACAAATGTATCAGTTAAAGAAACTATACCAGATAAGTTCTTAGATACAAATACACAATTGGAACTTATAGATGTTGAACCTGATGTTCTCCTTGAAAGATTCAATGAGGGTAAGATATATAAGAAAGAACAAGCAATTAGAGCAAAAGATAATTTTTTTATAAAAGACAACTTAGTTGCACTTAGAGAGATTGCCCTTAGAAAGACAGCAGAAAGAGTAAATAAAGAAGTGCAGATGACTAGACTGTCAAAAGGTGATGTAAGCGTAATACCTACATCAGATACGTTACTTGCATGTATAAGCCCATCTCCATCTTCTGCAAAAGTTATTAGAACTGCATCTAGAATGTCAGACAGCACATTTGCAAAATGGATAGCTTTATATGTTGAAACTCCAAACACGGCAAGGTTATCTCTACAAAAGCAAAAACAATTACAAAACAATTTAAAACTTGCCAAGAAATTAGGTGGTGAAATAATTGTTTTACATGGTGAAGATGTAATTGAACAGATACTTAGGATTGCAAAGCTTAGAAATGTAACAAAAATTGTAATAGGTAGAAATCATTCAAATAATAAAAAGTTTAATAAAAAATTTAAAAAAGATATAGTTGACAAATTAATTGACGAAGTGGATTATATAGATATACATATAATCCCTTATAAATTTTCTTCAGAAGTTAAATATAAGCCTAGAAAAGATAAACTATCAATAAAATCAAAATTTAAAATTAGTAAGATTGATTTTATCAAACTTATGATTGTTACCCTAATGGTAAGTATCTTAGCATATGTAGTGCAAAGTCTGGGATTTATAAGAGAAAATATACTGTTAATATATATGTTAGGAGTAGTCTTAGTTTCAATGTGGACTAAGGGATATAGTACAGGTATAATAAGCTCTGTATTAAATATAATATTACTAAATTATTTTTTTACAGCACCAATATACACATTATCAATAGCTAATTCAAATTATATAGTTACATTAGTTGTATTTTCAATAGTTGGTATAATAACTAGTACACTTACATCTAAGGTACAACATGAAGCAGAAACAGCTGCTAAGAGAGAAGAAAATACAAAAATGATATATCAAATAATAAAGGGCTTTTTAAGGTTATCAAATAAAGATGATATAGTAAATAAGGGGATAGAACTTTTGTCTCTTAGCCTAAGTAGAGATATAGTTTGTTATTTAAGTGTAGATAAGTATAAAAAATCAAAGTTATATAAAAAAAATACTTCTAATAAAGATAAAAATGATTTAGATAGTGATGATGAAAAAGCTGTTGCAAGTTGGGTTTTATCCAATTCAACCGTGGCAGGTAGTGATACAGATACGCTTCCAGGCTCAAAGGGGTATTATATACCAATTGTAGGTATGAATTTAACTTTGGGAGTTGTTGGAGTATCATGTGTTGATTCAAAGTTAGATGCAGAAGACATAAATTTAATTGAAACAATAATAGCTCAAATGGCAATAGCTCTTGATAGAGAAATCTTGTCAGAAGCAAAAGAAAATACCAATCTTGAAATAGAGAGAGAAAGGTTAAGAAGTAATCTTCTAAGAGCAGTTTCTCATGACCTTAGAACTCCATTAGCAGGAATATCTGGAGCAGTAAGTACGATTATAAAAAATAAGGGTACTATAGGTCAAGATATAATAGATGAATTGCTTAGTGGTGTGTATGAAGATACTCAATGGTTAATAAGGCTTGTTGAAAATTTACTTAGTATGACTAAAATAGATGAAGGAAAATTAGAAGTAAAAAAACACTCTGAACTTGTTGAAGAGGTTATTTCAGAAGCATTGCAAAAAATAAAAAAAAGAATTGAGAATGCAATTATAGATATTAGTATACCAGAGCAGATACTATTTGTTCCTATGGATGCAAAATTGATAGAGCAAGTTTTAATTAATTTAATAGATAACTCTTTAAAATATTCAAAAGAAGATTGTAAGATAAATATAAATGTATATGAAGAAGAAGATTATGTTTGGTTTGAAGTATCTGATAATGGTCCTGGTATATCAAAAGAATTGAAAAAACATGTTTTTGATAGATTTTTTACAGGAGAAGAAGGCTCTAAGGATTCTAGAAAAGGTGTTGGACTTGGGTTATCGATTTGTAAGTCAATAATTCAAGCTCACAAAGGTGAAATTATGGTGGAAAATAATAGAGATAAAGGTTCAACTTTTAAGTTTAGTTTGCCTAAGGAAAATGAATAGTATTAAATTTTGAAATTTATTTTTGGAGGAAGAAATGAGTAAAAAACTTATATTATTAGTAGAGGATGATAAGACAATAAGAAAATTTATATCTACTGCTCTTTTGACACAAGATTATGATGTCAAAGAAGCTATAACTGGTAAAGAAGGAATATCGATTGCTGTTTCATATTCTCCAGATGTTGTTCTCTTAGATTTAGGGCTAGAAGATATGGATGGAATAGAGGTAATAAAAGCTATTAGACAATTTTCAAAGATACCAATAATTGTAGTTTCTGCAAGAGAGCAGGATAGAGAAAAGGTAGAAGTATTTGACGCAGGAGCGGACGATTATTTAACAAAACCATTTTCGATAGTAGAATTATTGGCTAGAGTTAGAGTGGCATTTAGACATTCACAGATGGAATTACACCAAAAAGAAGAAGTTAAATCTACTTTTGAAGTAGATAAATTATTGATTGATTTTGATAAAAGAAGAGTTATAGTTGACGATAATGAAGTCCATTTGACACCGATTGAATATAATATTCTTTCTTTACTTGCAAAACATCATGGAAAAGTACTTACTCATAATTTTATAATAAAAGAAATATGGGGTAGTATTATTGGAAATGAAACTAAGTCTTTAAGGGTTTTTATGGCAACATTAAGAAGAAAAATAGAAAAGCAACCTGCTGACCCAAGGTATATAATTACAGAGGTTGGTGTAGGATATAGATTAAATGATGAATAGATGTTATGTATACTGATTATTAGATTGGATATTTAATGTATATTATAATTATATAATTTAGTTAAAATAAGAATGAAGTGTATGTGCGTCAGTTTAGCATATACATTTTATTTTTTAGTTTTTTAGTATCAATAATTTTTTAGTATTAATAATATGAAATATGATTTAAAATAAATACAAGGGACAATTCATATTAAATATTTTGATTAAATAATAAAAATATTTAACACTTGTCTTATAATAAATTTAATATAAATATTAAATAAAAATTATTAAAATAGTGTAAAATAATTACAATAATGTTTATAGAAAATATTTGAAAAGCAAATAGAAGTTTAGGAGTAGATGTATGTATATACTGAATTTAAATACAAGAGAAATTATTGAAGACTTTAGTAAAAAATTTTATACAGCAGAAAATTCTTATCTTATACTAAGTTCTCCAAAAAATTTAAAATTGCTGAAAGAAATCTTAGATATAGATGAGATAACCTTTAACGATTGTCTTAAATTTGATGAAATAACAAAACTTGATTTATTTGATAATTACGATTTTTTGAGTTTAAATACATTTGAATTAAGGGATGGAGAGGCTGCTATAGAAGAAGTAAATATGTATTTATCAGATAATTTTATATTGGTTGTAGTAAATGAGCAACATTTTTTATTTGAATTTGTAAAAAGTATTATTTTTAAAAATTCTCAACTTGAAAAAAATCCAGTTATAAACTTATTTAAAATAAACTATTTGATTTTTAGAGAAGTTATAAAAAATGGCTTTGAATCTTTGGAAAAAGTTGAAGAGCTAATTCTTCAAATAGAAGATGAGATGATGGATAATATTCATAAAAATCATGTATCTAGAATAAGTGATGTAAGAGGACTAACAAGGACTATAGTTAAGAATACAAGACCTCTTTTATATATTGGTGACAGAATAGTAAAAGAAAATATAAGGTATTTGAAGTATTCCAATGTAAAAAAATATAATCTTGAAAATTTTCAAGGTATAGATTTTGGCATTGATAAATTATATAATTTTGCATTATCAACGCGAGAATTAGCAGATAAACTCTTAGATATCTACTCTTCTAGAGTAGGTGAGAGAACAAACCATTTAATTACAAAATTAACTTTACTAACAGCTATATCTGCACCACTTACAATTATAACTGGTATATATGGAATGAACTTTAGATATATGCCAGAATTAAATTGGGTCTATGGATATCCAGCAACTTTACTCTTTATGTTATGTATAATTTTTGTTGGAATTGTAATATTTAAAATAAAAAAACTATTGTAAAGAGCAGATGATTTTTAAATGATTTTGTAAAAATACAACAATTAAGAAGCTAATTTAAGAAAATAAAAAAATATTTTAAATTGAAAATATTTATAGAAAATATTGACAATTATATTTTCTTTGCTATAATTATTAAACAAGAAGAATAATAAATTATAAAAATGGAGGAGAATACTATGAAAGGGATATTAAAAGAACTAATAGCAAAACTTTATAGCTTTTATTACTTTATGTTCTGGGGCTTTTATTTTAGCGCTGGCTATTTCTTTTACAAAAATACATGTAGTTCCTTTCTGGTGAGGCCTTGTTTTAATGATTTTGAGCATAAGTAAATTTTATAAAAATGATTATTTTATATACTCATATAAAATTTAATGCTTAATAGATTATTTTAGAGAACTCATTAGTGAGTTCTCTTTTTTATTTTAAATATAAAATTATAATATTGGGAGGTAGTAAAAATGATAGTAGTATTAAAAATGGGAGCAGATAAAAGTGAAGTTAAGAAGTTAATAGAAGCCATTGGAAGAGAAGGAGTAGAAGTTAATCCCATAGATGGGACAGAACTAACTGTGTTAGGATTAGTTGGAGATACTAGTAAAATAGATGCAAAAAGAATCGAAGCAAATAAAATAGTTGAAAAAGTTATGCATGTAGTAGAGCCTTTTAAAAAGGCAAACAGAAAGTTTCATCCAGAACCTTCTATAATAAATGTTAATGGGATAGAAATTGGTTCAAAAAAAATTGCTATGATAGCTGGTCCTTGTTCCGTTGAAACAGAAGAACAAATAGTATCTATTGCTGAAGATGTAAAAAAATCAGGAGCAGGGTTCTTGAGAGGAGGAGCATTCAAACCAAGAACATCACCATACGCTTTCCAAGGATTAAGATACGATGGGCTAGACTTATTAAAGAAAGCAAAAGAAAAAACAGGTCTTCCTATAGTTACAGAAATAATGTCAACACAAGATATAGAGATATTTGAAGAAAATGTAGATGTAATTCAAGTTGGAGCTAGAAACATGCAAAACTTCGATTTATTAAAAGAATTAGGAAAAACACATAAAACAATACTTTTAAAAAGAGGATTATCTGCTACAATTGAAGAGTGGTTAATGTCAGCTGAGTATATAATGGCTGGAGGAAATGAAAATGTAGTACTTTGTGAAAGAGGTATAAGAACTTTTGAAACATATACTAGAAATACTTTAGATTTGAGTGCAATTTTGGCTGTAAAGAAGCTTAGTCATTTACCAGTAATAGTTGACCCAAGTCATGCAGCAGGGAAATCATGGATGGTAGATTCTCTATCTAAAGCAGCAATTGCAGTTGGAGCAGATGGTCTTATAATAGAAGTTCATAATGACCCAGCACATGCACTTTGCGATGGTAAACAATCAATTAAACCAAATGAATATGAAGAATTAATAAGTGAATTAAAAACTGTCGCATTAGCAGTTGGAAGAGAAATATAATCTATAAAAGGATGGTTAAATGTGGAAGAAAAATTATTAGTAGATTTAAAAGAGAATAGCTATAACATATTTATTAAAAAAAATATATTAAAAGATATAGGTAAAGAAATAAAAAAAATATATTCTGGAAATAAGATTTTTATTGTAACTGATGAAAATATATCAAAACTATATTTAAATGAAGTAAAAAATAATTTAAATGAATCTGGCTTTGAAACAAAAGCTATAATATTAAAAGCTGGTGAAGAAACGAAGTCATTTAATACTCTTCCTAAAATATATGATAGTCTACTTGACTTTAAGTTAACTAGAAAAGATTTGATTATTACTTTAGGAGGAGGGGTAATAGGAGATTTAGGTGGATTTGTAGCAGCAACTTTTTTAAGAGGTGTAAATTTTGTTCAAATTCCAACATCTCTATTAGCACAAGTTGATAGTTCTGTAGGTGGAAAAGTTGGAGTTGACCTTGAAAGAGGAAAAAACTTGGTAGGAAGTTTTTATCAGCCTAAAGCTGTATTTATTGACCCAAATGTATTGTTGTCACTTCCAGAAAAATTTTATAGAGATGGTATGGCAGAAGTTATAAAATATGGATGTATAAAAGACAAAACTTTTTTCGATAAGCTTTTAAGTTTAAAAAACAGAGAAGAAGTAATGCAACATATAGAATACATTATACATAAGTGTTGCCTTATTAAAAAAACAGTAGTTGAAGCTGATGAAAGAGATTTTGGAGATAGAATGCTTCTAAACTTTGGGCATACATTAGGTCATGCTATTGAGACATATTACAATTTTTCTGGTTATACTCATGGAGAAGCTGTTGGTATAGGTATGTATAAGATAACTTTAGAAAGTGAAAAAAGAGGAATTACAAAGATAGGTACATCAGAGCTTATAAAATCAATTTTAATAAATTATGATTTACCTTATGAAATTGATTTAAGAGATAACAAGTCTATAATAGATGCAATATCTCTTGATAAAAAGAATCTAGGTGATACATTAAAAATAATACTTTTAAAGAACATTGGAGAGAGTATTATATATAATACTACTTCTAAATTTTTTCAGGAGGTAAAATGATGGGAAGTTTAAAAATATATCCAAGTAGATTGTCTGGAGATGTAAAAATCCCACCATCAAAAAGTATGGCACATAGGGCTGTTATTTGTTCATCTTTAAGTGATGGAAAAAGTAGAATTTCTAATATAGATTTTTCTGATGATATTATAGCTACTATAAGGGCGATGACATCACTTGGAGCTATTATAGAAAAGAAGGAAGACATTTTAGAAGTTACAGGTATTTTTTCTAAAGAAGCAATTTTAAATAAAGAAAACCAGCTAAATCAATCTAAATTGACAATAGATTGCAATGAATCAGGTTCCACTTTAAGATTTCTAGTACCTATATCACTAGCATTTGATGGAATAAAAAGATTTGTAGGTAGGGGAAATCTTGGTAAAAGACCACTTGATACTTATTATGAGATTTTTGATAGACAAAATATAGAATATAGCTATAAAGAAAATCAACTGGATTTAGTCATATCAGGAAAACTTAAGCCAGATGAATTTAAAGTAAAAGGGAATATAAGCTCTCAGTTTATAACAGGTTTATTGTTTATTTTACCTACATTAGACAATGATTCAAAAATAGTAATTACAACTGAGCTAGAATCCAAAGGATACTTAGATTTAACTCTTTCAACTATGAGAGATTTTGGAATAGAGATTGTAAATAATAATTATAAAGAGTTTATTATAAAAGGAAATCAAACATATAAAGCTAGAGATTATAAAGTTGAAGGTGACTATTCTCAAGGGGCATTTTATTTATCAGCAGATGCTATTGGAGGCGATATTAATATACTAGACCTTAAAGAAGATTCTCTTCAAGGTGATAGTGAAGTTATTGATATTCTATCTAGAATGGGTATGGATATTTTAAGAGAAGATGAAAAAATAAAAGGCATAGTTAATTGCTTAAATAGTACTTTAATAGATGCATCTCAGTGTCCAGATATAATACCAGTTTTATCTGTAGTAGCAGCTTTAAGTAGAGGAAGAACTACAATAATAAATGCTGGAAGGCTTAGAATTAAAGAATGCGATAGACTTCACGCAATCAGTATCGAGTTAAGTAAACTTGGAGCAAATATAGAAGAAAAAGAGGATAGTTTAATAATTGATGGAGTAAGTAAGCTAAATGGTGGAGTAGAAGTATGGAGTCATAAAGACCATAGAATTGCAATGACACTTGCAATAGCTTCTTGTAGATGTGACAAACCAATAGTATTAAAAGATTTTGAGTGTGTATCTAAATCTTATCCACATTTTTTTAAAGATTTTGAGATGTTAGGAGGGCGAATTGATGAGTGGAATATGGGGAAATAATTTAAAAATATCCATTTTTGGAGAATCTCATGGAAATGCCATAGGTATAAATATAGATGGTCTTCCTTCTGGAATTGAACTTGACCTTGATAAGATTGACAAAGAAATGAAGAGAAGGGCACCTGGGAAAAATTCTATCTCTACCTCAAGAAATGAAAGTGATATACCAGAAATTTTAAGTGGTTACTTTGATGGGAGAACTACAGGAACTCCACTATGTGCAATAATAAGAAATAGTGATACTCGTTCAAAAGATTATGGAGAACTTAAAAATTTAATGAGACCAGGACATGCAGATTATACAGGGTATGTAAGATATTCTGGGTTTAATGACTACAGGGGAGGAGGTCATTTTTCAGGGAGGATAACAGCTCCATTAGTATTTTGTGGAGCTATATGTAAACAGATTCTATCGCAAAAAGGAATAGAGATAGGAGCACATATAAAAAGAATTAAAGATGTAGAAGATATGAGTTTTGATTATGTAAATATCTCAAAACAACAATTAATAAATTTACAAACTTTAGAGTTGCCTTTACTTGATTTATCAAAGAAAAAAGTTATGAGTGATACTATTATAGATGCAAAGAATCAAGGAGATTCAGTTGGTGGGATAGTTGAATGTGCAGTAGTGGGAACTAATGTAGGCATTGGGAATCCATTTTTTGACTCTGTTGAATCTACTCTATCACATTTATTGTTTTCTGTTCCATCTATAAAAGGTGTAGAGTTTGGTTTAGGTTTTGGACTTACAGATATGTATGGTTCTCAAAGTAATGATGAAATGTATTATGAAGGTAATCAAGTTAAGAGTAAGACAAATAATAATGGAGGAATTATTGGAGGTATTACAACTGGAATGCCAATAATTTTCAAAGTGGCAGTAAAGCCAACACCATCAATTAGTATTCAACAGAACACAATTAATATAAAAGACAAAAAAGATGATATTTTATCTATTAAAGGTAGACATGACCCTTGTATAGTTCAAAGAGCAGTACCTGTGATAGAAGCAGTAACAGCTATTGGAATTTTTGATTTGATGAAAGGACGATAATAATGGAGGATTTAACAAGATATAGAAATGAAATTGACGACATAGACAAAGAGCTTATTCAATTATTTGAAAAGAGAATGAATACAGTTCTTGAGATTGCTAAACATAAAATGAAAAATAACGCTACTATATTTCAAAAAGATAGAGAAGAAAAGGTACTAAGTAAAGCAATAGATAATTTGGATAATAAAGCATATTCTCAAGAAACCATACAATTTTTTAATTCTATAATGGAAATTAGTAGAGGATTACAAAAAAGACTAATGGATAATGATAGAGAAGAAAAATTTGAGTGTAGTTTAAATTCATCAAATGAGAAATTTGATTTGTCAAATATAGATAAATATAAAAGCTTAAAATATGAAATTAATAAAAAAAATATCCTAGTAGGGTTTCCCGGAATATCAGGCTCATTCACAGAAGAAGCACTAAACAAATTCTTTAACAAAAAAATATCTAAAAAACAATTTAAAGAATTTGAAGATGTTTTTATAGCACTTAAGAATAAAGAAATAGATTATGGAATAATACCTATAGAAAATTCATCTACAGGAGCTATTTGTGAAACTTATGACCTTTTAAGAAAATATGGTTTTTATATAGTTGGAGAAGAATGTATAAAAATAGACCAAAATTTAATTGGAATAGAAGGTACAAAAATTGAAGACATTAGAGAAATATACTCTCATCCACAAGGGATAGGACAGAGTAGTGAATTTTTAAAACAGAATAGCGGTTGGAAATTGATACCATTTAATAATACAGCAACAAGCGCTGAGCTTGTAAAAAAACTTCAAGATAAAACAAAAGCAGCAATTGCAAGTAAAAAAGCAGCAAATATTTATGGATTAGAAATAATAAGCCCTTGTATAAATGACATTGCGAATAATTATACAAGATTTGTAGTAATTAGTAATCAGATACACATTGACGAAGAGTCAAATAAGATGAGCATAGTATTTTCTGTTGAACATGAAGCAGGAAAACTATATAAAGTACTTGGATACTTTGCTGAAAATAATATAAATATGACAAAAATAGAATCAAGACCTATGAAGAATGCTTCATGGAGATATTTCTTTTATATAGATTTTGAATGTTCTATATATAATCCAAAAGTGTATAATTTATTAGAATTGATAGAACATAATACAGCATATTTTAAATTTATAGGTGTATATAAAAATAAAATTGAATAGGAAATAGAATTCTTTATTTAATTGTAATTATTAGGAGGTGTAAAGATGAATTTTTTTGGTCTAGTAGGTGAAAAACTTTCTCATAGTGTTTCACCTCAAATCCATAAGCGAATATTTGAGATATTAAATATTGATAGTGCGTATAAAAATTTTGAAATATCAAAAGAAGAAATATCAAAGCTAGATACTGCTATAAAATTATTAGGAATACAAGGAGTAAATGTTACTGTTCCATATAAGGAACGTATTATGAAATATTTAGATTTCATATCACCAGAAGCAAAACGCATAGGGGCAGTTAATACAATTTTACTTAAAGAAAATATATTATATGGCTATAATACAGATTACTTTGGTCTCGATAGTATGTTTAAAATGGCTAATATTGATGTACAGGGAAAAGTAGCTGTTATATTAGGAACTGGTGGTGCTTCTAAAGCTGCTCTTACATATCTTCTTGATTCTGGAGTAGATAAAGTTTATGTTTCAACTAGAAAAAAAGATAATAAAAAATTGTTAAATGATAAAGCTATATTAATAGACTATGAAGAACTTAAATATATAAAAGGAAATATAATGTTAAATGCTACACCAGTAGGTATGTATCCTAATGTGGGAATATCCCCAGTGCCAAAATCAATTATACAAAATTTTGAGACCTTAGTTGATTTAATTTATAATCCTGGAGAAACAGAGTTTTTAAGAATTGGTAATGATATGGGTAAGAAAACTTGTGATGGTTTATATATGTTGGTAGGTCAAGCAATAAAGTCTCAGGAAATTTGGCAGAATAGAAAAATAAATAATGATATTTTAGATGTTATATATAATGAATTAAAATTAGAGTTTTTGTAAGGGGGATTATTATGATAAATAAACCAAAAGAAAAATTAATATTAATAGGTATGCCAGGAAGTGGAAAAACTACAATCGGTAAACTTCTAGCTCAAGAATATAATTGTAGTTTCTGTGATATGGATGATTATATAAGTGAAATATCACAAAAAAGTATAGCAGAATTGTTCTCAGAAGGAGAAGATGTTTTTAGAGACTATGAAACTCAAGCATGCAAAGAACTTTCTATTAGTGATAAAACAGTGGTATCTACTGGTGGTGGTGTAATAAAAAAAGATGCCAATATGGAGATATTAAAAGAAACAGGTATAGTTATTTTTATTGATAGACCTGTACAAAAAATTTTAGAAGATATAAATATTAATTCAAGACCTTTATTAAAGAATGGCAAAGATAGATTATACAACCTTTATGATGAGAGAATAAGTCTTTATAAAAAGTTTTCAGATATTGAGATTTTAAATGATAAGTCATTAAATAATGCTATATATAATATTACAAATGCAATAAGTGATAATTTTAAATTTGAGTTTAAAGAAAAATAATCTAGGGGGAAATGAAGATAATGAATATTGTTATTGTAGGGCTAGGAGTTATAGGAGGTTCTTTTGCTAAATCACTAAAAAAAGCTGGATATGAAAATGTATTTGGAATAGATGTAGACCCAGAAACTTTAAAAAAAGCAGAAGAATCAAAAATCATAAAAAAAGGAAGTACTACAGGTAAAGAGTTGTTTAAGGAAGCTGATTTAATTATATTGTCTATATATCCTAGATTAATCGTAGACTTTTTAAATAATAATAAAAGATTCTTTAAAAAAGGAGCTATAATTACTGATACTACAGGAATAAAAGAAACACTAATTAATGATGTATTAAAAATAATTCCAGATGATGTAGATTTTATATTTGGGCATCCTATGGCAGGTAGAGAAAAAAAGGGAATTGATTTCGCAAGTGAAAAAGTCTTTAAAGGAGCAAATTATATAATTACTCCAACGGGTAGAAATAATATAAAGAATTTAGAATTGGTTGAAAATTTAATTTTGGAAATAGGATTTAAAAGAGTAAAAAAATTAACTTCACAGAAACATGATGAGATTATAGCTTTTACATCTCAACTTCCTCATGTCATGGCAGTTGCCCTTATAAATAGTGATGAAGAAGACAGAGATACAGGTAAATTTATTGGAGACAGTTATAGAGACTTAACTAGAATTGCAAATATGAATGAAGATTTATGGAGTGAACTTTTTTTAGGAAATAGAGATAATTTACTAAAATCTATAGAAAATTTTGAGTCAGAAGTGAATTTGATAAAAGATGCTATTTTTAATAATGATAAAAGTAAATTGGTAGAATATTTCAAAAAATCATCAATAAGAAGAGAAAGTCTAGAAAAATAAAGATTGCTATTTAAGCTATATGTCGATGGGTATAAATATAAGCGGTAGCATATTTAATTGTATTAGTATCTATAGTGTTAATACAATTAAATATGTTATTGATGTATTTATACCCTTAAATATTGTCACTTTATAAATAATATTTAAAAAAATTGCCCTTTATTAACAATTTATGAAACTTAATTGTAAAAAGGAGTTATTAATAGTAAAATAAAGTGAATCAATTAAATTATGGTTGTTAAAGAGGGTGAGGTGTAGCTACTTGAAAAACAGTAGGCCAATAGTGAAAAATATGTTAATAGCAGTTATAGTGCTATCCTTTTTTAGTATATTTGCTTTTTTTTATGTGAGCAATATGGATAGTGTGTTAGAATCTGAAACAAAAAATTACCTATCTGAAATTAGTGCAGAAGGTAAAATTGCTATCAATAGTAAATTGACAAGTAATTTGGACAAATTAGAGAATATTTCTAAACTTTTAGAGACAGAGGAGAGCTTTAATTTAGAAAAAACTTTAAAAATGCTAAAATCATATAACAAAAACAGTAATTATAATAATCTTGGTATGATTTTAGCAAATGGGAAAGGTTATGCTGAAGCAATTTTTGGAACGGATTTTTCAGATAGAGATTATTTTAAACTTGCCCTTAAAGGTAAATCTAATATATCAAAACCATTAATAGATAAAGCTACTGGAAAACTTACTGAGACATACGCTGTACCCTTATATAATAAAGGTAAAATTGTTGCTGTGATTGCGGCTGATTATAATGTTGAGTTTATATCTGAATTCCTATCCATTTCCACATTTAATGGTGAAGGTTTTTCACTTATATGTGATAGTAATGGTAATATAATTATTCCATCTTATCATAAAAATTTAAACTCAGATATTACAAATCTATCTCAAATTAATTTTGAAAAGAGATTTACTTTTAAAAATATGAAAAAGTCAGACCAAGGTGTAGTACAAGTTAAAGAATCTGGTGGAAAATTTTATATGGCATATACATCTCTAGGAATTAATGATTGGTTTATAGCATCTTTTGTTCCAAAGATAGTTGTATCTAAAAAACTGAATGATTTAATGATAGTTACAATTATTGGTTGGATTATACTTTCATTTTTATTTTTAGGTATTATAATGTACATATTATATTCAAAGACAAAGAGTCAAAAAACTATAGAAAAGATAGCATATACAGATTTTGTAACTGGTTATTCAAATTGGAGAAAGTTTGAATTAGATGTTAGAGATTTATTGAAAAATGATTTACAAAACAATAAATATGTAATGGTTATATTTGATATCGATAAATTTAAAGCGATTAATGATATTTATGGTCATAAAAAAGGAAACTTAATTTTAAAAAATATAGCTAATACTTTAGATGAAATAACTAATAATAATGAAACCTTTGCTCGTGTAAGTGCGGATAATTTTAATATCTTATTAACGTATAATACAAAAGAAGATATAATAAATACAATCAAAAAGATTATGGCGAATATTGAACTTGTAAACTTATCTTTTGGAATTTATGAAATTAAAGATAAAGCTTTACCTGTAAGTGTGTATAGTGATAGAGCTTCACTTGCAAAATCTTCAGTAAAAAATAATAGTGATGTAAATTTTGCTTTTTTTAATGATAAACTAAGAGATAAGCTACTACTTGAAGATAAGATAGAAAAAGAAATGGAATATGCACTTGAAAATGGTCAATTCGTAATGTATTTACAACCAAAATATAATATTAAATTAGATAAATTTTGTGGAAGTGAAGCTCTAGTAAGATGGCAGTATACAGAAAATGAAGTCATATATCCAGGAGATTTTATTCCTATATTTGAAAAAAATGGATTTATTAGAAAGATTGATATGTATATATTAGAACAAGCTTGTAAGGAAATTAGGTTTTTATTTGATAAGGGTATCTCACCATTACCTATATCTGTAAACTTCTCAAGAGTTGATTTTTTTAAAAAGGATTTTACTTCAAAGATAGTAGATGTATGTAATAAATATAAAGTACCATATAATTTAATAGAAATTGAAATTACTGAATCTAGTATGTTTGGAGATATTGATACTTTATTTGATGTAAGTAGAAATCTACAAGATATTGGTTTTATAATTTCAATGGATGACTTTGGATCAGGATACTCTTCTGTAAATATGCTAAAAAATATCCCATTAAATGTAATAAAATTAGATAGAGGATTTTTTATAGATGAAAAAGATGTTGATAAAAGCCAAATCATTATAAAAAGCATAGTTTCTCTTATCAAGCAATTAGGAATAAGTGTCGTTGCAGAAGGAATAGAAACTAAAAACCAAATAAAAATGTTAAAAGAAGCAAATTGTGATATTGTTCAAGGATATTATTTTTCAAAACCATTGCCAGTTAAAGAATTTGAAAAATTAGTCTATAAAATATAGTCAATAAATCTTAAATGGGAGGTGGCAATTAAATGATAAGGGCAAAATCTTTAAAGGGCATACTGAGTATTGTTTTAATATTTTTATTTACAATAATTTCTTTTTCTGACTTTGCATTTAAAACCAATGTTCAAGAAGAAAAAAATAATAAAGTTAATTTAAAGGAAATATCTCTTCAAAGCTCTAATGCTATAAAAATAAAATTGGATAGTTCATTATCATTCATTAAAAGTGTATCAAATATGGTTTCATATTTTGATACTATAGATAATCAAGAAATAATTCCATTATTGTCTAGAATATCAAAGGAATCTGACTTTCAAAGAATATCTATTGTATCTCCTAATGGGATAAGTCATACTAGTGATGGAAAAACTATCGATGTGTCAAATTACGAATATTTCAAGAAAGCAATTAGAGGAGAAAGCAATATATCTGAGGTTGTAAAATCTCCAATTGATGGAAAAGATACTTTTGTTATAGCTACACCTGTATCAAAAAATAATAAGGTGATTGGAATTTTGTATGGTTCTTACTATAATGATAAACTAGCTGAATTTATAGATATAACAAGCTTTAATAGTGAGGGCTATATAGATATATTTGAATCTAGTGGACAATTTGTTCTAAAATCTTCACATACAAATAATCTTATTAAATCTAGTAGTAATATATATGATATATTTAAAAAAGCTTCTTTTGGTGAAAAATATAGCTACAAAAAAATATATGAGGATACAAAGAATAACAAAAGTGGTTTTACATCATATGAATATAAAGGAGAAAGGCGATATGCAACTTATACACCAATTGGTGTAAATGATTGGTATGTGCTTTCTGTGATACCACAATATACTGTAAGAAAAAATATTGATAAAATAAATCAATTAGCATTTTCTCTGATTTTTAAAGTATTCTTGTTATTTATTATACTTATAATATATATTTTTTATAAAAATAATAAATCTCGAAGACACATATTAAAAACAAACAAGGAAATATCTTCTATTACAAATAGCATACCTGGAGGAGTGCAAAAATGTATGATTGGCGAAAGGTATGAATTTAATTTTTTAAGTGATAGGTTTATAGATTTATTTGGCTATACAAGAGAAGAAATAAAAACACTATTTAATAACGATTTTTACAATCTAATACATAAAGATGATGTAAAAAGGATAAAAGAGGAGATTTCTGAGCAACTTCATAAAAATAAAACTATTGAATTAGAATACAGAGTTATAACAAAAAATTGTAATGTAGTATGGGTTTTAAATAAAGGAGAAGTTATAACAGAACCTGACGGAAAAGAGTACCTTTGTTGTGTAACAGTAGACATCACAAAAACAAAACAATTAGAAAAAGAAATGGAACAAAAGAATTTAGAATTTGAGATGATATCAGAAAATGTTTTAGGTGGTATACTTATAACAGACTTTAATGAAGATTTTGCTATACAATACACTAATGCTGGTTATCTTTCTATGATTGGATATACCCGCAAACAACTAGAAAAAGAACTTAAATACAAAGCATGTAATCTTATTTTTCATGACGATAGAAAAAAGACTCTCGAAAATATAAAGTATCAATTGGACAAAAAAGGTATAGCTGTATATGAACATAGAATAAGAAAACGAGATGACAATCTTATTTGGGTTTCTGTAAAAGGAAGGCTCATCATTGATAGTGATGGAAGTAAAAAATGTATTTGGATTTTGACTGATATAACTGATTTGAAAAATATAGAGCAAAAACTTAAAATAAATGAAGAAAGAGTTCAAATTGCATTAAAGCAAACATCAAACACTATATTTGAATATGATATAGAAACCAAATCACTTTTAAATACTAGTAAAGAGCTTGACAAGTACAATATTCCTAATATTACTAAAAATGTTCCATATTCTTTAGTTGAATCAGGAATAATTCATAAAGATTTTAGTGATGATTTTATAAATATGTATGAAAAAATAATAAATGGAGCAAAAATAGCAAGTTGCATAATTAAGATAAAACTTCCAGATGAAAGTTATATATGGAATAAACTTACTTTGACTACGGTTTTTGATGAAGATGGGAAACCTGTAAGAGCAATCGGTATACAGGAAGATATAAGTGAGCAAAAAGAAGCAGAGATAAGATATAATCAAGAAGGTAAATATCATTCAGCTATATTGTCAGAAGCAATGATAACTTATGAGATAAATGTATCAAAGGATACTTTTATAAGAGGAAATGAAAATTGGTATAAAGAATTTGGGATTAAGCCTGACAATAACTACTCTGAAATGGTTAGAAATATAGCAAAGAATATTATTCATAAAGATTATAAAGATTTATTTTTAAATACATTTTTGTGTAAGGCTTTATTAGCTGCATATAAGAATAATATAAGCGAAATAAAATTAGAATATCGAAGAATGAATCAGGAAAATAAAATGATTTGGGTTATTTGCACAATGCATTTGATAAAAGATTCTATAACAAATGATATAAAAGCTCTTGCTTATGTCAAAGATATTGATAAACAGAAAAATGAAGAAATTAGATTAAAAATAAAAGCAGAAAGAGATACCCTTACAGGATTATATAACAAAGGGACTACAGAAAAGCTAATCAATGACTTCTTAGATTCTGAAGAGGCAAGTTTAGGAATTCATGCATTTTTAATTGTTGATATAGATAATTTTAAATCTGTAAATGATAACTTAGGACATGTATTTGGAGATAAAGTATTATTTGAAGTTTCTAAACATCTAAAGCCCATATTTAGAAAAGATGATATAGTAGGTCGTATTGGTGGAGATGAATTTATAGTATTCTTAAAAAATATTCAATCTTTTGATAATGCTAAAAAGAAAGCAGAAAAAATATGTGATATATTTAGAAATTCTTATACTGAAAACAAAAAGACATATAAAATATCAGGTACAGTTGGAATTTCATTTGTTCCAGAACATGGGACTATATTTGAAGACCTTTATCAAAAAGCAGATATAGCACTTTATTCTGCAAAGAGTAAAGGTAAAGATAAATATGCACTTTATAATGATTGCGTCTATCAAGATGAAGTTAATAATAATGATGTTAATAATATAAATTATTATAATATAGAAAAAGTAAATAAATATGAAAAATCTAAACCTGTACTCAAAGAAGTCCTTGATTCCATTGATAATTATATATATATAGTAAATCCAAATACTTATGAACTTATTTTTATCAATAATAAGGTATCAAATCTAGATTTAGAAATAAAATTAGGAGAGACTTGTTATAAATCATTATTAAAATCTAATAAACCTTGTGATAATTGTCCTCTTAATGGATTGGAAGAAAATAAACATTCGAAATTCAAAATGGAGACAAATACAATTGGTACAAATATAAGTATAGCAAGTTGGATTAATTGGATAGATGGAGAATATAACTGTCTTATAGAATGTATAGATATTTCTTTGTACAAAAATAAATAAAGAGGATTATGAGAATATGTTAAATAGTGTGAGTTTAATATTAGGCATAATATTTGCAATTTACTATTTTTATCTTAAAATAGTTTTTGGAGGTATTTCATTTAGTGAAATTTTCTTGGTTGTAGGAATACTATTGATTGCTTATCAAATATTTAAGAAGAAAATTAGAGAAAAGAAGGTTTTCTATAAAGTGTTAAAGATAATAATTAGTGTCTTTCTAATAGTGTTCATAGTCACTGAAAGTTTAATTATTTTTTATCCAAAAAATAGCTTTGAATCAAAGAGTGATTATTTATTTATTTTAGGAGCATCTGTAAAGAAGAATACACCAAGCACAACCTTAAAAGGAAGATTAAACACAGCCTTAAAATATTTAAAAGTTAATGATGAATGTTATGTGGTTGTATCAGGTGGTAAAGGAAATGGAGAAAATATAACTGAGGCAAAAGCTATGAAAGATTATCTTATAAAAAATGGTATAAATAAGGATAGAATAATAGAGGAAGATAAGTCTACTAATACTTACGAAAACTTTAAATATTCAAAATTAAAGATAGAAGAACATAGCAAAAGAAAACTAAAAGACTTAAATATAAAAATAGTAACAACGGATTTTCATGTTCTTAGGAGTAAAATATTGGCATATAGAAATGAATATAAAAATACTTCTTTCTATGCTAGTAAATCAAAACTTTCATTTATACCTACTTATTATACAAGAGAATTTTTTGCACTATGGAAAACAATTGTTTTTGATAGATAATAAATTAAGAAGACTGGATATAAATTATAAACTTATATCCAGTCTTTTTCTATGTAAGAAATAAAACGTTATAAAATTATCTTTTCAAAATTTCCTGTCATTAAGTCAACATAATTTCAATATTATATTAATTATCAAAATATATGTATAGTTTACATAATAAAAATAAAGTTAACTAAAATTTTCGTTTTTTAGTTCGATTGCTCGATTAGGTATTTAAACGGATTTTGAGACTTATTTGCCTTTAAAGGTATAAAACATCAGATAAAAATATAAAAGCTATTTAGAAACCGAAATAAAAAGCCATTATTTTGAGGTAAAATTAAAATTATAGAATCAATCAGAAGAAAAATAGCAAAATAATCAAAGTGAATAAGTAGTATAAAATTTAGCTGCGTTTTAATGTGTATTTTCGAAATTACTTTAATTCAAAATTGTTATGAAGAAAAAAGATATCAATGATTTTATGATATTTTGTTTGATACTTTAGAATATAAAACCATACTTTTAATATATTTAAATCTAAAAAAATAATAAAAATAATAAAAAAATTACTGACATTTCACTGACAAAACTTAATTTTATACTTGTATATATATTGAAACTACTCAATTCTTTAAAAATAGCATAAAATAGTATATTTTATGCCATTTACTATTTACATGAAAGTTTTTAAAAATTATTACGTAAACATTTTATCTCCTATACAAAATAAACTATCATATAAATTTAAGGTTATAGAAAGAAAAAAAGCATATTATAGACAAAAATCATACTTATTGAATGAAAATGTCACATAAAAGTATTTAAAAGAATAATATATTATGAACACAAAATTTTATGATTTCAAAGGAGTGATAATATGGCAACAGTGTCAGGCCAAATAATTTTTGATAGAGATAGAAGTGCTACTATCGATGCTGGAGACACAGGAATAGCCAATGTACCAGTTGTATTACAAAATATAACAACTGGAGCTAGACTTGTAGTTCTTACAAATACTACAGGGAATTATGTGTTTACTAATGTTCCAAATGGTAACTATAGAATTGTAGAGGCTTTTGGAACGCCAGGAGGAATACCAACACCAGGAAACTTTGCAGCAGCAGTAGTAGGTCCAGTTCCAATTGCTGAAACACCACCTATTACTTTTGTAACAAATCCCCCTACAGGTTCAACAAACCTAGATTGTACAACACCTAACACACTATTAATAACAGTAACAGGTTCTGATATAACAAATCAAAATATATTAAATGGAGCTGTAATTTATACACCTATACAAAATATATTGGACCCTTGTGTATCTGTATCTGATATAAATCTTATTACAGATGCGGATAATGGAACATTTGGTTTTTTCCAACCAGGTACACCAAGTAATACAGGTCCTGCAATAGAACCTTACCCAGGTGTAACGCCAGATTTTACGTATGTGGTGCCAGACCCCACCAAGTTTACACCTATAGATGGAGAATACACAGTACAAAACATTATGACAAATGCGATGAGTAACGTTATAGGAGCTTGGTGGCGTATTGCTGACCATACTACAGGTAATGAAACAGGTAGAATGATGGTAGTAAATGGTTTTGATCCAGGTGCTGTATTTTTTAGATCAACAGTATCCGTTACACCTAATACTAATTTCCTATTTAGTACATGGATTTTAAATCTTTTTAAGGTAACAGGATATCCACCACCACAATTAGGCGTAAGAATACTTGACCAAAATAATAATATATTGTATCAGGCAACATTAGGAACTCAAATTCCAGTTGATACAAACGCACCAGAATGGAAAGAAGTAGGTACTATCATTAATTCTCAAAATAATAATCAACTTACAGTAGAATTTTTTAGCGAAGGAGAAGGTGCTGTCGGAAATGATTATGCTATAGATGATGTTTCTTTAAGAGAAATTGAAATACCAACATTTACTCCGATAAAAACAAGCAATACAACGTCTGCAAATGTAGGAGATGTAGTCACATACACAGTTAGACTAGATAATACTTGTAGTAGTCCTTTAACTAATGTATTTTTTAGAGATATTGTTCCAAATGGTTTGTTATTTATACCTGGAAGTGTAACAGTTAATGGTGCATCTATATCAGGAGTAGACCCTAATATAGGTTTTACATTGCCAAATATTGGAGGAGGAACAAGTGTTGAAGTAACCTTTGATGTAAGAGTAGAAGGTATTCCTAATCCAAATCCAATTAATAATATAGCAACTATAGATTACTCTTATACACCTGTAGAAGGAGGAATACCAAATGATTTTTCAGTAGATTCTAATCCAGTTCCACTTTTGGTAATAACAGCAGATATTGAAGTTACAAAGATGTCTGAGCCTGATGTTGTGAATCCAGGGGAAGAACTGATGTATACTATAAAAGTTATAAATAATGGACCATATCCATCTGAAAATGTAATCTTAACAGATAATATACCTGCTTCCATCTTAAATCCAGAGTATTCATCAAATGGAGGAATAACTTTCCAACCATGGACTGGAAGTCTTAATATAGGAACTTTAGGAGTAGGAGAAGTAAGAGTTATTATAATTAGAGGGGTTGTAAATCCATCAGCAATGGGTACTATAAGAAATACAGCTTTGGTATCTTCATCTACAGCAGACCCAAACCCTAGAAATAATACGTCTACAATAGATACAGAAGTAAGTCTGTTAGCAGACCTTTTAATAGTTAAGACATCAGAACCTAACTCAGCAGTTCCAGGTACTTTATTAAAATATACTATTGAAGTAGTAAATTTAGGACCATCAAATGCTGAAAATGTAGTACTAAATGATGATATACCTGATTCTGTTTTGAATCCAGAGTATTCAACAAATGGCGGTGTAACTTTCCAACCATGGACTGGAAGCCTTGGTATAGGAACTTTAGGTGCTGGAGCTTCGGCAACAATTTTAATACAAGGAATAGTCAGTTTAAATGCTACAGGAGATATAGTAAATACAGCAACAGTCGTTTCATCTACGCCTGACCCAGATTTAAGTAATAATATATCAACTACTATTACACCAGTTAATCCACAAGCAGGCATTTCTATTATAAAAGTAACTGATGAAGATGTAGCCGTTCCTGGAGAAGAACTTGTATATACAATTGGGATTTTTAATGAAGGGCCATCCAATGCTACAAATGTAGTTTTAACAGATAATATACCTGCTGCTATTTTAAATCCAGAATACTCAATAGATAATGGAGTAACTTTCCAACCATGGACTGGAAGTCTTAATATAGGTACAGTTCCACCAGGACAATTAATAAGAATTATTATAAAGGGATTAGTAAGTTCAACAGCCACAGGATATATTACAAATACAGCAGAAGTAAGTGCAAATGTACCAGAACCAGTTGTAGATTCATCAACAGTAACAACTCCTATTATTGCATCAGCAGATATAGGCGTAACAAAAACTACTAATATGGATACGGCAGTTCCAGGAGAAACTTTTAGTTATACTATAGTAATTACAAATGCAGGACCATCTGCTGCACAGAATGTTATTTTAACAGATAATGTACCAAATTCTATTCTAAACCCAGAGTACTCAGTAAATGGAGGCGTAACTTTCCAACCATGGACTGGAAGCCTTAATATAGGAACTTTGAATTCTGGAGAGATAAGAAGTATTATAATAGAAGGTATAGTAAGTCAAACAGCATCAGGTATGATTGTAAATGCTGCAACTGTAAACTCACCTACACCTGATCCAAATTTAGATAATAATACTTCAACAGCAGAAATAGAAGTAAGTTCATCAGCAGATATATCTGTAATAAAAGAAAATGAACAAATTGCTATACCAGGAGAAACATTTATTTATGTTATTGAGGTTTCAAATGCAGGACCATCTGCTGCCCAAAATGTTATATTAACAGACAATATACCAACTCCTATTTTAAATCCAGAATACTCAATAGACAATGGAGCAACTTTTCATCCATGGACTGGAAGACTTAATATAGGTACTCTAAATGATAGAGAAGTAAGAAATATTATAATAATGGGAACAGTAAGCCAAACAGCAGTAGGCATTATTGTAAATACTGCAACTGTAAGTTCAACTACGTATGACCCAAATCTAAATAACAATACTTCAACATCAGAAGCAGAAGTAAGCTCATCAGCAGATATTTCTGTAATAAAATTAGTAAATAAAAAAGAAGTGTGTGTAGGGGAACAAATAGATTTTTTAATAAAAGTATCAAATGAAGGACCAGAAGATGCTCAAAATGTTATTTTAATAGACAATGTCTCAAATAAGCTTAGTAAAGCAGAGTTTTCATTGGACAGAGGTATAAGTTTTAAACCATGGACTGGAAGTCTTGACATAGGTACGTTACCAGCAGGAGCTTTAAGAGTTATTCTATTAAGAGGATTTGTAAAACCAACATGTAATGATAAACTAATAAATACTGCAAAAGTGACTTCAACAACACCAGATTCAAACCCTAACAATAATATATCAAGAGTAAAAGTGAAAATTGAGCAGTGTTGTTGTGATAAACCTTGTTGTAACTGTTGTAAAGATTGTTGTTGTGATGACCCTTGCTGTAATTGTTGTAAAGACAGTTGTTGTGATAAATATAGTTGCAATTACTGTAATGATTGTTATTGCAATGACCATAGTTGCAATTGTCATGATGATTGTTTTAAAAGGAAGTTTTAATATAAAAAATATATTTTATATTAATTAAAAGAATACTAACATTTTTTCTCATATTTTATAAGGGCCAACTTCGCAGTACTATCTCTTAAAACAAGTTGGTCCTTATTTAGTTTTAATTTTTTTTATAAAAATATTCATATCTTTTACTTATCTCAAAATTATATATCTCAAAAGAATCTAAAACTTATCACTTCATACTATTTTTATATCCATAAAGGTACGTTTTCTAAGTATACGAGTAAATTTTACTATTTTTTAAGAAAAGAAGAATTTTATTCCTATTATTGAGTATAAGAATACTATTTTTTTATATTGGAATAATAAGAGTAAATCTATAATATAGAAAAGAGGTATTTCTAGTATGCATGAAAATAAAAAGAATCTATTAGATGGAAGCTTAGCTAAATATAATGACGCAGCAGTTCCAAAAATACCAGTGTTCGCTGGGAGTGATATAACTTCAGAAGTTTATTATTTTAAACCTAATCAAGTTCTTAATGCTCATAGACATCCTAATGGTGAACAAATATTTGTCTTCCTAAAAGGAAAAGGTAAAATGAAGCTTGGTGAACATGAATGTGATGTAAAAGATGGTGATACTATCTTTGTACCAACAGGAGAATGGCATGAGATTACGAATGGAAGCAAAGAAGAAATGGTAGCTGTTCAAATAACAAAAATCAATGCTGGAGCAGAATACAGAGGATAGATATATAAGTACACTTAGTACTTTGATTTCTATTTTTTATATAAACTTTAATCTCAAAACATAAAAAGAGGCTATCTCAAAATAGAGATAAGCCTCTTTTTCATTAATGATGAAAATATATTTTTATTTTATATTTTTTATAGCATTCTCAGCAAATTCAGTATTTACAATATCTTTATAAGGAGCTTCTTTGTCTAATTCTTTAGCTTCTTTCATAACAGTCATTAATTTATTCAATCCTTCTTCTTTTAATACAGGATTTTGAGACCATGCATCTATTGATTTGTATCTATCTACAACTGTTGTTAAATCTTCTAAAGATATATCTTCAAAGAAAGGTTGCATAGCTTTAGCTATATCTTTACTAGGTGCTTGTTGAACCCATAGTTGACCTTTATAAACAGCATTTGTAAATCTTTGAATTAAATCTTTATTATTTTTCATATATGATCTAGTAGTAGAGTAAGCTGTAAATGGTATTTCACCAGAGTCTTTTCCTATAGATGTAACTATATACCCACTACCTTCTTTTTCCATAGCTGTTGCTGTAGGTTCAAAAGCTGTTGTGAAGTCTCCTTCTCCGCCTGCAAAAGCTCCTGCCATTACACCAAATTGGTAATCAGTCTAATTATAACATTAAAATATGTATTTAATTTTTGATTAATTTCTTGGGATATTAGGGTAGAGCGTTAAAGAAAAATCATCAGATTTTTGGCTAGGTTCTTTTTTATATACAGCATAATTAATTATAGTTTTAAGTAATATATTTTTTAAATAGGGTTCTTTATCTTCTGTATATTCACTTAAGATTCTTTCAAGTTGAGGAACAATCTGTGTTTCAACTGCTTTTCTTTCTTTTTCAATTTTTATATCTATGTTCGTTTTATTTATAGATTTTCTTATATCTTCTATACGTGATGTAAGTATTTTTGAACGTTCTAAAAATGTATCATTGTCATAAATACCTTGTTCTAAAAAATCATGTAATCGCTCTTTTTGTTTTTCGAGATTATTAAATTCCTTATTTAAACTTACTAAAGTATTCTCTAAATTATCTTTAATTTTAAAATTATCTTTTTCTTCCTTTAAAGATAGTTTGTAATCCATTAACCACTTATTTAAAACTGATAAAATTTTATTTTCTAATATGTATAATTTTGTAGCTTTATTTTTACAATTAGTACAGACCATATATTTCTCATATCCACTTGATGTAGTATTGGATTTAGCTACTAAAGTATGATTGCAGTATCCACATTTTACAATTCCAGCTAATGGATTAGTTATTTTATTGTTTGGTGTAGGAGAATTACTACGCTTTTTTCTTATATTCTGCGCTTTACTCCATACATCTTCACTTATTATTGGTTCATGTTTTCCTTTTACTTCAATCTGTTCTTCAATACCTCTAGTTCTGCTAGAATTTCTTTTTCTCTCAACTTTATTCCATACTATATATCCACAATACACTTTATTTTTTATAATATCTCTAACTCCTTTTTCATACCAAGTCCTACCTGTTGTTGTTTTATAACCAAGTTCGTTTAAATAACTAGATATTTTACATGCACCATCTCCCTTTAAATACATATCAAAGATTATTCTAACAACAGTTGCTTTATCTTCATTGATTATAAGTATTCTTTCTTTATTGTTTAAATATTTAATGTCATACCCATAAGGAGGTGCTTGAGCTATAAATTTACCTTCTTCAATACTTTTAATTTTTCCTCTTTGCATACGCCTAGATATTAATTTTAATTCTTTACGAGCCATAAAAGCTTCAAACTCTGAATATTCTTCATCAAACTCATCATTTAAATCATAAATTTTTCTAGGAGTAATAATTTTTGTCTTAGATTTTTTAAATGTATCTAATATCAATCCCTGGTCTTGCATATTTCCACGTCCTAAACGGTCGATATCCATTACTAAAACTGCATCATAGTTACTATTTTTAACTTCATCTAGTAGTTCTACCATTTTAGGTCTGTATTCTATACTTTCACCAGAAATAAGCTCTTCTTTAATATCAATGACATTCAAATCCTGCTCTTTTGCTAACTTTAAAAGAGTTGTCTTATGCCTACTTAGTGTTTCAAATTCGCCTCTATGTTCTGCTTCTTCATCAGCTCTGCTTTTACGTAAGTAAATTGCGACATTCATTAAATCACACTCCTTGAATATATTATATTCAACAACAAATTGATTATATTTAAAATACAAAAAATAAATCCTCAAAATATAAGATATATTTTTAAGGATTTATTTTTTATATGGTAATTTCTATAGTCTATTTAAAATATTATAATTTGAATAAATGTTTATATTTATAGTTTTAAACATTAATTATATTTTAAATTTGAAATTATTTTTTACAACAGGTATCCATACTTCAAACTTAGCATTTTGTGGGTCTGGATTTAAGTAAAGCTCAATATCTGGACCATTATCATATTCATACCCAGAAGTAGGTAGCCATTCTGTTACAATACGCTTTTCTAATTCTTGAATTGCCTTTGGGCATTGTCCTTCTCCAGAGAATATAGCCCAAGTAAAAGCTGGAATAGTGTATTCGTCTAATGTATCATCTATAGATTTTGTACTTGAAACTGATATAAAATACTTCCATTCTTCTAAATCATTGCAAATACTTATACCTAATACACCTTGAGGTTGACTATCCATCATAGGTATTAACTTTTGAAGAGTTCCATCTAAAGCAACTTTTTGCCACATTTGAGGAACAATTTCAAAATTCTTTTCTAATTCAGTGTGAAGTGGTTGAGATACACCAACTATACGAAATGCTTCTTTTTTTTCAATTCTATAATTCATTTCTTCGGCTCCTTTTATACTAATTTTGAAGCTGATTGGTGGAAAGGCCTTTAAAGTTGTTATTTCTCCTTTTTTTATAACTGATGGAGCAACGCCATGAATGCTTTTAAATGCACGATTAAAGGCTGTTGGAGAAGAATAGCCATATTTTAAAGCCACATCAATTATTTTTTTATCATCATTCTGCAATTCTACAGCCGCCAAAGACATCCGTCTACGACGAATATATTCAGAAAGTGGTACATCTGCCATATAGGCAAACATTCTTTGAAAATGATATGTAGAGCAACAAGCTATTTTTGCCACTTGTTCATATTCAATTTCTTTTGCTATGTTTTCTTCAATATAGTTAATTGCTTTGTTTAATCTTTCAATCCATTCCATAAAATCAGCTCCTTGTAATTTATATAATATCTATTTTAAAATAGTTAATCCTCTCTTTCTATGCACTAATTAACTAGCCTAATAGAGAATGAGCATGAGAAAGTTTGTAATTAACTACAAAAATGACTAAATAGTATTGTTTTTCACATTAAAGTATATCATAATTTAACAATTAAATTTATATAAGATAACAGTTTTAAAATATTATGAAATTTTTATAATATTTTAGATTAAACATTTAATCATATGTAATATTTTATTCATAGTTAACTATTTTGAAGTTTACCCTTAACCAAATAAAGCTTAGGCAGTCAATTATAAATATTGATTGAGAATAGGACAATTTTTAAGATACATAAAATATAAAAAGGAGGGGATTTAAATGCCAAAGATAGAAAAAGACTTAGATGGTACAACTGCTATAATATATCTAAATGATGATGTAGATGTTCCAACAGACGATAATGGTTATAAAATATCCATGACAGTACTACACGGAAAGACAATATGCCATGTAGTATCTCCTGAAACAATATTAGGAAGAAAATTCACATTAGAGGAAAAGCAAGAAAAAGATACAATAATATATGAAGCAATAGAAAAAATAATGGTAGATAGACAATTACAAATAAAAAATTCAAACAAAGAAGCTGCTAGTCATTAGCACTTCTTTGATAAATTAAGTAGGACAAGTCTTTTTTATAATATATTCTATAATGCCATTGACTTATAGTCTAATTAAACTATAATATAAACATAAATAATCTAATTAGACTATCAGAAAAAATAAGTATAATAAGAGTTTAAGAAAGGATAATAATAATGATTAAATCATTTTTAATGTTAGGTCAGTCCAATATGGCTGGAAGAGGATTCATAAGTGAAGTGCCTCCAATTTATAATGAGAGAATACTGATGTTACGTAATGGAAGATGGCAAATGATGACAGAGCCTATTAATTATGACCGTCCAGTTTCTGGGATAAGTCTTGCTGCATCATTTGCAGAGGCATGGTGTTGTGAAAACAAGGAGGATAGAATTGGTCTAATTCCTTGTGCTGAGGGGGGCAGTTCTTTAGATGAATGGAATGTAGATGCTATACTTTTCAAACATGCTATAAGTGAAGCTAAATTTGCTATGAAAAGCAGTGAATTGACAGGGATTTTGTGGCATCAAGGAGAAAATGACAGTAATAATAGTAACTATAAATTTTATTATAAAAAATTACTTTCTATTATTGATGCTCTTAGAAAAGAATTAAATATTCCAGATATACCTATTATCATTGGTGGCTTGGGAGATTTCTTAGGCAAAGTAGGCTTTGGAAAAAGTTGTACTGAGTATGCATTTATCAATCAAGAGTTACAAAAATTTGCCTTTGAACAAGATAATTGTTACTTTGTTACAGCCACAGGTCTTACATCTAATCCTGATGGTATTCATATTGATGCCATATCTCAAAGAAAATTTGGATTACGTTATTTTGAAGCTTTTTATAATAAAAAGCACGTTATGGAAGAATTAGCTAATGAAAATGAATTGATAATATCTAGTGATTCCAAAATATATACAAAAACAGAAAAAATATATATAAATAGTATGGATTTGGCACTAGGAAAGATATCATATGATGAATTTGAATCTCAACTTATCAAACTTAATGATAATTAGATAATATTTATTAATAGATTAGAAAATATAACTTGAAAGAGGCGATTTTTTGATACCATTATTAATTTTGGGGTTATTAAAACAAACCCCAAATTCTTATGGATATGAGTTATTAGCATCAATGGAAAAGAAGCATTATAAGTATATAGTAAATTTCACTAAAGGTTCTTTTTATTATAATTTACAGCAACTTGAAGAAAAAAAGTTTATTGAAAAAGTTGAAAATAAACAATCTAATAAGAATAGAGAAACTCACAACTACATAATTACTGAACTAGGATGCCAAGAATTTGAAAAACTAATGTATAAGTACGGTTCTAAAACAGAGTATATAAATCTATCATTTTACGCAGCGCTTTTATTTGCCAATGATTATAAAAATGAAAAGTTGATAGAATTATTGGAAATGCAAATTAAGCAAACTCAAGTAAGAATTTCTCTATTAAATGAATCTATAGAAAATGATAAAACAAATTCTCTTTATTTTAAAATGATGTTAGAGAATTCTCTTTCTCATCACTTAGTGAATATAGAGTGGTTTGAGAAATTATTAAATAATATTAAAGATTGATGTTAGTAATAAAAATCTACATATTGTACTTTATATAAATGTAGGATATACATTAAAATAAGGCAGATAAATTCTATTGGAATGTCTGTCTTTTTGTTATATAAAATCTTAAAAGTCATTTATACTATGTAAATAAAATTTGCAAATGTAAAACTATTCATTGTTGAATTATAAATATTTAGGGTTAAAAGTATGGTATTTGATATAATGGAATTGTTTGTGTGTATGGACTAATAAATAGAGATAATTATAAGATAATTGCATTTATGAATAACCATAAAAATAATAAATTATTTTTTATACTGACTTTTTTATAGTCTAAATCGTTATATATAATGACGGAGGTGGTAATAGTGAATGATGCTCGGATTATATCAAAAATAAAAGCAGGGGAAAAAGAATTATTTGATACTCTAATCAAAAAATACTATGATAGCATCTATTGTTATTGTTATCGCCATGTAGACAATCAAATGACTGCACAAGATTTAACTCAAGATGTATTTATAACAGTTATAAAAAACATAAGTGATTATAAACATTATGGTAAGTTTGAAAACTATTTATATGTTATTGCTAAAAACAAGTGTAAGGACTTATGGAAGAAAAAGCAACCAATATATTTAGAGTCATTAGATAAAGAGATTTCAAAGCAAGAATTAGTAGATGTTGAAAACAAAATATTTGTAAAAGAAGCTTTGATTAAACTACCAGAAACAGAATTTGAAGTGATAATTTTAAGGTATTATCATGATTTAAAGTTTAAGGATATTGCTAAGATTATGGATTCAAGCGTCTCTGTCACAAAGTATAGAATGAATAGAGCATTAAAAAAACTAAAATTATATCTGGAAGGAGGTAAATTATGAAAAATAAAAAACTTAAAGAAAGTTTATATGAGTATAAAGTTCCAAAATACAATGTTTCAGCACTTGAAAAAACAGTTAAAGCTATACATGAATTAACATTTAATCATGCAGATAAGAGAATGAATAGTATAGAATTTTTTATCTCTCAAATTGGCTTTATACGAAAAAGAACTTGGATTATACAATTTTTAGTACTGTGCATAATATGCTTATTTTTATTTAATACATCAAGAGATAGTAATTCACTTTACAATACTTTATCCTTGATTTCTGCTACATTTCCACTTTTTATCTTAACTAATATAGAAGAGTTAGCAAAAGTGTATAATAGTAGTGTTTTAGAAATAGAATTTTCAACAAAAAATACACTACACAAAATTATTGCTACTAGAATGCTAGTATTTGGGATAAGTGATTTGTTGTTTATGCTTATTATTTTGATATCTGCCAAACAAACTATTAATTTAAATGTACTGTACATAATAATTTATATACTAGTGCCATTTAACTTAATGTGTATAGGATGTATGGAAATTATAAATAAAAACAAAGGTAAAAATACGAATTATTATTGTATGATATATGGCGTATCTCTTGTATTATTGATATTTACACTAGGTACTTTTAGAAAAAGTATATATCAATTTGAATCAATAAACCAATGGCTAATTGTTTTTATGGTCACATCAGCAATATTAGTATATGAAATAAGAAAAACATGGAGACATATTCGTTCGTTTGAAAATATTATTGTCTAAATAAAAAATAAGAATATACAATATCAGGAGGGATAAGTATGGAGCTAAGTGTAGAAGGATTAACAAAACAGTATAATAACAAAATTATAGTAGATAAAATAGAATTTAGATTAAATGAAGGTATATATGGATTTTTAGGAGAAAATGGAGCAGGAAAGACTACTCTTATGAGAATGATTTGTGGGATATTAAGCCCATCATCTGGAGAAGTAAAGATAGATGGTAAAAATAACTTGGATATGGGAGAAGATTTTAGAGATATGATTGGGTATCTTCCTCAAGACTTTGGATATTATCCAGATTTTACTGCAAAAGAATTTATGTTATATATAGCTTCATTAAAGGGATTGATGCCTAGTCATGCAAAGAAAAAAACACAAGAATTATTGGAAATGGTCGGTTTATCAGATGTAATTAATAAAAAAATAAAAACATTCTCTGGGGGTATGAAACAAAGGCTAGGATTTGCTCAAACACTACTTAACGACCCTAAAATTTTAATATTAGATGAACCAACAGCAGGATTAGACCCTAAAGAACGAGTTAGATTTCGTAATTTAATTTCAGAATTCTCTAAAAAGAAAATAATTATTTTATCTACTCATATTGTATCTGATGTAGAGTATATTGCAGATAAGATTTTAATAATGAAAAAAGGAAGTTTTATTTTAACTGGTTCAGTTGAAGATGTAACTTCAAAAATAAAAGATAAAGTGTGGAAATGTGTAATTAATGAAAATGAATTAGAGTATCTGTCTGATAGATATTGTTTAGCAAATATTCATCATTCTGGAGGAGTCGTAAATCTTAGAATTGTAAGTGACATAAAACCACATGATAATGCATGTAATTTAAAACCAACATTAGAAGATTTGTATTTATACTGTATTAACGAGGGACTATAAATATATAAGGAGATAAATATGTCTATATTAATTAAATTTGAATTAAAAAAAATAATAAAAAGAAAGTCTACAATAGCAGTTATTTTAGGAAGTTTAGCTCTAAGTATGATTCTTTTTTCTTTAATGCCATTTCAAGAAAGAGCTAATGATGAGAGCGGAAAAGATTATAGAGGTCTACAGGCTATAGAACTAAAAAAGCAACAATCTAAATTAAATGAGGGGTACATAACAGATAAAAAAGTAGAAAATTCAGTTAAAGAATATCAAAAAATGTTTAATAATCCAAACAATATTATAAAAGATGAGAATGGATTTTCAGATTTTAAACCAGATATTTACTGGAAATTCTTTTATCCTAATAAGAGTTTTTATAATTTTATAGCAGAATCATATAGTAAGCCCAATGATTTGGATTCCTCTATAATTAAAACAATGTCACTAAAAAATGGTATTGATTTTTATAAGTCTAGAAATAAAAAAATAAATACAATCTTAAATATGGAATATAAAGATGGTAATTATACACAAAAAGAAAAGGAATTTTGGTTATCTAAGAATAAGGAAATAAGTGAACCCTATTTAAATGGATATTATAAAGGTTGGGATGATTTTATATTGTCGAGAGATTTGTTGATTTTTACTATATTAGCTATTTGTATAAGTATAGCTTCTGTATTTTCAGGAGAATACCAATCAGGTACTGACTCAGTGATATTGTCTTCTAAATATGGAAAAAGCAAAGTTATAACTGCTAAAATAATAAGTTCATTTTTATTTGGTACAATTATTTTTATAATAAATACAATTATATGTATTGGAATACTCATTTTGTCTTTTGGAATGGATGGCTGGAATTTACCACTACAACTTATAGATAGCTCAGTTCCATATCCATATACACTTTTACAAGCAACTTTACTAAGCGTATTAATTATTTATATGATATTACTAGCATTAATTAGTTTTACACTTTTATTATCCTCTTGCATGAAATCACCTTTTCCAGTTTTAATTACGAATATAATAATACTTCTTGTACCAATGTTTTTACAATATAGTGAAACCAATAAACTTTATAATCTGATTTTACGAATTTTGCCATCAAATGCTATTTCATTTTCATTTACTAATTATATAGATTACAAAATTGGTAATTTAATAATAGATTTGCCAACTATGATTATTTTTACATGTTTAGTATTTACAATTCTTTTCTTACCTTTTATTAAAAATAATTTTAAAAAACACCAAGTTAATTAAATTATGGAATGTAAAAAGCTCAAGGATACAGAAATTAACTGTAATTTATTTCTATATCCTCGAGCTTTGAAGTTTTGTATTTAAGATAAGCAATTATAAAATATGTAGTTTAGAGATTATAAATTTATGTTATAAACATACTGATATTTGTACATCAGTTCTTACATTAACATTACCTGCTTTTAGATTTTCTCCTATAGTAAGCCCTTTGTCTTTTAGAACATATTCAAAAGTCATAAGTGGAACTCCACCTTTTCTACCACCTAATATTTCTTTTCCTTTTAAATCATCATAAGAGAAATTAGACATTTTTTTTCTAGCTACTAGAAAACTTCCATCTCTTTTAGTCAATTGAGCAAAGTTTACTGCATAATCATTTTTGTTTTGATTATATACATATATAGACGCTTCAGGACCCATTAGCCCTACATTTGCTTCACCTGAAATCAAAGCCGCCATAGTTTTATCTGCACCTTGAGCATTTATAAGGTCGATTTTTATACCTTCATCTTCAAAAAAACCTTTTGTAATAGCAGCATATTGAGGAGCATAAAAAACAGAATGAGTAACTTCGGCTATAGTTACTTTATCTAGATTTTTAGATGAAGAAGAGTCATCTTTTTTATCATTAGAATTAAAATCACATCCAGTTAGACATAGTGTGCCTATAACAATAGAACTTGCAATTGCAACTATTTTTTTAAACATAATAAATCCCTCCCATAAGACATCCGAATAATATATAGTATTAAATATTTATTGTAGTTGTTACAAAAATGTATATATACTTATTCAATTTCTACAAAAACTTAAAAATAAACTTGAGTTTTATGTTTTAAGCAATGTGTAATCTTAGATAAATTATATTGATTATTTATAATTTAAAGGGTAAAATTAAAATAATATTATTCTGGAGTGCTATATACAAATACTAATTTATTATATATATAAAATATATTAATTTATATGAAAAGAATTTATATATATAAAGTCAGATTATTTTTGTATGAAATTATCTAATTTTATATATAAATTTAATTGAGTATTACTGGACAAACATAATTAAAATGGAGGAAATAATATGAAACAAAATAAATATGATAATGACGAATTTTTTGATAAATATAGTAAAATGGAACGTTCTATAAATGGGCTAGCAGGTGCTGGAGAATGGCATATTTTAAAAAAGATGTTACCCGACTTTAAAGGAAAACGAGTTTTAGATTTAGGTTGTGGATTTGGATGGCATTGTAAATATGCAGTTGAAAATGGCGCAGATTCTGCTGTGGGAATTGATATTTCAGAAAAAATGTTAAAAGAAGCTAGAAACAAAACAAAATTTGATAATATAAAGTACATATGTATGCCTATTGAAGATATCAATTATCCTAAAGATAGTTTTGATATAGTTATTAGTTCTTTGGCACTACATTATATTCAATCATTTGAAGATATATGTAAGAAAATAAGCGACTGCATTTCAAGTGGAGGTGAGTTCGTATTTTCTGTTGAACATCCTATATTCACTGCATATGGAACTCAAGAATGGTATTGTGACAAAGATGGTAATCCTCTTCATTGGCCAGTTGATAGGTATTTTACAGAGGGAATACGTAAATCTAATTTTTTAGGAGAAGAAGTTATAAAATATCATAAAACACTAACAACTTATCTAAATACATTAAATAAAACTGATTTTGAAATATTAGAAATAATTGAACCTCAACCAGAAGAAAAACTATTAGATACAATTCCTGAAATGAAAGATGAATTACGCAGACCTATGATGTTACTTGTAGCCGCGAGAAAAAGATAATAAAGAATAGTTGACTTAGCTTATAAAGAAAATTTTAACTGACAAGTTGAAAGGATAAGCGTATTTTTTAAAGAAGGCAAAAGTAATTATTTCTTTTGCCTTTTCTAGTACGTAATAATTATACTTCTACATAATATATTTCATTTCCATTTTGTTCTATAAGTTTTTTCATGTCTTCAAATTTTAAAAATACTGTAGCTGTATTGTCATTTGGATGTATACCTATCTTATCCATTTTTAATAAGTCCTTATCAAATACAACTTTCACAATAGCATCTGTATCATTTAATATACCAAAAGGAGTTACAGCTCCCTTAGTAAGTTTTAAGTATTTCTGAAGTCTTTCTTCTGATGCAAAACTAAGAGGCTTACTATCAATCTGTTGACGAATATCTTTTAAATCTGCTTTTTTATCCTTACCTAATACAACTAAAAAATGTTCTTTCCCTTTAGCATCACGAAGAAACAAATTTTTTACAACAAATTCCATATGTAATGTTTTTAATTGTTCCATTTCTTCAATTGTATAAACTGGTGGATGATTTACAGCTTCGTAAGGTATATTTAATTCATCCAATTTTCTATATACTTCTTGTTGTTGAGTATCCATAATGTCCTCCTATTAGAAATTTATTTTATATATAAACAATATTATCATATAAATTCCCAAAAGAAAACGTTTTATAGTATGCAAATACTATATTATTTGCTTTTAGGCAAAGAATTTAATATACAAATAGGATTCTATAACACTAAAAAATTTTAAAAATACTTGTAAAAAGAACATTATTTGCTATTTATAAATTATATAAAAAGAGGTTATATAAAGTCACATATGAAAAAACTATATTATACTATCTTTTCTTTTTGGAATAAACTATACTTTAAATAGAGATATTTAATTTTAATAAATTTTACAGTATTAACAGTAAATTACCTTAGAAAGGAACGTGCTTTATATGTCTACAGACAAAGTTGTTGGAATCATAGATGAAGAAACGGCAGAACTTGCTGGAATTGAATATACTGGTAAAATTTATGCTTCTTCTGGTGTTATAAAACATATAAAGAAAAAACATAGGTGTCAATTAAGTAAGGATATTGTTAATGATATAATAGATACTATAAAAATGGTACTCAAATCACCTGAATATATAGGCAGTCATCCTAAAAAGCCTGGAAAAAGTGTAGAGTTTATAAAAAAAATTGATGATTATATTTTAGTGGCTACAGAACTCGATACAAACAAGGGCTATTTATATGTATCTTCACTATATGCTATAAAAGAAGCCAAATTAGAAAGTAGAATTAGTAGTGGAAGAGTAAAACAATATGATAGTTAACATAATATTATTATTTTTTCCAAACTATTGAAAAATATTGTTAAATAAGTTATAATATTAATATATACGTAGATATTTATTAGTTAGATTTGAGGTTGGAAAAGGCACCCAATACGCTACTATGGAGTAGTTAATAGAGATGCAGGATACGCCGCCCTGCCAAATCTAATTAAATTTAAAAGAGAGGATTAATTCCTCTCTTATTGTTTTTTGAACTATTAAGTAAACTTATATAAAAGTATTTTTTTTGTATTAGTTTCTAAAAATTTAGTTAGAAACTATATCATTATGGAAAAAAATGTATTATAATATTTAGAAATATTATAATAAGGGGCGATTAGATATGAGTTTATCAAAGAAAATAGAAGATAAGAGAAAAGCTAAACAAAGGGCTGAAAAACTTAAGCAAGCCAAAGTTGCTACAGCTGGAGTAGTATTAGGTGCTGTTACTGGTGCAGTGAGTGGAGTATTGTTGGCTCCTAAATCAGGTAAAGAAACAAGAGAAGACATAAAAGATGCTTCACAACAGATTGCTGAAAAAATAAACATGAAAACAGTAGATGTAAAAGATAAAATGTCTGTCAAGCTAGAAGATAGAAGAGGAAATTTTGTGGAGTCAAAGAAAAAAATAAGAAAATATATAGATACTAAAAAGAACATTGAACATTCTAATGAGGAAGATAAAATAATAGATATTGTTGAACCAGTTAGTGTTACTGAGGAATAGGAATGAACAATACAATAACAATCAATATAAGTATAATATATATATTATTAGCTATACTTGGATGTGTTGCTTTAGTTTATTTAATTATTGTACTTGCTAAATTACATAAGATTTTAAATAATGTTGGAACTGTGTTAAATGAAAATGCCAAAAATATAAATACAACTTTAAATAATCTTCCTAGTGTTGTAGAAAATTTTGGCGAAGTAGGAGAAAATATGAAAGATGTAACAGAAGCGGTTACTGAAGTTACAGCAGACTTTCTTGTTACTAAAGACAGTGTCAAATCAAATATGGATGTTATAGTTGATATATTGACTATAATCAAAAACATTTTCTTAGATAAAAAATAATACTAGTTTTAATAAGAAAATTATTAAGACAGAAAATAATTTATTGATAAAATTAATATGAGTAAGTAAAGATGTATCTATTTATTAACAAACTAATAAATAGATACATCTTTTTGTTAGATTTTTATAAAATAATCATTTTCTTACAACTTATCTATTTGTTTTAATGCCAATTTAACAGTTTCATATCTATCAGCACCATTTATTACGACATCGCCTTTTACAAGTCTATTAGCTTCTCCACCTATAACATAAACTTTTTTACCTAAACCTTGCTTATAGCTAGATGCTTCAACCATTAAAACATCTTTTAATTGCCAGTATAAAATCTGAGCCGCTACTTTGTCAGCATCTCCTGTATAAACTATTACATTTTCATACACTTTATTTCCCCCCTGAGAACTTGATATAGATTTATTTAATATTCCTTCTGCTATCAATTTAGCAACTTTATCTTTATTGTTAATGTAGTAATCTGTATCTGCCTTACTATCTACAAAACATACTTCTATTAATATTGCTGGTGCGTCAGTATGATTAAGCCAATAAAGACCTCTTACATCAGATTTTGCACCTCTGTTTTTGAACACTGTAGCTAATTTAGCATTTACTCTTTCTGCATGTATTTTCCCATTATTCGTTTTATATATTGTTTCAGTACCTTCTGGAGCTGAAGTTGTGACATTTGCATTAAAATGAATTTGAACAGCTAAATCAGTTTCTTGTTTGTTTGCTATTTTACACTGGTCTGATAAATGATTATTTGATTCATCAACTCTTCCTGTATAAACAGTAGCTCCTCCTATTTTAAGCCATTTGACAATCAAGTCATTCATTATTCTTGTTTCTTTACCTTCATTTATATATCCAACAGCTCCTGTACCTTTTCCAGTTAAAGTATGCCCTGGTATTACTACTATTTTCAAATTATGCATCTCCTTTTCAATTAAATTTAACCTCTATTTAATATATGCATAACTTAGAAATTTGTTTCTTTTTATATCTTATAGTTTTAATATAAGATATTTTGTAAATTTATAGATTATTTAGGTAAAGAGTATTAAAGTTATAGTTTTGTATATAAGACATTGCTTGATTGCAATAATTTTATAGCATATTCATCTATTCTATATCCATTTCTATAATATATATGTTTAATTCCAGATTGAATTATAGCTTTAGTACAATTTAAACAAGGAAAATGAGTTACATAAATGGAACAGTCTTTAACTGCAATACCTTCTTTTGCACAATAGTAGAGAGCATTTTGTTCAGCATGAATTGTCCTAATACAATGTCCATCTCTCATTTCATGACCAACTTCACTACAATGCTTATCTCCAGAGATACTACCATTATATCCAGTAGATACAATTCTATTTTCTGAATTTACAATTATAGCACCTACATAAGCTCTATCACAAGTACCTCTTTCAGCTACTGTCTCACATAATCTCATAAAATATTCTTGCCATGAACATCTATTTTCAATTTTATTTTCCAAATTAATCCCTCCCAAATGTATGTTTAATATATAAAGTTTATACCTTAAAAATAGTATTAAAAACAGATTTATATTATAAATATATTGGAAACAAAGTAATTTAAAATAAGAAAACTGTCTCAATAAAATCGAGACAGTTTTATAATCAAGGTTTATAATACAAGTTCATATTTTTCTTTAAATTCTTTTACAGCTTCAGGCCATGCCTTTTGTTCTGTAATCCCTTTTTCTTTAGCTATTTTAATTGCAATTTTTCTTATCATTGCAGCTCCCTCTAATATTCCCATTTTTAATCTCCCTTCAAATATCTTTTTGTACAGAATATAAATAGTGCTAAGATTTATTACATGCTGCATATACAATATTTATACAACATGCAACTTCTAAATTCCTTTTATTTTCATACGTCTTTAACCGACATATAATTATATGCAGGAAGTTTTAAAATTATCACCTGAATAATTATTATTTAATCTTTTTTATTATTTACACACTAAAAACTGTAGGTAAATTTGTCTTATCTCTTCACAAATATTCCTACAGCTTTAATTATTAAAAATCAACCTTTTAAATTTAGAAAAATGATTATTTACAAGAAATCATTCCTTGTTATAATCACCAAAATAATCAAATAGCTTGAATGAAAAAATATCTATCTAGAATTATATATTTTTTCTATAATATTAACTACAGCGTACATTGCCCATGCGCAGATAGCCAATACAAATACACCCATCATTACTAAATCCAATTTGAATACTTGAGAGCCATATACTATTAAGTATCCTATTCCATATCTTGAAACTAAGAATTCTCCAACAATTACGCCTACCCATGCCATACCAATATTAATTTTAGTTAGATTTATTAAATTTCCTGTATTTGCAGGTAATATAAGTTTAAAAAGTATCTGGGATTTGCTAGCTCCAAAACTTTTTAACATTTTAATTTTCTCTTCATCCATATTCATAAAATAATTATAAGCTGAAAGTATAGTAACAACAACAGAAATAGTTACAGCTGTTACGACGATTCCTTCTATTCCAGCGCCTACCCAAACTATAATTATAGGAGCCAAAGCAGTCTTAGGAAGAGCATTTAAAACTACCAAAAATGGGTCCAATATTTTTGATAATTTCTCTGACCACCAAAGAGCAATAGCTACCAAGATACCTAAAACAGTCCCTATAACAAGACCAAGTACAGTTTCATATACAGATACTCCAATATGTTTAAATAATTGTCCACTAGATGCATATTGAATAAATAAATTGTAAATATCACTTGGTTTGCTAAATAGAAATGTATTTATAACATTCAAGTCAGCTAGAAGCTCCCAGACTACAATAAAACCAACTAGAATTAATAATTGGTAGAACAATACATTTCTTTTTTCTCTTTTTACACCTTTAACATAGTTTATATATCCTTCTGATCTTTTATTAAGCCTCATGTGTATCTAGCTCCTTCCATAATATGTCGAAATACTTTTGAAAATCAGGAACCTTACGTGTTTTGAGAGGCGTTTTTGTTCCATCCATATTAAGCTCAATGCCGTAAATGTTTTTTATGGTAGCAGGTCTTTTAGATAATATTGCAACCTTATCTGATATGCTTATTGCTTCTACTATCGCTAAGAAAGTGCAACTAATTTTTTAAAGAAATAGAATCATCTATTTCAGCTCCCATATAAATAATATTAAGATTTCCCAAACTACTATCCCAAATAACATAATCAATAATAGTAGATAATAATAATCTCTTATCTTCCAAACTGGCATTATCAACTTCATCATTAAATTTTTTCAAATTACTAACAATAGTCTTTATATTAAGACAATCACTACTAATATTTATATCACTAGACTCAAGGTCATTAATCTTACTATTTAAGATACTAATCTCATTATTTAAACTTTCAACTTGAGAAATTATGTAATCAGAAGCTATACTGCCAGTATTTTTTGCAAGTTCTTTAATTAAATTGTTAATGAGTTTTTCCTTCTCTAAAACCTTATTTTTAAGTAGATTAGTCTCAGAATGTAGATTGTTAAAGGCGTCATCAATCTTAATTTTATTGCTATCAAATGCACTTATAATAGATGCTAAATTACAATTTTTAATTTTATCTACAACTAAACTCTCAACTAATGGTCCATTAAGATTTTTGCAGTTACAACCATCAATACCGAGTGTTTTTTTAGTACCACATACATAATAATACTTCAAATCTTTATCAGTTTTTTTACCTTTATAGGTAATTCTCATATTAGCACCACACTTACCACATTTTATAAGACCAGATAAAAGAGCAGTTTTGCCAGTTGCTATTCTAGGTGATTTATCACGATTTTTATCTAGTTGATTTTGAGTTTCAAGCCATATCTCAGGTTCTATAACTCCATGATGTTTTGCAATTGCGGCTATAGAATCAGACGTATTTTTGGCATATGTTAAGATTCCACATTTTTTATTTGCAGTTCCTACAACCTCCATACCATTGTCTCTAAGATATTTTAAAATTTCATCATTAGCTTTTACATATGCTGGATTTCTAAGTATTCTAGATAAAGAACTAGGGTCAAATTTACCACCATGAGGACCTCTTATACCATTATGATAGACGTATTTATATAATTTTGATAATGACCTAAGTTCTAAGTACTTATTATATATTAGCTTTACAATCTCCATTTGTTCATCATTTACTTGGAGCTTATACATACTTCTTTCTTTTAGATTTTCATCTAAAAAAGTAATTTTTTCACTGTTAAATCCATGAGGAGTTTTTCCACCAAGCCATCTACCACTACGAGCTAATTCATACATGTTATCTTTTATACGTTCTGCAATTGTTTCTCTTTCTAATTGAGCAAATACACTTGATATAAACATCATAGCTCTTCCCATTGGAGTAGAAGTATCAAATTGCTCTTTAATAGATATAAACGATATATCTAGTTTGTTTAATTTTTCTATCAAAGTAGAAAAATCAGATACATTTCTCGAAATTCTATCTAACCTATAACAAACTAGATAATTGAATTTTTTGCCTTTGGCATCTTGCATCATTTTTTTAAATTGTGGTCTATCTATATTACTACCACTAAAGCCTTCATCTTCATATATATAAAAATCTTCTATACCAATAGATTTGGCGTAATCCATACATAGTTGTATTTGATTTTCTATAGAATCACCTTTCCCAGTGAATCTTGATTTTCTTGAATAAATTGCAGCTTTCAAAATTAAAACCTCCTATAGATTAGGCTATATATTTGAAATTATTTATCATAGTATTTCAAATGAACATATTAATTAGTTAAATTTATATAATTCTTCCCTTTATAATATATGACTATTTGTTTCTTTTATTTCTTTGCTATTAAAATTTCAAATAAGTTGGAAATTTTGATATTTTTTGATATTTAGTTGTATCAGGACAAATCTATAATTTCATAGATTAATATAAGATGCTCAGAATCTAAATATTTTAAAATATAAATTTTAAAACTATTAGCTATAATAAAAATGTGTAGGGGGCTTGCATATGGAAATCAAGGTTATAGAGACTTTTCCAAAAGATGAAGCTAAACTCAATGAGATAGAAGTGGCTAAGGCTAATTGGTTTGTAAATATAATAAGTAAAAAATATTCTAAAGAAATTTTAGGGGAAGCTTTTTCCATTTTAGAAAAAGAATTAAATGTAAGTAAAGTTGATACATAAGCTTAGATTATTGATTTTAACATACTATGACTTGACATTATATTAATCAAATAGTATATTTTAAAATATAACACAACGAAGTGTTAAAAGAGCAATGGAGCTCCATAGATAAAGTCTATGGAGCTTTTTTGCGTATTTAACTTAAGGAGGATGGTAATTTGAATAATTTTGAGATTAAAACCAAAATAAAATTTGGAGAAGGTTCACTAAAAGCACTACAAGAATTAAAAAATAAAAATGTATTAATAATAACAGACCCATTTATGGTTAAATCAAAAACAATAGATAAAATAACATGTAATTTAATAAATTCAACATATCAAGTTTTTGAAGAAATAGTACCAGACCCACCAATAGAAATAGTAGTATCAGGAATAGAAACATTTAAATCTATAAACCCAGATGTAATAATAGCATTAGGTGGAGGGTCTGCAATAGATGCTGCAAAATCTATTATGGATTTTTCTAAAAAAATATTAAAAACTAATGAAATTGAATTTATAGCAATACCAACAACAAGTGGAACAGGTTCAGAAGTAACATCATTTGCAGTAATAGCAGATAATCAAAAGGGATGTAAATATCCATTAGTAAGTGATGATTTACTTCCAAATATGGCAATACTAGACCCAGAACTTGTAAAAACTGTACCAAACTTTATAACAGCAGATACAGGTATGGATGTATTGACACATGCTATAGAAGCTTATGTATCTACAAATTCTAATGACTTTTCAGATGCACTAGCTGAAAAAGCTATAAAACTAGTATTTAAGTACTTAATAAAGGCATATAAAGATGGAAATGATATAGAAGCTAGAGAAAAAATGCACAATGCATCTTGTTTAGCAGGTATGGCATTTAACCAAACATCACTTGGTATAAATCATTCTATAGCACATGTCTTAGGTGGCAAATTCCATATTCCACATGGAAGAGCAAATTCCATATTACTTCCACATGTAATAGAATATAATGCATCAATTGTAGGATATACTAATGTAACTTACTCAGATACAGCTATTAAGTATGCACAAATAGCAGGACTAGTAGGGTTTGGGAATGGTAATATAAGAATAGCAGTTAAAAACTTAATAAATGAAATAAAGAAATTGCAAAAAGAAATGAATATGCCAACTAAATTAACACAATGCAAATTAAATTTAGAAGATATAACCAATGAAGAAAGAGAAATAGCGAAACTTGCTATAAAAGATACTTGTACATTAACTAATCCTAAAGTGCCAACTGAAGATGATATAATAAGTATATTAAATAATATTAAATAACTACACTTTACTACATGTAAACATAATATTATACAAATAGGGAAAATGTTTTTAAAAATATAAATAATATATTGACAAATATAAAACATAAAACTATAATGAAAGTATCACAAAGGCGTGATACTTTAGTAAAAAGCAATGGAGCTTCTTAGGAATATTAATACTATTCTTATGGAGCTTCTTTTATTTTAGGCAAATAACTTTTTAGTAAACTATATTTAAAGAAAGTAGGGAATAAATTTGGCTGAAGAATCTAAACAAAGAGTCATTCAAGAATATGTTCCTGGAAAACAGGTTACATTAGCACATATAATAGCTAACCCTAATGAAGATATATATAAGAAGTTAGGATTGGTACTCGATAAGAAAGATGCAATAGGAATACTTACAATAACACCAAGTGAAGCATCAATAATAGCAGCAGACGTTGCTACAAAATCTTCAAATGTATCTTTAGGTTTTATAGATAGATTTAGTGGTTCTGTAGTAATATCAGGTGATGTAAGTTCTGTAGAATCCGCATTAAATGATGTTTTAGAAGTTTTAGGAAATATGTTAAACTTCTCATCTACAAAAATAACAAGGACATAATAATATAATGAAGAATATAATATTTATGGGAAAGACAGGTAGTGGGAAAACTACTCTCTGTCAAAAACTAGACCAATTAGAATTAAAATATAAAAAAACTCAGTCAGTAGAACTTTATAATAATGCAATAGATACTCCAGGTGAATACATGGAAAATAGAAATCTATATAATGCATTAATAACAACATCAGCAGATGCAAAGATTATAGCAATAGTGTATGATGCTACACAGGAAGAAAATTATATAGCACCAGGATTTGCAAGTATGTTTTGTAAAGATGTAATAGGGATTATAACTAAAATAAATAAAGCTACTGAAGATGAAATCAACATAGCTTATGAGAGACTATTACTAGCTGGAGCAAGTCAAATATTTAAAATAGATACAGTGGATAATATAGGGCTTGAAACATTATTTAAATATCTAGAAAAATCTAAAAATATAGATGAAATTTAAGGGGAAATGTTTTTTTAACTAAAAAATATGATAAAATTATATGGATAGTTAAAGAAAATATAAATTAGTATTTTATAAAAAAATATATAAACTATTCTAAAAAGATTTAATCTTTAAGTGAGGTAGGAACATGGGGAAAAAAATACTATTGGTTGATGATGAACCACTGTTAAGGATGGATACAAAAGATATACTAGAAAGTCATGGTTATGAAATAATAGGAGAAGCAAGTGATGGATTTGAAGCTGTTGAAATGTGCAAAAAACACAAACCTGATTTAGTTATAATGGATATAGAAATGCCAATACTTGATGGGATAAAAGCAGGCAAAATAATATGTAAAGAAAATCTAGCAGGTGGAGTACTTTTATTAACTTCATTTGAAGATAAGGAATATGTAGAAAAGGCTAAAAGTATAGGTGCTTATGGATACTTGGTAAAGACAGCAAGTGAAAAATCACTTATCCCAACTATAGAAATGTGTTTAAATAAGGTCAATGAATTTGAAAAAATGAAAAAAGATTTAGAAAAAGTAAATTCTAAATTAAATGAAAGAAAATTAGTAGAAAGAGCAAAAGGTATACTTATAAGAGAGTTTAAAATTTCTGAGGATGAAGCATACACTAGAATAAGAAAATTAAGTATGGATAAAAGAACTACAATGATGGAAATTGCAAAAATGATTATAATAGGATACGATGACTAATACTATAAAAAAAATAGCAACTACACAAACATACTTAAATAACAATGAAATTGAAAAAATTATAGAAGTATCAAAATCCTTAGATTTAATGGCTTCCTTTTATGAGGCTGATGTTTTTATAGATGTACTAAGTAAACTTGATGATGAAGCAATTGTTGTGGCACATAGTAGACCTAAAGAAAAATCAGTGTACAGTGAAAGTGTTGTAGGTAAAAAGGCTCTAATTGAAAATGAACCAGGAGTTATAAAGTGTCTAAGAACTGGAGAAATAGCAAGAGACATAAAAGCTTTGACACAAGAATACAAGCTGGTTAAACAAAATATTCAGCCAATAACATTAGATGACAAAGTTCTAGCAGTATTAATAGTTGAAAAAGATATAAGTAGTGAAGTTAAAAGTGAATTTGAAACTAACGAAGATGAAGAAAATAAGAATTTACATCAGTTTATAAAATTGATAGGAAATAATGATTTTTTAGTCGATAATTTAAATTCTGCTATACTTATATTTGATAAAAATGGAAAACTTAAAATTAAAAATCGTATTGCAACTGAGATGTATAAAAATCTTGGATTTGAGTGTGATATACAGGATATGCATTACAATGACTTATATATAGAGACTAAAGTATTTGAAGATATATTAATAGATGAAAATTATGATGAAACAAATGAAGTTTCAATAGGTAATATGTTTTTCAAAATAAAAACTATATACATCAAAGATGATGAATTTAAGGTTTGTAAAATAGTACAAGATATAAGTGATTTAAAGCGAAAAGAAGAAGAACTAGTTTTAAAAACAGTAGCTATCAGAGAAGCTCATCATAGAGTAAAAAACAATCTTCATACAGTAATATCTATAATAAAAAAGCAAAGTAGGTTATCTCAAAATGAGGAAGTTAAACAATGTTTAGATAATATAATAAACAGAGTATTTGCAATACTTTCAACGCATTATCTATTATCCAAGGAAGTAGATAATAATATATCTATACGAGAAGGTATTAACTTATTAGTATCAAATATTCAAGGTGGTTATCTGTTTAGTAAAGATATAGATATATGTATAACTGGTGAAGATTTTAAGTTTAGTGGAGAAAAAGCAACAGCCATACTTTTAGTCATAAATGAAATATTGCAAAATTGTTATGACCATGCTTTCATTGATAGAGAACGTGGTAATATACAAATACTAATAAATAAAGATAATGATTTTAGAAATATAGCTATTATAGATGATGGAGTTGGATTTGATAGTGATAATATAAATAAAAATAGTTTAGGAACATATATAATAGATAGTTATATAACTCAAATGTTAAAAGGAAGTATAAAAAGAAAGAGCAGTAAAAATGGGACAGAAGTATTGATTACTATACCTACACAAATTAATATTTAAATAATAACTCATCTACAAAGTAGTAGTTTTAATTGAGCAAAGAGGCTTAAGGTTATTAATAAATTAAGTTAGTTGAATATGTTTATAAAACTTGTAAATATATATTCAATTTAACAGATATTTATTATAGCTTTAAGCCTCTTTGCTTGTTTAAGACATACTTAAACTTTAGGAGGTGAGAAAATGAGAGAAGAGTTATTAAGTGTTGGTATTGACATTGGAACAAGTACTACTCAGTTGATTTTTTCTAAGTTAATAGTAGAAAATACTGAATCAAATTTTTCGGTACCTAGGATAAGTATAGTAGACAAAGAAATTATTTATAAAAGTAAGGTTTATTTCACTCCTCTTATATCAAATAATGAAATAAATGGACAGCAAATAAAAGAAATAGTTGAAAATGAATATAAAAAAACAAACATATTTAAAGCAGATATACATACAGGAGCAGTAATAATAACTGGAGAAACAGCTAGAAAAGAAAATGCAAATGATGTACTTCATACTTTAAGTGGATTTGCAGGAGACTTTGTTGTTGCAACAGCAGGACCTGACCTAGAAAGTATAATATCAGGAAAAGGAGCTGGAGCTCATATTTACTCAAAAGAACATTCAACTACAATTGTAAATATAGATATAGGTGGGGGAACTAGTAACATAGCCTCATTTAAAAGAGGAGAGGTAACTGATACTGGATGCTTAGATATAGGTGGAAGACTTATAAAAGTAGATAAAATAAGTAAAGAAATAACTTATATATCTCCTAAAATAGATAAAATCATAAAAGATAATAATTTAAACCTTCAAGTAGGAACTGTAGCCACAATAGAAAATACAAAACCAATAGTTAATATAATGGTTGACTTATTAATGGAAAGTATAGGATTAAAAACTCAGACACCTTTATTTGATTTTATAATAACTAATAAATCAATAAATATAGATGAAGATATTAAGAATGTCTCGTTTTCAGGTGGGGTAGCTGATTATATTTACTATGATGGAGAAATAAAGGATTATTTTGAATATGGTGATTTGGGAATTTTACTTGGCCAAGCAATAAAAAATTGTGAATACCTTAAAAATGTGAACATAGTCAAATCTATGGAGACAATAAGAGCTACAGTAGTTGGAGCAGGTTCTCATACTACTGAAGTAAGTGGAAGCACAATAACTTATACTAGTGAAAATTTTCCACTTAAAAACTTGCCAGTTTTAAAATTATCAATTGATGAAGAAATAGGTACTTCAAAACAAATCAGTGAAGCTATAAAAAATAAACTTAACTGGTTTAGATTAGAAAATGATTTACAGAAAGTTGCTATAGCTATGATAGGCAAGAAAAATCCAGCCTTTTCAGATATACAGGAATATGCCAAAGGATTTGTGGATGGAATGCAACAAATCATAGAAAATGATTTACCTTTTGTAGTAATCGTTGAAAACGATATGGCAAAGGTACTAGGTCAAGCAATATATGCTTTATTAAATTATGAAAAAGAAATTGTCTGTATAGACAGTGTCAAGGTTGAAAATGGAGACTATATTGATATTGGAAAACCTATAGTTGAAGGTAAAGTTTTACCTGTAGTAATAAAAACATTAGTTTTTAATTAATAGAAGGAGGTAAGTAAATGATTTTAAAGACAAAATTATTTGGACGTACTTATCAGTTTAAAAGCTTATACGATGTAATGGCTAAAGCTAATGAAGAAAAATCAGGAGATAAATTAGCAGGTCTAGCAGCAGAGTCAGCTGAAGAAAGAATAGCAGCAAAGGTTGTTTTATCACACATAAAGTTAGAGGATATAAGAAATAATCCTGCAGTAGCATATGAGGAAGATGAAGTAACAAGAATAATACAAGATGCTGTAAATGAAAAAGTTTATGAAGAAATAAAAGAATGGACAGTATCAGAACTTAGAGAATGGATATTGGATTCAAAGACTACAAGTCTTGATATAAGAAGAATATCAAGAGGATTAACTTCTGAAACAATAGCAGCAGTTGCAAAATTAATGTCAAATATGGACTTAGTTTATGCTGCTAGAAAAATAAAAGTTACTGCTCATTGTAACACAACTATAGGAGAAGAAGGTACATTATCAGCAAGACTTCAACCTAATCATCCTACAGATGACCCAGATGGAATACTTGCATCACTTCTTGAAGGTTTAACTTTTGGAATAGGAGATGCAGTACTTGGCTTAAACCCGGTTGATGACTCTGTTGAAAGTGTTACTAAAGTGTTAAAAAGATTTGAAGAAGTAAAACAAAAATATCAAATACCAACTCAAACATGTGTATTAGCACATGTTACTACACAAATGGAAGCTATAAGAAATGGCGCTCCTGCAGATTTGATATTCCAATCTATAGCAGGTTCTGAAAAAGGAAATGAAGCATTTGGATTTAGTGGTGATACTATTGAGGAAGCTAGACAATTGGCTTTAAAACATGGTACAGCTACTGGACCTAATGTTATGTATTTTGAAACTGGACAAGGTTCAGAGCTATCTTCAGAAGCACATCATGGAATAGACCAGGTTACTATGGAAGCTAGATGTTATGGATTTGCTAAAAAGTATGAGCCATTCTTAGTAAATACAGTTGTTGGATTTATAGGACCTGAGTATTTATATGATGCTAGAGAAGTAGTAAGAGCAGGGCTTGAAGACCATTTTATGGGTAAACTACATGGCTTACCAATGGGTGTTGACGTTTGTTACACTAACCACATGAAGGCTGACCAAAATGATATGGAAAACTTAGCTATACTACTGACAACAGCAGGATGTACGTACTTTATGGGAATACCTCATGGAGATGATGTAATGCTTAACTACCAAACAACAGGATACCATGAAACAGCATCACTTAGAGAAATGTTTGGATTAACAGCAATAAAAGAATTTGATGCTTGGATGGAAAAGATGGGATTCTCTAAAGATGGTAAGTTAACAGAGTTAGCAGGAGACGCATCTATATTATTAGGATAGGAGGTATTTAGTATGAATGAGAAGGATTTAAAAGCATTAGTAGAGCAGTTAGTTGGACAAATGGTTGGAGAATTAGATACTAATGTTGTATCTGAAACTGTTAAGAAAGCAACTGAAACTGTAATTGATAATGATGCTTGTATAGATGATATAACAGAAATTGATATAAGAAAGCAATTACTAGTAAAAAATCCTAAGGATGCAGAAGCTTACTTAGATATGAAAGCCAAAACACCTGCAAGATTAGGTATAGGAAGAGCTGGTACAAGATATAAAACAGAAACAGTTTTAAGATTTAGAGCAGACCATGCTGCTGCACAAGATGCTGTATTCTCTTATGTAGATGAAGAATTTATAAAAGAAAATAATATGTTTGCAGTAGAAACTTTATGTAAAGATAAAGATGAATACTTAACTAGACCAGACCTAGGAAGAAAATTCTCTCCGGAAACTATAAATAATATAAAATCTAAATTTGGAACAAATCAAAAGGTTTTAATATTAGTTGGAGATGGACTGAGTTCAGCAGCTATAGAAGCAAACTTAAAAGATTGTGTTCCAGCTATAAAACAAGGTCTAAAAATGTATGGTATAGACTCAAGTGAAATTTTATTTGTTAAACACTGTAGAGTTGGTGCTATGGACCACTTAGGAGAAGAACTAGGTTGTGAAGTTATATGTATGTTGGTTGGAGAAAGACCTGGTTTAGTTACTGCTGAATCAATGTCCGCATATATAGCATATAAGCCATATATAGGAATGTCAGAAGCAAAAAGAACAGTTATATCAAATATCCATAAAGGTGGAACAACTGCAGTTGAAGCAGGTGCTCATATAGCTGAACTTATAAAAACTATGTTAGATAAAAAAGCTTCAGGAATAGACCTTAAATAAAGTCGAGGGAGTGTAGAATATGAAAAACGATATGATTCGTCCTAATATACTAGGAGTTAAAATAATTTCGAATATAAGTCCAGAAATGGCACAAAAACTAGAATTAAAGTCACACCACAAAAGCTTAGGTTTAATAACTGCAGACTGCGATGATGTTACATATACTGCTCTTGATGAAGCAACTAAAGCTTCAGAAGTTGATGTTGTATATGCAAAGTCAATGTATGCAGGTGCAGGAAATGCTTCAACAAAACTTGCTGGTGAAGTTTTAGGAATAATAGCAGGACCAAGTCCAGCTGAAGTAAGAAGTGGATTAAATGCAATAATTGATTTTATGGAATATGGAGCAACTTTTATAAGCGCAAATGATGATGATTCAATAGCCTATTACGCTCATTGTGTATCAAGAACAGGCACATACCTTTCAGAAGTAGCAGGAATAAGAGAAGGTGAAGCATTAGCTTATTTAGTGGCTCCACCACTTGAAGCAATGTATGCTTTAGATGCAGCAATGAAGGCAGCAGACGTTAAAATGTGTGAATTATTTGCACCTCCAACTGAAACAAACTTTGGTGGAGCATTACTTACAGGTTCTCAATCAGCTTGTAAAGCAGCATGTGATGCATTTGCCGAAGCAGTAAAATCAGTTGCAGATAATCCAACAGGATTCTAGGATAGTTAGATGGATGCTATAGGCTTAATAGAAGTAATAGGATATATCGCTGCAATAGAAGCTTCTGATGCCTGTTTAAAATCTGCAAATGTTAATCTTGTAAGAATTGATAAGGTTGGAGCAGGTATTGTTACTTTAACGATATGTGGAGATGTTGGTGCTGTTAAATCTGCTCTAGAAGCAGGTGAAATGGCAGTTTCAAGAATTGGTACATTAAGAGTATCACATATTATACCAAGAATCCATAATGAAGTAATAGATGCTTTATTTAAAAAAGAAGAATCTAAAATCTGTGAAGTTTTAGAAAAGACAGATAAGAACTTTGAAAATATATTAGAAATAGATAATGTAATTTTAGATAATGCTGAAAATAATGATAATGAAAAACAAGATAATAATATAAATAAAGTTAAAAATGAAATAAAAACAGTTGATGATAGTTTAACTGAGACTAATGAAGAAAAAATAGAAAATTCTAATACTAATAAAGAAGTATTAGAACAAGTTAACATAGAAAATACTGATTTTTATAAAGATGACTTATCAAAAAACAGTGTAAAAAAACTTAAGGCTATAGCTAAGAAATTAGACTCTTCAATAACTTATAAAGATTTAAATATTCTTAAAAAAGAAGAGTTAATAAACTTAGTTAAAAAGCTTAGCAGAGGGGATAGATAGTTATGACACTTTTAGATAAAGATTTAGTATCTATACAAGAAGTCAGAACTCTTGTAAAAAAGGCTAAAGTGGCTCAAGATAAACTTTCTAAAATGAGCCAAGAGCAAATAGATAAAATAGTAAAGTCTATTGCAGATGCAGCATTTAATAATGCTACTAAGTTAGCTAAAATGGCAAATGAAGAAACTGGATTTGGAAAATGGGAAGACAAAGTAATAAAAAATACTTTTGCATCTATGGGAGTTTATGAAACTTTAAAAGATACAAAGACTATTGGAATAATTAGTGAAGATAAAAAAGCAAACACTATAGATATAGCTACACCAGTTGGAGTTGTGGCAGGTCTTATCCCTTCAACAAACCCAACATCAACAGTAATATATAAAACGATAATATCTGTAAAGGCAGGAAATACTATAGTTTTCTCTCCACATCCAAATGCAAAAAAATGTATACTTGAAACAGTTAAAATAATAAATGAAGCAGCTATAAATGCGGGTGCACCAGAGGATTCAATATTATGTATAACTAATCCAAGTATAGTTGGAACAAACGAATTAATGAAGCACAAGGATACAAACTTAATATTAGCAACAGGAGGAGAAGCAATGGTTAGAGCTGCTTACTCTTCAGGAACACCAGCTATAGGAGTTGGCCCTGGAAATGGACCAGCATTCATAGATAAATCAGCAAATGTTAAGTTAGCTGTTAAAAGAATAATAGACTCTAAAACTTTTGATAATGGTGTTATATGTGCATCAGAACAATCAATAGTAGTAGAAAAGTCTATGGAAGAAACTGTTCTAAAAGAACTGAAACACCAAGGTGCATATCTTTTAAATGAAGAAGAGAGTGAAAGATTAGCTAAATTCATATTAAGAGCTAATGGTACTATGAATCCACAAATAGTTGGTAAGAGTGTTGAGGTAATAGCAAACTTAGCAGACCTTGCAAATGTGCCTAAAAATACAAAAGTTCTAGTTGCAAGAGAAACTAAAGTTGGTCATAATGTAGCCTATTCAAGAGAAAAACTTACACCAATCCTTGCATTCTATGTTGAAGATAATGTAGATGCCATTATGAATAGATGTAGAGAAATATTGTTAAGTGAAGGAGCTGGACATACTTTCTCAATGCATGCAAATGATGAAGAATTGGTAAAAAGATTTGCTCTTAACATGCCAGTATCAAGAATACTTGTGAATACTCCTTCAGCACTTGGAGGAATTGGTGCATCAACAAATCTTGTACCAGCACTAACACTTGGTTGTGGAGCGATAGGTGGAAGCTCAACTTCAAACAATGTAGGTCCACTTGATTTAATAAATGTTAAAAGAGTAGCTTATGGAATCAAGGAAATAGAAGAACTTGGCAGAGATAAATCTCAAGTTGAAAAATCAATGTTTGACTCAATGGATAAAGAAGAATTAATAAATCTTCTAGTTCAAAGATTAGTCAAAGAACTAGCATAATTAAAATAAACAATGAAACTTATAGTTTATAACTATGAGATTTCTAAAAATAAAAACTATAAAATAATATTAAATTTTTGGAGGATAAGATTATGGCAAGTGCAAATGCATTAGGAATGATAGAAACTAAAGGATTAGTAGGAGCAATAGAAGCAGCAGATGCAATGGTTAAAGCTGCAAATGTACAATTAGTAGGAAAAGAGCAAGTAGGTGGAGGATTAGTTACTGTAATGGTAAGAGGAGATGTTGGAGCTGTTAAAGCTGCTACAGATGCTGGAGCCGCTGCTGCTGAGAGAGTTGGAGAACTAATATCAGTTCATGTTATACCAAGACCACATTTTGAAGTAGATGCTATATTACCAAAAGTATCAGCTGAGTAATTTAAATGTAATTTAAAAATCTAAATTTTGATTAAAAAAAGAGGCTATCTCAAAAATGAGTCTTACTAATAAACTCAATGTATTTTGAGGTAGCTTTTTTTATACATCTAATAGGAGATGTGATAAGATGGGTGTTTTAACAGAAAATGAAGTAAAAAGAAAAATCGGAAAAAACAAAGATAATATAACTGAATTTTATATAGAAAAAGGACAAATAATAACTCCTTCTGCAAAATCTTATTTAGCTGAGAGAAGTATTGAACTTAAATATGTTGATAAATTTTCAGCAATAAATAATGAACCTAAGGAAGTTATAAAAGAAGTAGTTAAAGAGAAAACATATAGATATACTACTATATTTGGTGCTAAATTAGATGAAAAACCAGAGCATATGACTCAGTTAAATGGAAATCTTCTAGTTTTTAAAGACCACAAAAGAATAATTCTAAGAGGTAAAATAGATTCACTTGAATCAGAAATACTAAAAACACAAATTCTTTGTCAAAAGCTAGATATGCCAAAACTTGTTAAAGAATTACAAGAAGTATTGGATTTTGTAAGAAATATAATGAGATGTGAAGTTTTGGAAGAAAAGCTAGAAGACTTTAAACTTTTAGGATTAACTCCTGAAGAACTTAGAGAACAATCTCACTATCCTAAAAAATACTTTGGTATAGGACATGAATTTCCAAGTTACGAAATGGGTGAAGCTGTAATTGCTATAAATAGTATAAGAAGCAATACACGAGAAGTTGAACTTGCAGCTTATGAAGCATTTAAAGGTGAATATGGAAATGTTAATAGAGAAGATTTAATAAAGGCACTTAATAGATTATCATCTGCATTTTGGATAATGATATATAAAGTTAGAACTAATAAGTATAAGTAGTTGGAGGACGTAATGGAAAGTCTATTAAACGAAATAGTAGAAGAAGTAATAAATAGAGTTAAAAAAGAATCGTTCATAGAGGTTGAAGCATCAGGAAGACATGTTCATTTAAATAGAGAAGATGTAGATAAATTATTTGGTAAGGGATATACTCTTACAAAATTAAAAGACTTATCTCAACCAGGTCAATATGCTTGTAAGGAAAGAGTTACAATAACAGGACCTAAGGGAAGTATAAAAAATGTAGTTGTACTTGGACCATGTAGAGAAGAAACTCAGGTAGAAATCTCTTTAACAGATGGTTCAACTCTTGGATTAAAAGCCCCTATAAAACAAAGCGGAGACTTAGAAGGAACTTTAATGATTAAAATATCAACACAACATGGCGAAGTTGAACTTGATAAGGGATTAATGGTTGCTAAAAGACACATACATATGACACCTGCTGATGCAGAAAAATTTAATGTATGTGACAAAGAAATAGTTGAAGCTAAGGTGATGGGTCAGAGACCTCTAACATTTGATGATGTAGTAATAAGAGTCAGTGATAGCTTTAAGACTTACATGCACATAGATTATGATGAGGCTAATGCATGTGGCTATTCAAAAGGAACTGTCGCTAAAATAATAAAGAAAGCATAAATTTAGTTTGCTATATAAGATTACCTCTAGGGAGGATTTAATATGAATTATGATAAGCTCGTAGATTTAATAATAGAAGAAATCTACAAAAAAATAAATAATGATGAACTAAATGTATCTAATAAACCTAAAGCTGTAACTGTATTTGAACAGGATAGCAATAAATTTAATTTATTAAAAGAAGAATTTGAAATAGTAGAATTTAATAAAAACATAAAAGAATGCGAAATAGTGATAGTTTCAAAACTTTGTATGAGAGGATTATCAAACTTAGCATTTGGAAATTCAACAAGTGACGAAGAAAGATTTATACTAAAGATGCTTATGAAAGGTAAAAAAGTATATATCTTAGATGAAGGAATTGAATACAGAAGATATAAAGATACTGCACCAAAAGCATTGTATAAAAAATTTCTATCGTTTGAAGATGAAATACGTAAATTTGGTGTGGAAATTATAAAAGATTTAAATGCTATATCTAAGGATAAATTAAGTATAAAAAGCGGAACATTAAGTGCTATAGGTATTGAAAAAGAAGATAAAAAAACTTTAAATAAAGATGCTATAAGTTTAATTAATACAGAAAGTACAAATATAAATAATGAATTTAGTTTAGATTTAAGAAATAAAAAGCTTATATCAGAAGCTGATTTAAGAAAACCGACTATAAATGGAGTTAAAAATATATTAGTTAATAAAAAAAGTATAATAACACCATTAGCTATAGATTTTATGAGAATACATCATCTTGAACTAAAGAAAATGTAAGGAGGTAATTTTATGGATATAGGAAAAGTTGTAGGTAATGTTTGGGCTACAAGAAAAGATGAGAAATTATGTGGTCAAAAACTTTTAGTAGTAAAAATTTTAAAAACTAAAGACACATACAAAGAAGGCTTCATGGTCGCGGCCGATAATGCAGGAGCAGGAAATGGAGACTTAGTTCTTATATCCAAAGGTTCCTCAGCAAGAGAATCTATTGAAAAAAAACATGTTCCAGTAGATGCAACCATAGTTGGAGTGGTTGATTCATTTGAGGTATTTGATGAATAAAAGTATAGGTGCTATAGAGTTTAAAAGTATAGCTAAAGGTATAGAAGTATCTAATGAAATGGTAAAAAAATCATCAGTTGATGTATTATACTTAAAAAGTATTTGTCCAGGTAAATTTTTAATAATAGTAGGTGGAGAAACTTCTTATGTAAATGAATGTATAAATTATGGAATGGAACTTGGAGGAAAGTACATTGTAGATAATTTTGTAATAAATTCAATTTCACAAGAAATATTAAATGGATTTAAAAATAAGTATCAAACATTAGATAACATAGTCTCTATAGGCGTTGTTGAAAGTAGTAAAGTATGTGCTGGAATAAAAATGCTTGACAAGACTTTAAAATCAGGCGACTTGGCATTAGTAAAACTTCAATTATCCTTTGCTATAGGCGGAAAGTTAGTATATATAGTAGCAGGAGATTTAAGTAGTTTAGAATATGCATTAAAAGAAAGTGAAAAAGTTGTAAAAGAAAAAGAAATAATCTATAAGACTGTAATATCATCAGTAGACAGTCAAATAACAAAAAGTCTAATAAAATAATGGGGGTCATTATGAGTATAAACGAAATTATAATCTATGTAATGGTAGTCTTCATGGTACTTGGAGCTATAGATAAATGTATAGGCAATAAATTTGGTCTTGGAGAACAGTTTGAAGAAGGTATAATGGCAATGGGTTCGCTTGCAGTTGCAATGGTTGGTGTTATATGTCTAGCACCAGTACTTGCTGATGTATTAAGACCAATTGTAGTACCAGTGTTTGATATGCTTGGAGCTGACCCAGCTATGTTTGCTGGAAGTTTATTAGCTAATGATATGGGTGGTGCACCACTTGCTCTTGAACTTGCAAAGGACCCAAATGCTGGATTATTTGGAGGATTAATAGTAGGAGCTATGATGGGACCTACAATAGTATTTATAATACCAGTTGCACTTGGGATAATAGAAAAAGAAGACCAAAAATTCTTAGCAACAGGAATACTTGCAGGGATAATAACAATACCTGTTGGGGCGTTTGTTGGTGGATTAGTTGCAGGATTTGAGGTAATGATGGTTCTTAGAAACTTAGTGCCAATAATAATATTTGCAGTAGTTATAGCACTTGGATTATTAAAGTTTGAAAATGCTATGATAAAAGGATTCACATACTTTGGAAAAGGTGTAGTAATAGTTATAACTTTAGGACTTGCTGCTGCAATAGTTGAGGCCTTAACAGGAATAGTTGTAATACCTGGAATGAAACCAATAGGTGAAGGTATAGAAATAGTAGGGGATATAGCAATAGTTTTAGCAGGAGCATTCCCACTAGTATTTGTTATAACAAAAGTGTTCAATAAACCATTGATGGCTTTAGGAAAGGTTCTTGGAATGAATGATGTATCAGCAGCAGGGCTTGTTGCAAGTTTAGCTAACTGTATACCAATGTTTGGTATGATGAAAGATATGGATAATAGAGGAAAGATAATAAACGTGGCATTCTCTGTATCAGCAGCATTCGTATTTGGAGACCACTTAGGATTTACAGCAGGGTTTAATGCCAATATGATAACACCAATGATAGTTGCTAAATTGGTTGGTGGTATAACAGCAGTCCTATTAGCTATGGTTATCGCAAATAAAACACTAAAAAAGGAGAATGCATAAGATGGATATAACAAATATAGATAAAAACTTGATTGAAACATTAGTAAGACAAATAATAGAAGAAAAAGTAAATGGAACTAAAGATAGTGTAGATTTCGTTAGAAATAAAGATGTTAGTGGAATAACTTCTATAAAGTTACCAACAGTAAAGGTTAGTGAATCTGATAGATTGGACACAGGAAATCCTAATGATGTAGTTTATACAAAAGATTTATTTACATTAGAGGAAAGTCCAAGATTAGGTTGTGGTATGATGGAGATGAAGGAAACTACTTTTGACTGGACTTTAAACTATGATGAAATAGATTATGTAATAGATGGAACTTTAGATATAATAATAGATGGAAGAAAGGTTTCTGCTTCTTCAGGTGAGTTAATATTTATACCAAAAGGAAGTAAGATACAGTTCTCTGTACCTGACTATGCTAGATTTATATATGTAACATATCCAGCCGATTGGGCATCTCAAAATTAACAATAAATTAAAATACAAACTATCAATTAAACACATATTTAATTAGGCTATGAATTCAAATTCATAGCTTTTTAATTATAAATTAAAAGATATCACAAATTATATTTTAATGTTGCACTTTTATACATATAGCTTCACCAATATCATGTGTAACCAAAATAGTAGACTTATTCTCATTTTTAATAATACTATAAACATCATCACAAACTAACAATCTCGTCTGATAATCAAGAGCTGAAAAAGGCTCATCTAAAAGTAAAATATCTGGATTTACAGAAAGTGTTCTAATAAGAGCAACCCTTTGTCTCATACCCCCAGATAATTCTTTCGGGTACATGCTTCTAAAATCCCATAATCCATAAGTCTTTAAAAGACTTTCAACTCTGTCTAAAGATTTTTTATCTTTTTTGCCTTGAATTTCTAAGCCAATAGTTATATTATCCATTATATTTCTCCATTCAAGCAAATTATCTTTTTGAAACATATATCCAATATTTCCAGTAATCTTTACATCGCCACTAGTTGGTTTTAAAAGATTAGTAAGAATATTTAAAATTGTAGATTTACCGCTTCCAGAAGGACCAAGCAAAGTTAATATTTCTCCTTCTTTCAAATTAAAATTAACATCTTTTAATACTTCAAGCTCGCCTTCCTTAGTGTAGAAGTTCATATTTATATTTTTAACTTCTACTATGTTGTCATTCATTATGCCACCCCCTATAACTTTTAGCTCGTATATATTATGTTATTAACAATATGACCTATTTGTACCATTTTTCATAAATATAATATAAATATTTTGTTTATTTACGTATTTTCTTAGTAACTTGTACGTATAAATTATAGATAAATAAATTATAAGGTAGGGGATAGAATTGAGTAACATAATAACTAATTTAATAGAGTCAATATTTACTAATCCGATAACTATATTGTTTTTACTTGCAATAACTTTATATTCTGTTTTTAAAATAATAGAAAATAACAGGGTATACTCGTTTGTAAGTTCAAAACTAGAAGAAATCAATAAAAACCATAAAACGAGTGAATTTTATGGAAAGGTAAGGAACGATTACTATACATATAGCAAAGAAAATCCTTATTCTGACGTAAATATAACTTCTTTTATAGAAGAAGTTGTATCAGATTTAAAACACAATAATTTACCACTTTTAGAAAAGATTAGAAGTATAAAAAATTCATCTTCAATAAGTATATTGCTTGGAGTTCTAGGTACATTTGTTGGTCTTTCTACAATGCTTTTATGTGTTGACACTAAAGATATTATAAATTCGCTTCCTTCAACTATTAGTAGTATGCAGACTGCATTTACAACAAGCATATTTGGAGTTGTATTTTCTCTAATTATAGGTTACTTTACGAAGATAAAAGATTGTGAACATGTTTTAATACAGATAATGTTAAAATGCGAAAATTTATTAACATCTGAGATAACTCATTTTAAATCAGAAAGAATGGATTTAAAGGTAGAAGAGGTAAAAAATACAATAAAACAAATAAGTAAGTCTATAGAAGCTATTGAAAAATTTGATAAAATATCGAAAGATTTAAATGACTTCAATGATGAATTTATAAGTGGAATAGAAGCTTTAAAAGGCCTTTTAGAAGGTTCTCAAAGCTCTATTAAAACATTTGACCAAAGTGTAAGGAAATTAGATAAACAGTTTAATATTTTAAATGTAAAGTTTGTAAAACTGTTTGATAAGTATGATAATCAAGATAACATAAATAAAGAAATTTTATTTGACATAAAAGAATCTTCAAAAAATATATATAATGCCACTGAAAGCCAGTTTAAAATTAGAGATTACATAAAAAATATAAATGCAGGATTTGCTCTATATGAAAGAAGTGCCCAAGATTTATTAACTAAATTAATAACTCATGAAAATAAAATATCTCAAAATCAAAAAATACTTTTAGATGAAAAATTTACTCTAGATGATTCAATAAAAAATCTTTCAAGTATTATTGAAAACTTTTCTAATGACCTACAAGTTAAACTAGATATAATGTTTGAGAACTCTTTAGACATTCAAGATAAATTAGATGTTATGTTTAATAACTCTTTTATGAATGATGAAGTTCCTCTTGATAGTGAAGAATTATTTAAAGGTGATATTGATAGTGTATTTAACCCTTTCAGCGAAGAAATTTATGAGATAGAAAACAAAGAAATAAAGGTCATAGGTGAGGATGAGTTAAATGAATAATAAATATAGAAGAACTGTTAACAGAGAATTTGAAAAGAGTAGCTTTTGGCCAACATTTACAGACTTATTATCAACTGTATTGATGGTTGTGATTCTTATCTTATTTAGCTCAGAAAGTATTTCAGGTTCTGTTGAGCAAGATTTAGCTAAGAATGTAAATGCTTCTGTTGAGGAGACCTTTAAAAAAAGTGGTATGCCTGTGAAAGTGGATAAAGTTAATGGTCAGGTAACTTTTGGTGAAAGAACTATGTTTGATGTAGATAGTGACGTTTTAAAACCAGAGGCTAAAGAAATGTTAAAAATGTTCGTTCCAAAATACATAGAAACTATTTATAAAGATTATGGTGATTATATATCCAAAATAGTTATAGAAGGTCATACAGATGATGTGGGAAGCTATATATACAATTTAGACTTATCTCAAAGAAGAGCATATAGTGTTGCAAAGTATATAGTTGGGGATGAGATTGGTAACTATAAATACAAAGATAAGGTTACTAGACATATTATTGCAATAGGGAGATCAAAAGCTGAACTTATAAAAAATGGAGATAATAGTGTAAACAGAGATGCATCTAGAAGGGTAGAGCTAAAATATGAAATAAATATTAATCAAAATAAATAGTTAAATTTTCATAAAAAAAAAGAAGGCAGTTGGTGTGAGCTTTAAGCCTTCTTTAAGGAAAAAGTTTATTTATTTTTGTTGATATTTAACATATTATAGTTTTTAGAAAAAATTTGCAATATATTAAACGTAAATGGGCGTTTAAAATGCATAACTGGGTACTACTGATGTAAAACATTTCATTTTATATAATATAAAATTTATAAGTAGTCAATTGTTCGTATTATTATGCAATAAGATATCATTAAAAATATTATGTAAAAAAATATCATAAAAACTCATATAATGCTATAGTTATTAGTATATTATATAGAATTTAAAGTAAGTTGATTCTTTATTGATTTTTATATATTAATCCTCTAGTAGACAATTTGAAAGGTAACAGCTAAAGTTAGTTGTTGCCTTTTTAATTTTAATAAAAAAATTGACTTTAATTATTTTTTATCAACTGATAGCCAAAACAGATTCCTGCTCCTCCAGATTTCTTGATTTGATACATTGCTTGGTCTGCTTTATTGATTAATTCTTCTGCGTTATTTCCATCTTCTGGATAACAAGCTATGCCAACACTAGTATTGCAATATACAGGACCATTTTTTAAATTCCATGGTTCTTTAAATCTTTTATGTATGAAACTTACTAAATTACGGATATTATCTTTTGTAATATCCCCACCAATTACAGCAACAAATTCATCTCCACCATTTCTATAGACTGAATTCTTAAGAAGTGGAATAGAAGAAAAAAAGTCTCCAAGTTTTATAAGGAATTCATCACCAGCATCATGCCCATAATTATCATTTATTACTTTAAAGCCATCAATATCGAAAAAAATTACATATCCTTGTTCATTTTCTTTAGCATTGTCAATTCTATTTTTACATTCCTCAATAAGCATTCTTCGGTTTGGAAGACCTGTTAACACATCGTAATTTGCCATATATTCAATTAATTCTTCATTCTTTTTATTATCAGTTATATCTGCACTGCTAACAAGGTGAGCAAGACGACCATCAACCCATCTAAAAGCTGTACTAAATACTCTAAACCATGCTCCATCAAAAGGTCTTTGGTAATTCCATGTATATACTCCTGTACTATTACCATTTTCATCAATAAGATTTTCTTGTGGGCAAAACTCGCAAGGAGATGTCTGTCCAGGGAAAAGAATTTGCCAACATTTATGGTTTGAAAATTGAGATATACCACCATAAGGAGCAGCCATTGACTCATTAACGTATAAAATATCATATGTATAAAAATCAATTATATAAATATCTATGCCTGTATGATTTATTATTCCTTCAAGTGCAGTCTGTGTAAAGAAAACTTTATTTCTATGTATTCTTATGCCTAAATATTTTTCAAGCATTGAAAGTAAGATTGATAATGTCTTAAGTTCAGAATCAGATAAATCTATTTTACTGGATGTGGTATTTAAAAATAAGATAAAACCATAATTATTAAAATATTCATCTACTACAGAAATTCCAATCAAAGATTCTGCAGAAAAAATATCCATAAAATCAATCTCACATGATTTACAATCTTTATTTTTAGATAAGTAAATTATTTCCTGATAAGCTAGTTGATTCTGAAAATCTGACTCAATTTCATGTGTATTGAAGCTATTGCATAATTTTGTATCATTTAGACTATAATTTTCAATTAAATTAAATTGATTATATTGGTCTGCTTCGTATACCAAACCACATTCAAATGAGAAGCTATTACAGATAAGTTCAAGAGATTTAGTAACCGTTTTTGTATCTATGTGTTTTCCAATGAGCATATTAGCAAGTGTTTGAATAAGTGTATAATGTGAGTTATTTTTCATTTTTACCTCCTAAGTAAAAATCCTTTCAATAACTCATCATTTAGCTAAGTTTGAAATGAGAATTTCCTTCCTCAAATATAGATTAAGATAGTTAAACTGACAGTTATCAAAGTTTAAAATTATATTTTTATATTACTATAATGACTTATTTAACTATTTTCCCTTAGTTAATACATATATTATAGTATATTTTTTTTATGGATTAAAGCTAAAAGTCTCTTATGATGTAATTTATTATCATCACTATTATATTAAATATTATTACTTAAAAATACATAAAAAATTAATGATTTATATTGTGAAAATAAAAAAACAATTAAGATATTATTGTTTTAGTGTTTAGTCGATATAATTTGACTATATAATAGAAATATTGATACTAAATGGTTAATTATGATAAAATAAGTCGATGGGTACTATAAAGTATTATGAAAATGGAGGAGTAGTTTGTGATAGGAAGTAGTATAACAAATAGTAATATAAAAAATAAAAGAAATTCTAAATTTAAAGCTTTAGTATTTTTACTGATAATATCTATATCTATTTATTTGACTGGTTGTGATACATCAGATAATGGCAACAATCAATCAAATAACAAAGAATCATTATCTAGTAGTATATCAAGTGATAAAAATGTAAAAATTCATTTTATCAACACTGGAAATAGTGATGCAATATTGATTCAAGATGGTAAAACTTTTATATTGATAGATGGGGGAGATAATGATGATGAAAATTTAATGGTAGATTATCTTAACAAGCAAGGTGTAAAAGATATTAAGTATCTTATAGCTACCCATTCTCATGCAGATCACTTAGGTGGACTTGATTCTGTTGTCAAAAACTTTAATATAGAGAATGTGTTTGTATCGAATGGTTCAGCAGAAACAAAAAGTTATAGAGATTTTATAAATGCTTTGGCAAATAAGGATTTATCTCCAAGTGTACCACTTGAAAATAAGAAGTTTTATTTGGAAGATTCTTACTTCGAAGTTCTAAATACAAATGGTGGAGATACGACTAACGAACAGTCTCTAGTTCTTGTATATACTAATGGTAAAGATAAAGCTTTATTTACGGGTGATGCGGAAGAAGGTACAGAAAAAGAGATATTACCAAAACTTAGTAAAGTAGACCTTTTAAAAGTAGCTCATCATGGTTCTCGTAGTAGTTCATCTCAAGTATTTTTAGATAAAGTAGACCCTGAGTATGCAGTCCTTTTAGTAGGTAAAGGTAATTCGTATGGGCATCCACATAAAGAAACTATGAATAAATTAGAAAAAATGGGTGTAAAAGTACATAGAAGTGATGAATGTTCAGATATAATATTTGAATCAACAGGTGATGGGGTATTTACAAGTTGTAAAGATGGAAGCTATAAAAAGGGTGTTAGAGAAGATGGAAACTCTGAAAAATCAAATAATAATACAACAAAGAACGAGTCTTTAAATAAAGAACAAAATGTATCAAATACATCAGAAATAGTTTATTTCACTCCAAAAGGGAAGAGTTATCACTCTACAAAAAATTGTAATGGTCTTTCAAGAAGTAAAAAAATATTATCGGGTACTATTGTAGAAAGTAAGAAGAATGACCCATGTGATATATGTTATGGAAAATAATAAAAAGGGTAGATAACAAAAAAATAAATGCATAAAAAAATAAGCTATAATCAATAGATAACATATTTTATCTATACAAATAGCTTATTTTTTTAGTATTCTTTAATAGTTATTTTATAACTCTAAATACACCAGTTACAATACCTACAATTTCAACTTCTGAGTCATTAAGCATAATTGGTTCCATAAAATCATTTTCTGGCTGAAGTCTTATCAAATTTCCTTCTTTAAAAAATCTCTTAACTGTAGCAGATTCACCATTTATAAGTGCAACTACTATCTGAGAATTCAAGGCTGTATTTTTTTTGTCTACTACAACGTAATCTTCATCTAAAATTCCTGCATTAATCATACTTTCGCCTTTTACTCTTAATACAAAATTATTACTGCCCTTTACTAAACTGGCAGGGAATGGAATGTATTCCTCTATGTTTTGTTGAGCTAAAATGGGTTCTCCAGCTGTTATTTGACCTACTAATGGAAGTTCTATTATTTCTTGATTAGCTCCAGAAACATCATTTACTTTACTACGTTCTAAAACTTCAATAGCTCTTGGTTTAGTAGGGTCTTTTCTTATGTATCCCAGTTTTTCAAGTTTATTTAGATGAGAGTGTACAGTTGATGTAGATCTTAACCCTACAGCAGTACATATTTCTCTTACAGCAGGTGGATAACCTTTTAATATGATTTGAGACTTTATAAATTCCAATATCAAGACTTGCTTTTCAGTTAGATCTAAATACATAACATCACTCATTTCTAAACATATTTTGTTTTTATTTCCATACGCTTTATATTTTTAATTATAACATAATCCATTTATATCTGCAAACATTTGTTCCTGATTTTTAATCATCCTCAATCCATTCGAAATTCTTAACTATATCACGTTTTACATTCTTTTTATGAGCTGCATAAAGCTGAGTAGTTGTGACATTATCATGGTCAAGTAAGTTTTGAACATCGTATATAGAAAATCCAGTTTGGATTAGAGAAGTCGCAGCAGTTGCTCTTAATTTGTGAGGGCTATATCCATTATCTCTAGTTGTATCTAGTGGAATAGAGGTATATTTTTTTACCAATGTTCTTATAGCTTTTGCTGTAATTCTTTTATTTTGAAGGGATAAAAACAAAGCATCTTTTTCATCATCATTTAATAAATCATCTCTTGTTCTTTCATTTTGCAAATAGTCTTTTATTACATGTTCACAAGTGTGATTTATTGGCATTAAAACTTCTTTTCCACGTTTTCTGTATATTTTAAATTCTCCTCTTGAAAAGTTAAAAGAAGATATATTTAGTTCTCTAAGTTCATTTAATCTAAGTCCATATGTAACAAATAGCGCTAAAATAGCTTTATCACGTAATTTGGTCTTTCTCCAATATATCTTTTCTTTTTCTGTAAGTCCTTCACCTGTTTCTACTGATTCCAACATTTTAGCAACTTCATCTATTTCAAGACGTTTAATAGCATCTGGTTGAGGCTTAGGAAGTTTGATTGGATTGAATCCATCAGTTATATTATTATCTATTTGAGAGTTTCTATATAAGAATTTAAATAGAGTAGAGATGGATGATTTTTTTCTTGCCAAAGCTCTATTATTATTTTCAAAAATTAATGTGTTTTTTTCTGTATTTTTATAATATCTACTACAATAATCACCTAAGAATAAATTTATATCTCTTGATTTTATTGTATTAAAATCATTTTCTGTAATATCTTTTATACAATCTGCACTTGTTAATTCTTTAGTTTCAACCAAATATGAACAGAAAAAATTTATATCTTCTAAATAAGCAAGTCGTGTGGAAACTGCAACAGAACCTTTTAGATATATGAAATAATCCTTCATAAATATAGGCAGTTTATTTTCCAAAAGTAGACATTTTTCTATAAGTTCATTTTCCTTGATGACAATATTATCAGGTTTATCTGATTTATTATGTATTTTTATAATTTTCTTATCATTATTCAAAATTAAACCTCCTAAAGTTAAAATATAAATCTTTTATATTATTTTCTAATTATATGTATTTAGTATAAATATTTAATTTAATCATTTTATGTATTTCTAAGAGATTAGTAGTGCTTTAATCAATATTAGCACTAACTATTCCCTAAATCCACATTTAAAGACTAGTTAAATTTAAGTACTCTTTTTTTATTTCTCAATATATTTATAGAATTATTCTTAAAATATATTGAGAAATTTTATACTCTACTAAAATCTATTTTAGGTAATATATTTATATGTTCCTAATAAAACTAAATATATCATAAAATATATCGCTCTTTAATTAAATTTTTTAAATGGACTTACCAAACTAAAAATATAAGATATTATTAGAGTTACTCCCGAAAAAATAAGCCCTATAGCCATAAAGAAACTCACAAATATATTGTATTGAACTATCAGACTAGATATATTCAAATTATCAGGTCCAAGTAAGTATGTAATTAGACTTATCACAAAAATAACTATGATTATAAAACTCAAACCATTTAAGCTATTTTTTAAATCAGCACTACTAAGTGACATATGTGTAGATATAGAATACATTAGAAACATAAATACAAAATACTTCAATGAATATATACTAGGTGTTAACAACATTACTTTTATAAAATTAGAAATATCATCTATAATAATGTGTATAAAACCATTTATATTGAAATTATTAATCATACTTACATATAATTTTAAATCTATATTTTGTGTCACTTTCGTATAACTATCTGGCAACAATATATTAAAAAGTAAAATAATCATTATTGTTCCACCTATAATAGGTGCAATTCCTATAAAGAAATTTCCTATACTTTGATAAAGACTATCTTTTTTATAACTATGGCTTACATATCCTAATATCCCATCATTTTTACTTTCTATTGGTCTGAAAAATTTAACTGAATTGATTTTATGCATAAAAATCAAACACATTACCAAATGACTGAGTTCATGAATAAATGTTCCTATAGCTCCAGTTACAATAATTCCAGTTTTTCCAAAAGATGAAAATATAAATTTATTGTTTAGATTTTCTGTAATACTAAAAATCAGTCCAAAAACAATAAATATGCCTAAAAAACAAAAGATATTTATAATACTTATTTTTAAAATTTCAACTATATGAATCATAACTTAAAACCTTATGTAAGAGTATCTAACTACTCTACTTCATATCCATTACAAATTAAAATTTTACAAGCATTTTCTATATCTTTTTCTTTTATTAAAATATAATCTGTATCATATGTAGAAATTGCAAATATGCTTATTTTATTTTCTGCTAATAAGCCACTTAGTTTAGATAAAATTCCTATAAGTGAAAAATCTAAAGGTCCTAATATCTTAAGTATTCTCCACTCTTTTTCTGACTTAACCTCAAAAGGAATATTATTATTTGAACATACAACACTTAACTCGTCTTCAGTCTTAGTTATAGAGTAAAAGTTTTCTGTATCTATCCATGTTGGTATTTTACTATCATTATTTAATCTACATACTGCATACTCTTCTGCAAATAATTTTAATTTCATAATGTACATCTCCTCCAAACTTATTTGTCTACTTAAGATTATACATTAAAAATTATATAAAATAAAACATATAAAGTAAAAAAGGTTCACTATAGTATCCTATTTCTATAGCCAACCTTTAAAACTTAATTAAATTCTAATAAAAAGATATATTATCTAGGTTCAATTATAAGTTTAATGGCTGTTTTCTTATCACCCTCGATTTCTATATCAGTAAATGCGGGAATGCAAACTAAATCCATTCCACTAGGTGCAACAAATCCTCTTGCTATTGCAATTGATTTTATCGCTTGATTTAGAGCTCCAGCTCCTATAGCTTGTATTTCTGCAATACCTCGTTCTCTAAGTACTCCAGCCAAGGCTCCAGCTACAGAATTAGGATTTGATTTTGATGAAACTTTTAGTACTTCCATTTCAACATCTCCTTGTTAATTTGTTAAAGTATCCATTACCTAAAGTACTAAATCACAATTGCCATTTACTAATTACAATCATCATTTAAAGTATACTTTTATAAAAATATACTTCTATAATTGTTTTAAGAAAACCTTTATTTTTTAAAACCATTTTATAATGAAAAAACTACAAATTTCTTTATATTCTATAAGCATTTTCCAATATTTCTAAATTTATTATATCTTTGAGTCATAATTTCTTCTTTATCCATATCTTTATAATGATTCAATCTTTCTAAAATATAAGCTTTTATTTCCTTTGAAACAGCAACTACATCTTTTTGTGCTCCTCCAAGAGGTTCTTTTATAATCTTATCTATTATTTTCAAATCATACAAATCATCACTTGTAAGTTTCATAACATTACAAGCTTCTTTAGCTTTAGAAGAATCTTTAAATAGGATACTAGAAAGACCTTCAGGTGAGATTACAGAATAAACTGAATGCTCTAACATACAAACATCATTACCTACTCCAATACCTAAAGCTCCTCCACTACCACCTTCGCCAATTACAAAAGTGATTACTGGTACAGAAAGTTTACTCATTTCAAGTAAGTTTCTTGCAATGGCTTCTCCTTGCCCTCTTTCTTCTGCTTCTAAACCACAAAAAGCTCCTGATGTATCAATAAACGTTATTATTGGTCTATTAAATTTCTCAGCTTGTTTCATAAGTCTTAATGCTTTTCTATATCCTTCTGGATGAGGCATTCCAAAATTTCTTTTTATATTTTCTTTTGTATCTCTTCCTTTTTGATGACCAACTATTGTAACATTAAATCTTCCTATCTGACCTATTCCTCCAACTATAGAAGGGTCATCTTTAAAAAGTCTATCTCCATGAAGCTCTAAAAAATTAGAACAAATGTGTTCTATGTATTCTAAAGTTGTAGGTCTTTTTATATCTCTACTTAACATTACTTTCTCATATGGTGATAGATGGGAAAAGGCATCTTCTTTAAGCTTTTCCAATTTTTCATTAAGTGAATTTATTTTATCACTTAAATCTATATTATTTGCCTCAGAAATAGTTATTAATTGTTTAATATCATTTTCTAAAACCTTTATTTTTTCACTATTATTCTCAATCAAAACAGTTCCTCCTTCATGCCCTATTTCTTGTGCATAGCAAGAATTTGATATAATACTTCCTTCATTTTTCTTCTATCTACTATCATGTCAATAAAACCTTTTTCAAGTAAAAACTCAGAAGTTTGGAATCCTTCAGGAAGTTTCTGATTTATTGTTTGTTCTATTACTCTTGGTCCTGCAAAACCTATCAATGTATTTGGTTCAGAAATTATAATATCTCCAAGCATAGCAAAACTAGCAGTTACCCCTCCAGTAGTAGGGTCAGTTAGAACTGATATATATGGTAATGATTTTTCTTCAAGTTTAGAAAGTGCTTGAGAAGTCTTTGCCATCTGCATAAGAGATACCATCCCCTCTTGCATTCTAGCCCCACCTGAAGCAGAACAAATAATTATAGGTAAATTATTTTCAGCAGCATATTCTATTGAATAAGTTATTTTCTCTCCAACAATGGAACCCATACTTCCCATCATAAAATCAGAATTCATTACACAAATAACTGTTTTAATTCCATTTAATCTTCCATAACCTGTGACAACAGCTTCTGACTCATTCGTTTTTTCCTTATAAGAGTCTACTTTTTCTTTGTATTTAGGAAAATTTAGTGGGTTTTGAAATTCTACATCAGAATTAAACTCCATAAAAGTTCCCTTATCAATCAATAAATTTATTCTTTTTCTTGCTCTTAAGCCATAATGTCTTGAACATTTTGGACATACAAATGAATTTTCTTCTATGTCCTTTCTAAATACATGACTATTGCAACCTTTGCAATAAGTCCAAAATTTATCATCTACACTATTCTTTTTAAAGTTGTCATCCAAAGAAATCGTAACATACTTAGATTCTTTTGATGATAAAAATTTTTTTATCATAATCTATTTACTCCTTATAATGTAGCAAATTCTTTCTTCATAAAGACATCTTCTATAAATTTGGTATGATGAGTATCTTCTCTAAACTCTTCACTTGTTACAAGTGCCTTTTGGAATTCTACATTTGTATTAATACCTTCTACAATAATTTCGTCTAGAGCTCTATACATTCTATTTATACATTCTTCTCTAGTCTCAGCCCAACATATTAATTTACCTATCATAGAATCATATAAAGGTGGTATAGTATATCCTGCATATACAAAAGTATCAAATCTAACACCAAAACCTCCAGGTAAATTTAACGATTCTATCTTACCTGGTGATGGAGCAAAATTATTTGATGAATCTTCAGCATTTATTCTACACTCAATAGCATGACCTCTAAAAGTAATATCTTCTTGCTTAAAAGGAATTTCTTCCCCATTAGCTATAGATATTTGAAGTTTTATAAGGTCAAGACTTGTTACCATCTCTGTAACTGGATGTTCAACTTGTATTCTCGTATTCATCTCTATAAAATAAAAGTTTTTATCTTTGTCAACTATAAACTCAATAGTACCAGCACCGATATAACCTACACCTTTTACTATATCTACTGCGATTTTATGAAGTTTTTGTCTTTCTTCATATGAAAGGTATGGACTTAAAGATTCTTCTATTACTTTTTGATTTCTTCTTTGCATAGAACAATCTCTATCACCCAAATGTATTGCATTTGAATGTTTATCTCCAAATACTTGTACTTCTATATGTCTAGGATTTTCTACGAATTTTTCCATATATAAATCACTATTAGAAAATGCTGCTAGAGCTTCTGAGCTTGCCATATCAAAATTCGAAAAAAGTTCTTCTTCTTTTCTAACGATTCTCATCCCTTTTCCACCGCCTCCACTTGAGGCTTTTATCATAACAGGGTAGCCAATTTCTCTTGCAACTTCTAAAGCTTCTTCCTTAGTTTTTAAAACAGATTCTGAACCAGGAACAACAGGGATATTTAATTCCATCATAGTTTCTCTTGCTCTAGATTTATCTCCCATCAAAATCATTTGTTCTCTTGTTGGACCTATAAAAATAATATTATTCTCTTCACATTGTTTTGCAAATTCAGGATTCTCTGATAAAAAGCCAAAGCCTGGATGAATAGCATCACATTTTAATTTAAGAGCAAGGTATATTATATTTTCTATGTTATTGTAACTCTTGCTTATATTGTTTGGCCCTATACAAATAGATTCATCAGCTATATATCTATGAAAACAATCTTTATCTATCTCAGAATAGATAGCAACAGTCTTTATACCTAGTTCTTTACATGTTCTGATGATTCTAACTGCTATATCGCCTCTATTTGCAACTAGTATTTTTTTTATCAACTTAAATACCTCCTACTACAATGGTTTTATCTTAAATAAAGGTTGATTATATTCTACTAGTTCTTCATTATCAACTAATACTTCAATTATTTCACCTTTAATTTCACTTGTTATCTCATTCATAAGCTTCATTGCTTCTAATATACATAAAGTATCGCCCTCTTCAACTACATTGCCAACTTTGACAAAGCTATCTGCATCTGGACTTGGAGAACCATAGAATGTCCCCATCAAAGGAGCTACTACTACTGATAGATTCTCATTAGATACGACAGGTATATCGTTTACAACTGGCTTTTCTAAAGAAAGATCCACTACTGATTCTTGTTGTACGCTTAAAACAGGTGAACTTGTAGCTTGAGCTTTTTTAGATACTTCTAATTTTAAATCGCTATTTTCAAGTTTTACATATTCTAAGTTAGTTGAGTCTATAACCTTTAATAATTCCTTAATTTCATTGATGTTCATGTTGTTACCCCCTTGTATTATTACCTGGTGCTAATATTATATCACAAAAAACAAATTTATAAAAGAAAAAGTGCTGACTAGAGAATCAACACATCAATATATATTTTAATTTTAGATTAACAACAAGTAACTTATATTTGTTTTAATTTTCCATTATTAATATAGATTATAAGTATAAAATGAATAAAATTCAATATTTTTTGCAAAATACAAGAAAATAGAAATTAATACCTCGGGGATTTTTAAGACAAATACCAATATTATGCAATTTAGACTTCGCTTTCTTTCAAATCAGTATCATTTTCTTTATCCTTACATAGAATATACTTTAACTTAGTTATTAAAATATCACTATATAGGTTAAAAGTTATTAAAATTGCAGGAATTATAAAATAAACTCTAGCACCTATAAATCCAAAAACTACTGTAATGAATATTAATCTTTTATTTAAAGTAAAAAAAGGTATATTAAAGATACTTTTATCGGATGCTTTTGGAGTATAAGAACATATAATTCCAAAGATAACAGTTAACATACAAAGTGGGAGTAATGTATAACTTGAAATTATTCCTAAAAAACCTATACTTTCAAAGTATTTACTAGCACTATTTGTATAAACAAACATGTATCCATTTAAGTAAGCGCATATACACGATATAATGCCAAAAGTTCCTCCTAAGGATTGAGTGTACCAATTAAAAAATTTAGATTCCATATACCTCGCCTCCTATAACTGTATATATAATGATATGCGCTTAAATAATGAAATATATCTTTATATGCTTATGAATAAATTTTTGTTAATTTCATTAATTTATGTTTAAGAAATTTGAAGTATAGTGTAGTATATATTAATGTAGATAAAGTTTTATGTTACTCAATTAATTTATCTTATTATGGATTTAACACAGGTCTAAAAATTATTATAGGGTTTTATATTTTTGTTGAGCTGAAAAATTTATTATAAATGAAGGGATGTTTTTGCTTTGGTAGATACATTAGAATTTGGTCTCAAAATTTTATTTTTTATATTGTCGATTATTTGGATGGGTAAAATAATGATTTTAAGAACTGATAAACAAATAGTAATCAATCCTTTGCTTATTGGTATATCTGCAGTCCTTGTGATGTTGCATACCTCACAAAGTAACATTGAATTTTTTGGACTAGATGTCCAGTATATAAGAATAGTTTTATATATCATATATTCATTAATAATTTTAATAGGAATATGGGCTACTAACAGAAGAAATGGTATTTTCTAGATAATCTATTTTAATAGATATCTAAAGGTTGCTAGTAACAAAGTGCTAATAATAGTACTCTGTTACCAGCAACCTTTATTTTAATTATACATTTTAATTATACATTTTAATTGAAAATTAAATTATTGAGTAAATTGACATATACTTATTTTACGTTGATAGTGATTAGAACTTCTTGAGATGTATTTAAATCATTTTTGTCACTTAGTACAACTTTTACTACTGCCTGACCCGTTTTATTACCTTTAACAATCATACCTTCATATGAAACTACATTTTTATCACTTACAGATATTACAAAATCTAAATCCTTTGGAAGACTATCAGTAACTTCCCAATACTTATAATAGCTATCAATTTTCTTTGTAATTATTTTTCTCAAATCAATACTTTCACCTTTCGCTATATCAACATTATGGTATTTAGAATCCAGTTTATATTGATTATCTTTTGTATCAATAAAATTCAAATCACAATTCACATCCACACCATTATCAGAAAGAGAATTTACTACACCATCATCAACCAAATAATTATTTGCTAGGTTGATTGAATCCATATCCTTTAGACTTAAAGCTTCTTTAGGAACTTCTTTTATATTATTGTTCCAAAAAATAAAATTATCTACGTTTTCAAGATATGATATTCCTTTTAAATTTGAAATATTTTCGCCAGTTGCATAAAATTCTCCATCTAAAGCTTTTATATTACTTATAGTCATCTCATCGGGGTTTATATATCGTTTTACAACTGCTCTCAGATTGGCATCAGGAAAAATATTTTTAAGTTGATTGTCACTTAGAACATTATCATTTGAATTTATTGGACTTAAAGCCGCCGCAGAAATAAGAAATGGTATTAAATTAGCTAAATTCATAGTACCCTCCCACATAAATTTTTTTTATATAGTAATTTAATTTCTATGAGAGGGTTCTGTTTCCTTGTTATATATGCCTACTTTCGTACACTTTATTAATATAAATTAAAATAAATTTCTACTATTAAACTTATAAACATATTGCTAGTTACGTTTTTTAGCCTCACATCTAAATATTCGCATACCTTGTGACATAAATTTGTCCTCATACTCTGTTGTAACATTATTTTCATACTCACTATTTCCTAAATCAAGAGAAATATTCTTCAATAGCCAATTATTTGCAGCAATTTCATTTAAACTAAACTCGAATAATTTTTCATTATCTGTTTTAAAGTGAATTTCGCCATTATCTTCCAAAACCTTATTGTACATTTCTAAAAATCCAGAATGAGTGAGCCTTCTCTTACTCCATCTATTTTTAGGCCATGGGTCACAGAAATTTATATAAATTCTTGATAATTCTTTAGCTTCAAAGTAATCTAAAATATTGCTTACATCTCCCCATAAAAATAATATATTATTTAAATTAGAAGTATCAGCCTTTTCAACAGCTTTCAAAAGAACTTCTTCTTTAAGCTCTATAGCAATATAATTTATGTCAGGATTCTGTCTAGCTAAAGTTGTTATAAACTTGCCTCTACCAGTGCCAAATTCCACATGTATTGGGTTATCATTTCCAAACTTTAAATTCCATTTACCTTTTAATTCCTCTATATCATCTCTTAAAACGTATTTTGTATAACTTAAAAGTTTTTCATCTGCACCTTTTTTTCGTCTTCTTCTCACAATAACTCTCCTTATATATAAAAAATTAATAAAATACATTTTTTATTATACATTATCTAAGCAAAAAATAAAAAGAACTCTCTTCAAATAGAAATTTATTTCTATAAAGAAAGCTCTTAATCTGCTAAAAAATTAATCTTAGTGGCACCCTGAACAACCAGAGCATCCTCCTCCACCTTGATCTTTCATATTTTCAGGAATAACTCTAAATCCAAATCCTGTATCTTCTATTATTATATCTCCATACTGACTATATTCATCAGAGTTCATTACAAATTGTAATTCTCCAACTTCATAAGTTAAGTCATCTTCTTTTTTCTCATCTAAAGCTAATCCAAAAGAAGGACCTCCACAACCAACACCTGCAAAGTATACTCTTATATTATTAGGTTTATCTTGATTGTCTTTTAAGATACTTTTTAAAGTATCAATAGCTGTTTCTGGTAAAGTAATTTTCATTAAATCATTCCCTTTCAAATATTTTATTAAAACAATATCTATTATATACCCATATAAGGTACATAATCAATTAGTTTTTGCATATTTTACTAAAACTTCTGCCAAATATTACTTAAAGCTTTAAAATATTTCATATGATATTTTATTTCCTTAAGTAAATACCCTATTGTATGCTTAGTAAACAAATAAAACTTTTGCTAATAATACAATGCTTTTATTTGTTGTCTTAATATTATAACACATTTGATAATGACCAATTCATATATGCAAAATTTATATATTTGAAAGCTTATCTATTCAAAAACGTTGTGGCTATAACAATGCAAAATGGCTACTCTCGATAACTGATTTCATTTGACATAAGCAAAAAGGATGTCCAGCTGGGTCAAACATAACTCTCCAATCATCGGAAAATTGCTCACCTGCTATTGTTGCTCCACAATGAATTGCATACTGAACCGCTTTTTCCAAATCATTAACAGCGAAGTCCATATGCGCCATTTGCTGTTGAGTGTTTGGCTCTTCTGGCCATACAGGTGGTTTATACTCAGGATTTCGTTGGAACGTTATACCAGGATATGTACCTTGATTTGTTCCTGGAGCACCAACACATGCAAATTCTTCATTATAAAATGCTATTTCCCACTTAAGTAATGTAGCATAGAATTTTGCTAATTCATATGGGTCTTTACAATCCATTGTAAATGAGTACATTTTTATTTTCAGTTCATCATACATAATATAATTACCTCCAAATATAGATTTCCTTATCTTTTTCAATATCATTGATACTTATTTTTTTATTCTAAATTCAAATATTAGGGCTTTAAGCTATTCTGCATATTCTTATTTTTTGCAATATAGAGAAAAAAACTATATTTTAATATTTTATAATTATTGAAGTTGTTTAATAAATTTAACAGAATACTCCTTATATTATCAATAAACAAAATAAAAATAAATTAATAAAAAATATGGTAATTTTATCTGTCATTTTAATATTATAGCACATTTAATAACGTTTAGGATATTGCTGATATTGTCTAAATAATGGATTAACAGCAAATGTTGATATTACAAATTTAATAAAAAAAGTTAAAACAAAAAAGCTACCACTTTTTCTTACTGTTTGTTACTGTGTATCGAAAGCAGCAAATGCTATTCCCGAATTTAGGCAGAGAATCCTAGAACATAAAATAATAGAATTTGATAACTGCAAAACATCTCATACCATAGCATTAGATAATGGAACCTATTGCTATTGTACCCTTGATAATAATATGTCTTTTTCAGATTTCATACCTTATGCGAAACGAGAACAAGAGGCTGCAAGGCAAAATCAAACTATATGTGAAGAAAAAGCTGATATATATGACAAAATATTTATATCCACGCTTCCCTGGATTTCTTACACAGCTCTCGTTCAACCTGTACCAATCCCTGCAGACAGTAATCCAAGGATTACATGGGGAAAATACTTCGTTCAAGGAGATAAAACAATAATGCCCGTTTCTGTGTTGTGCCACCATGGCTTGGTTGATGGTATACATATTGCTAATTTTTATAAATTATTAGACAAACAGATTCTCGCAATCGTCCAGTCATAATTAGAATTGGATGTAATCTATGTCTTATTGGTATAATACATATTGTTTATTCTGTCCTTTTCAATAAAGTGGCAAGCAGAGTAAGGTTATCAGCAAGCTGGATAAGTGCTTGCTGATTTTTTATTTTGTGGTGCCAAAATGGTTACAACTTTACAAAATCATGTCACGTAATAAAACATAATAGAAATTCATTATACAATTTCACCATCTAAAACTGTAATAGTACGGCTACTACTTTTAGCTGCTTCTAATGAGTGAGTTACCATAATTATAGTTTGGCCACTTTCTTTATTTATTTTACTTAGTAAATTTATTATTTCTGTTCCTGTATTGCTATCTAAATTTCCAGTAGGTTCATCAGCAAATAGAATTTCTGGCTTTCCTATTAAAGCTCTAGCTATAGCAACACGTTGTTGTTGACCACCAGATAACTCTCGTGGTGTATGTTTACGCCTATCACATAAACCAACTATATCTAAGATTTCATCTAATTGCTTTCTATAATCTTTTAAATTCTTGCCATCTAATAATAAGGGAAGCATTATATTTTCTTCAACATTTAGATTTGGTATTAGATTATAAAATTGAAATACAAATCCTATATTTCTACGACGTATTATACTCATCTTATCATCATCAAAATGTGATATATCAGTTCCATTTATATACACTTTTCCATTTGTTGGAGTATCTAAACCTCCTAAGATATATAAAAGAGTGCTTTTCCCAGAACCAGATTGACCCATAATAGAAACAAACTCACCTTTCATTACTTGCATAGATATATCTTTTAACACCCTAGTTGTTGCATTTCCAATTTTGAATTCTTTAATAATATTTTTAGCTTCTATAGCCAAATTCTTAAATGCAGTTTTCATATTAACCTCCATGATTATTCAAATTTAATTTCTTCTACTAGATTCATTTTCTTACCTTTTACAATTGGGACTACTGAACCTATTAAAGTTACTACAATTCCCAATAATCCTATAATAATGAATGTTTTAAAATCTAACTTTGGTGACATTGAAATTTTTGGACCTGCAACTATGAAGATAGTTTGAATTTCCATTATAGATATTACAATTCCAATAATAGAACCAAGTAACCCTGATGTAAAACCTTCAATTAATGTCATTTTTACATTTTGTTTATCACTCTGACCAACTGATTTATACATAGCTATAGAACGTCTTTTTTGAATATAATTAATTAGTAGGTTATTGATAATACCTACTGTAGCAAGAATAAAAATAAAATAGGTAATTTTATTCATAGGAGACAAAAAACTGCTTATAGTTTTTAAAGAATCATTATTAAACTCTTCAACGGTACGACTCCAGTTAGGTGTATCTCCAAATAAATCCCTTATCTGAATCATAACAGCATCTGGATTAACTGCTGTATATGCTAAAAAGCCATAATTAGTCTTATCAAAATCACTAATAGCATAATTTGATGGTATAATAGCTTCTACATCACTTGCACGAGATTTAAAACTACCTAGTATTTTATAAGAAAACTCATATTTATCATTAGATAAAGTTACTGTATCTCCTATAGATAAACCTAGTTTTTTTAAAGTATCTTCGTTCAAAATAACAGAACGCTTATCTTCAAAAGATTCAATTACTTGTTCTTTTGTATCAGAATTTGTATAATTGATTGCAAGCATAGAACTATACAGTTTTAAATTATCTGTAGCTTCTAGTCTTGAAAATGTTGTATTGTTACTATAAATCTCATTATTCATAACATAAATAGGTAAAACATTTTTAATTCCACTTATATCTCTAACATCTTCAATAAACTCTTCATCCATTTTTCCATCTGCAAAACCTTGTAGTTCTGCATCACGAAATACATCACCAATATAAGTCTTGACAAAGCTACCAACAACACTTATTGTAATCACTGCAGAAATACTTATAAATAATAATGTAATATTCTGTGTAATATTTTTGTTATTTTTCATATTTCTAGCAGCTAATTTTCCTTCATTACCTATAATCTTTTCATAAACAAACTCAAAAATTGTAGACATGGTATCAGTAAAAAGAGGTATTAACACAATAGTAGATATGATTAATCCCAATAATGAAAATCCACCAGCTAGATACAGTGTATTTTCAGGTGATATTCTTGGCAGTAGAATAGACAAAATAAGTATAATAGTGCCTATAAAAAGTATATGACGATTTGAAACATTCTTTTCTTCTACAGTTCCTAATACGACATTTTTAATGGGTAAACGACTAGCTTTTTTAACAGGTATATATGCACTAAATAAAGAAACAATTATTGCTACTATAACAGAGACAATCACCCCAAGAGGAGATATTACTGTTGGAATTGATATTCCTTGTTCAAGAGAATTTCCAAGTCCATGAAGCATAATATTTAAAACAACTATACCAATAGGAATAGCAATCACCCCCCCAATACTTCCATATATCAAACTTTCAAACATTAAAATATAAGTTACAGTTTTTTCATTGGCTCCAACACTTCTAAAGGTACCGATAAATGGAAGACGTTCTAGTGTAATCACTTTATAACTACTATATATGATAAATATACTAAGAGTTAATGCGAAAAAGCTTATTAAAAAGAAAGGCATTGTTTTTTGTCTAGCATCTGCAACTATCTTACTTTCATTTATGGTACTTGATATTTTATATTTTTCAGTTGAAAGTTCTTCAGATAATTTATTTACTAGACTTTCTGTCTTTTCTTCTTTTGATTCGATAAGAACTCTTGTATATCCATTTCCTTTATCTAAAATTTTTGATAGGGTCTCTTTAGGTAATAGTGCATTTACACCTCTTGTATGTCTCAAAAATACTGTATCATATGAAGCAATATCACTAACTTCAAAAGTATAAGGCTTACCATGAATTTGTAAAATAATAGAATCACCTTTTTTTATTTTATATTTTGATGTAAAACGATTAGGAAGAATAATTTTATTTCCAGAAAAGTCAGTAATACTATTTCCATTTTCTAATCGTGGTTTGTTGATTTTATTCAGTTGATTTAAGTCTGCTGATATAAGACTAAATGATTCATAATATCCATCCTTATGATAAACAGCAGAACTTTCCAATATCCCAACCTTTGATTTTATAGAGTTTAGATTAGGAATATCTTCTATACTAGTTGATATATCTGGATTTTTATTTTGGACAGATATATTTGCGCTGCCAAACATACCTCTTGCCATCTTTCTCTGTGCATTTTCGTAAGATAATCCAATTGAAAATGAAACAAAAAGTAAAACTGTTGATAGAACTATGGACAGTAGCATAACTGCTGTCCTAATTTTTCTTTCTCTAACATTTGTGAAAATATACTTTAATATAATCTTCAAATTTACACCTACTTCCTTAATTTAATTTAGACTTAACCTTTAATGTAACTTTTTATGATGTTTTAACTGAATAACATCTTAAATAAAAAAGATTGATAAACTATTATATAAACATAATAATCTACCAATCTTAATATATTTTTTATTTAACCTTAATTAACCTTAATTAAGGTTAAAAATAGATATGAAATGAACTACCTAGTCCTAATTCACTTTCAACAGATATATCACCTCCATGAATCTCAATAATTTGCTTTGTTATTGCCAATCCTAAACCAGTGCCTTCTATTCTTCGCTTTGTATTGGTTCCTCTATAATAACGATTAAATAAACTTAATACTTCTTCTTTTGTCATCCCTTTTCCATTATCTGAAATGGTAATTTCAATTTTTTCATTTAATACTATATGTACAACAACTTTAGTATCCTTATCTCCATATGTAAAAGCATTAATGATAAGATTGCTAAAAGCTCTTTTTAGTAGTGTATAATCAAAACTAAAGCTAACAATTCCTATATCAGTCTTAAATTCAATTATATTTGACTCATACTCTGGGTAGTTTAAAATATCAATGGATAATTCCTTCAAAAACCTTACTAAATCATCATTTTTCTTATTTAAAGGAATGATTCCATTTTGTAATTGATATGTTAACTTTAAATCACTTATAAGTTTATTTGTGTATTCTACGTTTTTTAGCATGATTGAAGCGTATTTATGTATTTTTTCAGATGAATGAGTAATACTGTTATCTGCAAGGAGTTCTGCGTATCCTTTTATTGGTGAAAGTGGAGTTTTTAAATCATGAGTTATATTTGAAATCCATTCTTCTCGCATAATATCAGTTTTCTTTTGTATCTCATCACTTTTATGAATTTCTTCACTTAGAAGATTTAAACTATCATACACATCTGAAAAAACGCCTTTAATCTTAATTGGAAGATACTTTCTTTTTGCAACATCACTAACAGCAGTTGTGATATTTGAAATACACTTTGTTACCCAGTAACTATAAATGACTCCAAAAATCAAAATTATTAAAAGTATAATTACTATAATTGAAAATATAATTGACTTTCCGCCTATAAATTTATTACCATCAAAAAACATGTTTACTTTAGATATATTTAATGGAAAATGTATAATATAAATAAAATCGTTTTTGTTATTTGTAATAGTATTAATGTATACAGTGCCATCACTAGAATTATTTTGCTCTATTAATGCTAATAACTCAGAATTAGAATAGTAATTTTTATGGTCTTTGGGTTCTGAAAATCCATAAACTATATTTCCATTAGAATCTAAAATTTGCAACCACAATTTGTTTTCTTGAAGTTTTTCTAATCCAGATTTTTTTATCTGTGGTTTATTATCTATAAACATTATTTGTTCATTAAAATCTTCTGTAAATTTTTTAGCCCAATCACTATGTACATATCTGCCATTTGGCTGTTGAATTGTAATAAGGGATAAGAAAATACCTATTACAATAAAAATTAAACAAAGAAAAATTACGAAAAAAATAAGGTATGAATATAGTACTGTCTTGTAACTAGGTTTCTGCATTTAATCAACTCTTTTCTTAAACTTGTATTTTAATTTGAAAATATAACTATCAATATAAATTATATTTATATTACTTTATGTTATCAAGATAGTTATTGCATTCAATAACTTCAAATAAAAGTATCTCAGCATATTAAATAATATAAATAAATTGTTCATAGAACTGTTTTCATAGGGGATACTTTATAAAAGGACTAAAAAATTATAACATATAAAAAGTTTCACAGATAAATAACAATACTAGCAATGATATTAAAATAATATATAAAGATTTACAAATATTAAGAATAATGAAATACTTGAAATTACTTATGTCAAGAAAAATTTATATAATATAAATTGGTCAAATATGTTATAATATTAAATTGTGACAAGTTCATGGAGGTGTTTATATGAAAAAACAAAAGTCGCCAATTTTACTTGAGATGTTTGGTCTATTTTTTGGTTGTATATCAATGAGTATTGGTATAAATATGTTTTTAAAACCACATACAATTGCTCCAGGAGGGCTTAGTGGTCTATCATTAGTATTAAACAAAGTTACAGGACTTCCAGTATCAGCTATCATGTTAATTATAGGAGTACCATTAGTAATACTTGCTTTTAGAATTATGGGTACAAAAAATTCACTAAAAACGTTATTTGGAACAATCGTATTTTCTGCTATAGTCCAATTAACAGACCCATTATCAAAGTTAAGATTTACTGATGACTTATTATTATCTGCTATTGCAGGAGGAATATTAGTTGGTATTGGTTTAGGAATAATGTTCAAATCAGATGCTTCTACTGGGGGAACAGATTTAATTGCACTCATACTTAGTAAAAAATTCCCAGGAATAAAAGCTACAAAATTCATGTCGTGTCTAGATGGAATGGTTGTTATATCTTCTGGTATAGTAAATCGTAGTTTAGAAACTGCTCTTTATTCTGGTATAGCACTTTGTATATTGATAAAAATAGCAGATATGATAATGGAAGGGTTTGACCATTCAAAAGCATTTTTTATTATTTCTGATGAACCAGAAAATTTAAGAAAATCTATAACAGAAGAACTTGATAGAGGTCTTACTATTCTGGATGGTAAGGGTGGATACACTAGAGAAAATAAAGAAGTTTTATTAGTTGTAGTTTCTAAAAAACAAGAACTTTATCTAAAGAGATTAGTTAAAAGAACTGACCCTACTGCATTTGTTATAGTTACAGATGTACATGAGGTTCTTGGAGAAGGTTTTAAAAAATTAGAAAATTAATTAAAGAATTAATACTTTAAAATATTTTAGTTAATAAGAACTTTATACAAAAAGGGCATAGGACTTTTAGTTTCTATGCCCTTTTTGTGTAAAATCCATTTAAAATGTTAAATATTTATATCTATTATTTTATCAATTCATATTGATAACAAGGAACATTTTTTACAATACTACCAGCATGAATCTTTTTAATGTATTTTCCTGTACATTTGAATCCTAGCAAATCTAATGATTTTGTAGAATTCTGATTTTCTTCATATGTTATAGCAATGATTTTATTTAAGTTTAATTCCTTAAATCCATACTGTATTACTCTTTTAGTTATTTCAGTAGCAAAATCATGCCCCCAATAGTTTGGATTGATACATATACCTATTTCTGCTTCTGATGCTTTGGGATTTATATTATTAAACCCCATATTTCCAATAACTTTATTGTCTTTCTTATATACTATAGCAAAATGGCCAATCTTTCCCTTTTTATAAGGATTTAGAAAAAAAGATTTTATAAATTTTCTTGTATCTTCTAAAGATTTGTGCTCATTAAATGGTAAATGCTTTACTACTACTTTATTTTTATAACAGTCAAAAAAATCTTCAACATCATCTAATGATGCAGGTCTTAGTATACAGTTTCTAGTTTCTAAGGTTTTCATTTGAGGATGTACAGAATCAGACATTTCTAATCCCCCTTTATACATTAATCTAAATATACTGTTCATATTTAAAATACGATATTAATTATATAAATGTTCTCAAGTTAACCTTTATTTCTATTTTTTATAAAAACTAGCTTATTATATAAATCTTTTAAATATACAAATTTACATCTATTTTTCATATTAATTTACTTGTGATATACATTCTAAATTACATATTATTTGAAATCATACTTAAAAATTCTTTTGTTGCTAAAGACAAGGATATATCATTTAAATGGCAGTACCCTATACTTCTCTTAGGTATTGGCTCTTTTATATCCAATTTAAATAGTTTTTTACTTTCCAAATAGTCTATGCTGAATTCTTCTATAACACAAGATATGCCAAGATTTATGTACGCAAATTCTAAAAGTAATTCATGAGAACCCAATTCTATATCTGGGTTTAGTTTTATACCTTTTGATAAAAAATATTCATTTACATACAACCTTGAGTTTGCTTTATTTTCCAACATTATCAAAGGCAATGTATTTAATTCTTCTAATGATATTTTTTTCCCTTTATACTTTATGTAATCATCTGAACACACAAATATATCATGTATTTCAATACATTCAACAATGTTTAGTGAATCATCTTCTATGGGCATATTTATAATTGCTATATCTATATTTCCATCTTTAAGTAAAGATATAAGTTCTCTACTCGTTCTATTTATTGTAGATACATGTATATGTGGGTACTTCTTATGAAAGATTTCCAAATATTTTAATAAGAAAAAACGTGCAGCTGTATCTCCTACTCCTATTTTTAAAGAACCATATTCTAATTTTTTGAATTTATTTATCCTATCTTCTCCAGATGCTATTAGCTTTAATGCAGTAGTTACATGTTCACTTAGAATCTTTCCTTCTGGTGTTAATTTTACACCTTTATTATTCCTATAAAACAGTATAGTATCCAATTGTTCTTCTAATTGTTTTATCGACTGACTTACAGCAGGCTGTGACATAAATAATTCTTTAGCAGCTAGAGAAAAACTCTTATTATTTGCAACTGCATTAAAAACCTTATATAGTTCAAGTTTTATATTCATATATAATTTCTCCTTATGTCAAATATTAGTATTATTTATTTTACTTATAATCATATTTGAATTATAATATACATGGTACTAATATGACAATATTAATTCTTTAGGAGGATTTTGAATAATGAATAGATTAGTTGGGACTGTTTCAAGAGGGGTTAGAGCTCCTATTATAAGACAAGGAGATGACTTAGTTAAAATAGTTGTGGATTCTGTTTTAAATGCGTCAAAAAGTGAAAACTTTGAAGTTAGAGACAAAGATGTAATTGCAGTTACAGAAGCTGTTGTAGCTAGAGCACAAGGAAATTATGCTCATGTTGATAATATTGCTAAAGATGTAAAAGATAAATTTGGAGATGATACTGTTGGTGTTATATTCCCAATTTTAAGTAGAAATCGTTTTGCAATATGTTTAAAAGGGATTGCAAAAGGATGTAGAAAAGTTGTATTAATGTTAAGTTATCCTTCTGATGAAGTTGGAAATCACTTAATAAGTATTGATGAACTTGATGAAAAGGAAATAAATCCTTGGTCAGATGTTTTAACAGAGGAAAAATATAGAGAGTTATTTGGATACAACAAACATACATTTACTGGTGTAGATTATGTAGATTATTATAAGAATTTAATTAAAGATTGTGGTGCAGAAGTAGAAATTATATTTGCCAATAATCCAAAAACTATTCTTGACTATACAACAAGTATTTTAACTTGTGATATACATACAAGACAAAGAACAAAGAGAATTTTAAGACAAAATGGTGCTAAAAAAGTGTATTCTCTTGATGATATAATGACAACAAGTGTAGATGGTAGCGGGTATAATGACCAATACGGACTTTTAGGTTCAAACAAAGCTACAGAAGAAACAGTAAAATTATTCCCTATAAATTGTGATGAAGTTGTAAACAAAATCCAAGGTGATATAAAAGAAATCACAGGGAAAAATGTAGAAGTAATGGTTTATGGAGATGGAGCTTTCAAAGACCCTGTAGGTAAAATATGGGAGTTAGCTGACCCAGTAGTATCTCCTGCTTATACAAACGGTTTAGAAGGAACTCCAAATGAAGTAAAACTAAAATATTTAGCAGATAATGATTTTGCTGACTTATCTGGTGATGAATTAAAAGAAGCTATTTCAAAATACATAGTTGAAAAAGACAATAAATCTGATGATTTAACAGGAAATATGGTTTCTCAAGGTACTACTCCAAGAAGATTAACAGACCTTATAGGTTCTTTAGCAGATTTAACATCTGGAAGTGGAGATAAAGGTACTCCTATTATTTACATACAAGGATATTTTGATAATTATACAAAATAATCTTTTTTAATGAGATTTTATTTCTCTATATTAAATTTACAGTTTATTAAAACCTCTTAATTGATACATAGTAAAATGTATCGATTAAGAGGTTTATTTAATAATTCTAACTCTTGCTTATTTCTGAGATAATATCATTTTTTAAAATTTGCCTTACTGGAGTAATAACTGCAATGATACTAATTACAATATTTAAAACAATCATGTTTATATACAGAAGTATATTTACTTCAAAGATTGGATTTATATATAAATATACACGTTTTACCATAAAATAAATCAGAAATTGTCCAATAATACTTCCGATTATCATTATAATACTTGCATATAATCCATATAAGAAACCTTCCCTCATCATCATAAGTAAAAATTTATTATCTGTAATACCCATAGCTCTTAAAATCCCAAATTCATGTCTTCTTGAAAAAACTAAATAACTTACTGTATTGATAATATGAAACAAGCTTATTGCAAGAAGTACAAATACAATACCATATATAAATAAAAGTTTTTGATTTAAATAGGTATTATTTTTTTCAATAGCTATAGTATAGTCTGTTACTATACATCTCTTTATATTATTTACAACACTTTTTATATTCTCAGACAACTCTATACTACTACTTTCTTCTGTCTTTTTTATACTTACTGAATTGTAATTTTCAATATTAAAGTTATTGTTCATTTGTTCATTTGTCATAACTATATCCATACCATAATCACCAATAAAATACATGTTATTAGCCATTACACGTTTTACAGTAGCAGCAACTATAAATTCTTTTGTTATATAATCATATTTATTTTCTTCTTTAAATTTAACAATTTCACTTGTTGGTTTCATTGTTTTTGGAACTTTAACCTTTATTGTATTTCCTGGTTTTATATCAACTGCATCGTACATACCAGTCCCATCCATAGGTAACCTAACTATAACTTTATTATTTTTGACCATGTCATCATGATTGATTTTTCCATCTATAGTATAAGAATTTAGCCCTTCTAACATTCCATTGTTATATCCATAGATATTTGTTTTTAAAAGATACCCACCTTCACTTTGTTTTGTACAAATGCCATTAAAAAAATTCTTTATTCTGTAATCTTTTTCAAGAGGTTTAAAGAAGTTTTTCCAAAATAATTGCTCTTCTTTAATTTGTATAGCTCCAAATAAATATTTTACTGGATAAACTCGTGATACTCCCTCAACCTCATTAAGTATTGAAATTTTATCTTTAGGTATACCTACATCAAAATCTGTTGTTTGCATAGTTATTTGGTAGTCAGAATTTAAGCCATCATCAGCTTTCATTGTAAGTTCATTATTATTTTTAGTAAGCTGTATAGAGTAACTAGAACATAGGAATATAATTCCTCCAAGTGACAATGAAAACAAAATACCCACAAACATTCCCTTTTTTTGGGTCATGTATTTATGAGATAATACCTTTGTCATATTAGAATGCTTTACACTTTCTAAAATTCTTTTTTGCTTATTAGTTACCTTAAAATTTTTCATAGATTCTAAACTAGAATATTTATTCAATTGATGCACAACACATACAGTAATTAAAATTAACAGTAATAAGATAAATAAGAATCCAAAATAAATAGATTTTTCACTTATAAAAAATGCTCCTGGAGTAATATCGCTACTCAAAAATATATGTGGAAATTGTTCGTATATTGTAGATGCTACTCCAAGTCCTAATATACAACCTATAGGAAATCCAATAATAAAAAGTAAAAATAATTCTAAAAAGAGTAAGAATAAGAGTTGTTTATTATTGGCACCTAATACTTCTAAAACTCCATATTGTGATATTCTCTGAAGTATTGAAACGTGGAAAATACTATATACTGCTGCTGCACCAAATACTCCAATAAGTAAGATAATTGCATTTGTATTTAGCTCTAGGTTTTTTAAAAACTCAAATATATTATATCTTTCTATACCTTTTGGAGGTTTTACCCCGAATTCAATTGATAAGTGCCAATTTACACGAGCATTTTCTTTTGATATATTAAATTCTTTTATAAATTTAGAGTTTTGCTTATTTATGTTTTTATTTTCATCATACTTTACATAAACTAAATAAGAATCATTTTCTTTATGTTGTGAATAATCATTTACAAATCCTTGCATATCAGTTTTTGGATTTGTAAGATTTGATAAAATACCACATAATTTATAATTTCTCCCATCTAGTTTAATTGTAGTCCCAATCTCTTTTTTTACATTTAAATTATTTAGTGAATATGTGTCAAAGGCTATCTCTCCATATTTATGAGGAAGACTCCCCTGCAATAATTTCCTACCTGTCATATCTAGATAGGAAGAATCTGCATTTAAAAACTCTATAATAAAAGGTTCATCTATCTGAGATTTAGTATTTGTAACCCCAAGTTTATCTATAGTGTATTTTTTTGACTTTTTACTCTCTTTAATTTTTTTAAGTTGTTCCCTATCTACTTTATAGTAAAAATGATAATCACCACTATCTTCCCTTATCTTTTCTATTGTACTTTTGTTTGCGCTATGAACTAGAGAACCAATTCCTGTCAATAGCGCCACTGATAGTACTATACTTAAGACTATAGACATAGATTGTTTTTTATAATGTTTGATGTATTGAATTGCAAATTTTATTAAAGACATCATAGTACTCCACCGCCATTATTCACGACAATTCCATCTTCAATATGTATAATTGAATCGCATACTTGTGCTATATTTTCATTGTGTGTCACCATAAGAATTGTTTGATGAAATCTTGCACTACTTTCTTTTAATAAACAGACTACTTCCATTGTGGTTTTACTATCGAGATTTCCTGTTGGCTCATCTGCTAATATAAGTGCAGGTTTATTTGCTAAAGCTCTAGCAATTGCTACTCTTTGTTGTTGTCCACCAGAAAGTTCACTTGGAAACTTTAGACGCTTATCCCAAATCCCCAATGTATTCATTAACATTTCAATATATTCATGGTCTACATTATTTCCTTTATCTAATGTAACTGGAAGAGTTATATTATCATAAGTGTTTAGTACTGGTATTAAACTGTAATTTTGAAATATAAAACCTATATTTCTTCTTCTAAATACTGTTAAGTCTTTTTTTCCTATTTTAGATATATTCTTTCCTTTAATTATTACATTACCTGAGGTTGGATTATCTAATCCACCTATAATGTTTAATAATGTACTTTTACCAGAACCAGAAGTTCCAACTATAGCAGTAAATGTGGCTCGTTCAATTTCTATGCTGACTCCATTTAAAGCTTTGACTTTAGTCTCATTTTTTCCATAATGTTTTACTAAATTATTCGTCATTAATATACTCATTTAATTTCTCCTTTCAGTGCAGGTATATGTTCTTATAAGATATTGTAAATGACGATAATTACACTCATCCTACAGAGTTAATTTAAACTCTTACAGTTTTGTAAGAATATACTAAAACAACTTCCTTTTCCTAATTTAGATTCTACTATAATATTCCCTTTTTCTTTTTCCAAAATTAATCTTGCAAGATATAGACCTATCCCTGTTCCATTTTGATTTTCTACATTCTTACTCCTATAAAATCTTTTAAAAACATCATTTAACTCCTTACTATCAATGCCAATGCCTTCATCTTTAATAGTAATTTTAGTATACAATTCCATTTTTATTACAGAGACAGTAATTATACTAGTTGATGGTGAGTATTTTATTGCATTTTCTAATACATTTACAATTGCTTCTATAGTCCATTTTTTATTATGAACCAGCTTTATATCCGAAAATGATTCTAGACTTATTCTTATATCTTTAGCTTCTGCTTTATTAAAAACACTACTAATACTTTGAAGGATAGTATCTTTAATTAATAGTTCCTCTACCTCAAACTTAATAACTCCATCTTCTAACTTAGTCATTTTAAATAAAGATTGTAGTAACCAATCAATCTTGAAGGTTTCATTTTTCATCTTTTGTAAAAACTCCATCTTCTGTGAAGTGGAAATATTCATATTCTCTAGAAGTTCGCAATAGATAGTTATATTTGAAAGTGGCGTTTTTAATTGATGTGACATATTTGAGATTAAACTTTTAATTGCTTCTTTTTCTAATTTTGACTGTTCTACTTCTATCTCTATCATATCTTTAACTTTTTTTACTTGGTGAGAAATTTTTGATAATCTTGTATCTTTAGTATCTGAATAAGTGACTTCTTTACCTTCTAATATTTGATTTAACATTAAACTCAATTCATCATATCTGTTTTGATTTTTTTTAGTGATTATAACATATATAACTACTGTACATATAATAAAAGTTAATACCAACACCTTACTCTACCTCGTTCCATAGATAACCCATTCCATAAGCTGTTTTTATATATTTTGGATTGGATGGGTCATCTTCTACTTTTATTCTAAGTCTTCTTATATTTACAGATACAATATTCTCATCAACATAATTTTCTTCACTGTCCCAAATATGATGCAAAATTTGTTCCTTTAATAGTATCTGACCTTTATTTTCAATTAGGTAGCTTAGAAGCTTATATTCTACAGAGCTAAGCTCCAAACATACTTCATTTTTATATACTCTAAGTAAACTTTGGTCCAATTTTATTCCATTAGAATATATTGTTTTATTATTTGATTTTTTTCTTATTGCTACTTTAACCCTTGCCTTTAATACAGATAAAGAAAATGGTTTTGTAATGTAATCATCAAGTCCTATTTCTAATCCCTTTACTTCGTCAATTTCTGAGTCTCTTGCAGTAAGCATTATAATTGGGATATCTGACTTTTTTCTTATTAGTTTACACACATCAAATCCATTTCCATCTGGTAGATTACAGTCTAAAATTATAAGGTCTATGTTTTTATTATTAAATACATGCAATCCTTCTTGTCCTGTATATGCTTTGAATACATTAAATCCGTCACTTTCAAATGCATAAAAAAGACCTTCATTTAAGTTTATATCATCCTCAATAGTTAATAAGTTCAATTTTATACTCCTTTAAATTTTAATTATTTTTGTCTTGTTATAGTTTTAATATACATTTATTTCGTTAAAAAGACTGTAATTAAATTCGCTTTTCAAATCTAGTTACAGTCTTATATCTTATGCTTACTCTTCATTATTAGAATATTCCTTATAAAATATTTTGATTGATTCTAAATTATCCTCACTTATGATAGGTACACCACTCGCACTTAAAAACTCAGATAGAAATTCAATACGCCTAAAATATTTTTCTATACTATCTCTAAATAATATAGGGTCTAGCCAAATATTAATTAAAATTATGAATACTTCAGATGCTTCATCTGGATAATCTGTTTTAAAAATCCCCTCTTCTATACCTTGCTTTATTAGGCAAGATAATAAAGGTGTTATTTCAATAGTAGATGCTCGTATATTCTTTATAAAAAAAGTTGGCTTTCTTTGACTACACATATAATCAATTAATTTTTTTCTTATTTTTGAACTAGATATATGTAAGATAAATTCAGATACCTTTTCTCTAACAGTTAATTTAGAATTGTTTAATATTAACTTTAGATTTTCAACTTCCACTCTTAAACTATTTGATACAATCTCTTCAAACAACATTTCCTTGTCTTTAAAATGATAATACACGGCCTCTTTAGATATATCAAGAGTATCAACTATTTGTTGCATAGTTACATCATCATAATCTTGTTCTTCAAATATCTTCCATGCGATTTCTAATATCTGAGTTCTTATTTTATCAGAGTATTTATTTCTTGACATATAAATTCACTTCTTTCTTTATTAGTTTATGCTAATCATTAGTACATTAATTATAATAAGATTCTTTACAATATGTCAATACACTCCATTTAAAGACAGTAAAACTTATTTGTTTCTAAATTTTTTAATATTAATATAATTTTCTTATAAAAATATTATAATTAATGATGTAGTCACACATTTTTCAATTTAATTACACTTAAATTGAAAATACAACGTTGTTCTTATATAATTAAATTATACAACAATAATGATATATTTTTTAAGTATATTTTTACTAGGGGGAATAGAAATGAAAAGGGTTGATGAAAGAAATACTATGTTTGCAAGAGCAAATTATAAAAAGGATAGTACTGCTTATAGTGACTACTATAAGAAAAATCCTGAGAAAAAAGAAATTGATGATAGTATAAGAAATAGACCAAATTTATGTAGTGAAGGTACTATGACTTACAATAAGTTAAACTCTCCAATGGCAAGTAGTGCATTTGATTTTTTATCTGATATAAAAGCCTTATGTGAAGGAAAAGTTTCTGACACAAAAGTAGATGTAGATGCAAAATCAATGACAAAAAAAATAAAGGGTTTTGCAAAACAATATGGTGCTTCTGTAGTTGGTATAACTAAATTAAAAGACCATCATATTTACACAAATAGGGGAAGACACGAAGAAAATTATGGAGAAGAAATTAATCTAACTCACAAATATGCCATTGTATTTGGATGTGAAATGGATAAGGAAATGATAAATAGAGCTCCAATGATATGTGAAGTTATAGAAACATCAAAATGTTATGTAGATGCTTCTATCGTTGGAATGATTTTAAGTTACTATATAAGAAACTTAGGATATGATGCTAGAAATCATATGGATGCCAATTATTTAGTAATGCCTGTTTTTATAGCTCGCGATGCTGGATTGGGTGATATTGGAAGAAATGCTATACTTACAAATAAAGATTATGGCTCTAGACTTAGATTAGGTGTTGTTACTACAGATATTCCACTTTTAGAAGACGAATATGTTGATTTTGGATTAGAAGATTTTTGCAAGGTATGTAAAAAATGTTCTTTTAACTGCCCTTCTCATTCACTTTCTAATGATATTAAGATTGGAGATGATGGAAAGTATAATTGGGTAATTGAACATGAAACATGTTATATTAAATGGAGATATTTAGGAACAGATTGTGGTATGTGTATATCTGCTTGTCCATTTAGCCAAAATCTTGAAACTATAAAAAATGCCACTTCCTTTAAGGGTAATAATGAGCTTATAGAAAAAGCTTTAGATGAGTATAGTTCAAAATTTGGTAAAAGAATATTTGTGCCTGGAAATCCTTCTTGGTTAAAATAGTTATACTTAGTCAAGAGTCTGTCCTGTGATAAATTCTAGGACAGACTTTTTATTTCTTGTTTACAACAATTCAGCAATATTTTAGATTTATAATTGACCTTATAAAATGTCAAACATAGAAGGAGTATATATATGGAAAAGATATTGGTAGTGGAAGACGATACAGTATTAAATAAGACTCTATCATATAACCTAACTGAAGATGGATATATGATTACTTCAAAATTTACAGCTATATCTGCATTAAAATCTATTATTGAGTATAAATTCGACTTAATCATTTTAGATGTTAATTTGCCAGATAAGAGCGGATTTGAATTATGTAAAGAAATAAAGTTGAACTGGGATATCCCAATAATTTTTTTAACTGCTAATGATATGGAATACGATATGATTAAAAGCTATGAGCTTGGAGCTTTAGATTATATAACAAAACCTTTTAATATAAATGTATTTAAACAGAAGGTAAAGGCTCTTTTAAATTATGTTACAACAAAAACAAAACAAGATTGCTATAATGATGGATATCTTGAAATTAATTTTTCTGAGTTATCTGCAACCATAAATGGAAATCAAATTATATTTACACCATTAGAATTTCGTACCTTGAAACTGTTTGCTGAAAATCCTAAAAATATTTTAACAAGAAAAATACTTTTAGAAAAACTCTGGGATATAGATGCTAACTTTGTAGATGAACATACTTTAACATCTGTTATAAGTAGAATTAGAAGCAAGATTGAAAAAGATAATTTTCAATATATTAAAACAGTATATAGCATGGGATATATGTGGTTAGGTGAAAGAAATGAAGTTTAAAAAATTTTCTTTTAGCTCTATTTATTTAATAATTGCCGTTGGTCTAATTTTTACAGCCATTTTATTTAGTGTAGCAATTTATGTAATAACTGATGATATAAAACTAGTTGCCTTATTATTAATATATACAGTAATACTTTGTGGATTTATAGCTCTAATAGTATTTTTACTTCATAAAAAAATAACTCTGTTTTGTTCTGAAATATGTCACACTTTAGATAGTATGATGAATAGTGAAGACAATGTTGAGATTGCATTAGAAGAAGAAACTATTTTATCACGTATCAATCATAGATTAGTTAGAATGTATGAAGTTATTCAAGAAAATCGTCATAATGTTGCAATGGAAAAAGCTAACTTACAAGAATTAGTTTCTGATATATCTCATCAAATTAAAAATCCAATTGCAAATTTAAAGATGATTAATACTACTCTACTCAATCAAAAATTTAAAACAGAAATTCAAAATGAGTTTTTAATAGATATGGAAGGTCAATTAGATAAATTAGATTTTTTGATGCAGTCTATGGTGAAAACATCTAGATTAGAAACAGGTATAATTACACTATCTAAAAAGAAAACTTTAATTTATGAAACAATTGCTATATCACTTAGTGGAATTTTATTTGATGCTGAAAAAAAGAATATTGAAGTTACAGTCGATTGCGACCCTAATTTATATATAGTTCATGATAAAAAATGGACTTCTGAAGCTATTTTTAATATATTGGATAATGCAGTAAAATACACGAATGCTAATGGGAAAATATATATATCTACAGAACGTTGGGTTATGTACACCAAAATAGATATTACTGATAATGGAAAAGGAATATCAGAAAGTCATCAAGCAGAAATATTTAAAAGGTTTTATCGTGAGGAAGATGTACATAATATAGATGGTATTGGAATAGGTCTATATCTTTCAAGAAAAATTATATCTCTTCAAGGCGGATATATTAAAGTTACATCAAATATTGGAAAAGGGTCTACATTCTCTGTATTCTTACCAAATAAATAATTTCTTAAATATTTTATTTGTGATAATTCTGCAACATTTTGATTTTATACTGTTCTTATAATCTATTAAGGAGGTTTTATGATGAGTATTTTACAAGTAATTGATTTGAAGAAATATTATGGTAAAAATTCAAACATTACAAAAGCTCTCGATGGTGTGAATTTATCTATTGAGAAAGGTGAGTTTATTTCTATTGTAGGTACATCTGGAAGTGGTAAATCAACATTATTAAATATGATGGGAGGATTAGATAATCCTACATCTGGAAATGTTATTATAAGGGGTAAAGAGTTATCAAATATGACTGACGAACAACTTACAATTTTTAGACGTAGAAATATAGGTTTTATATTTCAAAATTATAATCTTGTTCCCTTGCTTAATGTATATGAGAATATTATTTTACCAATAGGACTAGATGGGGAGACTATAGATAAAGATTTTATAAATGAAATTATAAGCATGCTTTCTCTAGAAGAAAAGCTATATGATATACCAAGCAATCTTTCTGGAGGTCAACAACAACGTGTTGCTATAGCTAGGGCTCTTGTAACAAAACCTGCGATTATACTAGCAGATGAGCCGACAGGAAATCTTGATAGTAAAACGAGTACAGATGTATTAGCGTTACTGAAAATGACAAGTGAAAAATTCAATCAAACAATTGTAATGATTACTCACAATAATGAAATTGCACAGCTAACTGATAGAATTATTCGTATTGAAGATGGAAAAATTGATAATTAGGAGGTATAATATATGTTTAAAAATAACAATCGTACCTTTATAAGAAAAATAGCCTTAAATGATTTGAAAATTAATAAACTTAAAACATCTCTTTCAGGTATTATTATAATGATTTCTACATGTTTACTGTTAACAGTAGCCTTAGTTTCATATAATGGTTCTGTAGATTTAGTTAATTCGTCTCCATATCATGCTATATATAAATCTGTAAATGAAAAATCAAAAAATAAACTGTATCAAGATAAACACTTTAGTAATGTAGGAACATACAAGTTACTTGGCAGTGATAAAAAAGCAGATTACATGATATCAACTGTTTATGCAGATAATATGGCAATCAAACTTATGAATTTTCAACCAATTAAAGGTATCATGCCTACAAAGAAAAATGAGATTGCTATTTCAGAAAAATATTTACAACAACTTTCTTTAAATAAAAATATTGGAGACAGTATCAAATTAAGTTATCGTGACAATATTACAAATAAAGAAATAGAAAGAAATTTCATTATTGTTGGTCTTTTAGAAAATTATTATCAAGACAATGCTAAACAATATTATACAGTTGTTTCAAACGAATATTTTAAGAACACAATATCTACATCTCTGAAAAATAAAAGTAGTAATTTTGATAATACAAGACCTGATGATGTAGATATATTAGTAAAATTATCAGAAGAAAATACAAAGAAAGATTCAGCTTCAATTAAAACACAATTAAAAGATATTGGTTTTTCTTTGAGTATTGAAAAATATAATATATACTTGAATGATAAATATATTGAGTCAAATTTAATTAATAGTGAACAGGTTATTACAGTTTTAACAGTTGGAATGGTGATTCTTTTTTCTAGTATTTTTGTTATATATAGTATTTTTTATGTTTCAGTTGTTAATTCGGTTCATATGTATGCTAAGTTGAAGTCTTTGGGTATGACTTCTTTTCAGTTAAAAAAGATTATTTTTCTACAAGGAAATATTTTATCCATTATCTTTATTCCATTAGGTATTATTATCTCATGTATAATTGCTTACATAATTCAACCATTAGCATGGCAAATGATAGATGATTTATTTATAATCTTAATTTTATCACTAATAATGTTCTTAACTGTTAGAATTTCTTTACATAAACCAGCTAGAATTATTTCTAAAATATCTGCTATTGAAGCTATGCAATACACAGAAATTAGATTTAGAAAAAAAATCAAAAGCTTTAATTATATAAATACTAAAAATTTAGCATTAAAAAATATTGAGTCAAATAAAAAGAAAAATTTAATTGCATTAATCTCATTAAGTATTAGTGGAGTTTTATTTATTTCAATTGCTAATCTTGCTAACTCAATAGACTTTAAGAAACAATTATCACAACAGTTTGTATATAACGAAAATTATATTATTAGTATTAAGATTGATAACTTATATGAACGTATTGCACAAATTCAACAAAACAATCCATTAACAAATTCTCTTAAAAATGAGATTGAATCTATTTATGGAGTAAAAAAAGTAATTGAATCTAAATCAATTAAAGCTAATATTGTAGAACCTTATATCAAAGATAAATATGGAAAACAATTTACTACTTTAATTAAAGGTATTACACCTGAACGTTCAAAATCATTTGAAGAATATATTGTCAGTGGGAAAACAGATTATAAAAAACTTAGCTCAGATGATTTAATCATAAATAAGTATAGAACTAAATCATATGGGTTAGATTTAAAGATTGGAGATACAGTTACATTTAATATTTTTAGTGGAAATAATATTATTAAAAAACAAATGAAAATTAAAGGAGTTATTGACAATTCTAATTCAGGAAACATGTTTTTTACACTTGATAAAACCTTAGAATCTATAACTCCATATAATACAAATTTAGATTTTTCTATTTTTTTAGATAAAAATTATTCTAAAGAAGTTGAGAATAAGTTGCTGAATATCATTCAGAAAAATTCAAGTTTAATGCTTTATTCATATGAGGATGATTACAAAATGATTACTAGAGCATTTAAGTATATAGTTGTAACTTCATACATTTTTGTTGGTTTAATTTCTTGTTTTGGTATACTAAATATGACCAATATTCTAATAAATAGTGTTTTAATCAGAAAAAGAGAATTTGCCTTACTTCAAGCTGTTGGAATGACAAAAAAGCAACTTCGAAATATGCTTTACACAGAAGGACTAAATATAAGTGTCAAAGCTATATGTATTTCAAGTTTATTGGGTTATTTGGGTTCAAGCTTACTTTGCACTTTTATGAAAGATGTTGTTAGAATAGATTTTATTAATTTTAAATTTTCTATATTTACCATTTTAATTTTTTCATTTATATTAATCGGAATACAGGTTTTAACAACTGAATTACTTGTAAGAAATATAGAAAAGAAATCTCTTATAGAACGCTTACACTCTCAATAAAAATAAAAAAATATGAGTTGAAATCAATCTATCAATAGATAATGAATTTCAACTCATATTTTACTTTAAATACTTTTCTTTTTATCTAATATTTCATATACATAATCTTCTGTTGAGTTAATTTCTTTTTCTCTTCTCTTTTTAGAATCAATTAAAACAAAATACAGTATAAATCCTACAACAAGTCCCCATGTTCCACCTTTAGCAGCAATTACACCTCCCATAAGACCAATCAATCCCTTCTCTACACCAGTATCACACAGTTCCATTGACAACTTTGTACATAAATAACCTTGAACTAAAAGCGTTACTGAAAGTGCCAATGGTATAAGAGGAGTAGCAATCTGTGCAATTGGATAAAAACATATGAAAATAGCTGAAACCCACACTAATGTCCCCATACCACTAAAAATTGACTGCATTGCTTCCTTTCCAACCTTATATCTTTGAGCAACACTTCCAGTAAGTGTCGCAGCTAATGGACCACACATTGGTATATATGGAGAAACAACTGCCATGACAATGTTTCTTATTCCACTTATAACATTGGACCTATTTGAATTGAAATCTATATATTCATCTTTTCTATTTTCACTTTCAGAAAGTACTAAATTTTCACCTGTTATAAAATCCCCAAATGCAATTATGTATATCATAAAAGCCATTGGCAACCCTTGTATAAATAACATCATACTTGGAAAACCTATTCCAAAAGGAGACACTGTGTTTATTAAATTTTTTAAGTCTACTATGTAAATTATTTTATCAAAACTGAAACTAGGAATCCCTATTTCTTTACTAAATATACCTACAATTAAACTCACTAAAATTGCTGATACTACTCCATATTCTCCTAAATGAAATAAAAATTTATTCTTAACTTTTAGAGTTTCAAATCTTTCAGAAAACATTACAAAACAAGCAACCAAGATTCCTACTGTTATAGCTATTGGATAAGAATCAAATCTACCTTTAGGACTAAATTCTGATATTACAGTAGAAATACCAACGCCCATTAATATGCCACCTTTAATGGAATTTGGTATTTTACTAACTAATTTCCCAGCTACTCCAGTTATTCCCATCAAAATAAATATAATTCCTAAATCTATTTGCAAAGCTGTTAATGCTTGTATTCTTTCAATTCCCATGCTAAACTTTAACAAATATGCAGTTGTAAGAGTTATAGAAGCTGTAATCCAACCAGGTACAACTGGGTCTCCCATAAAAACATGTAAGCAGTATAATATAGAGTTGATTATAGCCATACTCCATGCTACTTCATATGGTAATCCCAAAATTTGTGTACTAAGACCAATAGTTCCTAAACTTGTCATACTTGATATTATTCCTTGAATAGCCTCTGGTTTCTCAAATCTGTAATGTATAAATGGAATTCGTATCTTAAACAATCCAAATTTTATATGAGGTTGCTCTCTTCTAGTGAGTCTTTCCATAATTTCACTCCACCTTTCAATAACTCTTATAAATTTACAACCTTATAATTGTTTATAAATTATCAATGTCGTTAAAACTAGTATATAACATGCAAATTACATAAACAATAAATTAAATTTATAAAATTGATAGATTTTGTGCATATATGGAAAAACCTCTTCATTTTTAATTGTTAATATCGCTTGATAAAGGCTCTTTGTAAAATTCAAGGGTTCTTTTCCATGATTCAAATTGCCCTTGTATATTTCCTTCTATAGTTCCTCCTGAAGAAAAGATTCCTCCGCCCACATTCATACATAAAGTTTCTTTTAAAGGTATAATATATGGAATTGGCAATGGATGCCCCATATTATTATATGTTAATAATTCTACTTTATATGGATAATTGGTTTCTTCAAGTATTTCTAATGCTTCTAAACAAGCATCATAACTATTCCATATATTATCTTTTTTTCCAGCAATCATAAGTATGTCTGCTTTGGAATTTTCTATTCTTATTCTAGCTTCATTTCTATTATTTGCCTTTTCAAGGCTTTTTTTATAAGCACTGGCAAATCCAAATGGAATCCCTTTTGATATATCTTTATTCTGTTCTTCAAAGAATATATCATCATCCAACTGAATATATGAAAACGGCTCCCCTTTATACGACCATGATGAAGTATCCTTTCCATTCGCCAATCCATTAAGAGCTTGGAAACAATAAGTATGAGGTGCTGATACTACAACCTTTTTAATTTGTTCATATCTTGAAGCAAGTAAAAGTGCTAGTTCACCACCTTTTGATGTTCCATGCACAAATATTTCTTCAGTATTAGTAATTTCATTTTCACTAATCCATTTAAATACTTTTTCAAAATATTCTAATGGAACCTCTTCTAATTTATCTGGTAGACCTTCTAAAGAAAAGTAAGCAACTGTTAGTACATTGAATCCTCTAGATGCAAGTGGAGCTGCTAAAAGGTCCAGAGAGTCTAAACTGCCATCAGAACCACCTAACATTAAAATTGTTTTATTATTAGAATTTTGTTTATAAAATAATTTTCCTATAAATTCATCAGATATGTATTTTGTGGTAATATCATCTGTTTTAAATAATCTTTTCAATTTAACTTCTTCTCTTTCAGTAGAAGATTCAAATATCATATTCATGATTATTGGTTCATCAATAGATATATTTTCTGCAAAATTTTTGCCTTCAGTTTTAGATTTTTTCAGTGAGTAGATTAATCCCATACAATCAGTGCTTTTATAAGTACCTTCTATAGGTTCAACTGAATCTAAATCTACTTCTCCCTTTTCATTTGAACAGAATACTCCATAAGAAAAAAATTCTTCTCCCTCACACCATGGAAATTCCATTTTCATACTTACTTTAAGTTTAGTATTTGGAATTAAATCTGAAATTGTAATCTCAAGTCTTTCATCTACAAACGATTCTAAATTGTATACATTTACTTTCATAATCCATTTCTCCTTATAATATTAGTAATTTATATATTTAAAAAAACTTTATCCAATGTAATATGAATTATTCAAATTAAGACATCATATTGACTATTTCATTATATCAGTTCGTCTCCACTTTGTCAACATAGTGTCTTTTATATTTAATTTAGATTATCTCCAATATACTACCTCTATTTAATATCATCATAAATAAAAACCACTCTTTTTAAAGAATGGTTTTTGATAGATGTTATTTTCTATTAATAAGTTTCTTTTTTAATTTAAATTTATATAATTAGATATTTTTTATTTAATATTTAATGAGATTATGCATTTGCGAAAGTATATATGGCATTAATTCTTGCTATATATAAATTTTCATCACTACATCCAATATATTTAGCATATTTCTCTATCTTTTCTTTTGCATTTTCAACATCACTTTCATCGCTATCCATTAACTCATTTATATAAAGGTCCATTAAAGAAGCTTTATAACCTTTTATATCATAACCTAAAAATTCAGTCAATCTCTCAATTTCCTTACTGAAATCTCCATCTTCTTTTACCAAGAATTCGTATACATCTTCTCTATATGGATTTAAAGTTATTATTTGTTTTACGACCTTACATTCATCAGCTTTCCCAATAAATCCATCTTTATAATTATTAAATAATGCGTTAGATTTTTTTATAGATTCTTCATCAATATAAGAATGTACCTCAGTTACTCTATTTTCTATAAGAGCATCTACTACAGCATAATGAATTTTAAAACAATCATTATATAAATAATTGCTCATTTTTTTTACTGTTGATTCTATTTCTAAAAAGCTAGCGTGACCATTTTTTTTATTTTTATTTGGTATAATAAAAGTTTTATTCAAGTTATTAAAAAGTCTCTTAAAATCTAAGTATTTTTCGCAATAAACACTTTTAAAGGTATCGATATCTATAGTTATAATTCCAAAACTTACTATAGTCTCAATGCCTTTCTTAAAAGATTCCTCTATATATTTTTCTCCTAAATTTAAACCTCTATCTGATATTTGTTTTAGATTTTGAAAATTATTTAAACAATCTCTCTCAAAGTTTTTAGAAATTTCTAAAGCATATAGTTTAAAGATTTTCCTTATCTTATTATAATTATTTTTCGTATCATCAAATCTGATAATAGCTCCATTTACATCAAAAGTAATCATTGAGTTTTAACCTCCCCATTAGTTTCATCAATAAAATAAATTTAATATAAACTTTATAATCATAATATTAAACTTATTTATACTATAATTATTAATTTGATGATAAAAGCTATTTTCCTTCTAAATAAAAAATTTGTCTAAAGTTTTTAAAAAAATTAGACAAATCTTAGATTATTATTCTTTAAATTATTCCAAATACTCCAAATAATATTGGTATAAATATGGCTGGCAACAAATTTGCTACTTTTATATTTGTTAATTTAAGTACATTTAAACCAAGACCTATAATCAGTAAACTTCCAGCTGCTGTCATCTCTGTAACCACAGGGTCACTTAAGAATCCATTTAAAAACGATGCACCCACACATATAACACCTTCATATAAAAATACAGAGATTGCAGAAAACATTACCCCTATACCTAAAGAGGCAGTAAATATAATAGAAGCTATTCCATCTATTACAGATTTTACAAATAAAGTGTTATGGTTTCCTGTAAGTCCGCTTTCTAGTGCCCCAACTACTGCCATAGCTCCTATACAAAATAATAAACTAGATGATATAAAACCCTCTGCAATAGAATCTTTTTTATTTCCTTTAGAGAATTTACTTTGTAAAAAAACTCCTAGCTTGTTTACCCATTTATCTATATCTATTAATTCTCCTATTAAGGCACCTATAGCTATAGATGTTATTGTTACTAACGTATTTTTTCCTTCTAAAGCTCCTGATATACCAATATACAATACGCATAAGGCAATTCCATTCATTATAGTATCACTTACTCTTTGAGGTAGTCCTCCTTTGATTATAAGACCTACTATACATCCACCTGCAATTGCTAGACTATTTGCTATTACTCCAAACATTTTTTCTCCCCTCGATTAGCTAATTAAAATTTGCTCCTTTTATCAAAGCTTAAACATCAATGCTTTGTAGTGGATATTTTAAATATTCCAAAAATTCTTCAAAGCCTTTTCTAGATATATTTACAGTTTTAGTATTTATATTTGGATGAAAATTTAAGTAATCTTCTTTAATTACATCCTTGTCTATGTAAAGTTCTACTTTTCTTTCTGTGTCATTTATCAATGAAAAAGGATTTACACTTCCTGGAAGAAGTTTAAGTACATTGTATAATCTTTCAGGTGAAGCAAATGATAATCTAGAACTTCCTATCTTATCTTTAAGTGAGTTTAAATCGACTTGTTTTTCTCCTTTAACTACAATAAGATAATACTTATTTCCTTTAGCATTTCTCAAAAATAAATTTTTACATTGACATCCTTTTGTTATTTCATCTAAAATTACTAGTTGTTCTGCTGTATATACAGCTTCGTGTTCTACTACATCATATTCAATATTTAATTTATCCAAAACACTATATATTTTAGTTTCATTCATACTCACTTCATTTTCATCTTGCTCTTTAATAATTTTATCCTTCAAATCACTCATATTTCTCTTTTCTCCTTAAACACTTTGTTATTTCTAGACTCTCTTTAAGATATTATTCTACAATAGCTATTGCTCTTACTGGAGCACCATCAGCGTCATTGTATTTAAATGGAGCTGCTATAAATAGAAATCTTTCTGGAATATTTTCTAAATTTGTAAGATTTTCTATTATTATTTTACCTTTCTCAAATAAAATATGATGTACTTCAAAAACTGATGTATCATATCTATCAACTGATAGCATGTCTATTCCTATACCTTTTATATTAGTATCAGCTATATAATTTGCAGCTTCTTCTGTTAATGTAGGATAACCTACATAATACTGCTTTTTATCCCAAAATTTTGACCAACCTGATTTAAATATTATAAAATCACTACTTTTTATTTCATCTTCATATTTTTTTAGATATTCTAGTTCTATATTCTTATTACCTTTTTCAAGTTCCAGTACATAAGCTTTTCCAACAAAATTTTCTATGTCTAATTTATCTAGGGTTTCACCTTTAGTATACATATGTCTTGGTGAATCCATATGAGTTCCATTATGGGAAAATACACTAATTAGTGTTTCTTGATAACCATTTTCTTCAATAATTGCTACTTTTTTGATATCTGGTCTATTAGGTTCTGCATATACAGGCATGTCGTTATGTGTCACATGAGTTAAATCAAAAACCTTCATCTTTATATACCCCCTATGTTTTACTTTCTATTATATACCTAAATTCACTTTATTTCTATCAGTTTTTATCCCATTATATACCATACTAATATATAGTTTTTATAAATTTCAAGGGATTTATAGAAAAATCTTGAAAAGAATTATCAGTAAATATAACATCTTCCCCCAAAAAGCGTTTGTATCTTCCCTCTTCCTTCTTTAGTGTAATTCTTTGCTTCTGTGAATGATTGTTAAAAACCATTACTTTAAGTGGGGCTTTTTTTCTATTTGTCTGAACTCTTTTTAGCATGTATTTTATATGCATATCAGCTTCAGGAAATGAATATCCACAAAATATTAAAAGGTCAGTATCTCTCAAAGTTTTTTCTGTTTCATTCCATACATTACTTAAAAATATATTTGACATATTCTTAAAATATGTTGGTGGAACTATAATAGGTTCTGTCAACTCACCACATTCTAGGCATTTTGTTTCTGAACTATTTTCAATAAGTTTCATAACACCACCTTCATGTGGGGTAAGAGTTACGCTATTACAAATAGGGCAATAAAGCCAATTTAATGACCCATGCACCTTATATAATTTTATTAGAGGCTCTTTTGGTTTCCTCCAGTTTATTCCTTCTTTAAAATTAGTAAATTCTATACCATAATCAAGCATAATTGGAAAATTATTTTTGTCTCTTAAACCAGTGACTGTATTATCTATATGTATATCATAATTTGCACTAATAAAAGTGGTATCAAGAAGTAAATCATTTTCTAAAAGGTTTTCAACTAAAAGTTTATGATGTTTATTATCTGTTTTAGGTGTATTATGAATTGCTTCAGCCATTAACAATATTAAATATTGTCTCAAAAAACGTATACTATCACTTTTGTTATTTAAATTCTCTAGGCCAAAGTTTCTAAAAGCCTCTCTTCTTTGTTCTGCTAAATCTAAAAGACCTAGAACTTCCTCAAATGTAGGAAAATTTGCATTATCTAAATTATCTTTTACTATATCAATATTGAACATCTGTTTAAAAAAATTGTACAATTCTCTATTCATATTTGTATTATAATTTTTAGGATTTAGTTTTTTAAAATATTCACTAAAAAGTTCATTTTGAATAGGTAGATTTTCTGCTGCTGAAGCTCCTGCTCCTAAAAATATAGCTATTTTCATACGATTCCTCCTAATATAAATATTACTACTATTTTTATATCTATTAAATATTCATATCTTTGATAATACAACAATAAAGCTGTCTTTTCCTAGAAAAAATCCTATTACAAGACAGCTTTATATTTATATTAAATCTTTAATAATTCATAAATAGACAGAGCATATATTTGAGTAGCTTTTACAATATCCTCTACTATTAAATATTCATTAGCTTGATGTTCTGTTTCTGGCTTTCCTGGAAAAATAGCTCCAAATGCAACACAATTATCTAAAGCTCTTGCATAAGTTGCTCCTCCAGATGAAAGTGGTGTTCCATCAAGACCAGTTTCTTCTTCGTATACTTTTCTAAGTGTTCTTACAAGAAGTGTATCTTCTGGAACATAGATTGAATCTAAGAAATCATACTCCTTATAAGTTAAATTGTACTTATCTGTCATCTTTTTTAATTCTTTTACAAAGTCATCTTTTTTGTATGTTACTGGTATTCTTATGTCTATTCCGGCAAATTCTTTCTCACTATCAATAGTTACTTTCCCTATATTCACTGTTAATTTGCCAGATACATCATCTTTACAATTAGGAATTATATTATTGCCATTAGCATCCTCTCCAATGACTTCTGCTAAAAACTTAATTATATTAGAATCTATACCTATATTATTAAGAGCTATACAAAGTCTAGCTACTGCATTTATACCAGTATCACTTGCTGCCGAATGGACACTTTTTCCTATTATACATATTTTATTTCCTTCAACATTATATTCAAAATTTAACTTATCAAGTTCTTTTTTTAATTTATCAGAATATTTTCCAATATAAATTGCTTTTCCTGGAACTGCATTTAAAGCTTTTCCAACTGATAATTCTATATCACTTTTACTATCACAAGTTAAATGAACTTGTAAAAGTCCTTTTTCTGCATTTGTTATTGGGAATCTAGAGTCTGGAGTAAATCCGTAATTTGGTATTTCTTCATTGTTCTCTTTATATTTATTTATACATCTCCAAAGATTTTCTTCATCGGCTCCAAAAATAAATCTTATTCTTTTATTAAAGTCTACATTTAAATCCATAAGAGCTTTTACTGCATAAATTGCTGATATTGTAGGACCTTTATCATCTTGTGTTCCTCTTCCATATAAATTACCATTTTCTAAGACAGCCTCAAATGGAGGATGATTCCAACTTTCTAAATCACCTTCTGGAACCACATCAACATGACCAAGTATACCTATCATTTTTTCACCTTGTCCTATTTCTGCATACCCATAGTATCCATCCTTATATACGGTCTTAAACCCTAGAGATTTACATAAGTCTAATATACCTCTTAAAGCCTTATCTACATTTTCACCAAATGGGCAGTTTTCAATTGCTTCAGATATAACACTTGGTATTTTTACACTTTCTTGTATAGAAGAAATCATTTCATCTTGTAGAGAATTTACTTTTTCTTTAATTTGCTCTTTCATATTATCACCCTTCAATTTTCATCATAATATACTAATAAATATTTTGACCTTTTTAAAAAAAAATATGCTTATTTTTTCAGTTTTTTTATAAATTCAATTGCTTTTAATGTCCCCATTTTTGAATGGTCAAATGTAAGTCCACCTTGAAAATAAACGTTATAAGGAGGTCTTATTGGAGCATCTGCACTTAATTCTATAGAAGAACCTTGAATAAAAGCTCCTGCTGCCATTATGACTTCACTTTCATATCCAGGCATGTCCCAAGGAACAGGTTTTACATAAGAATCAACTGGCGCAGCTTCTTGTATTCCTTCACAAAAACTTATTACTTCATCAGCATCATTAAGTCTAATACATTGAATAATATCACTTCTTAAGTCATCGTATTTTGGCAATACATCATAACCTAACTTTTCAAAAGCTCTCGAACAAAATATGGCTCCCATTACAGCCTGAGACACTATATATGGTGCTAAGAAGAATCCTTGAAGTACATTTCTAGTAGTTCCAAAAGTAAGACCACATTCTTTTCCTATTCCAGGAGAAGTCATTCTATAAGATATAAGTTCAATTAAATCTTTTTTACCAGCGATATATCCACCTGTTAATGCAAGTCCACCACCAGGATTTTTTATTAAAGAGCCAGCCATAACATCTGCTCCAACATCAGTAGGTTCTTTAGTATCTAAAAACTCACCATAACAATTATCAACCATTACGATAGCTTCTGGTTTGACAGACTTTATTACATCAATAACTTCTTTTATATCACTAATTGAAAGTGATTTTCTCCAAGAATAACCTTTTGACCTTTGTATCATAACAAGTTTAGTTCTATCATTTATTTTATTTCTAATTCCTTCTAAATCTAAATTACCATCTTCTAAAAAATCTACATCATCATATGTAACACCATACTCTTTTAATGAACCTTTTTCTTCTCTTATCCCTATAACACCTTCTAAAGTATCGTATGGTCTACCAGTAACAGACAAAATTTCGTCTCCTGGTCTAACTATACCTTGTATGCATAAAGTAAGTGCATGTGTTCCATTTACAATTATTGGTCTTACAAGAGCATCTTCTGTATTAAAAACTTTAGAATAAATTTCTTCTATTTTTTCACGACCAATATCATTATATCCATATCCTGTAGTCCAGTTAAAGTGCATGTCACTTAGTTTAGATTCTTGCATAGCTTTTAAAACTTTATATTGATTATATTCTCTTATTTCCTTTATTTCTTCAAACTTATCCTTTATATCTTCCATTACTTCTTGTGATAGTTTGAAAGTATCATTATCTATCCCATAGTAATCTTTTAATAATTCCTTTGTCTCATTAAGCATTTTATCACCTGTCTCTTTATTGTTTTATTTAAACATGTCAAAGGAGACTATTTTACTAAAACAAATAAATCATAGTTTATAGGTTAGTATAAGTCTCCTCTCAATCATTTTAAATTAAATTAATTATCTATCTGTTGTTATTATTGTTGTTATTATTGTTGTTTTGATTTTGATTTGTTAGATTAATATACTTTCCAGGTTGTATAGTCGAAACAGCATGTTTATAAATCATGTTTTGTTGTCTATTGTCTCCTTCTATTAATATTATATAACTATCAAATCCTTTTACAAGCCCTTTAACTTGTACACCATTAACTAAATATATAGTAACAGGTATCCTTTCTTTCCTAGCATTATTTAAAAACAAATCTTGTAAATTTAAAACTGTATTTTTCATTAGATTTGTACCCTCCCAAGATTAAATTGAACTTCTAAAATATTCCTACCTTATATTCTATATAAGTTATGATAAATTTTCAATATTAAGTTGTATACTTAAAAAATTATATATTATTTTATAGAATCTTTAATATATAAGATTATTTCATTTTTTAATGTGTCTATACTTTCATATTTGTCTAAATCAAACCATTTTGCTGTTTCATATCTTTTAAACCAAGTTATTTGACGCTTTGCATACCTTCTAGAATCTCTTTTGATTATTTCAATAGCTTCTTCGTATGTATATTCTCCATCTAAATACTTTAATATCTCTTTATAACCTATACCTTGCATAGATATCATATCTTTTTTAAATCCCATACTTAAAAGTTTTTTGACTTCTTCAACTAACCCATTTTTTAACATTATGTCAACTCTCATATTTATTCTTTCATATAAGTGTTCTCTATTTCTATTTAATACTATTATTATGGGTTCATACTCTTCATTAAATTTTAAATCACTTGAAAAGTCATCCATTTTCTTACCGCTTAGACAAACTTCAAGTGCCCTTATAACTCTTTTAGTATTGTTCTTATGAATTCTATTAGCAGCTTCTTCATCGAGTGATTTCAATCTATTATGCATGTAATCTATGCCTTTTTCAGCAAGCTGACTTTGAAGTTCATCTCTTAGCTCATTATTTGCATCAGACTTTGCAAAATCCATATTATATATTAAAGAATTCAAATACAACCCTGTGCCTCCAGTTACTAAAACAGATTTTCCTTTTTGAGTTATTTCATATATATATTTTTTTGCCCTCTGTTGAAATTCTGATACTGAAAATGGATAATCAGGCTTAACTTCATCTATAAGGTAGTGCTTTATTCCCTGCATCTCTTCCTCTGTAACTTTTGCACTTCCAATATCCATATATTTATATATTTGCATAGAATCTGCTGAAATTATCTCTGCATTCACATCTCTTGCTAATTTTATTGATAAATCTGTCTTTCCAACAGCAGTTGGACCTGTAAGTATTATAAGTGGTATTTTTTTCATAATATTCCTTTCCATATATTTTAACTATCCAGATATTTTACATGATTCTTTTAAACATTTTTTCTATTTCTGTCTTAGATATTTCAACCATTATAGGTCTTCCGTGAGGACATGTAAATGGATTCTCACACTCTTCTAACTGTTTTAATAAACTTTTTATTTCAATATCATATATTTTATCATTTGCTTTTATAGCAGACCTACATGCCATAGATGCAAATCTTTCTCCTTTTAAATCATAATTGCTTGTAATCTCTTCTATATTGTCTATTATTTGAAGTATGAATTTTTCAGTTTCAGGAACACCAAATATAGTTGGTACACATCTTATCATTATATGATTATTACCAAATACTTCTAGTTCAAAACCAAATTTCATAAATAGCTCTAAATTATTTTCAATTTGAAGCATATCTACATTTGATACTTCAATTACCACAGGGTCTAAAAGTATTTGCATATTAATATCTTGCCTATAAAACTTTTCCATATATCTCTCATATAGTATTCTTTCATGTGCAGCATGTTGGTCCAGCAAATACATAGAATCATCTTTGCTTAAAATTATATAAGTATTAAACACTACTCCAATAACAGAATATCCATATAAAGAAAACTTAGCTTTTGAACTATATAGATATTCTTCTTCACCATCTCTAACACCATCAGGATAACAGTTTCTATTGTTTACAGAAGCATCAACTTGAAATTCTTCTTGTATATTGTCATTTACATTATCTTCACTTAGATACTTAGTATTTTTTAATTCATCTTCTACACTTGCACTTAAGACTTCACTTACTGATTGAAATTCATTTATTGGTCTTTCACTCGATAAAGTTATAACTTCAATAACTTCATCTTTTTCTTTATTAATATTATTATTTTGAGAATTAGATTCTAATAAATTATTTTTTTTTGATTCAAAACCTGTACTTTTTTCTCTATTATTAATAGCAATTCTAGGTTGTGTTTTTTTATCAGTATAAGTAGCATACTTACCAATAAGATTTGAATGTATCAGTTTAACCTTTAGAAAATCTCTAAGTTCTATATACACTTCTTGTTCTTTTTCAAATTTAATTTCAAGTTTATTAGGATGTATATTTACATCTATACACGATGGGTCTACTTCTATATTTAAGAAACAAACTGCATGCTTACCTATTGGAATTATAGACTTATAACTTTCTGTTATTGCATCTATGATTATTTTGCTTTTTACAAATCTTTTATTTATATAGATATGTTGTAAATTTTTATTAGAACGATATATATTGTTATTACCTATATATCCATTCATTTTAAAATGATTACATTTAAACTCCACATCTATTATATTTTCTGTTATCTCTTTTCCATATATACTTCTAATGGTGTTTACAAGCTTCCCATCTCCTGGAGTATTTAGCATTTGTTTATTATTATTTGTATATTTAAATTGAACACTTGGATTACCTATTGCAAGTTTATTTATTAAATCACTTATATTTATAGTTTCTGCATGAGTAGATTTTAAAAACTTCTGTCTTGCTGGTGTATTAAAGAAAATATCTTTTATAATAATTGTAGTCCCATTAGTAGAACCTATTGGTTCTTTTGATATTATTTTGCCACCCTCAACATATATTTTAGTTCCTATAATCTCGTCCTTTGTTTTAGTAGTCATCTCTAATTTAGATACAGCTGATATAGATGCTAATGCCTCTCCTCTAAAACCAAGAGAATATAAATCGTATAAATCATCAATTTTTTTAATTTTACTAGTAGCATGTCTTAAAAATGATTTTTCAACTTCACTTGAAGGTATTCCTATTCCATTATCTGTAATCTTAATTAAACTCTTGCCTCCATCAACTATATCTATAGAAATTTTGTTTGCACCTGCATCGATAGAGTTTTCAATAAGCTCTTTCACTACAGAAGAAGGTCTTTCTACAACCTCACCTGCTGCTATCTTGTTTATAGTCAAATCATCTAGGATGTTAATTATATTTTTCATTTGTACACCTCTAAGATTTTATTTCTTTTGCTTTTTTTTGAAGATTATAAAGAGAATTTATTGCATCTAATGGAGTCATATTTAAGATATCTAGATTTAAAATTTCTTGTGATAATATGTCTCTCTTTACACTATCAAAAGATATTTGAGTTAATGCTACTTCTTTTACAGAATCTTCTTTATTAGTTTTCTCTTTAGTATCATTTTCCCTTATTAAAGCAACTTCATCATTTAATAATTTAAATTTAGAATTTAATTTATCATAATCCTTTTTTATATGCTTATAGTCTTTTACTACAAGTTCATGTTCTATTTTTAGAGATTCATATTTATTCTTAAAATTACTTTGATTTACCTTAAGCAATTCTTCATCTAAATTAATATTATGCACATTAGTTTTTTCTTTATCTCCATTTATTGCTACACTGTTATAAACATGATTTTTTTCCAAGTCTTTAAGTATATATTTTGCTCTTTCTATGACTTCATCTGGCAATTTAGCTAATTTGGCAACATATATTCCATAGCTCTTATCTGCCCCTTGAGGAATTATTTTTCTTAAAAAGATTATTCCTTCTCCATCTTCTTTGACTGCTATTGAATAATTTTTAACTTCTTTAAATTCCTCTTCTAAATCAGTAAGTTCATGATAATGAGTTGCAAATAATGTCTTGCACCTAATATTCTTCTGAATATATTCCACTATCGACCATGCTAAACTTATACCATCATAAGTGCTTGTTCCACGACCTATTTCATCTAATATAACTAGACTTCTCTCTGTTGCATTTTTCAGTATGAGAGAAACTTCATTCATTTCCACCATAAAAGTAGACTGACCTTGAGATAGGTCATCACTAGCTCCAACTCTAGTAAATATTCTATCTAAGATTGGAATATCAGCATATTCTGCTGGTACAAATGAACCTATATGTGCCATAAGTGCTATTATAGCAGTTTGTCTCATATATGTTGATTTACCAGACATATTAGGACCAGTTATTATGTTAATGATATTTTCCCCACTATTTAAATATGTGTCATTTGGAACGAAATTTTCCTCACCTACTATATTTTCAACAACTGGATGTCTACCATTTCTTATATCAAGTTTATTATTTTCATTTATTGCTGGTTTTACATAGTTATTTATGTGTGCAACTGTTGCAAGAGATACAAAAACATCTATATTAGCTATAGTCTTAGCTACTTTTTGTATTCTATCTATATTTTTATATATAGTATCTCTTATACCTACAAATATCTCGTATTCCAGAGACTTGATTTTCTCTTCAGCATGTAATATCTTTTCTTCTATTTCCTTTAATTCTGGAGTTATGTATCTTTCTGCATTGCTAAGCGTCTGTTTTCTTATATATGTCTCATCTAGTTTTGCCTGTTTAAAGTTAGCTTTTGTTATTTCTATATAGTAACCAAAAACTTTATTAAAACCTATTTTTAATGATTTAACTCCTGTTTTTTCTCTTTCTCTGTTTTCTATTTCTTTTACAAGAAAAGCTCCATTTTTAGAAATATCTCTTAATTCTTTAAGCTCATCACTAAAATCGGATTTAATTATATTTCCATCTTTTATAGTTATTGTAGGTTCTTCTAAAATAGATTCATCTATTAAATTGTATATATCATCCAATTTATCCATTTCTGAAACATACTCTTTTAGTATTGTCGCATTTGATAAATCTATTGTGTCTTTTAAATTTGGTAATTTCTCTATTGAATTTTTTAAGTGAATTAATTCTTTTGGTGTTACCCTTTCAAATGCTATCTTTCCACATATTCTTTCTATATCGTATATGTTTTTAAGTATATCATTTAAATCTTCTCTTAATATAAAGTCATCTTTTATCTCTTCTATTACGTCCAATCTATTTTCAATTTTAGATTTATTTATCAAAGGTTCTTCAACATATTTTCTTAAAAGTCTACCTCCCATTGCTGTAGAAGTTTTATCAAGAACATGCAATAATGAACCTTTTTTCTTATTGCCTCTTATAGTTTGTGTAAGCTCTAAATTAGTTCTAGTAAACATATCTAAAACCATATATTCTGATGAATTGTATATATTTATATTATTTATATTAGATGTTATTTGTTTTTGAGTGTTATATATATAATTTAGAAGAATTGATAAGCTTGACTTTATAAGACCTTTATCATCAAACTTTAATTTTTGTAGATAAACCTCTGGAAAATATTCTCTTAATATGTTTATATCCAAATAGTTATCACTAAAACTTTCATTTATGTATATGTTACTTACAGTAGCGATATCTCTAAGCTTTTCTATAAAGTCTAAATCATTTATAATTATTTCTGTTGGATGGATTTTTGCAATCTCTTCAATTACTTTATCTTCATTTAAACATGTTGCATTAGTTTCTCCTGTACTTATATCAACATAAGTTAATCCTATATTAGAACCAACCTTATATAAAGATAATAAATAATTATTCTTTTTGTTTTCAAGTAAGTTTCCATCTAAAACGGTTCCAGGAGTGATTACTCTTATAACCTCTCTTCTAACAATCCCTTTTGCAGTGGATGGGTCTTCCATTTGTTCACCTATTGCTACTTTATATCCATTTTCAACTAATTTCGATATATATGAATTGGCTGAGTGGAAAGGTACACCACACATAGGAGCACGTTCTTCTAAACCACAAGCTTTTCCTGTCAATGCTATTTCAAGAGCTTTTGAAGCTACTAATGCATCTTCAAAAAACATTTCATAAAAATCTCCCAATCTAAAAAACAGTATACAATCTTTATATCTATTTTTCACTTCAAGATATTGCTTCATCATAGGAGTTAATTTATTCATATCTATTTGCATTATCAAACCTCCTTCTTTTCTAATTAAATATTATATCATAGTAGATGATTATTATTAACATAATATATAAAATTTTGACGTATAACTAAAAAACAATCCAAAATGTATAATTACATTTTGGATTGTTAAGTTTAATATTTTTTAAATAAAACATGTATAGAACTTTTACAGCAAAGATATTATTTCTTTCTTAAGTTTAATGACATTTTCAAGGTTATCTTCATTTAATTTTTTATTATCAATAATAAATTCTTTTTTTATTATTGATGGCTTTTGGGAAATAACATAAATTCTATTTGACAACATTATAGCTTCATCAATATCATGGGTTATAAGAAGTATTGTTGAATTTACCTTTTTCTTAACATCTAAAAGCCATTTTTGCATAGATGTCTTAGTCAATGAGTCAAGTGCTCCAAAAGGCTCATCTAAAAGCATTATGTCATTAGAATTTACAAAGGTTCTCAGGAAATTTGCTCTCTGTCTCATTCCTCCAGAAAGTTCAGACGGATATTTATTTTCATATCCATTTAAACCAAAAACCTCAAAATAATGTTTTACCATTTCCCTTGCTTTACTCTTTTTTTCTTTTTTTAAGACTAGTGGTAGTGACACGTTATCTATTATAGTTTTATATGGTAAAAGTAAGTCTTTTTGATACATGTAGCTGTATTTACCATTTATATCTACATTACCACTATTATAATCTGTAAGTTTAGTTATAATATTAAATATAGTACTTTTTCCACATCCACTTGGTCCTAATATAGAAACAAATTCACCTTCATATACATCAATACTTATATCTTTTAAAACTTCAACTTCTTTATATGTTTTTGATACATTTTCTATAGATACTTTTATTTTTTTATTGTGGTAAGAATTCATTTGTGTAAGCATCACTTGCCTTCATATCCTTATCTATTAATTTATATTCTTTTAAGAATGATGTGTAGTTATTCCATACACTGTCTTTCATTTCTCCCCATCTAGGTGCATCATCTTTATATTTACTTGCTAGATATTCTTGACTCTTTAGTGCTAATTTTTCATCTACTTCAGGTGCATGCTTTACTAATATTTTTGCTGCATCTTCTGGATTTTTAATTGCATATTCATAGCCTTTTGTTGTAGCTTTTAAGAATTTCTTAGCTAATTCTGGATTATCTTTAAGTACAGTTTCATTAGAAATTATAAGTGGTGTATAATAATCTAATCTCTCATCTAAATCTTTTACTGGTATAAAGTTTAAATCATAGTCAATTAAGCTTGCCTTAACTGCATCCCAGCCTTCAAATATCCATGCAAAATCTACAGTTTTCATAGCTGCAAAGAAATCATCTTGACCAGTATTAACTATTTTTAACTTATTAAAATCGGCTCCATTTTTCTTCATAACTGCTTTAAACACAGCTTCTTCTGATGGAGAACCCCAACCACCATAAGTTTTTCCTTCAAAATCTTTAGCTGTAGTTATATTTTTTTCTTTTGGTGATGCAAACCCAGAAGTATTATGTTGTATAACAGCTGCTACAGCTTTTATTGGAAGTGGGTCTTCACTAGTCTTTGCATAGGTAACTTGTTCTTGATAACTTATACCAAAGTCTGCTTTACCTGTTGCAACTAAAGTCTCAGCTCCACTTTCAGGAGGTTGCACTATTTCCACATCTAGACCTTCTTCTTTATAATAACCTTTATCAAGTGCTACAAATAATCCAGTATGATTTGTATTTGGTGTCCAATCAAGTACCATAGTCACTTTTTTAGAAGAATCATCTTTAGCACTACTTTTGTCCTTATCATTATTTGAAGAACATCCAGTTATTGTAGCTAGTGTAAAAACACTTACTAAACTTAATATTCCTAATTTTTTAAAATTCATAATATCCTCCCTCAAATACATTTAATCTGCTAATCTATGTCTTATAACAATTTTTTTTATTGCTTGTACAACGCCTACAAATATCAAACTAAATATAACTACCAATATAGTAGATGCAAATACTTTATCAAGAGCATATGCACTTTTTGACCTTAGCATATAAACACCAAGACCTTTAGTTCCACCTAACCACTCTGCAACAGTTGCTGCCATTACAGCATAAGTTGCAGATATTTTTAGACCAGAAAAAAATTTATCCATTGCCATAGGAAATTTAAGATGAATAAATGTATTAATTTTGTTTGAATTCATAGTCTTAAATAAATTTAAATAGTCTTTATCAATATTCTCAATTCCATCTACAAAACTTATTAATATAGGAAAAAAACAAGTAAGTGTTACCATCAATATTTTTGGCATTGTTCCAAAGCCAAACCATATCATAAAAAGTGGAGCTATAATTATTGTAGGTATCATTTGAGTGACCAACATAATAGGATAAAGACATTTTTTTATTATCAACACAAAATCCATCAATACACCAATTGTTAATGATATTATAATTGCAACTATAAAACCAAGTATTGCCTCTCCTATAGTAACTACAGCATGCATGGATAAATTTTGAGAGTCTTTAAAAAATACATTAAGTATATCTACTGGCGTGGGTAGTATATACTGTGGAACTTTTAAAACTTCTACCACAGATTGCCAAAGAATAAGTATAAACAAAAATGTTGCTATTGGATATATACTATCTTTAACTTTATCTATGATTTCTAAGTTTTTCATCTATAGTCAAGCCCCCAGCTTTTTCATCCACTCTAGCTACTGTTATAACTCTTTCACATCCAAGGTTAAAAGGGATTTTATGTACTTTCTTCAATAATTCAAAAACTTCATCAAAATCACCTTCAACAGTTGTACTCATTGCGCCTATTTCATATTTAAGACCACTTTTTTCAATTTCAGCAATACAAGCATCTACTACTTTGTACATTTCTTCTTCACCTTTGTAAGGTCTTAGTGGCATTACTGCTATGTCTGCGATTACCATTTAAATCACTCCTTTAAAAATAATTAATACCTACTAGGTATATTTTGTTTTTTATTAAAAATTTTACTTCTAAAAGATAATATATTTAAATAAAATAAAAGTCTTATCCACAATAGGATAAGACTTATTTCAATCTTTATTGGTCTCCCTACACTGGCATTATCCAAACAGGTTCAAAGGGTCGAGATAAAATCTCCTCTCAGCACATTAGCTCCCCGAAATATATTATATCTTTTCTACTTGATTATACTACACTTATCATATTTTAACAAATTTTTTATTCATATTATATATTTTGTACATTTTAAAATCTATAATGCCAAAATAATATTTTTTTAAAAATTATATTTACACTATACATACTCATCATAAATTATTAGAATTTGATTAAATTTTAAAGTTTAGCTATAAAAATATACTATTCTAAGAAACTTTTTTTATTTTATTAACTGTTTAACTTTGTTTAGTTTTACTTTACTGCCTCAAATTAATTCAATTTAAATTAATAATAAAAAGCTATTACTATGATTTGCATATATAATCTATATAATATAATTATTTTACCTAATTTATTTTTGAAAAATAAATTATTTTTTTTAATTTTTAAAATTTTTAATATCTACCTTGAAAAATAAAACGTTTTCCTATATGATTGTAATTGTAGAATAAAACTAAATAGGCAAAACTAGAGAAATTTAGTGACGCAAAGCTATAGGGACTAAGACTTATAAAACAAGTTATGTCAGCCAGTTGCCAAAAAGATATTTTCTTTTTGTTTTTATGAAAGTTTTTTAGGGGGATAAATGATATATGTTTATAGATAAAATGGATAGATGTACGCATATACTAACTGCATATATATGCAGTTCATACGATTACTGCAATTTTATAGATACACAATTAAATGACTTTATACTAGAATATGGAGAGAACGTGGTAGAATCTTGTTTGCATCAAGTGATGGTATTGGTAAGCAGATATAATTAAAGAAATTTTATTTTCTAGAAAACCCTTTTTAGTTTTATCTACGTTTTATAATGCATTAAAAAAACTAATTAAAGTAAGCTTTATTGTCTACTTTTTATGAAGTAAACAGTTGAGTTTATCTCATATACTGTTTACCCCAATTACATAATTCTAATAATATAGATTCCAATGATTTCCCACGTTTAGTAGCCAAATATTCGACTGTTGGAGGAATAGTAGGATAAGAAATCCTCTTAATAAGCCCATCTCTTTCAAGATACTTTAATTCTTGTGACAATATCTTATGACTTATATGAACAACTTCTTTTTTTAATTGACTGTAACGTATTGGCTCTTGTTTTAAAATATGCCATAGAATAATTGCCCTCCATTTACTTCCTATCACAGTCATGGTAAAACCAATTGAACAATTAAAATCTTTTTGTCTTTCTTCAATATTTGGAAATTCTTCAAAATTATTATCTATATTCATTCCAATCCTCTCTTTCAAAATGGTAAGTAACTAACTAAAAAGTGCATTCTTGTTTAACATATTAATTCGTAATATAATTTTGATTGTAGCATAGAGCCTTACATAATACTACTTTTTTAGATGTATATGTTTAAATTCTAATATAGACATATACTATCTTATTAATTTTATTTAAACAGATGATAGTAGGTAATAATCCATCTCAAGTTTTCTATGTACACAAACTATTCTAATATTTAGAAAGGATTATATAATACGGATAAAATATTTCATCTTTATCAAGTTGACTCATTTACAAAAGAAAAATTTACAGGTAATCCAGCTGGTGTAATTACAAATGCTGATGGACCTTTAGGTGCATATCTTGTACATTATAAAGTAATACCTATACCTGGCACAGAGTTTATATTTGAAGCAATACAAGGAGAAGCAATAAAACGCAAAGGCAAGATGTTAGTAAAAGTAATTATTTCAGATAATAAGCCAGTTGAAGTAAAAATAATTGGAAAAGCTATAATTGCATTCTCAACAAATATAGAAATTGAATTATAGTTTTCTTCTAAATAAAATTCTGAACTTTTTAATTCCAATTAATAATAATTTAATAACAAACTAATTTATATACAATCAAATTAATTTTTTTATTATTTGTTAATATATATTTATCATTATATTATATAATAATATAGATAGTTACTATATCTTAAATTAGATAAATCATAATTATATATTATTGTTAAAACTCAATTATATAATTTTTAATAATATTATTTTAGGAGGAAAAAATGATAAACGATATTAAAAATAAGTTCAAAGATTACAAGCCATATATAAATGGATATAAAAATATGAAAAGGGCATCTGTTCTAATTCCAATAGTAGAAATAAATAACATACATCATATATTATTTGAAGTTCGCTCAAAGAATTTAAAACATCAACCTAATGAGATTTCTTTTCCAGGTGGCAAGATAGAATCAAACGAAACTCCATATGATGCTGCTGTCAGAGAAACTTGTGAAGAATTAGGTACTTTTAATGACAATATAGAAATCATAGCGAGTCTGGACCTACTTATAACACCTGTAAAATTCATAATACATCCTTATTTAGGATATATAAAAAACATTAATAATTTAAATATAAATAAGGATGAAGTTGACCATACTTTTTTGGTCCCTATAAAATATCTTTTAGAAAATCCTCCACATACTTATAATAATACTGTAAAAGTTTTTCCTGATGAAAATCTACCTTATGGGTCAATTCCAAACCAAAAAGATTATAAGTTTGAAAGTGGAAGTTACCCTATTCTATTCTATAAATACAAAGATTATGTAATCTGGGGTATGACAGCAAAAATACTAGAAAACTTTTTAAACTTCTTATCAGAATAATAAATGTAAGTAAACACTCAAATTTTTAGATAATAAGTTTTTAAAATTTTCTAAATTTAAAATTTGATACTTCTAAGAAATATAAGAAACTATATTTTATAATATTTTTTCTACTTAATTATTGCTCGGTTATTATTTCATAATTACCAATACAATTTCAAGATAAATTCTAAGTATTATTATTAAACTATGGATAAATTATAGCATAATAATATATCTAATAAGGTTAAGGTATGAAATAAATGATTTTAATGTATGTTTATGGTAAAATATTAATAAATTAGTAAACTGTAAGTCAAAATATATGGAGGTACTTATAATGTTTGCAGTAGTATTCATAGTTATATCAGCAATTGCCTTTTTCATTTTAAGTATATTATTATTTAATGGAAAAGCCAGTATGCTATTGGCAGGTTATAATACTATGAGTGATAAAGAAAAAGCTCAATATGATAAGAAAAAATTATGTAGAAGTTCTAGTATTGTTACCTTCATTGTATCTATAATGTTATTTATTATGTCATTCTTTGGTTATAGAGTAGAGAGTGGACAAATGGCTGAAAAAGAAATGCTTCCATTTGCTGTAATATTTATAATAGTTATACTTGCTAGTGTGCTTTTCAATATCTATTATTCTAATAAGAAATGTAAAAAATAATAATTTTAAGTTAAGCAGTTAATTTTGAAAGATTAACTGCTTTTTTATAGTTATTCTATAATATATTAGTATATAATAAGGATATACTAATATATAGTTAGGTAAAACTTTATAAAATAGAATAAAAATAGATGTACTATCAGTTTACATTTTATATAAAACTTATTTATAATAAAAATTAAAATTAACATATATAATGTATTTTTTTAAATAATATATTTTGTTTTATAGCATATCTATTCCAATAAGTTTACATAATTTTATTATATTGTACAATATTAATCATTTACTAGTATACCATTTAATGAAAAAGTCCTAGGTTCAGTAATTTTAACCATAACTAATTTTCCAATTAAATCATCATTTCCGCCTTCGAAATTTACAAGTTTATTCTGTCTAGTTCTACCAGCAAATTTATTCTCATTATTCTTACTTCTTCCTTCAACTAAAACTTCAACTATTCTATTTTTATATCCATTATTTATATCTGCTGAAATCCTATTTACAGCTTCTAACACTCTATTAAATCTCTCATGTTTTATTTCTTCTGGTATTTGATTTTCCATTTTAGCAGCAGGTGTTCCCTGTCTTTTGGAATAAATAAACGTAAAAGCTGAATCATATTTTACTTTTTCAATTACATCTAAAGTATCTAATAAATCTTCTTCTGTTTCTCCTGGGAAACCTATCATTAAATCTGTTGAAAAAGCAATATCTGGTACTTCTTTTTTAGCCTTTTCTATTATTTCTAAATAATATTCTTTTGTATAATGTCTATTCATTTTTTTCAAAAGACTACTACTTCCACATTGTATTGGTAAGTGTAAAAATTCACATACCTTATCACAATCTCTAATTGCATATATTACTTCATCAGATATATCTTTTGGATGAGATGTCATAAATCTAACTCTTTCAATTCCTTCTATCTCATTTACTTTTCTTAGAAGTTCTGAAAATGTAACTGGATTTTCAAGTGTCTTACCATAAGAGTCGACATTTTGTCCAAGTAAAGTAATTTCTTTTGTCCCATTTGCTACAAGCTCTTTTATCTCATTAATTATATCTTCAGGTGTTCTACTTCTTTCTCTACCTCTTGTATATGGAACTATACAGTATGTACAAAAATTATTGCATCCATACATTATATTTACAAATGCCTTTAATTCAAATTTTCTATTACTTCTAAGACCTTCTATTACCTCTCCATCTACATCCCAAACATCTACTAACATTTTTTCAGAATTCATTGATTCTGTAAGTAATTGTGGAAATTTATATAGATTATGTGTCCCAAATATAAGATCCACATGTTTGTATTTTTTTCTTAATTCTTCTACAACATGTGGTTGTTGCATCATACATCCACAAACAGCTATTTTCATATTTGGATTTTTTCCTTTTAGATGCTTTAATTGTCCTAAATTTCCATATACTTTTAACTCTGCATTTTCTCTAACTGCACATGTGTTATATATTATTAAATCACTTTCTTCAAGCATCATTGACATTTGGTATCCCATTTCTTCTAGCATTGAACATAATTTTTCTGAATCATGTTCATTCATCTGACATCCAAAGGTTTGAGTAAACACGAGTTTTCTCTTTCCAGTTCTGTTGAAGTATTCTTCATTTTGTCTGTGTATTTGTTCTATATATTTATCTTGTTCTTGTATTTTCTCTATAGGTATTGTTACTTGTTTTCTTTTGCTCACGTCTATTCCTCCTAGTTAATTTCTTATATTACACATAACCTTAATTATATCAAATAAGAAAAATCTTTTAAAGATATTATTATTTTTCTATGTGTGTTTTGATAATAAATTTAATAATTTAAGCGTAGTTTATTTCTAAACAATAAAAAAAGATGTTTTAAATTTTAGTTTAAAACACCCTTCTTATATTAAAACATCATTTCCTACTGAATACAATAAAACCTATTTACTCTCAATCAAGTAACAATTATTTAGTATTAAATATTGTCCTTCCTCAACTGTTATATATCTGTTTCCTGAGAAAACATCATTAGTAACTATTCCATCTACATCACCTAAGCTATCATCTCTAACTTCATAATATGCATCAGAAGAATTTGAAACTATAGTATATTCTCCAGCAGGAATTTCTAATCCAATTTTGTACATACCATTTCCAAACTTGCCATTCTTAGCCTTTTGAACTTTAGCATACTTGGCTAATATCATTGTTGAATCCTCAATTTTAATATACTGCCCATTCTCTAAAGTTATGTATCTAGTTCCATTAAAAATATCATTTGAAAGTATACTATCAGCATTTCCTGTACTATCACTCGTAACTTCATAATAAGAAGCATAACTTCCTGAATTTGAAGTTATTAAGTATTCCCCTGCTGATATATCTTTGCCAACTTTATACATACCAGCTTTTATAGTCTTTGTAGTTGGCTTAGCATCATCTTTTATAATGCCAGTATTAATATCTCCAATTCCATTTGTTACATTTAGACATTGTTGAATTATAGTTGAATTTATATACCCTATAGAAGTTATCTTCTTAGCATTCTTTAGGACACTTTTATTGCTACCATTATCAACTAATACCATTGGACTATTTTTTGATAAAGATGAACCTACAAGAGCATTTGTTAATTCATATGCTCCAGCTATATAAAAATCTTTAGCATCTTTGTAAAATTTATTTATTATTGCTTTATTAGTTTCAAAGCGAGTACTTCCTCCCAGTCTAGTGGATTTAGTCTTGTTTACTAAAGCAGTACTCATTGAAGATGTTCCACCTATTGCATAAGATTTTAAGCCACTAGTTGAAAAAGGTATGCTTCGTCCATTAGTAAGAATTATTGGTGTACTATCTCTTGTAGCTACAGATGCAATACTTATAGCATCAGCTTCTCCTTTATATGCATTTGTTAACATTACAGTATCAACTTTTTTTATTGAGTTTATTTCTTTTGCAACATTATAACTTGTTTTTATTCTGTCACTTCCCTGAATTCTTACAACTTTTATATTTTTAGATTTTAATGAATTTTCCACAGTTGTACTAATAGAATATGTTCCTCCAATTATATAAACCTTTGATACATTTTTTAATCTTGCAGATGTCTCAGTTGGTATAGTATTTTTTTCAGTTAATAATATAGGTGCATTTAAAGCTCCTGCTAATCCACTTGCACTTAAACCATCTGCGATAGAATTATTAGTATTAATTAGTATAGCAGTCTTATATGCATTTTCATCTGCTACATTACCTGCAATTTCATACTTATTATTTCCTTGTATTTTCTCTACAGATGATATTGCATTTACTAGTTGAATATTTGCAAATGCAAAAGAAATACTCAAAGTCAATGTTAACATTCTTTTACAGAATTTCATAATAAAATTATCCCCCTCATAATAAATTTTTAATATATGAATACATTCTCTTAATTAGGTTATGGACTTAACAAACTTATGTCAAATCATAAACTATATTAGATTGTATTGCTAATAATTACAAATGCAATTATTCATTTAAATATAATTGTATTTACATTTATATTAAAAATCAACTAGATTTATATAAATGCTTATAATTATATTTTTATTCTTAATATTTTTTTTATTATGTTATTTTAATAGATTTATTTTTCTTTTTTAAGTATATAGATATATTTCTCAAAATATTCTATTTCTATTATAGTTACACTTACTTTCTTCAGTTAAAGTGCTATTTAAAATTAGAAATTTAAATTATGTATTAAAAATATATTTCACAAATACAATTTTATAAATTTTAACTAAATCATTTTATACTGTAGACTATATATTTTTTTCAATCAAATTTAAGCAAGTTTTTCACAAAAAATTCACTTTTTCCATATTTTTTAGAAATCTATAAATGTAAGTATATACAGATTAAATTAGGTGAAATTTTAGCAGATTAAAAAATCTAATAAATCAAAGTAGATTAGTAAATAAATTTATCCTGAAAAAATAAATTTAAACAAATTATATATTTAATAACTACAAATGAGATACATATAAGAACATTAACATAGGTGTGAAAATTTATTTGTTGGGTTTAAGATATGTTACTATTATATAAACATTTTATTAAAAAGAAAAAAATATAACGCTAAATCTTTAAATGATATAAGAATAGAATAGTTAAAATCTACTCTATTCTTATATTGTTTGATTATTATAATAGTTTATAAAGTAAAGTATTATTTCATATTTAAGCTTGATAACTAACTCTTCTTATTGATAGGTTAACAATCTTGAATAAAAATAGTCCAGCAACTAAGTTTATTAAAACAGCTGGTAATACTACTGCTAAAAATAAAGCTGTAAATGAAGCACCTGGAAGACCAACTATAGCTTGAGCTGCTAATAAAAAGATTGTTCCACTTACAAGTGTTCCTATTGGCATTATGATTGTAACTACTATAGTATCTTGTGCCTTCTTAGCTAATTTTTTTATAAAAGGCATTTTATAACTAATGTTCATTAATAAAAATACTACATTTGCTGTAAGAGTTTTATCTATTACGTTAGGAATTTGACCTCCTGGGAAACTTGATGTAAGAGCTGTAAATATTCCCGTTACTATACCTGCTATTAAACAAGTTTTATAATCATCTCTATTTAGAACTAATATTACAAATAACATTGCTAGTGGTATATCTGGTTTCATTGGTAATCCTATAGCTGGTGTAATTTGATGTATTAATAATCCCATCGCTAAAAGTATTGCATTTAAAGTTAGTTTTTTTGTATTTGTTTTCATTTTTGTACTTCCTCCTGTTTTTTTAATTTTCAATTTATTTTTTTGCCAATTCACTATATCATCATCTTTAACGCTGGAAATTCATGACATCTTTTTCACCACCTTCTATATTTTAATTTTTCAGTAAAATAAAAAACTCCGTCCTAAACTAATAGGACGGAGATTATCCGCGTTGCCACCTAAATTATATAAAAATTAATACAAAATCCAATTTTTATATATCTCATTATCAGGTACTTACATACCCTATTCGCTATAACGTGCGACTGACGATAAAGTCTACTCTCAAAACTATGATTTCAATTTACTCCTCTAAGGGCCATTCATCAAATTTTTTCTTGCTAAGATTCCACCATCCTCAGCTCTCTATAATGAACCTAAATTTAACTACTCTTCCTTGTCATAGGATTTAATTTACTCTATTAAATTTTGTCGTTGAAATAATAATATTATTTTTTCTAAAAAATGTCAATATATTTTTATAAATTTAAAAATATATTTTGTAATCTATTCTTTCTAAAAAATAGTAAATAAGATTATGTATTTCTTTTTATATCCAAAATCCTTTGAATAATCCCTCTAATAATCTGTTTTTTTTGCTTTAATTCTTCCTCTGTTAATTCAGTTAGTGAATCTTGATGTAATATTGCAAATGATGAATAAAGAACAGCATTTGCAAGCTCTAAATCCGTTTCAATTGCACAACTTCCAATCACACCTTTATCACGCATATAGTTTATATATTTTGCTATATGAGGAACTAAACTCTTTAAAGTTAATTGATTTAGTGCAATTTGCATACTCCAATGAAATTTACCTGATTTGAATGTTTTATACTTTAAAAGAGCTTTTTGTAATAACTCAAATACCACATCAATCTTCAGATTATTTGGTATACAATCATCATATAAAACATCAGAAAAACTTTTTTCATACTGAGCTAGAAACAATTTTATCACTTCATTAAATATTTCATCTTTTGATTTAAAATAGTGATAAAACATACCAACTTCACCACCTACACTATCTAAAATCATTCTTATAGAAGTATTTTCATACCCATGTTCTAAAAATAAATTAAGTGCATTATCAATAAGTTCATCTCGTTTACCACCATTTAATATTCGTTTTCGTGCCATTTTTATATCTCCTTTTAAACAGAACATTATTCTGATTAAATTATATCATGCTATAAAATAAACATCAACAGTTGGCAAAGTGATATTCTTTTAATAAAATTTCTTCTTTTTCCTTTTAATAAATATTAGTACAATTAAAACTATAACAATAAATATAACCATTATTGAAAATATCAATCTTGATAGAATATTATGTCTTCTTATACCTTGATTTTTATGTTTATTTAAAGTTCCATGTCCATAATTTTTAGTTTTTATCATTCTTTTTTTCAATTTTACTCTGCTTTTACTAGACCTACTACGTTTATGTTTACTTTTAGATTTAATAGTTTTAAATCTAGCATAATTAGATTTATAATTCTCTTGTGTTGAAGAAATGTATACACCAGAATCAATAATAGCTTCTGCATTAACTTGTAATGGATTTATAATACTAATTATAAGTAAAAAAGATATGGCTAACCCAATCAATGTTTTCTTTTTTTTCATATTTTCCCCCTCATAAAAATCTTATATCTAATTTATTATAATATATATGAAACTAAAATTTACAAATTTTTTCAAATTTATTATATATTTTCTTATCTTTAACATGATTTTTATTCCATCAATTCTTTCTTTTATTAAACTTTTTTAAATCAATATTAATTTATGATACTTAACATACAAAATACAAGTTAAGCTTATCTTTACTTAAATCTTCCATTTACAATTAAAATTACTTAATTAATTTATTCTATTTAATACTATAATAATGTTTTTTACAAAAGAAAAAGAATCCCATGAATAGGATTCTTTTTCTGAAATTTCTTAGTATATTTAAAGCTTACTAGTATCCAATTATGATAAACTTAAACATTCTTCTATGTATTGATTATATACATATCCAGAATATCTGTTTCCATTTTTATCAATATTAACTCTTGCCCATTTGCCCACACTATAACATACTTCAACCTTAAAACCATCAGGAATTGTAGTTATAATTCTAGAGTCTAATGTTCTATCATTTCTAAGTTCTAAACTTAAACCATTAGTTCTTATATTTCCTACATAATTCTTTTTTCTGTTTTTTATCATGTCATTATTATTATTTTTTTTAGCATTGCTAAATTTTTCTAGATATTTATAAAGTAACCAACCTTTGTCATAATTACTTTCAACTTCTGCCCATATTCCATCAACACATTTTAATTTAACAATTTTACCTTCTGGTATACTTTTCAACTTCATACTATTTATGTCTGGTCTTTCCCTTAAATTTAATTTAATCTTAGTCTTAAAATTGATGCTTGATTCGCCAAATTTTTTTAACATTAACTCAGATATCATCTTAAGCCCTCCTCTTGCCAAATATTAAGTTATTAAAAATATATAACTTTAAAAAATACTTTTAACAAAAAGAATTATTATCTTTTTGGCAACTGGCTGACATGACCTTTATTATATAAAGATTTTAGTCCCTATAGCTTTGCGTCATTAGATTTATCTAATATTGCCTATATCTGAATAATAACATAATTTAAACAATTTAAAAATGATATTCTCTCAAATTTTATATTAATTAAATATAAATTAAATTTTTAATTAATAATAACCAAAAAATATCTTTATATTTATTAATTTAATTATTGTTCTTCATAATTCATCCAAAAAATAGTAATTTATATATGATACCTCCACTTTTAACAAATCTTTTTCAATAAATATCAATATATCAAAATAATCAATAATTTTTATATATTTAATTAATATAAAAAATTATTAATTAATAAAGCCTAAAAATAATTTATATTAATTATTCCCTTTTTAAAATTTTTACTAATCTATTTTATAGTACCTTCTCTTTAAAGGCTTTATCATAAGACATATATATTTTATTTTTTAAATGACTTGACAAAATAAGGATATTATAATATCATATTTATAGACCGACGGTCAGTTTATAATTTATATATCTATAACTACTATGAACTAAATCTAAAATATTCAATATAAAATTTTTAAGAAATGAGGATTATTTATGCTAAAAAGAATATTATTAAAAGATTTAACACGAAATAAAGTAGTAACAATTACTCTATTTATTTTTATTTTACTTGCATCAATGTTAGCATCTAGTGCAACAAATATCGCTATAGAACTCACTGATTCAGTGACTTCCTTGTTTCAAAAATCTCAGACACCACATTTTGTCCAAATGTATTCTGGTAAATTAGACCAAGAAAAAATTGATAAATTTTCAGCTAAAACTCCATATGTAAAAAAACAGCAAACTACTGAACTTTTAAATATAAATGGAGCTAATATCTTTCTAGGAAGTAAAGGAGAAAGTCAGGCTAATAGTGTACTAGAAAATAGTTTTACGAAGCAAAACAATAAATTTGATTTTTTATTAGATATGAACAATCAAATAATGCAAATAAAAGATGGAGAAATAGGAGTTCCTGTATATTACATGAAGCAATGCAATTTGAAAAAAGGAGACACAATAAAAATTATTAATGGTAATTTTTTTATAGAATTTACAATAAAAGACTTTATACGTGACTCACAAATGAACCCTTCGCTTGTTACTTCAAAGCGTTTTTTAATCAGTGATAATGATTGGAACATGTTAAAGTCTAATCTAGGAGAAAGTGAATATTTAATCGAATTTCTATTAAATGATATAAATAAAATTAGTGAGTTTGAGGCACTATATCAATCAACTGAGCTCCCTCAAACAGGTACATCAATAACTTATTCTATTTACCAACTACTAAATTCTGTGTCTGATGGAATTGTAATTGCTATTGTTATCTTAATTAGTATTCTTCTTATTATAATTTCTATTTTATGTTTACGATTTACTTTAATTACAACAATTGAAGAAGATTATCGAGAAATTGGTGTTATGAAGGCTATTGGTATTCAAAATAGTAACATCCAAAAACTATATTTGATAAAATACCTTTTAATTGCATCTTTTGCAAGTTTTCTTGGTTACATACTCTCATTACTTATAGAACCTTTTTTTACAAAAAATATTTATATTTATATGGGAACAGTAGATAAAACCATTTTTAGCATTCTTATTCCATTTATAGGTTCAGTTCTTGTATTTTTAAGTGTTATATTCTTTTGTAAAATTATTCTTAAAAGATTCAAAACAATATCTGTAGTTAATGCATTAAGAGGTAGCCATTCTACGGACTCGGTAAAATCTGGTTACATCTTTCAACTACACAGAAACAAAATAACAGACACTAACATATTTTTGGGATTAAATGAAGTTGTAAAAAAATTTACTGTCTATGGGTTGCTTTGTTTTGTATACATGATTTGTATTTTCCTTATGATTGTACCAATTAATTTTTTAAATACTATTCAATCACCTGAATTTATCACTTATATGGGTGCTGGCAAAAGCGATATTCGCATTGACTTACCTCAAACAAAACAAACCCAGCATCTTTTTAATTCCATATTACAAAAAATCAACCATGACAATGATATAAAAAAATATGAATCCTTTACAACAAGTTCATATAAAATAAAAAATAAAGATGGTAAAGTAGAAAATATTAAAATAGAAAATGGAAACTTTGAAACTTTCCCACTGACATATGTAAAAGGTTGTGCCCCAACTAAAAAAAATGAAATTGCATTATCTGTTATAAATGCAAATGAACTAAAAAAAAGCATTGGAGATACATTATCAATTTTCTCAAAAGATAAAAAGGTAATTCTAACTGTTAGTGGTATATATCAGGATATTACACATGGTGGCAAGACTGCAAAAGCTATGCTACCATCTAGTGAAGATAATGTTCTATGGCATATTATAAATTTAAATCTAAAATCTGGAATCAATGTAGCCGATAAATTAAAGCAATATAGCATAAGTTATTACCCTGCTAAAATTACTGATATGAATAATTATATAAATCAGACATTGGGCTCTGTTATCAACCAATTAAGACTTGTTATAAAATTAGCTATTGTTATATCTATTGTAATTTCTTCACTAATTACATCAATGTTTTTTAAAATGCTCATAGCTAAAGATACACCACAAACAGCAATTATGATTAGCTTAGGATTTTCTACTAAAGATATACGCATTCAATATATTACTAGAGCTTTACTGGTACTTATAATTGGAACTATTTTAGGTGTTGTTATTGCAAATACACTTGGACAAAAAATATCAGGATTACTACTTTCTGGTATCTCCAATCTCCAATTTGTAGTAAATCCATTAATTGTATATGTACTCTGTCCATCAGTTTTAACTCTCACAGTATTTACTACAATTATATTAATTAGTAGAGAAATTAATAAAATAAAAATTATGTCTATTATAGAATAAGGAGTATGTTATGAATAATATTATAGAAACTAAAAAAATTATTAAAGAGTATACTATTGGTAAAGGAAATGTGCAACAAGTTTTAAAAGGAATAGATTTGTCAATTAAACATGGGGAATTTATATCTGTTATGGGTGCTTCTGGCTCTGGTAAATCAACACTACTACATAACATAAGCGGAATGGATAGATTAACTTCTGGTACAGTCAAATTTTCTGGTGAAATGATTTCTAATATGTCAGAGGAAGCATTATCAAAATTTCGGTTAAAAAATATGGGTTTTATCTTTCAACAAAGTAATTTACTTAAAAATTTAAATATATTTGATAACATAATTGTTTCTGCTTACTTAAATAAAGAAAAAAGTCGTCAAACAATCAACGAACAAGCAACAAGACTTATGGAAAAAATGAATATTCTAGAAATAAAAGATAAAGATATTACTCAGGTCTCTGGAGGTCAACTTCAAAGAGCTTCTATATGCCGTGCTTTAATTAATAACCCCAAAATTTTATTTGGAGATGAACCCACAGGTGCGCTTAACTCCAAGTTAACAAATGAAGTAATTGATATTCTTACAGATATTAATCAATTAGGTACAACTATTATGCTTGTAACTCATGATGCTAAAGTAGCAATAAAGACAGAACGAGTACTATTTATGTCTGATGGTATGATTGTTGGAGAAATTAAATTAGGTAAATTTAATAATAATAATTTAAAAGAACGAGAAAATAAACTAATAAGTTGGTTATCAGAGTTAGGTTTTTAAGTTTATTAAACTATTCACTTTATGTGCTTTAAAGCTAATGACTTATTCAATATTTGATGCTAAAATATAATTAATAAAATTTAATTATAGGTGATTGCATCATGAATATTACTAAAGGCATAACTTTACTCTTAACATTATCAATTGTAATATCATTAGCAGGATGTTCCCCAAAAAAAAGTGCTAGTGAAGTAGCAAAACAATATATTGATAGAATGAACTCTGGCGACTATGAAACAGCATATAGTTTATTAAGTAAAGACAGCAAGAAAAAAATTATTCTAGAGAATCTTGAAGAATTTCAAAATATTTTAGTTGAAACAAAAAGAATAATTAACTATAAAATAGGTAAAGAGAAAACTATAGAAACGTACAACTATGATGGTAAAGAGTATAAAAATGTGGTTAAATTAGAAGAAACTTTTGAGATAAAAAATCTTCTTTATAAAAAAGATGAATCTTTAAAGGTAAATAGATACTTTATAGTAGAAAATAATAAATACAAGCTCTTGTTATATGAAGATTTTAAAAAAGAATTTGGCATTAATAGTATGGATTTTGCTCAACTTAAACTTGATGATCATGGACTGGAAATCTTTAAAGAGGTCGACATCATACTAAAAAAAGCTATTACTATTAATCCTACTGATTCAGACCTTTATTATGCACAAGCATGTAATTACATGCGTTTCGATGGGTATCCTGATTATCCAAATGCAATATACAATGCTTTGAATTCAATTAACAAATCTTTAAAATATATAGATAAAAAGGACTCTGACTACAAAAAAAATGCAAGTAATATATATAACTTAAAAGGAGTTATACTTATGTTTCATAGAAGATTTGATGAAGCTCAACAATATTTAAATAAAGCGTTATACTTTAATAAAGATAATGAAGATTCAAAACTTAATCTTAATACATTAAAAAATAATTTAATGTAAGCATTTAATTTTTAGCTATATAAATCATTCTTATATATGGTTAACTGCTAAATCATAATTTATGTAAAACTAATTACAATTTTAAACGATAAAGACTTATTGCTATATAAATATTACTCTATAACAATAAGTTTTTTTATTTAAAAAGAAAACACAATTTTTAAAATTTAGAAAAACTTGATTATGAAAATTCAGATTAAAAATCTTGATGATTTTTCAATTATATTATTAACAGGATATTAACTAATTCGCTCATCTAAAGTTAGATGCTATTTATTAAGAGCCCTATACTATGTATACAAAGACATATACATAATCTAAAACATTAAAATACAATCAAATAATAAAAAAGAAGGTATAAAGAGCTACCCTCAAGCTCAATATACCTTATAAATGTCTAAACTTCATTTTTTACTAATTTTTCTATATCTTTGATAATATGTTCTTTAGATTTTTTTCCAGCTATAGCATCAAAAATTGCAACAGCCTTTTTCTCTCCAAACTTTTCTGCTACATCATTAAAGTCTAGAAATCTAACACTTTCTTTTGGTTTACCAAACATATAACACCTCTCATACACTTTTATATATTTATTATAACTTCTATATATTTATTTTTCACCAATAAACGTTAGACAAATTAGTTCCTTTATTTTTTTAGTCTGATTTTACTTTCAAAATTCTTAACAAAAACAGTTTATTCTACTCTATAAATAAAAATAGACAATTTAATTTGTAGTAAACTTGATAATAAAATACAATAAATAAAACTTTATTTAATCTATTTGCCAAAACTTTTTATTAAAATTTATATGGATTATAAAATATATATTACATGGAAATATAAATATATAAATACAATTATTCCAATATTCAATTTATTTTAAATAATAAAAAATATAACATATTTAATCAACACTATATAATTCTTAATATAGCCTGTAATAAAAATACTCTAAATCTTAAAAGTATTTTCGAATTTTTGTATACAACTAGGAAAATTTAATAAAAATATAAAATCATAAGAATAAAATTTAGTATAATTTTAAATAACTCAATGCTACAAATATAAATAAATTATTGCTATTAAAGTTATATGTCAAACTCTTCTAAAATCTTTACCGCAAATCTTGCATTTGGATATGTAATAGACCCTCCACCAATTACACCTATTTTTATTGCTTCTATAATTTCATCCTTACTTGCGCCAAAATTAACACAACCCTCAATATGGTAACAAATACATTCATCACATCTACTTAAAATAGAAATAGCTAATCCCATTAGTTCTTTATTTTTTTTACTTATAGCTCCTTCTGAATAAGTCTTATCATCAAGGCTTCCAAATACTCTAAAAAATTCATCTGTGTCACTTAATTTTTTATTGTAAAATTCTCTATATTCCTTCATTTCTTTAGTATTCATGTTATACCTCCTATATTTATAAATAATTTCTTATAAGACTAGCACACTATACTTATACTTTCAACATTAAATACAAATTTTCAACTTATATTCAACAAACTAATTAATATAAGTTATTAAAATTTTGAATAAACCATATTAATTTCATTAAATAATATTTTTTCAGAGCTAAAACAAATATCTTAGTAAATTTTTAATTATATATTTCAGCTCTGAAATGTATTATATTTATCTAAATATTATGGTAATAATTGATTGTATTAGTTATTTCTAATTGAAGCTCTATATAGCAAATAAGAATACATAAATGGAAATATTACAATTACAAAAATTACAAAGATATTATAAAAAGGGATGCTAGTAAAAGCATTAATAATTAATAATATCCCACCAATAATCCAAATCCAGCCAGCTAAATGATGTGTCTTATTCCAATTGTCTTCATCATTAAGAGCCCATGGTGAAACTATTCCCATAGAATAATTTTGCTTACATTTAGGAAGATAATTTCCAAATAAAATAACTAATATTCCTAAAATCAATCCCGTATAAAAATTAAAATCCAAACTAATTCCTGTTGAATACAAAACCATCATTATTTGTAAAATGACTGCAAGTATAGCAACCCCCCATTTTGATAAATTTTGCATAACATTTGAAAAACTAGCCTTTTTAGGTTCATTTTTAATTCTAAACCATGTATATAAGTGAACACATAGCATTAATAATGGTACCCCGAAAGCTGCTATAAACTTTGGAGCATAGTTATCTGGATTCCCATAAGTATCAAAATGAATTGCAACTTCATTTGGTAGTCTATTGTAAAAATATATTGATACAATAAATGGTATAAAACATATTAATGTAGATAAAATAAATTGTTTATTTATCGCTTTTTTCATCATCTTTTTCTCCCTTCTCCATAAATTGTGAAAACCAAAGCATAACCTCTTCAAAAACTGAAATGTTTATTTCATAGAAAATAAAATTTTTATACTTTGTCTCAAATATGAGTCCTGCCTTTTTTAATTGAGATAGATGATAAGAGATTGTGGCATTTGTCATATTAAATTTTTCACTAATTTCTCCTGCTGACATTTTATTCCCCCTTAACATAAGTAATATTTCTCTTCTTACAGGGTCTGAAAGAGCTTTAAACGTTTCTGGAAAACCCAACACCATCACCTCTCTATTTAGAATTTCATCTAATTAGAATATAGCACAATTATTATTATATTTCAATAGCTATTTAGATTTTTTTCTAAATAGCTATTTTGAATTTTCAAATAAAGTTTTTATTATCTGTAAATAAGTTGATTTTACTCACATTTTATTTCCGTTTAACATCTTCATTTCAAAAAATAAAAGAGCTTAGAAATTAACTCTAAGCCCTTTTATTTTATATCTTTCTTATATTTAAAATATAATGCATACAATTATGCAACATATTCATATTTTGCTTTGTATTCTCTCATTGCATCATTCCAAGCTTCTTGTACTGTTACACCTTTTTTGCTAGCAATTTTTTGTGCCAATTCGATTATTTTCATAGCTCTTCTTGATATATTCATAAATAACTCCTCCTACAAATTATTATATATTTCATATCCATAAAATCAAAATTATATTTTTTTGATATATAACCTTTCTATATATATAATATTACAATTTATATGTGTATTATATATGAACTACATTAGAAGATAATTAGAACTTTCATAAAATTCTTTGATATATTTTAATATAAAAACTCACAATTAATTATAAAATTTAAAAGCTAATCAATTAAAATAACGTCTGATATACTAATTTTGTGACCATAAACAATGCCATTACTAAAAATATTGGTTTTATCATCTTTGAACCTTTTTTTATAGCAACTTTAGCACCTACATAAGCACCTATTATCATCACCAATGCAAACACTATAGCAATCTTATAATATACTTGACCATTTATCATAAACAGTAACAATGATGTTATATTACTTGTTAAATTTAATATTTTTGTATTTGCAGAAGCATGTAAAAAATCATATCCATATATTTTTATAAATCCAAAAGTTAAAAAAGTTCCTGTACCAGGTCCAAAAAAACCATCATAAAAACCCATTATAAGAGCCATAAGCATACCTAATCTTAGATTTTTCTTATTAATACCTTCAAAATTATCTTCTTGACCTAAGTTTTTGGAAATAAAAGTATAAATAGCCACTATTAAAATCATTATTACAACTAAAAAATTTAATATATCTTCACTTATTGATAGTACACATCTTACTCCTAAAATACTACCAATAATAGTAAATGGGATTAATTTCTTTAAAAGTTCATTATTAGTTTTACCAGATTTCGAGTATCTATAAGCACTACTTATACAACCTGCTGATGCAGCAAATTTATTTGTACCAATAGCAAGATGAACTGGCACTCCAATCGCCATAAGAACAGGCATACTTATGAGTCCACCCCCTCCTGCTATAGAGTCTACAAAGGCAGCTAAAAAACCTCCCATACATAAAAAAATAATTACAAGCATAAAATTCCTCCACATATTCTATCTCAATTTTATTAACAACATATATCTTACTTATGTTGTAATATTATTCTATTTTATTTGTTTATTGTTGTTATTTTTTACAAGTGTTGGTATCTCAATGTTTTATTAAGGTCAGTTTTGTTGTTTATGTTTTATTGTGCTTAATTCAAATTTATTCTATTCTTTATTTTTGGTGGCAAGATGGTGGCAAGTTGGATTTTGTCACCATTTATTTTTAAGAAATATAGTTCATTAATATAAATATAGAAAGAAGATGAAAAGATAGATAAAACAAACTCTCCAAAGTTAAAACTGCTCTCTATATCTTACCTATTTTAATAAATTTAATTGATAAACTAATTAAGTTATTAAAAGATTTATAGTTTTATAAGCTAGGAAGAATTTAATCTTCTTCCTAGTCATTTCTTCCTAGATATTATAACACATTTTCTATAAAATATAAGTGATAAAGTTTACAAAATCTGTATTGTCATAGTTACTATAACTATAGTAATAGACATAATACTTTTATTTTTGCATTTTAATACTAGCAATATAATAGGATTAATAATAAGCATTTTATTGTTAATATTTGTTACATTACAATATAAAAAAGAGGGAAATAGTTTGGAGCAAAAAGAATCTGAAATAGTTTATAGTAAAAATGGCTCAGGTACTTATTCTGCTAAAATTTCTTTACCTTTAAGCCAACTTGAAAAAATGAGATTTACAAGGGAAAAATGTAAGGCAATAGTTATTTTTAAGGAAGATGAGATTATAATAAAAAAAGCCGATGAGGAATAATTTTAAAATAAGTAGGTGTAATGTAAGCATCTACTTCTTTTTATTATATTTTGTATTTTATGTTAATAGATTTTATAAATTTATTGAAAAATATGGATAAAAGCGTTGCATTTTACGCCCCGTAATGTTATAATATATTTATAGATAAGGAGGTGACAAAATTAAAAACTAAGAAAGGAGGACAAAGAGAGTGGGGAGATTAGAAAGAAGAAAAAATAAAAAAGAGAACAAATTTAATATACTTAAAAAAGTTCTCTCTTTTATATTATTAATACTAAATATAGCTCTTACAGTTTTAAGACTAATTAAAGAACTATAAGAGTTAAGCCTAGAAGGAAATGCACTTCCTTCTAGGTGGTTTCTTTCTAATATTATAACATACTTTCTAAAATACCATGAATAGAAAATTTTACAAAATATGTATTGCTGTTGTTTTAATAACTATAGTATTTGATGTAATACTCTTAATAAAAAGTTTTGATATATGGAATATCATTGGCTTATTAATAAGTATCTCACTATTAGTTTTCTTTACAAAAGAATTAAAAAAGGATGGAAATTAAATGGAGCAAAGAGAATTAAATATAAGTTTTCATAAGAGTGGAAATGGCTACACTACCACTAGATTATCTTTACCTATCAATTGGGTTAAAGAACTGGGCATCTCTCAAGAAGAAAGAAAAGTTATAGTTACACTAAAAGATGGTAAAATAACTATTGAGAAAGCTGAGAATGATTAAAAAAAGGAGGTAGTAACTATTTTTAGTTACTACCTCCTAATTAGTTTATTTGTTTATAAAATCTAATGCTTTATAAAGGGTGTCAAATCTATCATTACCTTTTATCATAGTATATTTTTCTGTTGTTATGGAACTTATCTTATTACATGCTCCTCCACCTACAACATATAAATTCTCCGTTTTGGAGGGTTTATAATCTTTTATATCACAAACTAAACATTCACTCTCTTTATAATTCCAGCTGATTATTTGTGCTAATACCTTGTCAACTTCTCCCTCGAAAACTACTGTATGCTTATACATTTGTTTCACCTCAATATTATCTATTTTCTTATTTAATATACCCTCAGCTATTAGCTTTGCAACTGTATTTTTATTTTTAATATAGTAATCTGTATCTGCTTTACTGTCTACAAAACATACTTCAATTAATATTGCTGGTGCTTTTGTATGACTAA
>JABBZI010000070.1 GCA_012955965.1 Clostridioides difficile
TCCTTATACTTGTTTGTTTTGCTTGTTTTACTATTAAAAATAAAATTATTTATACTATATAGGTTTTATAAAAATTGCTTAAAATCAATCACTTTTCTATTTGAAAAAGTAACCTATTCTTGACAAACAGTTACTAAAATAGAAAGGTGATATTTTTATGTTAGAAAAACTAAACGAAAACGCAAGTTTAAGTGACTTAATAACTACTTTTGAAAATAGTACAAACGAATTGAAAACAAGTAAAGATAATCTTACAAACCTATTAGGCAATCCGTTTTATAATAATACAAAATTTTCAGAGTTCGAGGTGGAAATGCAGAATCTTATGAATACTTTTAAAGACAATTTGAAAAGTAAAGGTATAAATAGTAGCAATACAGAATCTTTACTATCTTTAATTAATAAAGTTGCTAGTATATATATACCTACACCAATATATACAGCGAGTGGTCAATGTACTAATGATAGTCGCGGTACATGTAAAAGATATACAATTAGTACATATGGAGATGTTTACTATGTTAGAATTAACTTAAATTTTTATCCGAAATTTATTGTTATGTATAATACTGGTGGAGCTAGTGATTACTTTACAACTAGCTATTTTTGTAGTTATGTTCCTTTTATTGCTTCAACAGTAGAAAGTTATACTACTTATTTACTTGATAAAAGCGATAGTAGGATACAAGTTCAAAAAGGAACATGTATTTTACCTATAGTTTACAGTAAATATAATAGTCCTAATTTTTATTTTTATGCTATAGGTTAAGGAGTGATTTTATGAATGATTATATAGAAGTAGGAAGAAGAATATTTTTTGATGAAGAAGGCGAAATAATATTCTATGAAGGAGAATCAAAAGGAAATGTTCTTGAAAGAAAAGATATTAAAAAAATAGAATATATAGATTTACCTTATAATTATATTGACTATGAAAAATATAGAATAATAGGTATAAATATAGAGACTAAGCAACCAATTTTAGAAGAAATACCAATATTTATTACAGAGGAAGAAAAAAGAATACAAGAGTTAGAAAATCAATTATTATTATCAGTAAATCAAGAAATAGGTGGAGGTATTTTATAATGAATGTAAACAAAATAGTTGTAAGAATATTATCAGAAAGAGTAATAAATGAAGGGTTAAATCCTTTAAAAAATAGGAAATTTCAACTAGATGATATAACCAACACAGAATATAGAAAAGCAGTAGAAAATTATATAAATGAATTGAATAGTAAATAAAATAAAATCTATTATTTTTTAGTGACTGTTTTTAAAGAATAGGTTACTTTTAAAATAGAAAGATGATTAGATTTGAACGTTTCTTTTAATATAGAATTTAAATTTATTTTTTATAAATATGTGAAAGTAAGTAAAATAAACAGAATTAAAACTTT
>JABBZI010000071.1 GCA_012955965.1 Clostridioides difficile
CCATAGCTGCTATTAAAAGACCAGTTGTAACTGCTCCAGATTCTCCAGATATTACCTTTTCATCACCATTTAAAGGATTTCCTAATATTCTCATACCTTTAGCAGAAACCCAGTCTGGTGCTGAAACGAATGCTGATGAATAATTTTTTAACACTTCAAATCCTATAGTGTTTGGCTCTCCACAAGCAAGACCAGCCATTATAGTTGGCATATCTCCTCCAACAAATCTTGGTTTTCCATCTCCTGCTTCTGCTGATTTATAGTAACAATCAGCTTCATCAGCTTCTACTACTACTGTTATTGGGCATTCATCATAGATTGAAGCAACATATCCTTGAACTGCTCCAGCAAGTGAACCAACTCCTGCTTGCACAAATACATGCGTTGGTCTATCTACTCCATATTCTTTTAATTGCTCTATAGCTTCTTTAGCCATAGTTCCATATCCTTGCATTATCCATGCTGGGATTTCTTCATATCCATCCCATGCTGTATCTTGAACCATTACTCCGTGGTCATCAGCTTCTGCATAATCATTAGCTAATCTCACTGCATCATCATAGTTTAAGTCTGTTATACTAGCGTCTGCTCCTTCTCCTTTGATTTTATTTAATCTAAATTCAGAAGACCCTTTTGGCATTAATACAACAGATTTTTGACCTAATTTATTAGCTGTCCAAGCAACTCCTCTACCATGATTTCCATCTGTAGCTGTAAAGAAAGTTATTTCTCCTAATTTTTCTTTTATTTCTTTTGAAGTTAATTTGTCATATCCTAGTTCAGATATATCTGTATCTAATCTTTGAGCTAAATATCTACCCATAGAGTAAGAACCACCTAAAACTTTAAATGCGTTTAATCCAAATCTATAAGATTCATCTTTAACATATATTCCGCTTACTCCTAATGATTTTGCTAAGTTATCTAATTTAACTAAAGGAGTTTTTTCATATTGTGGAAAGCTCTCATGGAAAGCTTTAGCCTTTGCGATTTCTTCATCTTTTAAAAATTCAATCCCTTTTTCTTTTTCCTCAGATTTAGGTAGATTATTTAATTTCCATTTTATTTCTCTCATTTATTTTATATTCCCCTTTCAAATTTTTCGGTGTCATTTTAAGTTTTTATCTTTGTGTCTTCTAGTAAAGCAATTACTATGCCAATATTATTTATTCTAAAAATATTTTTTTTATGTTGGAATTACATACTTTTATAAAATTTCTTTAAAGTTTATAAATTTTGAATGTGAAAAATAAGATTTATAAAAGAAAAAATTCTCATATTGGGAAATTTTTATCAATACGAGAATTATCAATTCGAGAAACCGTTTCTTTGTTTTAATTTTTCCTTTATTATGCTCTTATTCTTTATGTGTCTATTATTTTGTTGGATATATTAC
>JABBZI010000072.1 GCA_012955965.1 Clostridioides difficile
ACTTTAGATATGATCCAGAGTACCACGGGACACGTGAAACCCTGTGGGAAGCAGGAGGGACCACCCTCCAAGGCTAAATACTACCTAGTGACCGATAGCGTATAGTACCGTGAGGGAAAGGTGAAAAGAACCCCGGGAGGGGAGTGAAATAGAACCTGAAACCCTGCACTTACAAGCTGTGGAAGCACATTTCTTGTGTGACCGCGTACTTTTTGTAGAACGGGCCAACGAGTTACGTTAAGTAGCAAGGTTAAGCACTTAAGGTGTGGAGCCGTAGCGAAAGCGAGTTTTAACTGAGCGTTCAGTTACTTGACGTAGACCCGAAACCGGGCGACCTACCCATGAGCAGGATGAAGCGAAAGTAAAATTTCGTGGAGGTCCGAACCCACGAGCGTTGAAAAGCTCGGGGATGACTTGTGGGTAGCGGTGAAATTCCAATCGAGCCCGGAGATAGCTGGTTCTCCCCGAAATAGCTTTAGGGCTAGCCTCAAGGTGAGAGATACGGAGGTAGAGCACTGAATGTCCTAGGGGGTATTGCACCTACCGAAGACTATCAAACTCCGAATGCCGTCATCTTATACTTGGGAGTCAGACTGTGGGTGATAAGATTCATAGTCGAAAGGGCAACAGCCCAGATCGTCAGCTAAGGTCCCTAAATGTAAGTTAAGTGGTAAAGGATGTGGGATTGCACAGACAACCAGGATGTTGGCTTAGAAGCAGCCACTCATTCAAAGAGTGCGTAATAGCTCACTGGTCGAGTGATCCTGCGCCGAAGATTTCCGGGGCTAAAACTTACTACCGAAGCTACGGCATCATTATGATGGGTAGGGGAGCTTCCCATACGGGTTGAAGCATGACCGTAAGGACATGTGGACAGTATGGGAGTGAGAATGTTGGCATGAGTAGCGAGATGTGGGTGAGAATCCCACAGGCCGTAAACCCAAGGTTTCCAGGGGAAGGTTCGTCCGCCCTGGGTTAGTCGGGACCTAAGCTGAGGCCGAAAGGCGTAGGTGATGGACAACAGGTTGATATTCCTGTACTACCGATAACCGTTTGAGAGATGGGATGACACAGTAGGATAAGCTAAGCACACTGTTGGTTATGTGTGCCCAAGCATTGAGGCAGTCAGAGTAGGTAAATCCGCTTTGATAATGCTGGGATGTGATGGGGAGCGAAATTTAGTAGCGAAGTAGCTGATTTCACACTGTCAAGAAAAGTCTCTATCGAGGTTAAAGGTACCCGTACCGCAAACCGACACAGGTGGGTGAGGAGAGTATCCTAAGGCCCGCGAGAGAACTGTTGTTAAGGAACTCGGCAAAATGACCCCGTAACTTAGGGATAAGGGGTGCCACCATC
>JABBZI010000074.1 GCA_012955965.1 Clostridioides difficile
CTACCATACCAATTAGCCTTGTATTCTAATTGACGAACAAATTCTGACCATGACACATCAGAAATTAAACGAGATAATTTACTATTTCTAGTCATATTCTTTACTTGTAAATCCTCTATGTAAATAATATCATTCTCTCGTATTAATTTAGTAGATAGTTTTTGTAGAAAATCCTTCCTTTGATTAGCTATATGTTCTTGAAGTCTTGCAACTTTTAATCTTGCTTTATTTCTATTTAAACTACCAATTGTTTTTCTCGATAGTTCTCTTTGTAATTTAGCAAGTTTATTTAATGACTTTAGAAGATACTTAGGATTTTCTATAAATTGTCCACAACTTGAGATACAAAATTCTTTAATTCCTAAATCTAAACCTATCTGATTATTAGTATTTTCAAATGCTTCAATATCTATATCAGTACAACATAATGATACATAATATTTACCACTTGGTTCTTTGGATATAGTAGCATTAAGTATTCTCCCTTGAGGTACTTGTTTATCCCTTACTTTAACCATACCAAGTTTAGGTAATTTTATATATTGACCACAGTACATAATATTTCCATTTGTAAAGTTAGTTCTATATGAAAATCTATTAGTTTTCTTTGATTTAAATTTAGGAAATCCTGTATTTTCTTTAAAGAATTTTTTATATGCGTTTTCTAAATCTTTTAAGGTGTTTTGTAGTGAAAATTTGTCAGGTTCTTTAAGCCACTCTAATTCTTTTTTTAAACTGGTCAAATCAGAACTGCACTGTTTATAAGTAAAAGTTTTTTTATCATTTTCATAAACTTCTATTCTTTTAGCAAGATATTTATTATACACAAATCTACAACATCCAAAAGTTTTGTTAATTAACTCTTGCTGTTTTTTATTTGGATACATTCTAAACTTATATGCTTTTTCCACTACTATCACCTCACTTTACTTGTTTTTTCTGAATATGTAATACTGGATGTCTATATTTCACACACCATACTATATGGTATTGTACTAAATATACATATCTGAGCCACTTCAATTTTTCCTCACCCATCCTAATATTAACAAGGTCAATTTTTTTAAACAAGTATTTTTAAGGTTTTTATATTTATTTCTAAATAACATATGTAAGAACCGTAAGTCCTAACTTTTATCATTTTTGAGGTTGTCGTTCACATAAGTTCGCTACTACCTATGCAGTTCTCTTATGAACTTCTTACACTTTCATGCAAGCACAGACTATATCTTATCCTTCGGCGTTATC
>JABBZI010000075.1 GCA_012955965.1 Clostridioides difficile
TAGAACTGCTTTATCTAATTCATTAAGACCAGATTTATTTACAAGCATACACTATAATGCGTCTGATACAACTGGAAATGGCGTGGAAGTATTTTATAAACTTGAAGATAAAAATGGTGGAACTACTAAAACTTTAGCTACAAATATATTAAATAGAATTTTAGAAAAATTCAACTTAAAAAATAGAGGTGCAAAAACGAGAGCACTATCAACTGATGCTACAAAAGATTATTTATACGTTTTAAGAACAAATGACATGCCAGCTGTACTTGTAGAATGTGCATTTTTAGACAATGAAAAAGATATGAGTTTATTGAATACATCAAGTAAGGTAAAGGAAATGGGTACACAAATAGGTAAAGGTATAGAAGAGTCGCTAAAATAGTCTAAATGAGAATAACTAAAGGTCTTAATATAAAATGAATTATGGTTCTAAACTTAGACTGAATCTACAAAATAAAACATAATTGTATTAGTAAGAAAGGCTATATATATACTGTTGCATATAAGTGCAAAATGGTATATATATAGCCTTTTGTAGTTAAGTATAATAATAAAACATTCACATATACCAAGAATATTATTAACTATTAAAAGTTGTGATATTTGCCTATAAAATACAATGAAAATGAAGGTATTATGTGTTATTATTTGTTTTTTATGTATTTTTATGGATTTTTATAGTAATAAGTGATATAGTGAAGGTAAATAAATGTATATAATATGTTTATTTTTTTATTATTTTATTTTTATAATTTATTTATAAATTATTTATAATTTGGGTAGATACACTTTGACATATTAAAAAATTAAAAACACTAAATTAGAAAGTTATGTTAAATAAGGAGATTAATATGAGAAGAAATGCAAAACTATTAACAACAGGAATTCTTTCAATGGCAATTGTAGCGCCAACAATGGTATTTGCTACTGAATCTAGTGCTATGGAAAATAATTCAGATTTAAATATAAGCTTAGAGAAAAAAAGTATAGTTTTAGGTAGTACATCAAAAGTTAGTGTTAAATTTAAAGAAAAGCCAGACGCAGACAGTATTACATTAAAATATAAATGTTATGATATGCCATTAGATACGACTATAAATTACAACAAATCAACTGGGGCATATGAAGGAACTATCAATTATAATCAAGACCCAGAATATCAAAATGTTTGGGAGTTACAAGG
>JABBZI010000076.1 GCA_012955965.1 Clostridioides difficile
TTCTCTATCTGGGTCATCTCTTCCTCCACCTCCACGGTCACCACCAGCATCATCACTTTCTTGTTCATCATCTGGTGTAATCTGATTATTACCTCCTCCCATTACAAATCCAGGTTTTAAAAATATATTTGAATACCCATCTCTTAGTCCACCTTCCACTTTTACTCTAAAACATCGTAATTTAAAATCTTCAAAATCAATTACAGTTTGTTCTGTAATATACTCTAATTCACTGCTTATCCAATTTATACCATCCTCTGAATATTCCACAAATACTTTTTTTGCATTATATGGCATATCATAAGCTAAAGCAGCTGTATAACCATTTTCTCGGTTTCTAAAATACACAATTAAATTATTTATAGGCTCTTTATTTCTAATAGAGATATTTATAACTGGAAAAACATCTTTATTTAATACTATATTTTTTTCATTTAGAAGATTTTCATCAAATTTACCTCTTATAATAAACTCTATATTTTTATTTAAGTCAGTATAGTAATTTGATAAATCCCACTCTACACTTATGTCTACAACATTTCCACTCGAAGTTTTTAGACTTACTTTTTTTGGAAGTTCTACATCCTCAATTTTATCATCTTTTGTTAATATCAATTCTTCTTTTAATACACTAATCCCTCTACGATTACATCTTATAATATTATAATCTTCATCTTGTGGTATGTCTGGCATTATTACATTCCCATCACCAATAATATAAACAATCTTAGGTTTTGATACAATTGATTCGCCTTTTGTATTATTTGCTATTGTGTTTTGTTGATTATTCTTATTAACAATTACTGATGTATCCTCTATTTCCACTTCTCCATTACAGTAAATACCTATAGCATCTTTTCCATTAACCTCAATTACTTTAGATTCTACCTTAATATCATTTTCTGAATAAATTCCTATTGCATTATCTCCACTTGCACGTATATTACCAGTTTTTCCATAATATGTAGCTAGAATTAATTTAGCTTCTTTCTCTATATATAAAGCAGTTCCATTCAGTGCAACTATATTATCTATTCCTATACTTAATTTTCCTCCCTGTTCTACATGTATTACACCTTCATTCCCTCCTTCTCCAATTATATTTAACTTATTACCACTAATATTAAAATTGCCTTTATCTTTTATAAGTATTTTATATTGGTTTGTATCTATTGT
>JABBZI010000077.1 GCA_012955965.1 Clostridioides difficile
AGTAGATTTACCAGTTCCATTACTACCTATGATACTTACAAATTCACCATCCTCTATATCAATTGATAAATTCTCAAATATAGTATTAGGTTGACCATATGGATTAGGGAAACTTTTTGAAAGATTTTTAATTTGTAACATCTATAACACCTCTTTTTTCTGATTTATTTTTGGTACTAGCTTTGTGCTTGTTTTTTTTTAGAGAAATATTTAAGTTACCAGTAGCTAAGAAAGCTATTATAACTATAGCAGTTATTAGTTTTAAGTCAGTTGATAACATTCCTAAACTCATTGCAAAGTATATAGTAAATTGGTATATAAAAGAGCCAACGATTATTGCAGTAGTATCTTTAATAAAAGTGAATTTTTTAAATAAAGTAATACCAATTATGATAGATGCAATTCCAAGAACTAGAGTTCCTATACCCATATTTACATCTGAGAATCCTAAGAACTGAGCCATAAGGCTACCAGATAAAGCTATAAGTCCATTTGAAATCATAAGTCCTAGTATCTTTATAGAACCGATATTTATACCCAAAGATTTAATCATTTGAGAGTTATCACCAACACCTTTTAGAGTGTATCCAAGACCTGTTTTTAAGAATAAATCCAAGAAAACCTTACAGATAAAAACGAATACTAAGGCTAAAACTATAGGAGATACTTCTCCATTGAATAAGTGCTTGAAACTAAATAGAGGGATATTTGATTTTCCCATTATTCTTAAATTAATGGAGTATAGCATTCCCATAACTAAAATACCAGAAAGTAAGTTAGAAATCTTAAACTTAATGTGAAGAATTCCAGTAACAAGACCAGCAATGCAACCACATAAGATAGCCATTAGTGTAGCCACTATAGGAGAAATACCATTAGTAAGAGAAAATGCTACGATAGAAGCACCCATTGTGTAACTACCATCAGCAGACATATCGGGAAAATCTAAGATTTTGTAAGTTATATAAACCCCCAGTGCCATAATGGATAAAATTAAACTTTGCGTCATTACAGATATAATACCTGACATAAATAAAACAC
>JABBZI010000078.1 GCA_012955965.1 Clostridioides difficile
CACCTGCATAGTGGCTTCCATTTGTACAGAATGAGTATTGAGTTATTTCTGAATCTATTCCAGCTTCTTTTAATCCTTTATATGCTGCTTGAACAAATTCATCCTCTTCATCATATAACCAACCTGGAAAGAATCTCTCACTTTCTATAGTATTTCCTGTGTAACAATCAGCTTTTTCAACTGCATAAGAAACTTTTGCATTTAATTCTGCATCTTCTTTCATCATTTCATCTAGTAATGCTTGTATTGGAGCTAATACTCCTTCTCTTGTTTCTCCAACTAATAATCTTCTATCAAAAGTTGCTTTACAGTAATCTGGTACTACTGAAGCTCCTGGATATGGAGAAGATTTTATATCTGTTAAAACTAGTATCCCATCACCTAAAACTGGATGAGTTGGAGGTACTAATTGTTGTATTTTTTGGATTACATTAGCCATTTTATAAACTGCATTTACACCTTTTTCTGGATTAGCAGAGTGAGCTGGTTTACCAAAAGTCTCTACTACTATTTCTCCTCTACCTCTTTGACCAATCTTTAAGTTTAGCTCTGAAGATTCACCTATTACAACATAATCAGGCTCAACAGCCTTACTTATTTCTCTAGCTGAAACTCCTTCAAATATTTCTTCGTGAACAACTCCTGCTACGTATAATTCACCTTCAAAATCTTTGTTAGTATCTTTTGCAAAGTATGCAACTGCTGACATCATTGCTGTATATTGACCTTTCATGTCAGAAGTTCCTCTACCGTATATTTTTCCATCTACTATTTTTCCTTCAAAAGGAGGAACACTCCATTTACTTGCATCTGGAACTGGAACTGTATCTATATGTCCATCAAATAATATTTTTTTACCTGGTTTGTTTCCTTTTATACACCCTACTATATTTCCATATCTATCTCTTGACCAACTATCAAAACCTAATTTTGCAAAAGATTCTTCTATTGCTTTTACAACGCCTTCTTCGTTCCCAGAAGAGCTAGGATTTTGAATTAATTTTTGGCATATTTCAGTTACTTCTTGTTTTCTTTGTTCGT
>JABBZI010000079.1 GCA_012955965.1 Clostridioides difficile
ATGAAATAAGAAAAAAACAATTAACTGAAGTATGCCAAGATTTAATAAGAAATGCTAGTTATTCAGGTCATGAAGAAAATGTAGTAAAAGCAATAGAAGAAAACTTTGCTTTGCTAGGTTTTGATAGCTGGTCAAGAGATAGATATGGAAATATAGTAGGATGTATAAAAGGAAACAAACCAGGTAAAAAAATATTATTTGATGGGCATATAGATACAGTTCCAGTTCCAGATGCAAGTAAATGGAGTGTTCCTCCTTTTGAAGCGAGAATAGTAGATGGAAAAATATACGGGAGAGGAACTTCTGATATGAAGGGGCAAGTAAGTGCTATGATGGCGGCTGTTTCATACTTTGCAGAAGATACTAACAAAGATTTTGAAGGTGAATTATACGTAGCAGGAGTTGTTCACGAAGAAATATTTGAAGGAGTTTCAGCTAGAGAAATAAGTAAGGCTGTTGAGCCTGATTATGTTGTGATAGGTGAATCTTCAGAGCTAAACTTAAAGATTGGTCAAAGAGGTAGAGGGGAAATAGTAGTAGAGACTTTTGGTAAACCAGCTCACTCTGCTAATCCAGAAAAAGGTATAAATGCAGTTTATAAAATGGCTAATGTAATCCAAAAGATACAACAATTAGTACCTCCAACTCATCCAGTTTTAGGTGATGGGATACTAGTTTTAACAGATATAAAATCTTCTCCATATCCAGGAGCCTCAGTAGTGCCAGATTACTGTAAAGCAACTTTTGATAGAAGATTATTAGTTGGAGAAACAAGAGAAGGAGTATTAGCTCCAATACAAGCATTACTAGATGAAATGATGAAAGAAGATGCAGAATTAACTGCAAAAGTTTCTTATGCAGTTGAAAAAGCTGATTGTTACACAGGAAATACTATAGAAAGTGAGAGATTCTTTCCAGGTTGGTTATATGATGAAGAGGATGAATTTGTTCAAGCAGCATATAAAGGATTAAAAGAAGCTGGAATAGATTCAGAAATAACTCAATACTCATTCTGTACAAATGGAAGCCACTATGCAGGTG
>JABBZI010000007.1 GCA_012955965.1 Clostridioides difficile
GGAGGTGCTTTTAATAATGAGTAGAAATAAATATTTTGGCCCATTTGATGACAATGATTGCGATAATGGCTATGATGACTGCAATGGCGGTCATGATAATTGTAATAGCTGTGATTGTCATCACGGGTGTCCGCCATCATGTGTAGGGCCAACGGGTCCAATGGGTCCAAGAGGTAGAACAGGAGCAACGGGTCCGACGGGCCCAACAGGCCCAAGAGGTCCAGGAGTAGGAGCAACAGGTCCAACAGGCCCAACAGGACCAACAGGAAATACAGGAGTGACAGGAAATACAGGAGCAACAGGATTAAGAGGCCCAACAGGGTCAACAGGGTCACCAGGTCCAACAGGAGCAACAGGAGCGACAGGCTTTGGAATAACAGGCCCAACAGGAGTAACAGGAGCAACAGGAAATACAGGAGCAGATGGAGTAACAGGTCCAACAGGTCCAACAGGAGTAACAGGAGCAAATGGAATAACAGGCCCAACAGGAGCAACAGGAGCAAATGGAGCAGCTGGGGGAACAGGAGCACCTGGAGCAACAGGAGCAACAGGAACACCTGGAGCAACAGGTCCAACAGGTTCAACAGGTCCAACAGGAGCAAATGGATTAGCAGGGCCAACAGGAAATACAGGAGCAACAGGAACACCTGGAGCAACAGGAATAACAGGTCCAACAGGAGCAACAGGAGATACAGGTGCAGATGGAACAACAGGTCCAACAGGGGCAACAGGAGTAACAGGAATAGGAATAACAGGTCCAACAGGTCCAACAGGAGCAACAGGAGTAGGAGTAACAGGAGCAACAGGTCTAATAGGGCCAACAGGAGCAACAGGAACACCTGGAGTAACAGGCCCAACAGGAGCGACAGGAGCAACAGGAATAGGAATAACAGGCCCAACAGGAGCAACAGGAAATACAGGAGCAGATGGAGTAACAGGCCCAACAGGAGCAACAGGAAATACAGGAGATGCAGGAGTAACAGGCCCAACAGGAGCAACAGGAAATACAGGAATAGGAATAACAGGTCCAACAGGCCCAACAGGAGCGACAGGAGTAGGAGTAACAGGAGCAACAGGTTTAATAGGCCCAACAGGAGCAACAGGAGATACAGGAGCAACAGGCCCAACAGGAAATACAGGAGCAACAGGAACAGCAGGTCTAATAGGCCCAACAGGAGCAACAGGAAATACAGGAGCAGATGGAGCAACAGGTCCAACAGGAGTAACAGGGGCAACAGGAAATACAGGAGCAAATGGATTAGTAGGTCCAACAGGAAATACAGGAGCAACAGGGATAGGAATAACAGGCCCAACAGGAAATACAGGAGCAACAGGAGTAGGCATAACAGGAGCAACAGGGGCAACAGGAGCAACAGGTCCAACAGGGGCAGATGGATTAGTAGGCCCAACAGGAGCAACAGGAAACACAGGAGCAGATGGAGTAGCAGGCCCAACGGGAGCAACAGGAGCAACAGGAAATACAGGAGCAGATGGAGCAACAGGTCCAACAGGAGCAACAGGAAACACAGGAGCAGATGGATTAGTAGGTCCAACAGGAGCAACAGGAAATACAGGAGCAAATGGAGCAACAGGAGTAACAGGCCCAACAGGAGCAACAGGAAACACAGGAGCAGATGGAGCAACAGGTCCAACAGGAGCAACAGGAAACACAGGAGCAGATGGATTAGTAGGTCCAACAGGAGCAACAGGAAATACAGGAGCAACAGGGGCGACAGGAAATACAGGAGTAACAGGAGCAACAGGAAATACAGGAATTCCAGGAGCTAGTGCAATAATACCTTTTGCATCAGGCATACCACTATCACTTACAACTATAGCTGGCGGATTAGTAGGTACTCCAGGATTTGTTGGTTTTGGTAGTTCAGCTCCAGGCCTAAGTATAGTTGGTGGAGTAATAGACCTTACAAACGCAGCAGGAACATTGACTAACTTTGCATTCTCAATGCCAAGAGCTGGAACAATAACATCTATTTCAGCATATTTCAGTACAACAGCAGCGCTTTCAATTGTTGGTTCAACAGTTACAATTACAGCAACACTTTACCAATCAACTGCACCAAATAACTCATTTACAGCAGTACCAGGAGCAACAGTTACATTAGCTCCACCTCTTACAGGTATATTATCAATTGGTTCAGTTTCACATGGAATTACAACTGGATTAAATATAGCAGCAACAGCAGAAACACGATTCTTACTAGTATTTACTGCAACAGCTTCAGGACTTTCATTAGTTAATACTGTAGCAGGATATGCAAGTGCAGGAATCTCAATAAATTAGATTAGATAATTAAAAAAAGGCTTCTAGTATCTTATGGATATTAGAAGCTTTCTTAATACTAAATTGATAGATATAGTTTTAGTATTAATCTAATATTAATTGATGAGCACAATATAAAGTACTATTATATAATATAAAATAATAACATTAAATTTGAAATAGGAAATTGTCTAGGGGGGATATTGTGAAAAATAATATTGAGATATTAATGAATAATTTTGTAAAAGATTATTGTAAATCAAATAATATAACTACAAAATGGCAAGAGCTTTTATTTGCTTATGCATCTGTTGAAGACGATATGTTTCATCAGTTAAAAAGTGCTGTAGGAACATCTCATGCTATGCCAAAAGACTTTCTGAAAGATGGTAAAACTATAATTACATATTTTATACCTTTTGATGAAAGTGTGAACAATAGTAATGTTGGAGGATTTGAATGTTCAGAAATTTGGGCAAGAGCATACATAGAAACTAATAGATTAATTTCAGATTTGAACAATTTTTTATGTGAAGAATTAGAAAAAATAGGATTTAGTTCATATGCTATTCCTGGTTCATATAATTTTGATAATAACAAATTAATTAGTGATTGGTCACAAAGACATATTGCATTCATAGCAGGTCTGGGAACTTTTGGATTAAATAATATGCTTATTACAGAAAAAGGGTGTTGTGGAAGGATAGGAAGTATAATCACAAGTTTAGAATTAGAGCCAACTAAAAGACCAAAACAAGAATACTGTTTATATAAACAGAATAACAGTTGTAAAAAGTGTGTAAGTAAATGTGTAAAAGGAGCCTTAAAAGTAGATGGGTTTAATAGAAATAAGTGTTATGAGATGTGTATGCTAAATGAAGCTAAGTATTCTTATATAGGTGGATGTGACATTTGTGGAAAATGTATAGTTGGAGTTCCTTGTTCAGTAATAAATCCATCAAGATAAAGATTTAACATTGATTAAAGATTCTGATTATATGTGTAATGAGTCGTAAAGACAGAAAAAATATAAATAAAGAATTTGTATTGATTGACAACTATTTATGCTATTGATAGACTTATATGTATTGTTGTAATGTATAAGGAGGGTGAGAATTTATGTTTGATTTAATCTTTATTTTTGCATAGCAAGGGCTATTGCAAATATAAAATTTAATATATAAATAGCCCTTTGCTATTCCTAATAAAAAATTACTATTTAATAGGAGAGCAAAAATGAGCTATAAAAAAGCAATACATATATTACCAGAAGAATTACTCAAATTAATACAAGAATATGTAGATGGAGAATATATATATATTCCAAGAAAATATAATAATAAAAAAGAATGGGGAAGTAATACATCTACTCGTGAAGAGTTATCCATTAGAAATATGCAAATTTACGAAGATTATCAAGTTGGATATGATTTGAAATACTTATCAGAAAAATATTATTTATCTTTGAAAAGCATTCAAAGAATTGTATTACAAGAAAAAAAGAAAAGATAGTTAAGAATGAGTCAGTGTAATTTTATAATTATACTGACTCATTTTCTTTTGATAAAAGTGTTTGAGGTATAGTTTCTTTTAGGTGGATGTTATAATTTAAGTAATTTCAATAACTTATACAAGTAGTAACAAAGTCAGCTGTAAAGTACTTAATAAGAAGTACTAGTCTTTTGTATAAGAGAAATTAAAATTTATTAAAATTAGGAGGTCTTGTTTTGAGAAAAATACTTGATTATATTCCACCTTTTCATAACTTTCTATTAGTTTAGTAATATTAATAGAAAGGAAATTGTATTTATGCAAGAAATAATTTGGGAAGTGGAATATGCTTCCCAACTACCTGTAATTAGGTATTGTAAAAAATGTGGAAAAAAGACTGAATATATTTGTTCAGATTTATTTAGAGTTAATGCTCAACATAAATATTTAGATATATGGTTAATATATAAGTGTTCAAATTGTGATTCAACATGGAACTCAACTATATATTCTCGTGTTAATCCAAAAAACTTAAATTCAGAAATACTGGAACAATTTCATACTAATGATAGTAATCTTGTTAAGCAATATGCTATGAATGTAGAGCTTTTACATAGAAATGGAGCAGAAGTTGGTATTCCAGAATACAAAATAGTAGGTCAAGAAATTAACATTAATGACCTCACACAAGTTAGAATTGTAAGTAAGTATCCGTCTCAGCTAAAGGTATCAACATTATTACGTGAAAAACTAGGTCTATCCAGGAAGAAATTTGATGCAATGTTAGAGTGTGGGATTATTAAAAGTATATCTGGAGTTGATTTAAAGAAAAGTAAATTAAATTATGAAATTATGTTAGAGATAGGTAAGGAGAAGTAGAAATCTTAAAATTGACCAGAATAACTAACTTAATATATGTTCTATTACTACATCATTTTAAAAAATAGTGGCTATGAAAAATGAAAAGCCACTATTTTTATGTATAACTATTATCTTTCTAAATTTTTTAATATTTCATAGTAGTGTTTTGTAGCCAATGTACTTGGTTTACCTTTTTTACAGAAAGATAACTTGGATAGTTTTGGAACTACACGTTCGACAATAATTTTATTATCTATCATCTTAGATTCAAGTGTTTTTAAAGCTTCTAAAAATCTTTTATCCTGCTTTGCACGATTGTAAAATGATAAAACATAAACGTAAAGGAATAGGTTATAATTACGGAAAGGATATTCAACTTGCATAAATAATGTACCAATTCCATAATGACAAGGGCCAATTGGTTTTTTAATAGTCCAATGGTCAAGTAGAAAATCTACAGCTTTGTCAAGTTTTGACTCTTTATTTAGATAATCACTAAAACGGAATGCGTTTAGTATATTAAGTGTTGGAAGAGGATTTGAGTATTCAGTTTCTGGACCACGACCAAAACTAAATTTATTGCAACGCCATCCACCATCAGTATACTGTGTATCTAAAAAATATTGAAATGTTTTATGCATTCTAATGTCAAGTGCATAACCCATATGACAAAGTACATTAGCTGCGTTAGCAGTATGGCAAGGGTAAATACCTCCATTTGGATATAATTTAAAACGTCCATCTTCTCGCCATGTGCTAAATATCAATTCAGCACATTCTTGAAGTAAAGTATCATCCGAGTTCACACCTAATTCTAACAAATAAAGTATACTATCAAGAGTGGAGAAAGGGGAACCTTTTATTAAACGTTTGTCAGGTGTAGTCCAATAGTCTGCACCATTATCATGTCTGTGTGATAATATTACTTCAATATCTGATAAATATTGATTTTCTACATTCATTTTTGTGACTCCATTTCATATTATATTCAGCATAAATCTATAAAAAATTTTATTATGATATTATTGATATTTATATTTGCTTTATTTTATTCAGGATAGCATCTATAGCTGTATCAGGAACAACTGCTAAATCTTCTGCATTAAAATAATAAATTATATTAGAATCAAATAATATATTTGAATTTGGAGAAAACTCATCATCTCCAAACCAAAGTATAAATATCATAGAAGTATTACCCATATATGTGAACTTATAGGCTAAATCACCCATATCTACTTTTTCAGCTCCCATATTTTCCATAACTAACTTATATTTTTCTATTTGAGATGTAAAAACTTCTGAAAGCCTAGCTAGAGTTCTGTTTAAAAAGTTTGGATAGTAAACATTGCCACCAGGTATTTCTTTAAAAGTTACATATTTATTAGTTCTAGGAATACCCTTAGCATTAATTAAGTATCTAACTATCAAAATTTTAAGTTCGAAGTTTTTACAGATACTACCATTATCATTCCAAACTTCTCCACTTGGATAATCTATGATATATCGTTTACCAAAAAAATTTAGTGTGAATCTGTTCAAATCACTGTTGAAAGATATATTACTTAAATTGCTAATTGTATGAGGGTCTAATTCTTTAAATTTTTCTCGAGCATAGTCAAATGGAACATTATAATTACTTTTTGTTAACTTTTCATCCATAATTTTTTCCTCCAATTTAAATAATTAAAGATGTGTTCATAAGAAGTTGTCTTATTATTGATTTTATTACATATTTAAAATATTACAATAATAAGTTATTAAATAAATTTTGATATTTAAGTAAACACATATAAAATAAATACAAAGTACTTGGAATGTAAAGTTTTTGTATCTAAAATATTTTATTTGTAAAATATTAAGTAGTTATTGTAAGCTATAATATGGGAGTATAGTATTAGATGTAAATTTGCAAAGAGATTTATTAAAGGTACAGATTAAAATGTTATTAAACATATAAATGGAGGAGTTAGTATGTCTAAGATATTAGTAATAGATGATGAGCTAGATATGTTAAAGCTGATTGAAAATGTACTAAAAAGAGATGGTCATGAAGTGAAGGTAATTAGTGATGTAGAGAATGCTATGGATATAAATTTTAACTCTTTTAATCTAATAATATTAGATGTAATGATGCCTAAGATTGATGGTTTTGAAATATGCAAAGCTATAAGGAATAAGGTTGATTGTCCAATACTGTTTTTGACAGCTAAAAATATGGAAAGTGATATTATGTATGGTCTTGGTATAGGAGCAGACGATTATATAACAAAACCATTTGGTGTAGGAGAGTTAAGGGCTAGAATAACTGCTCATCTAAGAAGAGAAAATAGAGAGAAAAAAAATTTATTAACTATATCAAATGTTCAATTTAATTTTTTAGGAAAAGAAGTCTCAATTGATGGCAAAAAAATTAATTTTACTAAGAGTGAATATTTGATATGTGAATTTTTAGCAAAAAATAAGGGGCAAGTATTTTCAAAAGAAAGAATATATGAGTCAGTATATGGTTTTGATGGAGAAAGCGATATAAGTGCTATTACAGAACATATAAAAAATATACGAAGTAAATTAAAACAATATGATGTTTATACAATAGAAACTGTATGGGGTATAGGATATAAATGGATGTAATAAATAGACGTGCAATTTAGTGAAAATATTATATATATCTACAAAATGTTTGTAAAATATTAATCTATATATTAAAATTTAATTTATAGATTAATATTTTTTGTGAATGACAAAATTGTAAGGTATTTTGTTATAAAATATTAATATTCGTAGTGTATACTAATAATAAGGTATTTAGTATTAAATCTTGAGAAAAGGATGGTTATCTCTAATGGATAAACTAAAGAATATTAGAAAGAGTTTACTACAGTATACATTTTTATTTTTACTAATAGGTATAACAATTTATCTAGTGTTTAAAACATTAGACATTAAAATGTTATCAAATGTTATAGTTATGGTAGATAAGAAATTTTTATTCATAGGTGCTTTGGCAATAATGTCTCATATAATGCTTGAAGGAGTAGTAATGAAGATAATTATAGAAAGTACTCACAAAGTCAATATTAGATTTATTGGTTTTAAGTTGGCCATTATGGGATTTTATTATAATTTAATAACTCCTTTTGCTTCAGGAAGTCAACCAGTGCAGATATATGTGCTTAAAAAATGTAAAATGCCACTTAGTAAGGCAAGTGCAGTTATTACCAATAAGTCTATTATTTTTCAAATAGTAGTTACTTTTTATTGTACAATACTTGTGCTAATGAATTTTTCTATGTTAGAAAAACAGATGAAAATGATTATGCCTTTAGTTTTTCTAGGGATAGCTATTAACTCATTTGTCCTAATTATGATAATATTAGTTATTTTAAATCCTGAAAAAATAAAATATTTTATGAGATTTTCTATCAAACATATATCAAAGATTAAATTTTTAAAATTTTTAGATAATAAGATTGACTCTATAGAAAGTTTTATAGATGATTATAGTAAAGCGATAAGTTTTTTTGCCAAGAATAAAAAAGTATTAATTTCAACTATAATAGTAACTTTTATTCAATTAAGTGCTTACTTTAGTGTTTCATTTTGGATATACAAAGCATTTAATTTACAAGGTTACAGTTACGTCTATATATTAACACTACAAGCATTTTTATATATGGCGATATCACCAATACCAACACCTGGGAATGTAGGAGCTAATGAATTGGCATTTTTCACTATATTCAAATCAGTATTCCCTCAATCTTTGATGGGATATGCAGTATTTCTATATGGTGGGTTTATGTACTACTTGATTCTTATTGGAAGTGGAATATTTACTGTAATCACTCACTACAGAATGAAAAATAGGATTGGAAGAAATGTAGTTTTAAGTGAAAATTAAATAGATTTAAATAAGCGTATATTAAAAAATATGTCATAAGAGCTATAATATTTTAATTAGATAGTTGAAATATAAAGATTATTATGACATATTTTTTTTAAAATATAAAAGGAATTGTGAGAAAATTGTTGAATTTAATAGATAGTATTGCAAAATATTTGTAATTTTGCATATTATAAAAACATTTCATTATCTTTAAGGTAAATTTTACTTATCAGGGGATAAATCTAAGGGGGGAAATGTATGGAGAAAAAAATTTTAACAGTTTGTCCATACTGTGGAGCTGGATGCCAACTATATCTAGTGGTAAAAGACAATAAGATATTAAGAGCTGAGCCAGCTAATGGTAGAACAAATCAAGAAAGTTTGTGCTTAAAAGGTCGTTATGGATGGGATTTTCTAAATGACCCTAAAATTTTAACACCTAGGCTAAAAAAGCCAATGATAAGAAAACAAGGTGTATTAGAAGAGGTTGAATGGGATGAAGCTATAAGTTACACAGCTTCAAGGTTAAATGAAATTAAAGAAAAATATGGTCCTGATTCTATTATGGGAACAGGTTCTGCAAGAGGACCTGGTAATGAAGCAAATTATATAATGCAAAAATTTATGAGAGCTGCAGTAGGAACTAATAATGTTGACCATTGCGCTCGTGTCTGACATGCACCATCTGTAGCCGGTCTGGCTTACTCATTAGGTAGTGGTGCAATGTCAAATTCTATACCTGAGATAGAAAATGCAGATGTTTTATTTATATTTGGATATAATGGAGCAGATTCACATCCAATAGTAGCAAATAGAATAGTAAAAGCTAAAAAAAATGGAGCTAAATTAATTGTTACTGACCCTAGATTAACTGAATCTGCAAGAATTGCTGATATACATCTACCTATAAAAGGTGGAACAAACATGGTTTTAGTAAATGCTTTTGGAAATGTCTTGATAGAAGAAGGTCTTTATAATAAAGACTTTGTTCAAAATCATACACAAGGATTTGATGAGTATAAAGAAATTGTTAAACCATATACAGCTAAATATGCTGAAAAGGTTACAGGAATCCCAGAAGAGCTTATAAGAAAAGCTATGAGGGAATATGCAAAAGGTAAGAAAGCTATGATACTTTATGGAATGGGAGTCTGTCAATTTGGACAAGCTGTTGATGTAGTTAAAGGGCTTGCATCAATTGCTTTACTTACAGGTAATTTTGGAAGAGAAAGCGTTGGAATAGGACCTGTACGTGGACAAAACAATGTACAAGGAGCTTGTGATATGGGGGCTCTTCCTAATGTATATCCAGGGTATCAAAACGTAACTGATGATAAAATAAGAGAAAAGTTTGAAAATGCTTGGAGTGTAAAGTTATCTCCTAACAATGGTTATAGTTTAACTCAAGTTCCAAACTTAGTACTAAAAGAGAAAAAGCTTAAAGCTTATTATATATTTGGAGAAGACCCAGTACAAAGTGACCCAGACGCATCAGAAGTTAGAGAAGCTTTAGATGAATTGGAATTTGTAGTTGTTCAAGATATATTTATGAATAAGACAGCTCTTCACGCTGATGTCATACTTCCAGCTACTTCTTGGGGAGAACATGAAGGAGTATATACATGTGCAGATAGAGGATTCCAATTGATGAGAAAGGCTATAGAGCCACAAGGAGATGTAAAACCAGATTGGCAAATTATAAGTGAAATTTCTACAGCAATGGGATACCCTATGAACTATAAAAATACTAAAGAAATATGGGATGAACTTAGACAGCTATGCCCAAGTTTCTTAGGCGCTACTTATGAAAAAATAGAATCTCAAGGGTGCGTTCAGTGGCCTTGCAAGAGTGAAAGTATAGAAGATAAAGGAACTATGTATCTATATGAAGGTCAGAAGTTTTCTACTCCTAATGGAAAAGGTAATTTATTTGCTGCTGAATGGAGACCACCTATGGAAGTTGAAGATGATGAGTATCCATTTAGTTTATGTACTGTAAGAGAAGTTGGACATTATTCAGTAAGAACTATGACTGGTAATTGTAGAACGCTTAGTTCATTAGAAGATGAACCAGGTCGTGTTCAAATAAATTGTAATGATGCTGAAAAACTAGGAATTGAAGATGATGAACTAGTTAGAATAAGTTCAAGAAGAGGAAGTGTAATAACAAGAGCAACAGTTACTGATAGAGTTAAGGAAGGTGCAACATACATGACTTATCAGTGGTGGGTTGGAGCTTGTAATGAACTTACAATAGCAAATTTGGACCCTATATCTAAAACACCAGAATATAAATATTGTGCTGTTAAACTTGAGAAACTTGAAGACCAAGAATTAGCAGAAAAATGTGTGAAAGAAGAGTATCAAAATCTTAAAGATAAAATGACTGCTACAAACATTTAGTAGTTAATTGGATTAAAGATTTATAAAAAGCGGAAAGGCTAATATTTTATGAATAATATATACTCAAAAACTAAATTACAAGAAAATAACAAAGATGAAGTTTTTGAAAACAGTTATAGTCTAGTGAATTACAAATATCTGAATTCTTTTAATGTAGAAGTAAATAAAGTAAATGAATATGAACTATCAACAGACAATGAGGAAATAATTGCAGAATATCCGCTTAGTTTTATTTTAAATGATAAATATGTAAATACATTTTTATGTACGCCACATAATTTAAAAGAACTTGTAGTTGGTTTTTTGAAAACCAAGGGATATATAGAAAACAAAAAAAATTTGTTAAGCTTTGAGATAAATGAGAAGGAACGTTTTGCAAAAGTAAATATTCAAAATAAACAGGAAATAGAAGATGAGCAAATTATATTTTTGAATTCACTAGACTATATAAAATGTACTCCTGTGGAGAGTGATATAAAAATAAATTATGATACGATTTATAGCATAATGGATAGAAATTTAAATTCGTCAGACTTATTCAAAAACACAGGTGGAGTGCACAGTGTGTCCATATTTAATTATGATAAAAATATAGTAACCTGTGAAGATGTGGCGAGACATAATGCAATGGACAAGGCGATTGGATTTTGCGTCTTAAATGAAATATCATTGAAAGATAAAATTGTAGCAGTAAGTGGAAGAATATCCTTAGAGATGATACTGAAAGCAGCTATGACTCAAATTCCTATTGTAGTATCAAAATCGGCACCAACTAATTTATCAATAGAGCTTTCTAAAAAATTAAATATAACTCTTATTGGATTTGTGAGAGGAAGACGAATGAATATTTATGCAAATCCACAGAGAGTTATCAAAAAGTGAGACTGAGTATATGTGTGCTAAAAAAGAAGAACAAAAATATTCAAAGTGTGAAATCTGTGGAGCATTAATTGATGATACTGATAAAGTATATGAAAACACATACAATTTGTGTAAAAAATGTAAGCGAAATATAAGTACTGAGAAAATATTAAAATATATAAATATATATAATGGAAAATAACTAGGGAGTTAGAAATATACAAATTGAAAGGTGGGATAATATGAAAAATAAAATAGGCTCTTTTGTAATAGCAGACCCAAACAAATGTACAGGCTGTAGAGCTTGTGAAGTAGCTTGTTTTACAATGCATAATCAACATAATAATGTAGGTTATACAGTTGGAACGGTTGATATACCTGTTATACCTAGACTTTATTTGGTAAAAGGTGATACTTTCTGTATGCCAATACAATGTAGACATTGTGAAGATGCTCCTTGTCTAAACTCATGTCCACAAAAAGCTATAATCAAAGAAAATAATATTATGTCTGTAAATGAAGAAAAATGTATAGGATGTAAAACTTGTCTGCTAGCATGTCCTTTTGGAGCTATAGATTTACTTCCACAATATGAAGATGGTAAAGAAGTAGAACAAGTAATTTTAGAAGAAAATAAAAAAATAGCTTATAAATGTGACTTATGTAAAGGCAATGAAAAGATAGCTTGTGTAAGTGCATGTCCTCAGGAAGCTTTAAAACTTGTTACTCCAATAGATGACAAAAAGGCTAAGAATAGACAGGCTGCACTTAGCTTATTGTTAACAAATAAATAAAGGATACAGGGGTAGGTGACGTTTATGATAATAAATATAGATAAAGATTTATGCACTGGATGCAGAGAATGTTCCAAAGTCTGTCCAGTAAATGCTATTGAAGGTGAAGAGGGGAAACCACAAGAAATAAATTTAGATAGATGTGTTATGTGTGGTCAATGTGTTCAAACTTGTAAATCTTATGCTTCAGTTATAGATGAAGGATTCGAATTTTTACAAAGTAAAAAACAAGAAAGGGATATACCAGAGTCCATAAATGAACCTATATTTGCAGCATATAATGTATGTGATGTAGATAAGGTGAAAAAGGCTTTAAATGACCCAAATGTATTTACTATGGTTCAATGTGCACCAGCAGTTAGAGTAGCTTTAGGAGAAGATTTTGGATATTATCTAGGATATTTAGGTGCTGGCAAAATGGCAGCGGCACTTAGAGCTTTAAACTTTGATAGAGTTTATGATACTAACTTTGCAGCAGATTTAACTATTATGGAAGAAGGTAGTGAGTTAATTAAAAGAGTAACAGAAGGTGGAACTCTTCCAATGTTTACATCTTGTTGTCCAGCATGGGTAAAATTTATGGAAAAAAATTATCCTAAATTAACTAATCATTTATCTTCTTGTAAATCACCTCAACAGATGGGTGGTGCTATATTTAAAACTTATGGAGCAGAAATAAATAATGTAGATGTATCAAAGATATTTAGTGTTTCTATAATGCCATGTACATGTAAAAAATATGAATGCGATAGAGAAGAAATGGATTCTAGTGGATATAGGGATGTAGATGTAGTATTAACTACAAGAGAATTAGCTTACCTAATAAAAGATATGGGAATTGACTTTAAAAACTTAAGAGAAGAAAAATTTGATAGTCCTTTAGGTAGTTACAGTGGAGCTGGAACTATATTTGGTGTTACTGGTGGAGTTATGGAAGCTGCTATAAGAACTGGTTATGAGCTTATAACTGGTGAAAGTATTCCTGATGTAGAAGTAAAACAAGTAAGAGGAGAGAATGGTTTTAGAAAGTCAACTATTAAGATAGGAGATTTAGACCTAAGAGTTGGAGTAGTAAGTGGATTGAAAAATGTAATACCAGTACTTGAAGATTTAGAAAAAGGAAAATTAGATGTAGATTTTATTGAAGTTATGACTTGTCCTGTTGGATGTGTAAGTGGTGGAGGCCAACCAAAAATTTTACTAGAAGAATATAAAGAATTAGCCTATGAAAATAGAACAAAAGCAACATATGTACACGATGAACATTTAGCAGTTAGAAAATCTCATGAGAACCCTGAGATTAAAAAATTGTATGATGAATATCTAGTAGAACCATTAGGAGAAAAGTCTCATCATTTATTACACACTACATATTGTATAGGAAAGGAAGTGGCTAAGTAATGAACTATTTTGTTATAGCGGACCCTGATAAGTGCATAGGATGTAGAACTTGTATGATAGGATGTGTGGTTGCACATTCAGATGAAGATATTTTTTACAAAAATCCTGATGAGATAAATTTTAACCCAAAACTTTCTGTTATAAAGACAAAGGAAGTTAGTGCTCCAATACAATGTAGACATTGTGAAGATGCTCCTTGTGCAAAGGCATGTCCAAATGGTGGTATAGTTAGAGTAGGAAACACAATAAAAATAAATGAAGAAAACTGTATAGGATGTAAGACTTGTATGTTAGCGTGTCCTATAGGTGCAATAGATATAGTTACATTAAAAGATATAGACGAAGGAAAACTTTGCTTTAGAGAAAGAATGACAGCAAATAAATGTGATTTTTGTATAGAATCTCCAGAAGGACCTGCATGTGTAAATGTCTGTCCAACTAAAGCATTTACTATAGTTAAGGATGAGGATATAGATAGTAAAGTTAAAAACAAAAGAAAATTAGCTATATTGTAATATATAAAAAGATGGAGCTCTATTTATTATTAAGAGTTCCATCTTTTTATATATTATTTATACATTAAGAAATCAATTATTGCATTAGTTTATCAAGTCTTTCTTTATTCATTTTTTTCATTCCTATAGAAGTTATAATAAGTAAAGTATAAGCAATTATAACTGATAAAATTATAATGTACCAAGAAAATCTATAACCAAAGTTATCAACTAGTAATCCAAATAATGTTGAACCTAATGCAAAGCCCACTGCAAAAATTAATTGTACGATTCCATATATACTGCCAAACTCCTTTTGACCAAAGAAAGTACCTGTTAAATAAGCAGGTCCAATCATATAAGCAAATACAGAAAGTCCTTTCAAGGTAGCAAACACAAATGCAAAAGTAGAAGATTCATCTACAAGTAGCAGTGATAAAGTAGCTATGAGGACTAATATAAAAGCTATAATAAGTGGTTTTACTTGACCAAATTTATCAAACAATAATCCTCCAAATATATTACCAACAAGAGCGAATAAAGCAAAAACGGAACCTACTGTTCCTACTAAAATTGGATTTAGATAGTTTCTAAGATAAGTTGGATATTGTACAGATAAAGATGAAACATATATCCCTACAAATATAAATCCCATTGCCATAATCCAAAAATATTTGATTTTTTTAGCTTCTTTTAGTGTATAACCCCATACTGAAGAAGAAATAGCATCAGATGATTTCTCTTTTTTTCCTTTAGATTTTACTATTTCACTGGCATCTTTAGGCATTCTAAGTATGAATAATATTATAGGTATACCAATTATCAATGCTGCAATTCCGAATATTAGATAAGAACGACTATATCCTTGAGATGCTAATAAACGAACTACAAGTGGTTGTAGAAATATACTACCAATAGAACCACCAGCAAAAGCAAATCCTAGAGCCTTTCCTTTACTTTCTTCATCAAACCATGCACTTATTAAAACAGGTATACCTATAGCAGATATAATTGTAGCACCAACTTGTACAATACACGATAAAGTATAAAATTGCCATAGTTCAGTACATATAGAAAAAGTAGCAAAAGCAATACTAGAAATTATACAACCTAATAAATATAGTGTCTTAATATTGACTTTAGAAAATAATTTACCTATAAAAGGTGATACAATTGCTGAAGCAATCGTACCAATGGTGAATATTAGAGAAAAAGATGCCAAACTAAAGCCTTCTCCTTCTACAACATAACTTATAAACTGAGGTTGTATAGTAGCTACAAGATTAAATGGAATAGCTTGTATCAACATACAACCAAGTACTATAACCCAGGCATTTGAAAAGTTTTTAATGCTAAATTTATTATTTAGTAGTGTATTCATTGTATCTCTCCTTTAGATTAGGATTTGTAAATATTAATCTAATTATTCTAGTTTTATAGATTAGTTTTGGGTAGTATAGCTATTAAAATATAATTTTGGGTATTAATATAAAAATTATCTATTAAAAATTGATTATTTTAAACAGATGGGGTAAATTAACATATATAGATAGATAAATGAAAGGATGGATAAAATGTCATTTGAAAAAATAAATAATAATAATCTAGATAAAATACACAATAGAAAGTGTATCATGCTTGTAAATTTTAATAAAAAAGAATTATCACTAATTAAAAGTGTTAGTAATTTTGCTGGAATAAGAGACCACATTATCTTAAGTGATAAAAATGGAGATAACATAATTAGAGATATTTTGGATGGAAATACATCAAATGAATGTGAAAATGGAATTAAAAGTAAGTCTGTGATATTTAATAATACATCAAGTACACAAGTGAATGCATTTTTAGAAGGATTAAAAAAAGTGAGGATAAATAGACCTTTTACAGCTATAGTAACTGAAACTTCTATTGATTGGACATTAAATAATTTAATAGAAAATTTAGTTCAAGAACGTAATGCTATGGCATTAGGAAAAACAATTGAGCATAAATAATTTTGAGACATCTTCTAGTGAGTTTAACTAATATACATTAAGTATCATATTATACTGTAGGATATAAAATTTTAATATGAGTGGATGAAGGAGATTAATATGAAAGTTTTATTTACAATAAATTATGGAAAAGAGAAGTTCGAGAAAATAAGTGAATTAGGATACGATGTTATACACTACTCTGAAGATAGTATTGAAAATAATGAAGATGTAAATACTGCAGATGTACTAGTTACATACAATCCATTTAGCAGACTAGATATTTCTAAAATGAAAGATTTAAAGTATATACAGACAACTAGTGTAGGTATAGACCAACTTCCAAAAGAAGAAGTATTAAAGAGAGATATTAAAATAGCAAATAATAGAGGTGGATATAGTATACCTATTGGTGAAAGCATAGTTACGTATATTTTAGAAATCTATAAAAATAGTGCAAAGTTTTTTAAACAGCAACAAAACAAAGAATGGAAGATGGACTTTTCTGTATCAGAATTATATGGACAAAGAGTTGGATTTCTTGGAACAGGGACTATATCATCAGAAGCAGCTAAAAGGTTGAAGGCTTTTGGACTAGAAATATGGGGTGTTAATACTGATGGCAGTAATAAAAAATACTTTGATAAATGTTTTGCTACTGATGATATGAATGTTGTATTTGAAGAATGTGATATAGTTGTTGTAGCAATGCCTTCTACAAAAAGTACAGATGGGATAGTAAACAAAGACATGTTTAAACTTATGAAAGAGGGGTCTGTGTTTATTAATGTTGGTAGAGGAAATACAGTTAATCAGAAAGATTTAGAAGACTGTGTAGAAAAATTCAGAGGTGTAGCATTAGATGTATTTGAAAGTGAACCTTTAAGCCAAGAGAATAAGTTATGGGAGTGCGAAAATGTCATAGTAACTCCTCATAATTCTTGGGTATCTGATAAGAATAAGGAAAGAACATTTAATATGGTTTATAATAATTTGAAACACTATATAATGGAGAATAAACCTATCGATAACGTTGTAGATATATCAAGAGGTTATTAAATATAAAAAAAGTTGATAAAAATAAAAGGAGTTGTCTTAAAATTGATTTTACATAATCAAATTTTAAGTCTAACTCCTTTTTGAATTTAGTAAATCACAACTACTTTATGTTCTTTGACAACTCAACATGGAATATTTAGTATTTTGAGCATGAAACTTATATAATTGAAAAGCAAAGCGACACAATAATTATACTTCCTCACAATATCCATAGACTTAGAGGAAGAGTTCCTACATTATGTGTAGATTTTTGGATAAGTACTTTTTTGTAATAAATTTAAAGTCAAAAAAGTGATATACTAAAAAATGTATAAATAGGAAATAATCAATTATAAGGAAATTTCAAAGGAATTTAATTTAAAAAATATAAAGAGGTGCAAAAGTGAGCGTTAAAGATGAAATTAATAAACTTATAGAGAAAATAAACTACCATAATGAAAGGTATTATAATCAGGATAGCCCAGAAATATCAGACTATGAATATGATAAATTAATGAAAGAATTAATTTCTTTAGAGGAAGAAAATCCTGAACTAAAGAGAATTGATTCTCCAACAAATAGAGTAGGAGGTAAGCCATTAGATAAATTCAATCAAATTGTTCATAAAACTCCTATGTTAAGTCTATCGAATGCTTTCTCAGAGCAAGACCTGAGAGACTTTGATAAGAGGGTTCAAGAATATGTAGGAGATAATGTTGAATATGTTGTTGAGTTTAAAATAGATGGTCTTTCTGTAGGTCTTACTTATAGTAATGGAGAGTTCGAAAAAGGAGCAACTAGAGGCGATGGGATTGTAGGAGAAGATATTTCTCACAATTTAATGACAGTAAAAAGTATACCTCTTAAAATAAATGACAAAAAAGAACTAATAGTTAGAGGAGAAGTATATATCTCAAAAGATAATTTTAGAAAAGTAAACGAGCAACAAGAAGAACAAGAACAACCATTATTTGCTAATCCAAGGAATCTTGCAGCAGGTTCACTAAGACAATTAGACCCAAAATTAACTGCAAAAAGACCTTTAGATATATTTGTATTTAATATGGAGAATATAGAAGATTATAATTTAAAAAGTCATAGTGAATCATTAGAGTATTTAGAAGAACTAGGATTCTCAGTAAGCCAAAGTTACAAAGTTTGTAAAAGTATTGATGAAGTTATTGAACACATTGAATACTGGACAGAGAATAGAGGTAATTTGGAATATGAGATAGATGGTATGGTAATAAAAGTAAACAATATAAAACAAAGGGAAGAAATGGGATATACAGCAAAAAGTCCTAGATGGGCAATTGCATATAAGTTTCCAGCAGAGAAGAAAAAAACTAAAATAATAGATATAATAGTAGAAGTTGGTAGAACTGGTACAATAACACCTTCAGCAATACTTGAACCAGTCAGACTTGCAGGTACTACTGTAAGTAGAGCTACGCTTCATAATGAAGATTATATAAGAGAAAAAGATATAAAGATAAATGATACAGTATTAGTTCAAAAAGCGGGTGATATAATACCTCAAGTTTTAGAAGTTATAAAAGAAGAACGTACTGGAGATGAAATAGATTTTAGGATGCCAGAAAAATGCCCTGTATGTTCAGAGCCAACAGTAAGATTAGAAGGAGAGGCTGCTGTAAAGTGTATAAATATGTCTTGTCCAGCGCAAATAAGAAGAGGAATTATACACTTTGTGTCAAGAGATGCAATGAATATAGATGGTTTAGGGGAATCGATAATTACATTGTTGTTAAATGAAAAAATAATTCAAGATGTGTCTGATTTATACTATATAAAAAAGGAAGATGTAGTCGACCTAGAGAGAATGGGTGAAAAGTCTGCTGATAATTTAATAAATTCAATTGAAAAATCAAAAGAAAATGATTTATGGAGACTTATAAATGGATTAGGTATTAAATTTATAGGAGTTAAAGCGGCTAAGATACTTGCATCTAACTTCAAAGACTTAGATGATGTGATTTCTTCAACAAGTGAGCAACTGGAAGAATTAGAGGAATTCGGAAGTATAATGGCAAACAGCGTTGTCGAGTTTTTTAAGGAAGACAAAAATATAAATGTTATAAACAAGTTAAAAAGTGTGGGAGTAAACACAGAATCATCAGATAATACAGGAGAAAATGTAGAAAAGATATTTGAAGGAATGAAAATAGTATTGACTGGTACACTTCCTACATTAAAAAGAAATGATGCAAAAGATATGATAGAAAAAAGAGGTGGAAAAGCTACATCTAGTGTAAGTAAATCGACAACATTTGTTTTGGCAGGAGAGGAAGCTGGTTCTAAGCTTACTAAAGCAAATGATTTAGGAATTAAAGTTATAGATGAAGAAAGTTTTTTAGAATTATTGAATTTATCATCGAAAGATGAAGTAAAAGCTGTACTAGAGAGCTAAAAAGTCGGTTAATTTACTAGAAAACTAATATAATTAATGATAGAATAGTTCAGTAAGCTAATGAGATTATGATAAAGACAATATAATATTTGATTAAATTAAAAATTATAAAAAATAACTTTATAAAATATAAAAAATATAAGAAAGGATATGAAAATGACCAGAAGTTATGATAGAAGTAATGACCAGATAAGACCTGTAAAGATAAGCAGAAATTATACAAAGTATGCAGAAGGCTCTGTTCTTATAGAGATGGGGGAGACAAAGGTTATATGTACTGCATCAGTAGAAGAGAAAGTACCTCCCTTTTTAAGAAATAGTGGTACTGGATGGATAAATGCTGAATATTCTATGTTACCAAGAGCAACACAACAAAGAAAGATAAGAGATGCATCTAGGGGGAAAATCGACGGAAGAACACAAGAGATACAAAGATTAATAGGAAGAGTAATAAGGTCTGTTGTAGATTTAAATAAATTAGGTGAAAGAACTATTTGGGTAGATTGTGATGTTATACAAGCTGATGGTGGAACTAGAACAGCATCTATAACAGGGGCATTTATAGCAGTTGCAGAAGCAATATATAAATTATATAAAGCAAAGACGATAAAAGAAATGCCAATAACAAATTTTGTATCTGCAATTAGTGTTGGTATAGTAAATGAAACACATTTGCTAGATTTATGTTACGAAGAAGATTCTAAAGCACAGGTAGACATGAATATAATAATGACTGATAAGTGTGAGTTTGTAGAAGTACAGGGTACTGGAGAAGAGAAACCTTTTTCAAGAAAAGATTTAAATTTATTGTTAGAGTTAGGAGAAAAAGGGAATAAAGAATTAATAAGGTTTCAAAGAGAAGCTTTAGGTGAAATAGCAGATGAGATATTAGGTATGGAGTATGGTAATGAGGTAGTAATTGCTACTAATAATGCTCACAAACTAGAAGAAATAGGCGAAATCTTAAAGGACTTTGAATATACAGTGTATTCTTTAAAAGATGTTGACCTAGCAGGAATAGAAATAGTTGAGGATGGAAAAACATTTGAGCATAACGCATTGATAAAAGCTAGAACAATAGCTAGAAAAACTAAACTTATAGCCATATCAGATGATTCGGGTTTAGAAGTAGATGCTTTAGGCAAAAAACCTGGTGTTTATTCAGCTAGATATGCAGGAGAAAATGCAACAGATGAAGAAAATAGAGAAAAGCTATTAAAAGCTATGCAAAATGTACCAATCAGTAAGAGAAGTGCAAGATTCGTCTCTGCAATAGCAGTAGTTTTTCCAGATGGAAAAGAGTTTGTAGTAAGAGGAATCTGTGAAGGAACAATAGGTTTTGAAGAAAAGGGCAAAAATGGCTTTGGATATGATAGCTTATTTATAGTAAAAGGATACAACAAAACCTTCGGTGAGATACCTAGTGTTATAAAAAATTCAATCAGCCACAGAGCAAATGCACTAAAATTTATGAAGCAAGAGTTTATAAAAAGGGTAGTGAAGTAATGAAGATAGGTATAGTAAGTGACACACATATGATGATTAAAAATATGGAAAAAGCAATACCATATTTGAAAGAATGTGACCTAATAATTCATGCAGGAGACAATTTCACAGACTCAAGATATATTCATAGTATGACTAATGTGGGAATTATTGCAGTTAAAGGTAATTGTGACTTTGATGCTGTTGAGGAAGAAGTTGTCTTTGAAGTAGCAAATAAAACTATATTTTTATGCCATGGAGATAAGTATGGTGTAAAATATGGAACACAGATGTTAGAAAACAAGGCAAATGAAGTTGGAGCTGATATAGTTGTATTTGGTCATACCCATACTCCGTTTAGAGAAGTTAAAGATAATGTGCTTTACATAAATCCTGGAAGTACTTCACTTCCAAGAGGAGTATCGTATAAAAGTTTTGTTATTATGGACATAGAAGATGATGACATAAATATTGAAGAAATACGTATATAACGGTGTATTTATCCAAAAAAACGTCAAAAAACGCTTAAAAAATTAAAATTTATCAAATAAGTGCAATGATATTAATGGAACACTTGTAAATAAAAAAACTTATGTGATATAATTAAGTGGTTGAATTATAAATAGAATGAATTATGATACCATTATTGGGTATTACATAAATATCACTAGGAGGATTAGAAGGATGAAAGCAGAACTAATTAAAAAAGAGGGTAATAAAGTTACTTTAAAAATAACAGTAGATAACAATAAATTTGAAGCATCAGTAAATAAGGCTTATAATAAAAGCAGAAATAAATACAATATACCTGGATTTAGAAAAGGTAAAGCTCCAAGAATTGTTATAGAGACTCAATACGGAAAAGGCATATTCTATAATGATGCTATAGAAATATTATTCCCAGAAGTTTATCCAGAAGCTATCAAGGAATTAGATATAGACCCAATAGACAATCCAGATTTAGACATAGAAGAAATAAGCAAAGATAATGGATTGGTTATGGTTCTTAATGTAGAAGTTAAGCCAGAGTTTGAATTAGGAAACTATAAGGGTATAGAAATAGCTAAGGTTGAGAATACTGTAAGTGACGAAAATGTTGAAGCTAAATTACAAGAAATGGTTGAAAAAAATGCTAGACTAGTAAGTGTAGAAGACAAAGCTTTAGAAGATGGAGATACAGCTATAATAGACTTTGAAGGTTTTGAAAATGGTGTAGCTTTTGAAGGTGGTAAAGGTGAAAATTATAACTTAGTTATAGGTTCAAACACATTTATACCAGGATTTGAAGAACAATTAGTAGGAAAAAAAGCTGGTGAAGAAGTAGAAGTTAATGTTACTTTCCCAGAAGAATACCACTCACAAGATTTAGCTGGAAAACCAGTTGTATTTAATGTGAAGATAAATGATGTAAAAGTAAAAGAATTATCTGCATTAGATGATGAATTTGCTAAAGATACTAGTGAATTTGATACTTTAGATGAGTTAAAAGCAGATGTAAGAGCTAAATTAGAAGAAGAAGCTAAAAATAAAGCAGATGCAGAAACTAGAAATTCAGTAGTAGAAAAAGTTGCTGAAAATACAGAAATAGAAATACCAGAAGTTATGGTACAACATCAAATAGATAATATGTTAAACGAACTTAACTACCAATTACAATATCAAGGATTTGGATTACAACAATTATTAGAAATGACTGGTAGAACGATGGAAGAATTAAGAGAAGAAAGAAAAGAAGATGCTAAAAAGTTAGTTAAATCTTCTCTAGTATTAGAAGCAATAACTAAAGCTGAAGGAATTGAAGCAACAGAAGAAGAATTTAAAGCTGAGTTAGAAAAAATGGCTTCTGCTTACAATATGGAAATAGACAAAATAGAAGCTTCTTTAAGAGATGCTGATAAAGAAGATATAAAAGGACAAATAAAGATAAGAAAAACAATAGATTTATTAGTTGAGAATGCAACAATAGCTTAATAAAATAAACGCTAGCTAATATAGTTGACGTTATAGAATGTTTAGTATATAATGATGTGCAAATATAATTTAGTTAAATGCGTATAATAATTTACAGTAGCTCAAAAAAAGCTACTGTAAATTATATAGAATAAAGGGGGTATGAAACCATGGCATTAGTACCTGTAGTTGTTGAACAAACAGGAAGAGGAGAAAGATCTTATGATATTTTTTCTAGACTATTAAAAGACAGAATAATCTTCTTAGGAGATCAAGTTAACGATGCCACAGCAGGGCTTATAGTAGCACAGCTATTATTTTTAGAAGCTGAAGACCCAGACAAAGATATACATTTATATATAAATTCTCCAGGAGGAAGTATAACTTCTGGAATGGCTATATATGATACTATGCAATACATCAAACCAGATGTAAGTACTATATGTATAGGTATGGCTGCTTCTATGGGAGCATTCTTGTTGGCAGCAGGAGCAAAAGGAAAAAGACTAGCACTACCAAATAGTGAAATAATGATACATCAACCATTAGGTGGAGCTCAAGGTCAAGCAACAGATATAGAAATTCATGCAAAAAGAATTTTAAAAATAAAAGAAACTTTAAATGAGATATTATCTGAAAGAACTGGTCAGCCATTAGAAAAAATAAAAATGGATACTGAACGTGATAACTTCATGAGTGCAATAGAAGCCAAAGAATATGGTTTAATAGATGAAGTATTTACAAAGAGACCGTAGATAGAGAGAGGTGTTAATATGTCTAAATATGAAGAAAAACGACAATTAAAGTGTTCATTCTGCGGTAAAAATCAAGATCAAGTAAGAAGATTAATTGCAGGTCCAAATGTATATATTTGTGACGAGTGTGTTGAACTTTGTGACGAAATAATTCAAGAAGAGATAGAAGATACTATAGATGAAGATACTACATCATTACCAAAGCCAAAGGAAATGATGGAGATTCTAAATGATTATGTAATAGGTCAAGAAAAAGCTAAAAAAGCTTTATCAGTTGCAGTTTATAATCATTACAAGAGAATATACAGTAAAAAATCTAGTAACAAAGATATAGAAATTCAAAAGAGTAATATACTTTTATTAGGACCAACTGGTTCTGGAAAGACATTACTTGCTCAAACTCTAGCAAGAACTCTTAATGTACCTTTTGCAATGGCTGATGCTACATCATTAACTGAAGCTGGATATGTTGGAGAAGATGTTGAAAACATACTTCTAAAACTTATTCAAGCTGCTGATTTTGATATAGAAAAAGCTGAAAGAGGTATAATATATATAGATGAGATAGACAAAATTGCAAGAAAATCTGAAAATCCATCTATAACTAGAGATGTAAGTGGTGAAGGTGTTCAACAAGCCCTTCTAAAAATATTAGAGGGTACTGTTGCAAATGTTCCGCCACAAGGAGGAAGAAAACATCCTCATCAAGAATTCCTAAAGATAGATACTACTAATGTATTATTTATATTAGGTGGAGCTTTTGATGGATTAGAAAAAATAATCCAAAAACGTGGTGGAGATAAAACACTAGGTTTTGGAGCTAAGATAGAAAGTAAAAAAGAATTAGATTTAGGAAAGCTATATGAAAAAGTACTTCCAGAGGATTTATTAAAATATGGTATAATACCTGAATTTATAGGAAGAATACCAGTTTTAGCTACTTTAGAATTACTGGATGAAGATGCATTGATGCAGATATTACAAGAACCTAAAAATGCTCTAGTAAAGCAGTATAAAAAACTATTAGAGTTGGATGATGTTGAACTAGAATTTGAAGAAGGTGCTCTTCGTGCAATAGCTAAAAAAGCTATAGAAAGAAATACAGGAGCTAGAGGGCTTAGAAGTATAGTTGAAAGCGTAATGATGGAGACTATGTTTGAGGTGCCATCTAGAGATAATATAAAGAAGGTTATAGTAACAGAGAAATCTGTGAACGAAGACTCAGTAAATCCTATCATAGTACTTAAGGATCAAGAGGAAAGTGCATAAGATGATGAAAAGGAGCTTTAAAAGCTCCTTTTTTTATGTTAATATGCTTAATATAAAACTAGATATTACATTATAAAAATGAGAGTAATATACCTAGAATACCAAAGACGAATACAATTGCAATAGAGCCAATTTTTCCTTTATATAAAAGATAAAATGATGCTATAAATGCAATTATTCCATATAAGTCCCAATTAACTTCTTTGGCAGATGAAAAAGCTGCTGATAATATAAATCCCAAAGTAATTGGTCTAAGAACCATCAATAAATTTTCTACTTTTTTATTATTTTTGAACTTAGAAAATAACTTTGATATAATAGTTAGACCTATTAACGCAAAAATCGTTACACCAATAGTTGCAGACAGAGAACCAAAAAAACCTGCAGTCTTAAATCCTACGAATGTAGCGCTATTTATTGCTACAGGACCTGGTGTAGATTGTGATATAGCAAGTAAATCCAAGAATTCTTGATTAGTTATCAGGTGGTATTTAGATATGAATTCTTGTTGAATAAATGGTAGCATGGCATAACCACCACCAAAACTAAAGGCTCCTATTTTAAGGAATATTAAAAAGAGTAGTGTTATTTCTGACATAGACTATATACACCTCCTCCAATTATTAAATAAATAGGGCTTATATTGAATACACCAACAGATAAAACTGCTATAATTAATAGTAGTATGTTAGTTCTAGACTTTGGCAGTTTCTTAAACATGCTCGTAAAAGAATACAATATAAGAGCTATTACAACAGGGGCGACTCCTTTAAAAAATCCATCTAAAACTTTGGATGATGAATTTTTAAAATATAGATATGATAAAACTAATACTATACAAAATGATGGTAAAGCAGAGCCTAAGGTACATATAAGGACTCCTGGTATACCATAAAGTTTATATCCTAATAATACAGATATATTAACTGCCAGTACTCCAGGGTAACTTTGAGCTATGGATAGAAAATCGATAAATTCTTCCTGCTCTAAAAGTTTTTGTTTGTTTACAAGTTCATCTTGTATAAGAGGAACCATAGCGTATCCACCACCAAATGTAAACGCACCGATTTTTAAAAAAGTTAAAAACAATTTCAACATAATAGAAACCTCCAAAAGATAAATAACATCTAAGTATACTAATATTAATATTATATCATAATAAAATAATAATATAATATGCTAAGAATTTATCATTAATGTTGAAAATTAACTTGTTCGAATATATAATATTAAAAGCAAAATAATTAGACGAGAAAAGGAGTAATGTTGATGGAACAAAATTATACTAAAATAGATCATGAATTACCATTAATCCCTCTAAGAGGATTAGCAATATTTCCATATATGATATTAAATTTTGATATAGGAAGAGAGATATCTCTTAAAGCTTTAGACCAAGCGATGATGGAGGAAGAACTTATATTTTTAACATCTCAAAAAGAAGCTGAAGTCGATGAGCCAGGAGAAGATGATTTTTATCATGTAGGAACAATTTGTAAAGTTAAACAAATGATAAAATTACCAGGAGATACAGTTCGTGTTTTGGTTGAAGGTGTATCAAGGGGTAGAGTAAAACAAATAGAACAAGAAGAAGGATATTTCAAAGCAGTAATAGAAGAAATAGTTTTCGATAGTGACAATTTAGACAGTGAGACAGAAATTGAAATCGAAGCATTTGTAAGAAATGTATTTGATGCCTTCGAAGAGTATATAAATATTGGAAATAGAGTATCACCAGAAATATTAATATCTTTGGCTGATATAGAAGATGTTGATAGATTTATAGATACAATAGCTGCCAATATATATCTAAAGTCAAGCCAAAAACAAGAAATACTAGAAGAATTTGATATTAAGAAAAGACTTGAGCTTATTTATTCTATACTATTAGAGGAGATAGATATTCTAAAAATAGAAAAGAAGATAACTTTAAGAGTTAAAAAACAGATGAATAAAGTTCAAAAAGAATATTATCTTAGAGAACAATTAAAAGCCATACAAAAAGAATTAGGTGAAGAAGAAGATATAAATTCTGAAGCTGATGAATACAGAGAAAAGCTTAAGAAAATAAAAGCACCTAAGACAACTAAGGAAAAAATAGAAAAAGAGATAGATAAATTTTCAAAAATATCTTCAATGTCTCCAGATGTATCTGTAAGTAGAAATTATTTAGATACTATATTTTCATTGCCATGGAATAAGGAGACAAAAGATAAGCTGGATATAAATAAGGCAAATGCTATATTAGATGAAGACCATTATGGATTAGAGAAAGTAAAAGAAAGAATACTAGAGTATCTAGCTATAAGAACACTTGCTAAATCACTTAAAGGTCCTATAATATGTTTAGTTGGTCCTCCAGGAACAGGAAAAACATCTATAGTAAAATCAATAGCTAGAGCATTGAATAGAAAGTTTGTAAGAATATCTTTAGGTGGAGTTAGAGATGAAGCAGAAATAAGAGGTCATAGAAGAACTTATGTAGGTTCAATTCCAGGAAGAATAATCAATGGAGTAAAAGAAGCACAAACAAAGAATCCTGTATTTTTATTTGATGAGATAGACAAAATGGCAGCAGATTATAAAGGTGACCCAGCTTCAGCAATGCTAGAAGTATTAGACCCAGAACAAAATAAGGACTTTGTAGACCACTACTTAGAAATACCTTTTGATTTATCAAAAATACTATTTGTTACAACAGCAAACAGTTTAGGTAATATACCAAGACCATTATTAGACAGAATGGAAATAATAGAAGTATCTGGATATATAGAAGAAGAAAAATTAAATATAGCAAAAAAATATTTACTTCCAAAACAAATTAAAGAACATGCTTTAAAAGAAAACTTCATAAAAATGGATGATGAGACCTTAAGAAGTATAATAAATCATTATACAAGAGAAGCAGGTGTAAGAACATTAGAAAGAACTATTGGTAAAATCTGTAGAAAAGTTGCAAAAAAATATGTTGAAGACCCAACTCTTGAAGAAGTTGTTGTAAATAAGTCTGACTTGGAAACATATCTTGGAAAAGACTTATTTAAGTATCAACTTGCAGAAGTTAATCCTCAAATAGGCTTAGTAAATGGTCTTGCATGGACAGCAGTTGGTGGAGTTACACTTGAAGTAGAAGTAAATGTACTTAAAGGTAAAGGTGAAATTGTATTAACTGGGAAGCTAGGGGATGTTATGAAGGAATCTGCTAAGACAGGGATATCTTATATAAGATCAATAGTGGACAAGTTTGATATAGACCCAGAATTTTATAAAACAAATGATATTCATATACACATTCCAGAAGGTGCTGTTCCAAAAGATGGACCATCAGCTGGTATAACTATGGCTCTTGCAGTAATTTCAGCACTTACTAAAAGACCTGTTCCAGGTAATATAGCTATGACAGGAGAGATAACTTTAAGAGGAAGAGTCTTAGCAGTAGGAGGAGTTAAAGAAAAATTATTAGCAGCTCATAGAGCTGGCATAACAAAAGTATTAATTCCTAAAGAGTGTGAAGCTGATTTAGATGAAATACCAGAAAACGTAAAAGAAAAAATGGAGTTTGTACTTGTAGAACATATGGATGAAGTACTAGAACAAGCTTTATTAAAGAGTGGTGAGAAGAATGAAAATTAGAAGCTCAGAGATAACTATGAGTGCTGTGAATAAATCACAGTATCCAGCAGAAGGCATTCCAGAGATAGCATTAGCAGGTAGGTCAAATGTTGGAAAATCATCAATAATAAACACATTGCTTAATAGGAGAAATTTTGCTAGAACTAGTCAAACACCAGGGAAGACTAGAACTATAAACTTTTATCTAATAAATAATGAATTTTATTTTGTTGACCTTCCAGGTTATGGATATGCAAAGATAGCTAAGTCTGAAAAAGAAAAATGGGGAGGTATAATGGAAAGATATCTAGAAAGTAGACAAGAATTATGCTCTATATTTCTACTTGTAGATATTAGACATGAGCCTACAGCAGACGATAAGCTTATGTATGAATGGATAAAACACTTTGGATATAACTGTGTGGTTATTGCAACTAAGGCAGATAAAATATCTAGAGGGCAATATCAAAAACATATAAGTATAATAAGAAAAAAATTACAAATGGAAAGTAGCGAAAAAGTAATCCCTGTATCCTCATTAAAAAAGACTGGTGTTGAAGAATTATGGGAAGAAATTGTAAATCAATATAACCAACATGGATATGAGATAACAGTAGATTAAATTTAAAGTATCAAATGTTGATATAATACTTGTTTAAATAATCTATATAAAATAACATTAGATTAGCTTTAATCGTATTAATATCAAAATAAAATAAGGATGCCTAAAAATGGTTTTAATGGACATTTTTTGGCATCCTTATTGACTATAAGCAATAAATATTAGCAATTTATTTTTAGAAATTAAAAAAACTACACAATTTAATATAAATTAGTATATTTAAGAAATAGATTTCTCTGTTTTTCTCATAAAGAAAATAGTTAGTATAAGTCCTATAAAACATACTGCTGCTGCAATCCAATAAGATTGATTACTAGCTATTACATAGGCTACTGTATGGCTTTTGAAATTTTGATTATATGTAAGGCTTTGTGCAAAGAAGCTACTAAAAAATGCTGTACCAAGAGCAAATGATAAATTACGAACTGTTGCAAGAAAGCTACCTCCATATCCTTGTTTTTGAGGAGGAACATCTGCAAGAATGCTACTATTGTTTGGTGAACTAAAAGCACCTAGTCCAAGTCCGAAAATAACTAAGCATACAATTAAAAGAGATAATGGTGAATCTGCTTTTAAAAGTGCCATTCCAACAAGGGAAATAGTCATAAATGAAAAAGAAGCTGTTAGAATATTCTTTGCACCATGTTTATCAGAAAGAGAACCTGCAATAGGAGCTATAAGTACCATAATAAGTGGATGGACAGTCATTACAGAACCAGCCATCATAGGAGATAAATTTTTTAATTGCTCTAAATAAAATGGAAGTAGGAAAGACACTGCCATTTGAGGAAAGTAACAAGCAATTCCAATGATATTGCCTACAGTGAAATTTCTATTTTTAAATAAAGGTAGGTCAATAAAGCTCTGTTCAAACTTTACTTCTCTTAATGCTAATAATAAGAAGATTATAAGTGATGCTATACCTAGATACAATCTTGTATTTCCTTTTCCATTCATCGCAAGTAATATAAGTGTAGTACAAGTCGCAAAGAGCAGAAGACCTGGAATATCAAAGCTCTTATTTTGTTCATCTAAAACAGGTCTAGGAAGAAATTTAATTCCAAGAAAGACTGCTACAATACCAATGGGTATATTGATAATAAAAATAGAAGGCCATCCGAAATGTTCTAAAAGTATCCCTCCAATTACAGGACCACTCATATTTCCTATACCAACTACCGCTCCAGTAATTCCTATAGCCTTTCCTTTTTCATTTGCTGGAAATGCATTAGAAACTATACCAAGTCCAGTTGCCATTAAAATACTTGCTCCAACAGCTTGAAATATTCTTGAAGAAATTAATGTTGACAAGTTGTGTGATATACTACACAGAAAAGAACCTATTGTGAATACAAAAAATCCTAATGTGTATAGTCGATTTGAGCCTACTTTATCGCCGAGTTTTCCAAAAAATAACATAGTAGCTGTTACGACAAGCATATAAGCTGTTACAACCCACTGAATCTGTGACATGTTAATTTTAAAGTCAGTAGCAATTGTAGGATTTGCGATATTTAGTATACTTCCATCAAGAGTAGACATAAATACACCAATACAGATGATAATTAATACTATCCATTTTTGTTTCATGATAACACTCCAATCTTTTATATAGTAGATTTTATAAGTACAGAATAGTTATAAAATAAACAACAAAAAAAGCACCTACATCTTAGGTACCTCGAATGTGTTTAATTTCATGAATAAATACGGTAGTTGAAGGAGTTGTATAGATTACTCATGTAAAATTACATAAAGGTACTCATATACTATTTTCTTCTACCATCCAGATTTTACTGTCGGCTTTGGAATCTGACCAAATTATGCCATAAGGCTCGCGGGCTTTTACCGCCGATAGGGAATTTCACCCGTTTCTGAAGAAAAACAGATGTATTTTGTAATATTATTTTAACATAAAATTACAACGGAAACAATTGCATTTAAGTAATATGCAACTATATTACTGTATAAAGTGCTAAATTATACTTCCAAATAAAAAGCATATAAAAATTAAATAATACAGTATAGAATCTACTATAAGTATATAAAATTAATTTGTTAATGGTATTAAATGATAAGTTTTAGATTTATCAAAAGCATAAAGCTGTAACAAAACTCGTATAATATTAATATCTTAATTAAGAGATATTGTAAATTATGAGGAGGCGCTAATATGGAAGGAAAGGTTAAAAAGGCATTTCCAGGTGGGAACACATCACAAGGCTCATATTCTTTTTTTGAATATATAATTCCTGAAAATGTAAAAAGAGTTTTTTGTTTAAAAGGTGGTCCTGGAGTGGGAAAATCTTCACTTATGAAAAAAATTTATAAAGAATTTTTAAGTAGAGGATATGATGTTGAATTATATAACTGTCCTTCTGACCCAAGTTCATTGGACGGTGTAGTTATAAAGGAATTAGGCGTGGTACTTATGGATGCAACTGCTCCACACACTATGGACCCAAAGTTACCAGGAGCTTTGGATGAGATAATTAATTTAGGCGATTATTGGAATACAGAAGAGTTAGAAAAAAATAGACAAGAAATATCGGTATACGATAAAGATATTAGTAACGCATTTAAAAGAGCATTTAAGTTTTTAAAAGCGTCAGAACCAATCTTTAGAGATATAGAGGAAAAATATTCTGACTGTATGGATTATGGTAAAGTGAATCTAGTTACAGAAGAATTTATTAAAAAATTGTTTGATGGAGTTGAGAGCACAGGGAATTTGAGAAGAGAGAAGCATTTATTTGGTTCAGCCATAACTCCTGTAGGATGCTTAGATTATACAGAAAATATTTTAAAAGATGTAAATAAGGTTTATTATTTGGATGGAGAAATAGGCACTGGCAAGACTACAGTATTAAACAAAGTGTATAAGAAAGCTATTGAAAAGGGTTTAAATGTAGAAGTTTATCATTATCCACTTATTCCAGAAAAAATTGAGACTGTACTATTGACTGACTTAGACATAGGTATAACTATAAGCACAACCTTTAAAGAAGAGGATACAATTAATTTAAATCAATTTTTAAATAGAGAAAAATTACTTAAATATGAAGAAGATATTAAATTTGACGAAAAAGTTTTGGATGATTTAATTTGTTGGGCTGTGTTAAACCTTAAGAGAGCTAAATCTAAACATGATATTATAGAAAGTTACTATAGCCCTAATATGAGATTTGATGAAGTTGGAAAGTTAAGAGACAAACTAGTTAAGCGAATTTTAAAATACGAGGAAAATGTATAAAAAAATATCTTAAATTAGATGTTAATTATAAAATATAATTTTTAGTAAATTGGTGTAGCTTTGAAGCTATGCCATTTTGCTTTTTTTGATGTATGATATTATATACTAAAGATGAATTTTAATATATAAGTTTGATATAATAAACATATGTAAATGTTCAATATTTAATCAAAGAAAATTATCATATAAAAATAAATTTGTAAGGAGTAATACAGTATGAAAAAACAATATGTGTTTATAATACTAGCAAGTACTATTTTAGGTATACTTGTTGGAACCATATTTAGAGATTATAGTAATGAAGAAACAGTTTATACAAGTAAAGATAAGTCAATAAGAAAAGAAATAAAATTGACAAGAAAGTCTATAAAAGAATTAACAAAAGAAAAAGATAGATTAGATGAAGAAATTGATTCAATGAAAAAAAATCAAAAAAATTCTGAAGAAATCTCAGAAATAGAAAATCTTAGAAATGGTTTATCATATTCAGATGTGAAAGGCAGTGGAATAGTAGTAAGTATAGATGCTATAGATGAAAAAACAGGGAATATAGCAAATAGTATAGACTATAATAAAATACTTGTAAAAGTCATAAATGAATTAAAAGTAAATGGAGGAAAATACATAGAAATAAATGGTCAAAGAATCAATCAATACTCAGAAGTTGTACTTGCAGGAAGTCATATAAACATAAATGGAGTTCCTGTGGCACAACCCTATGAAATAAAATGTATTGGGGATAAAAATAAACTATCTAATTATGTAGATAAAGGCAGTAAATATTTAGATAGTATACAAACTACTTATCCAATGAAAGTAAGTATAAAAACTGAAGAAAATATCTCTATGAAAAAAATGAATATACCTAATAAATTAAAGTATATAAAGGGTGATTAAGATTATATTAGAGGAAAGCAGCTTACCAATGTTAATACCAGAAAAGCTAGCAAAAAAATATAATGTATTTCCAGTGGAATTTCAAGATGATAATTTAGTAGTAGAAATAGAAGATGAAGATATATATGCTCTACAGGATTTAAGATTGGCGACAGGTAAAGAAATTATATTGAAAAAAGAGAAAAAAGAACTTATAAGTGAGAAGATTGATAAATATTACAATAACTTTGAACTTGATGAAGATTATGCAAAAAAATTATTTGAAAATCTTTTAGAGAAAGCTATAAAAGAAAACGCAAGTGATATACATATAGAACCATTTAAAGAGCATTTAATAGTGAGAATGAGAGTAGATGGAGAACTAAAAGAAGTATCAAAGTTTTTAATTGATATATATCCATCATTATCTACTGTAGTCAAATTAAAGGCCTCAATGGATATAACGGAAAAAAGACTTCCACAAGATGGCAGAGTGGATATAAAGTTAGGAGGGAATTTAATTGATATTAGAGTCTCATCAATACCAACTGTATATGGTGAAAAAATTGTTTTAAGAATACTTAATAGAGACTCTTTCTTAAAAGATAAGTTAGAACTTGGTTTTTCAGAAGAAGCGATAAAATCTATAAATAATATAATAAGTAAAAGAGCAGGAATATTACTAGTGACAGGACCTACAGGTAGCGGAAAGACTACAACAGTATATTCCCTATTAAATGATTTAAAAGGTATAAATAAAAATATAATGACTATAGAAAATCCAGTAGAGTATAAGATGGATGGTATAAGTCAGATTCAAGTAAACTCAAAAGTAGGATTAAGTTTTGATGTGGGTCTTAGAGCAATATTAAGACAAGACCCAGATATAATAATGGTCGGAGAAATAAGAGATGCAGAAACTGCTAAAATAGCAGTAAGAGCAGCTATAACTGGTCATTTAGTTATAAGTACTTTGCACACTAATGATGCAGTGTCTTCTATAGCTAGATTATTAGAAATGCAAATACCACCATATCTTTTAAATGCATCTCTTATAGGTGTTATATCTCAAAAATTGGTTAGAAAAGTTTGTAATCATTGTAGTCATGAGATTATGATAAAAGATAATTTTAGTGGAGATGTAAATACTAAAGTAGCTGTAGGCTGTGAAAGATGTAATGACAAAGGGTATTTTGGAAGAACAGCAATTTATGAAATATTAGAAGTAAATGATGACATGAGAACATGTATAAGAAATATGGATGATTCTAGTGCTATTAAAGACGTGGCACAAAAAAATGGAATGATAACATTTGAAGATAGTTGTAAAAGACTAATAAATGAAAAAATAACAACATTAGAAGAATGTCTAGTAGTAAATGAAATGATTTAATTAAAATGTTTGAACATAAGTTATATTTGAGTGAAACAAAATTGAATGTATTAAATTAAAAAATATTGAGTTTATTTAATTGCAATTAATATAATTTGGAAGGAATTATAGTACATGAGATTATCTAAAAGTATATTTTATAATTTAGAAAAATTCTATTTAATATTAAATAGAGTTAGTGATAAAGAAGTTAGAGTAATTTGCAAAGAGATAGGTATATTATTAGAATCTGGATGTGAAATTACAAAGATATTTGAAGTCATTGAGGGTCAGTCTAGTAAAAAAGTAAAAAATTTGCTTAATATAGTATCAAATCACATCCAAAAAGGTAACTCAATAGCAGAATCATTTCAGATAACAGGGACATTTTCTAAATTCTTTATAAGCATGGTAAGAGCAGGAGAAACCAGTGGAAACCTAGATGTAATAATGAATGATTTATCTAATTATTATGATAAAGAATACAAATTAAAAATGAAAATAATAAATATTTCAATCTATCCAATAATACTTATAGTATTATCTATCGTGTCAATGATATTTATATTCGTATTTGTAATACCTAATTTTCAGGTGGTTTTTACAAGTAATGGAATTGAGCCACCTTTAATAACTAGAGTCTTAATAGGAATATCCACAATAGTTACAAATAACCTAGGTTATCTTATGCTTAGCTTTTTATTATTTTTTATAGCAACCATTTATTTTCTTATAACTAATGATAATGTAAAAAGATTAATTAATTCTCTGAAATTTAAAATGCCTTTTATAAGAAAAATTAATCAGTTAGTAGCTACAACCAGATTTTCTAGAGCCTTGTCTATTTTAATTAGTAGTGGAATACAAATAGTGGAAGCTATAGAAATGTCAGCAAGTGTAGTAGATAATGAGTTTATTTGTGAAAGGCTAAAGATTTCCAATAACTATATAAAAAAAGGAAATGGTATAGGTAAGTCCTTGAATCTAGCAAATATTTTTCCTAAATTATTTATTTCAATGGCAAATACAGGAGAAGAAAGCGGAAAACTAGATAAAAGCTTAGATGTAATAAATAAATTCTATGAAAGTGAATTAAATAATAAAATAGAGCAAATAATGAAATTTATAGAGCCTATTTTAATTGTTTTTATGGGATTAATTATTGGAACTTTTATTTTAGCTATGGTTATTCCTATGTTTGATGCAGTTACTAGTTTTTAAGAAAAAAATAAATTTTATCTAATAAAATTTTTAAAAGGAGAGAATATTTAATTGATAAATAAAAAACGAAAGGGATTTACACTTGTTGAAATGATTGTAGTAGTAACAATTTTAGGTGTTATATCTAGTATAGCATTAGTTAAGTACAGTAAGGTTCAAGAAAGTGCAAAACTAAATGCAGATTATACAAATGCTGCCAATATAGTAACAGCAGCAAGTATGGCTATTAATGATGATGAAAACATAACACAATCTCTAAGCGTAGAATCTTTAAAGGAAAAAGGATATTTGAATACTGTTCCAGTTCCTCAAAGTACAACAGGTAAATTTGAACTTGTTATAAGCGATAGTGGAGCAGATATAAGTGTAAATGTAAATTCTAAACAATTCTATCCAAAGTAATCTTTATATATATGTATTTTTATAGTTTAATCAAAGGAGATGGTTGTAATTAAAAAAATTTTAAATTTAGAGATAAATGATGATTACATAAGGATTGTATTTTTAAGAAAAAATCACAAAAAAATTTTTATAGATAAATCAGTCACAAAAGATATAAATTTTAATATGAAAAATGATAGTAAAGATGTTATTAAGAGTAGATACATAGAAGATGTAGTTAGATTTGTAAAAGAGGAGATAGGTAAATTAAAAATATCATATAAAAATTTATACTTTAATATCCAAATTCAAGACATAGTAATTAGAAATATTGAGATTCTAGACACTAAGAAAAAAAGAGATATATTAAATATGATTGAATTTGAAATAACACAATACATTCCAATAAATATAAACAACTATTCAATAAAATATAAAGTTATAAAATCTAGTCATGAGAAATTGAATATACAAGTAGTTCTTTTTCCAAAGATTATTATTCAATTAATTAAGAGCATTTCAACAAATCTAAACTTAAATCCAAAGGTCATAAATATAAATTTTGATATATTACAAAAACTCATAAACTTAGACTTGATAGAAAATTTTTTAGAAGAAGGGATTTTTATAGAGTGTAAAAAAAATCAGTTCATTATAAATATAACAAGAGATAAAAAAATAGAAGAAACATACTTACTATCAAAAGAAATAAAATCCTATGAATCAGTAAAGAAGCTATTAAGTAGTTTTAAGTGCATCTATTACTATGGGATAGAAAATTATTTTATTGAAGAATACTTTAAAGATACAGATAGGTATATAGAAATAAGTCCATTGAAATTAAAAGATAAAGTAAAAATAGAAAATAATTTTGATAGAGATTTAGAAAATAGCAGTATAAATTATATAAGTAATATAGGAATGCTTGTTTAAATGAAATCTTGTAAAACTATGAATTTTCTCAATGGATTAAAAGAAACTAAACCTTGTAATAAGATATATAAAATAATAATAGTTTTAATTTTAACATGTATTTTATTTAAGTCGTTTATTTATATGAAATCGATAAATGAACTTAAAAATTATATAAGTAAAAATAATTCAATAAATGAACCAAAACAGACTATACCAGTTGCTGAAAAGGCTAGAGAGAAATTTTCTAAAATAAAACTTAATGAAATAAAAAAAATATATGAAATTGTAGGAATAAGTAACATTACTAAAATATCAATAGATAAAAATAAGCTGGAAATGGAAGGAGTATGTAATGATTTAGATATTTTAAATAATCTAAGAAAAATAAGATACATAAAAGATTATTATATAGACAGTATCGTAAGAGATGGAGAAAATTACAAATTTAGAATAAAAAGTTAGATGGGTGATTATTTTTGAGATTAAATAATAGAGAAAAAAATCTACTTAAAATATTGTTCATATTAATTATTGTATTAGCTACTAATATAATATTAAGTCCACTAGAAAAAAACTTGACTAATTTGAAGAAAGAAAAACAAAATCTAATGAATAAAATAAATAAGCAAGATAATTATCAGATAAAGGATAATAGTTATAAAGATGATAAATATATAGAAAATGTTGAATTAAATGGAAATGAAGAATTAAAAAGTAATTTTAATAATTCATTTTTAGATAAAAAAACAGATAAAGATATGGTGTTATTAGTAGAAAATAAACTGAGAGATATAGTAAATATAGAATATATTAACCAAGAAAGCAGCTTAGATAATAATAATAAAAAACAAGTTAATTTAGAAATAAAAGTTAATGGTGAGCTTGAGAATGTATTGAAAATTGAAGGTTTAATGAAGAATTTAAATCTAAATAATAAACTTGAAAAAATAGAAATTAACAAATTGAAAGCGAGTAATTTAGATGTTCAAAACATTTCTAATGAGTATGAACGAGGAAAAGACAATATTGTTGAATGTAAAATGACAATTAGAGTCATATAACAAAAAAGAATAGATAAAGTAAAAAACTATTATCAATTAATAAAATTTTATAGAGGAATTAGTTTTACGATAATCCATTTCTACAAGAGGGATTGTTAGTGATTTTATCGAAATCCTAATTAAAGTTAATATATTATACCAAAATATAAGTGAATTTAAGAGAATATTTACTTATACTATAGATTGATTAATAAAAAAATGGTATAATAACAAATTGTACTTTAATTTAATAATAAGGGAGTGGAAGTCATATTGTTAGGGAGAAATGAGCTATGCCCTTGTGGAAGTGGCAAAAAATACAAGAAGTGTTGTTTAAATAAAGATATTGTTTCAGAAAGAGCATGCAGAAAAACTGAACTTTCACAAAAACAATATACAGATTTATATTCAAAGTTATATGATTATTCAAGACAGGATAAATTCAAAGACGAATGCGAAAAAGCTAAAGAAATGTTTTATATAATGCAAAATGATAGTGTAAATGAAAAGTTTGAAAGATTTTTTAATACTTATTTAATACAAGACCACATAATGGAAAATAAAAAGGTCATGACAGTTGGGTTTCTTGAAGAAAATGGTGCAAACCTAAGTCAATCAGAAGTATCAATATTAAAAAGTCTATTTGAATCATATGTAAGTATTTATGAAGTAAAAGAAGTTTCTGTGGGAAGAATAGTATTAAAAGATTGTTTAAGTGGGAATGAACTTTACACAGAAGATGTAAAACTTCTAAGAAGTTTTAAAAGCGGAAGTTGTATGATAGCTAGAATTATTGATATTGAAGGAACTAACATACTTATAGATGTAACTATAAGTATATCAAATGAAGTTAAAGACATAATATTAAAAGATGTTATGAATTTATTTAATCAATATCAAGACTTATACAAAGATATGAAGACTTTCTTAATTTATCATACACATATACTATACAAGTATATACAACAGCTTTTAGACCCAAGTATAGCTGAATACTTAAAGAGAGAAAGAGATAAGAAAGGCACAAAAGTTAATTCAGAAAATGAATTAGCTGAAATAGAGTGCAAAGTTTTAGATACTCTTAAAGAAAATGTAGAAGAAGAAAATATAGATGCCTGTATAGAATTTTGGAATGAGTATAAGAAAAAACATGAAAATATAAAAGGAGCTGAAAATGGTTGGGCAGCTGCTGTTGAATATTATGTTAAGAAAGAAGCAGGACAATCTATAACTCAAGTACAAATATCAAAAAAATATGATATAAGTTCTAGTACGTTAGGAAAAAGATACAAAGATTTAAAAATATCTTAATTAATTATAAAAAGCTTTAAGTCATAGGTAAAGAATATATAGTATAATATATGTATAATGTTGAGAAAGAGGTATTAATAATGAGTCTTAGTTTAGGAAATGCAATTGCTGTGTCAACGAACTTTATAAAATCTAATCCAGCAGTACCTGTGTACAATGGAGAAGAAATATATGCAGTTATTTATCATATAGAAATAGGATATAATAATGGTGTATCACCTGATACCAAACAATATATAATAATAGACTATAAAGAGTTCGATTTATCTATGGATAAAAAAAATGAACTAACAGAAATAGCAAAAGAATACTGCAAATCTAAAGGAATTATAGAAAATGATAACCTTGAAATAAATCTTTTAGATAATGAAGAAGCAGAAAACTTCTTAGAAAAAGTGTTTAATAACATGAAAGTTATAAGAGGCCTTATAACTAAAAGAGGATAAATAAATGGACTATGTAGGAATAGAAAATATAACATCTTACGAAAATGTACATGAATTTAGTGTGTATAACTATGATGATGAAATTACTTTAGGTAGTGAAGAGTTATATGTGTGCGAATTAAGGGTTGTATTAATTAAAGTGAATTCTCTGTATATTGAAAGATTGAATAAGTCAGTTGAAGCAATGGCCTTAGTAAAAAACTTGAAAAAAGATTTAGATAAAGCAATTGTTGTAAATAAAATAAAGAATTTTGTGTTAGACGAGATTTGGGTAGAAAATCTAGTAAAAGAGAATATAGAAGTTATATTTGTAGAAAGCTAGGAATAACCCTAGCTTTTTTATATTACAATCTAAGAGAGGAAAACAATATGTTAAGAGTATCTAATATAAAACTTGGAATAGATAAAGATATATCTTTATTAAAAGATATTGTACTTAAGAAGCTAAGAATAAAGGAAAAAAACTTAGTCAAATACAGTATATATAAAGAATCTATAGATGCTAGAAAAAAAGGGAAAATGGAGTTTGTTTATTCTGTAGATGTAGAAGTTAAAGATGAAAATAAAATACTCAGTTCAAAAATAAAAGATGTAACAAAAATAAAGGAATTCAGATATGTAAATGTAACCATGGGTAATAAAAAATTAAAGAATAATCCTTTAGTAATTGGTAGTGGACCAGCAGGCTTGTTTGCAGGTTTGATTTTGGCTCAAATGGGTTATGAACCAATCATACTTGAAAGAGGTCTTGATGTAGACAATAGAACTAAAGATATTAGTGATTTTTGGACGACTAGAAAATTTAAAAATAATTCAAATGTTCAATTTGGAGAAGGTGGAGCAGGGACTTTTTCAGATGGGAAACTTACAACTAGAATAAAAGATATACGATGTAGAAAAGTATTAGAAGAGCTGGTTCAATTTGGAGCACCAGATGAAATCTTATATTCACATAAGCCACATGTAGGAACAGATATATTAAAAAATGTAGTTAAAAATATAAGAAATGAAATAATAAATTTAGGTGGTCAAGTTAGGTTTAATTCAAAAGTTACAGATGTAGTTGTATCAAATGATTCTATACAATCTGTAACAATAAATGATACTGAAAAAATAGATACAGATACAGTTATATTAGCTGTTGGGCATAGTGCAAGAGATACTTATGAAATGTTGTATTCAAGAGGTGTAAAAATAATTCAAAAACCTTTTGCAATAGGAGCTAGAGTTGAGCACCCACAAGATTTAATAAATAAAGCACAATATAAGGAGTTTTACAATCATCCTAGACTAGGAGCGGCTGATTATAGACTTATAGAGCACGTTTCAAATGGAAGAACAGCGTATACTTTTTGTATGTGTCCAGGTGGTAGTGTCATAGCATCTGCATCAAATGACTTTGAAATAGTTACAAATGGTATGAGTGAACATGCAAGAGATAAAGTAAATGCAAACAGTGCATTTTTAGTAAACATAACTCCAGAAGATTTTAAGAGTGATAATCCTCTAGCAGGTGTACATTTCCAACAAAAATATGAAAAATTAGCCTTTGAATTAGGTGGAAAAAATTATAATGCACCAGTTCAACTTGTTGGAGACTTTATCAATAATAAAACTTCTACAAATTTAGGAAGTGTTGAGCCATCATATAGACCTGGATATACACTTACAAATTTAAGTGAATGTTTGCCTAGCTTTGTAACAGAAACTATGAGAGAGGCATTTATATCTCTTGATAAAAAATTGAATGGATTTGCAATGTATGATGCCGTTTTAACTGGAGTAGAAACTAGGTCATCATCGCCAATAAGAATAGTAAGAGATGAGGATACTTTAGAGTCAATAAGTGTTAAGAATCTATATCCATGTGGTGAAGGTGCAGGATATGCAGGTGGTATAGTTACAGCAGCAGTTGATGGTATAAAATGTGCAGAAAAAATAATACAAAAATACACCAATAATACAAAAATTTAACATAAATTTAATGATTTTTTAATATTTAACATAAATTTAACATTACTACTCCTATAATTTGATAAAATACAATAGGTTATAAAAATTTTTAGATACAGTAATCTCTTTACAAGGAGGAAATAATTTGAACATTATAATAAGTCTAATGGGTGGATTAGGTCTGTTCTTATATGGTATGAACCTTATGGGAGAAGGTCTACAAAAATCTGCTGGGACAAAGCTAAAAAAGATAATAAAATTACTTACTAGTAACCTATTTATGGGAGTTTTAGTAGGTACAGGAGTTACAGCAGTAATACAAAGTTCAAGTGCTACTACTGTAATGGTTGTCGGTTTCGTAAATGCAGGTATAATGACCTTAAAACAGGCGATAGGGGTCATAATGGGTGCCAATATAGGTACTACTGTTACAGCTCAATTGGTATCTTTTGATTTAACTGGTATGGCTCCAGTAGCATTAGGTATAGGTATTATACTTTATTTATTTGGAAATAAGCCTAGGATAAAAAATATAGCCGAAATACTTATAGGTTTTGGTATATTGTTTACAGGTATGGATTTTATGAAAATGGCAGTTGAGCCACTAAGAGACTATCAAGGCTTTACTGACTTACTAGTTACATTTGGTAGATATCCACTACTTGGATTATTATTGGGATTTGGGATTACAGCAATAATACAAAGTTCAAGTGCCTCTATGGGTATGTTGGTTGCATTGGCGGCAGAAGGTCTAGTGCCATTATCTGCAGCATTGCCAATTCTTTATGGTCAAAATATTGGTACATGTGTAACTTCACTGTTATCGAGTATTGGTGCCAATAAAAACGCACGAAGAGCAGCTATGATGCATCTAATCTTTAATGTTTTAGGAACGGTGATATTCTTAATATTATTAAACAAACCAGTAGTAAATATGGTTACAAGTTGGGACCCAAGTAATGTTGCAAGACAAATAGCTAATACACATACTCTGTTTAATATAATATCTGTCTTAATACTTTTACCATTTACAAAGATTATCATAAAGTTAGCAATAAAACTTGTTCCTGATAAAGAAGGCGATATAGATGAAGATGAAGCTAAGACTATTAAATATATAGATGATAGAATGATAGAAACTCCTTCTATAGCACTTGCAAATACGATAAAAGAAACACTTCGTATGGGTGAAAAGGCTAAGGAAAGTTTAAATGCATCTATGGAAGCTTTAGTAGAACATTCAACTGAAAAAATAGACAAGACATATAGACGAGAAAGATTAATCAATGATTTGCAGAAAGCTATTTTGAACTACTTACTTAAACTTTCAAAGGCACCTCTAGATGATGATTCGAGAGAAGTTGTAGATACATTGTTTAACACGGTTAATGATATAGAAAGAATTGGTGATCATGCTAAAAATATAGCTGAGTTATCACAAGTTGCAATAGATTCAAATATTTCTTTCTCAGAAGAAGGACAATCTGAACTTGATGTTATGTACAATAAAGTTGTTTCGGCATATACTTATGCATTGGAATCAATGAGAACGGATAACGTAGATTTGGCTTGTAAGGTTATAAAAATTGAAGAGCAGGTTGATATAATGGAGAAATCTTGTAGAGCTAATCATATGTATAGATTAAATAATAATCTATGTAGTATAGAAAATGGAGTTATTTATTTGGATGTAATAAGTAATCTAGAAAGAATTTCTGACCATGCTGTCAACATAGCACAACAAGTTATAGCTAAGAGATTGGGAAATGATTAAAGATAATATAAGAATTAAAATAGAAAATCAATAAAAAAAGAAACTCTAAATGATAAGTTTAGAGTTTCTTTTTGTTGAATTAGTTATTTATAATATAGTTATATTGGGTGTATACCTATTCACAATGAAGGCGTTTTAGTATTTACTAAAAATTCAGACAAGTAATGATTTTTCATAATTTTATTTGATTAAAAATTTATGATTTGTAGATAGTTATAGTATTTAGAAGAACCGATTTCCTGATAACAAATGGTGATATATGTACAATTTTGTGGCAAACTTTTAAAAAAAACACCCATATTTTGTGTTATAATCTCTTTAAAACGAATATGCTGAAAAGAGGGATTTAAATGGGAAAAATAAATTTTGATTATAGTAAAGCTACAGAGTTTTTTTGTCAAAACGAAATAGATGTTATGCAACCATATGTAGATGTTGCGCATGACATGTTACATAACAAAACAGGTTTAGGAAATACTTTTTTAGGTTGGATAGACCTTCCTGAAAATTATGATAAGGAAGAGTTTGATAGAATAAAAAAATCTGCTGAAAAGATAAAATCTGACTCAGATGTTCTTCTAGTAATAGGTATAGGAGGCTCTTATTTAGGTTCAAGAGCTGCTATAGATATGGTAAGTCATTCTTTTAGAAATGGAATTAAAAAAGAACAGAGAAAGGCTCCAGAAGTATATTTCGTAGGACATAATATAAGCTCAACATACATTATGGATTTATTGGATGTAATTGAAGGCAAAGATATCTCTGTAAATGTAATATCTAAATCAGGAACTACTACGGAACCAGCTCTTGCTTTTAGAATATTTAAAGACTACTTAGAGAAAAAGTATGGTAAAGAAGAAGCGAAAAACAGAATTTATGCAACAACAGATTCAAGTAAAGGTGCACTTAGACAGTTAGCTACAGAAGAAGGATATGAGACTTTTGTAATACCAGATGATGTGGGTGGTCGTTTTTCTGTATTAACAGCAGTTGGATTACTTCCTATCGCTGCTGCAGGACTTGATATTGATGCTATGATGAAAGGTGCAAATGATGCTAGAGAAGCATTTCAAAATTCTGATTTAAAAAGTAATGATAGTTATAGATATGCTGTTGCTAGAACAATTTTACATAGAAAAGGAAAAGATGTAGAACTATTGGTTAACTACGAACCTCAATTACATTATGTAAGTGAGTGGTGGAAACAGCTTTATGGAGAAAGTGAAGGAAAAGAAAATAAAGGTTTATTCCCTGCTTCTGTAGATTTTTCAACAGATTTACACTCTATGGGTCAATACATTCAAGATGGGAAAAGACTTTTATTTGAGACAGTACTTAATGTTGAAAACTGCAAGAGAAATATAACTATAAATTCAGAAGAAGTAGATTTAGATGGTCTAAACTATCTAGCAGGTAAGACTGTAGATTTTGTTAATCATAAAGCTTTTGAAGGAACTCTATTAGCTCATACAGATGGAAAAGTGCCTAATTTAATAATAAATATACCTCAATTAGATGAATATAATTTTGGGTATTTAGTGTATTTCTTTGAAAAAGCTTGTGGAATAAGTGGATATTTATTGGGAGTTAATCCATTTGACCAACCAGGAGTAGAAGCCTATAAGAAAAATATGTTTGCTTTACTAGGAAAACCAGGCTATGAAAAAGAAAAGGAAGAATTAGAAAAAAGACTTAAATAATTTCAAATAGTTAAGGTTTAATTAAGATTAAAATAATATAATGAAATCATCGAAAAGGAGTTTACTCAAAATAGATGATTTCATTTTTTTATGAAAAATTGGGAAAAATATATTTTGATAATTTATATTATATTAGATAGGGAGTGGTATGAGATGTCAAGAAGAAAGAAAGGTATAAGTTTAGTAATATTAGTCGCTATAATAAGTTCAATACTTAGTAGTTTACTAACAATAATTTTAGTTAAAGATAATTTAGGAAGTAAGAGTACAGGCAACTCTACGCCAATAGTTGTAAATGATGATGGTAAGAGTCAAAATATTTATCAAGCAGTTGCAGAAAAAGCTACACCATCTGTTGTAGGGATTACAACAACTAGCGTTGATACTAATAATATGTTTGCAATTCCAACTGAAACACAAGGTGTAGGAACTGGAATCATAGTAGATTCAAATGGTTATATACTTACAAATTCTCATGTTATATCAGATGGTCAAGCTACAAGTGTAAATGTACTATTTAATGATGGTTCAACAACTTCAGGTAAAGTTGTATGGTTTGACCAACAACTTGATTTAGCTATAGTTAAAGTTGATAAAACTGGTTTAACACCAGCAGAATTTGCTGATAGTGATAAAGTAAAAGTTGGAGATATATCAATAGCAATAGGTAATCCGCTTGGATTAGATTTCCAAAAAACAGTTACTCAAGGGATAATAAGTGGTTTAGATAGAACTATACAAACAGAAAAAACTAATATGACTGGTTTATTACAAACTGACGCAAGTATAAATGCAGGAAATAGTGGAGGACCATTATTAAATCAAAAAGGTCAAGTAATTGGTATAAACACAGCAAAGGCTTCTCAAGCAGAAGGATTAGGATTTGCAATACCAATTAATACAGCTAAAAGCATAGTTGAAGAAGTAATAAAAAACGGAAAATATGAAAAAGTGACTTTAGGTATAAAAGGTACAGATGTATCAAACTATGAAGCAGCTACAGGTACAAAATTAAGTACTGATAAAGGTGTCTATGTTGCAGAAGTAGTATCTGGTTCATCAGCAGAAAAAGCTGGCGTAAAAGTAGGAGATATTATAACTAAAGTAGGAGATGCAAATATAACAGGTATGAATGACCTAAATAAAAAATTATATACTTTCTCAAAAGGAGCTAGTACAAAAATTACAGTAAATAGAGGCGGAAAAGCAGTAACAATAAATGTGAATTTCTAAATATGACTAGAGAGATAGAGACTACATGATAAAGTGTAGTCTCTATTTTTATTTAATTTTTATAGCATATATATCTAAATTAACAAAAATAATATATTGTTTATGTATTATAGCTATATTTACTTATAAAAATAAATTTAATAAATATTTAAATTTAATTTATAAAATCAATATAAATATCATAATAAAATAAAATTTTTTAATATGACTAAAAAAATATAGACAAAATAATAACAAATATAGTATTATGTAATTGTAGAAATGCTTTTCATAGATATAGTATATGAAGAAGAATTGCATAAAAGTGAAAAAATGAAATGGATATTATTTAGGGGTGAAAAATTATGAATCCATTAGTTATAAATTTACAAAAATGTAGTATACATGATGGACCAGGAATAAGAAGTACGGTTTTTTTTAAAGGATGTCCGCTTGAATGTGTTTGGTGTCATAATCCAGAGAGTCAAACATATACAAAACAAGTTCTGTACAATGAGGAAAGATGTTCAAGATGTGAAGCATGTATAAACATATGCCCTCATAAAGCAATTTTCAAAGGGGAAACAAAAATATGTTTAGACCAAGACAAGTGTGAATTTTGTGAAACTTGCTTAGACTATTGTGTAAATAATGCAAGAGAGATTGTTGGTCAAGAGTATTCTGTAAAAAACTTGGTTAAAGAGATAGAGAAAGATAGAATTTTTTATGAAGAATCAGGTGGAGGAGTAACTCTATCAGGTGGGGAAGTAATGGCTCAAGATATGGATTTTATTTGTGGAGTAATAAATATGTGCAAATCAAAGGGGATTCATGTAGCAATTGATACTTGTGGTTATGCAAAGTCAGAAAATTATGAGAGAGTTGCAAAATGTGCAGATTTATTTTTATATGATATTAAGCTTATTGATGAAGAAAAGCACATAAAATTTACAGGAAAATCAAATGACTTGATATTAAAAAATGTTAAACTTTTGAGTGAATTAGGAGCTAATATAAATATAAGAATACCATTAATTGTAGGAGTAAATGTAGATGATGAAAATTTAGAGGTTAAAAAAATGATAGAGTTTTTAAAACCTTTGAATATAAAAGATGTAAGTCTTCTTCCATATCATAATATTGGTAAACATAAGTATGATAAGATATATAAAAAGTATGAGGGAGAAGAATTACAAAGACCAACTGAAGAAAAATTAGAAGAAATAAAAGAGCTGTTTGAAGCAAGTAATTTCAATACTAAGATTGGGGGGTAATAAAATGTCAAGAGGAACTTTTGAGAGAACTAAAAAATTAAGAGAAGAAAGTGTTAATGCAGAACCACACATATCTATTGAAAGAGCAGTACTTATGACAGAAGCTTATAAAAAATACGAGGGAAGTGTAGAGATTCCTGTACTTCGTGCTTTATCATTTAAGCATTATATAGAGAATAGAACTCTTAGCATAAATGATGGCGAATTAATAGTAGGTGAAAAAGGTGATTCTCCTAATGGAGCACCAACATATCCAGAAATTTGTTGTCATACTTTAGAAGATTTAGATGTAATGCACAATAGAGATATAATAAATTTCAGTGTATCTGAAGAAGCTAAAAAAATACAACAGGAAGAAATAATACCTTTCTGGAAAAAGAGACAAACAAGAGAAAAAATAATAAATGCAATGACACCTGAATGGTTAGCAGCATATGAAGCAGGTATGTTCACAGAGTTTATGGAGCAAAGAGCTCCTGGACATACAGTTTGTGGAGATACAATATATAAAAAAGGGTTTTTAGATTTAAAGAAAGATGTAGAAGCAAGACTAAAAGAGTTAGATTTTCTTAATGATTTAGATGCATATAATAAGAAAGCTGATTTAGAAGCTATGGCAATAGCTTGTGATGCAATGGTAATATTAGGTAAGAGATATGCTGAGAAAGCAAGACAAATGGCAGAAGAAGAAACAGATGAAGCTAAGAAAAAAGATTTATTACTAATTGCTGAAACTTGTGATGTTGTACCAGCTCATAAACCTGAAACTTATCATCAAGCTATACAAATGTACTGGTTTGTTCATATAGGGGTTACTACTGAGCTTAATATATGGGATGCTTTTACTCCAGGAAGACTTGACCAGCATTTAAATCCTTTCTATGAAAGAGATGTAGAAAACGGAATACTAGATAGAGATAAAGCACAAGAATTACTTGAATGCTTATGGGTTAAATTTAATAATCAACCAGCACCACCAAAAGTTGGTATAACATTAAAAGAAAGTAGCACATATACAGACTTTGCAAATATAAATACTGGTGGAATAAACCCAGATGGTCAAGATGGCGTTAATGAAGTTAGTTATATAATACTTGATGTTATGGATGAGATGAAGTTGATACAACCAAGCTCAAACGTTCAAATAAGTAAAAAAACTCCTCAAAAGTTCTTAAAGAGAGCTTGTGAAATATCAAGAAAAGGTTGGGGGCAACCAGCATTTTATAATACTGAAGCAATAGTACAAGAGCTTATGGAAGCTGGAAAGACTATAGAAGATGCAAGACTTGGTGGAACTAGTGGTTGTGTTGAAACTGGATGTTTTGGTAAAGAAGCATATGTTTTAACTGGATATATGAATATTCCAAAGATACTTGAATTAACATTAAATGATGGGTATGACCCAATTAACAAAAAACAAATAGGTATTAAAACTGGAGACCCTAGAAGTTTTAAATCTTATGAAGAATTATTTGATGCGTTTAAAAAGCAATTACATTATATGATTGATATAAAAATAGAAGGAAATGCTGTAATAGAAAATATATGTGCAAAACACATGCCTTGCCCACTTATGTCTACAATAGTTGATGATTGTATAGAAAAAGGTAAAGACTATCAAAGAGGTGGAGCGAGATACAACACTAGGTATATACAAGGTGTTGGTATAGGAACTATAACAGATAGTTTAACAGCAATAAAATATAATGTATTCGATAAGAAGAAATTCGATATGGATACATTACTTAAAGCACTTGATGCTAACTTTGAAGGATACGAAGCTATATTTAATTTAGTTTCAAATAAGACTCCTAAATATGGAAATGATGATGATTATGCTGATGAAATAATGCAAGATATATTCAACACATATTATAATGAGGTAACTGGTAGACCAACTGTTTGTGGTGGAGAATATAGAGTAGATATGCTACCAACAACTTGTCATGTATACTTTGGTGAAATTATGGGAGCAAGTCCAAATGGTAGACTTTGTGCAAAACCAGTTTCAGAGGGAATCTCACCTGAAAAAGGTGGGGATACTAATGGGCCTACAGCAGTTATAAAATCTTGTGCTAAGATGGACCATATAAAAACTGGTGGAACATTATTAAATCAAAGATTTGCACCATCAGTAGTTCAAGGGGAAAAAGGATTGGATAATATGGCGAATCTAGTAAGAGCATACTTTAATATGGATGGACATCATATACAATTCAATGTATTTGATAAAAACGTATTATTAGAAGCTCAAAAGAATCCTCAAGATTATAAAGACTTAATAGTTAGAGTAGCAGGATATAGTGACCATTTTAATAATCTAAGTAGAACACTACAAGATGAGATAATAGGAAGAACTGAGCAAACATTCTAGGATTGTTTGTTAACAAAACTTATTACCATATAAAAACGCAACTGGTATAATAGAGTATATACTATTAGATACCATTTGAAAAATTTAAGATTAATTATGAGCTAACTTTCTAAATTGGAAGTTAGCTCGTTAAGTTTAATGAAAAAATCGTTAAATTTATATTTAATAAGCCTTACAATAGGAATAAATTATATTAATATAATGAGGTTAAATTTCATGAGTATAAGACAATTTTAAGCAGTTAAAATATAGTTAATTTAGCTACTTTAAAATAAAAACTAATAGAAAAAAGGAGATTTGATATGAAAACTTTAGGATTTATTGGTTCAGGAAATATGGGAAGTGCAATGATAGGTGGTATAGTAAAATCAGGTCTAGTAAAAGCAGAAGATATAACTGTATCAGACTTAAGCCAAATTGCTTTAGATAAAGTAAAAGCAGAATTTCCAGTAAACACTACAACTGATTCAAAGGTAGCTGTTTCAAATTCTGATGTAATACTAGTGGCACTTAAGCCTAATATATGTGAAAAAGCTTTAACTCCACTTAAAGAATTAATAGATGCAGATAAAATAATAGTATCAATAGCAGCAGGAAAAACTATAGAAGCATTAGAAAATATTATAGGTTCAGATAAAAAAATAGTAAGAGTAATGCCAAATACTCCAGCTCTTGTTGGGGAAGGAATGTCGGCCCTTTGTAAAAATAATAATGTAACTGATGAAGAACTAAATACGATTAAGGCTTTATTTGAATCATTTGGAGAGGCAGAGATAGTATCAGAATATTTAATGGATACTGTTACAGGTGTTAGTGGGTCTTCTCCTGCATATGTATTTATGTTTATAGAAGCTATGGCAGATGCAGCAGTATTAGCTGGTATGCCAAGACAACAAGCTTATAAATTTACATCACAAGCAGTTATGGGGTCAGCTAAGATGGTTCTTGAAACTGGTAAACATCCAGGTGAATTAAAAGATATGGTTTGTTCTCCAGCAGGGACTACTATAGAAGCAGTTAGAGTGTTAGAAGAAGAAGGGTTTAGATCAGCAGTTATAAAATCTATTGTTGCTGCTATAGATAAATCTAAAGATATGAGTAAATAATAAATACGAATAATATAAAAATAAATGTCTCAAAATTACTCTTATGGTTTGTTTTGAGACATTTTTATTTTAGATTTTATTTTTTAGCCCATTCATACCATGTGCAATAAATGTGCTAATAGTTTTTGCAGTCTTTTCTGCTGTTTCTATATTGTTTTCGCTATACTCTTTAGAAATCATCTCTAAACAGCCGTCTATAATTCCTCCTATAATACAAGCATCTAAAATGTCTACAGTTTTTTTATCTTTTATTGTGTGACTACTTTCTTGGAGTCCTTTTTTTAGTATATCTTTGTATTTATAAAAGAAAGATGCATTTCTACCATTACAAGATAAATTTTTAATTGTACTTGCATGTTTTTGGAAGAAAATAACAACCTCTAAAATTTGAGGATATGGATTTTCAACTATATCGTAAATACTGCTTTCTTTCATTACAGACAGGCATTTATTGAAGAGTTCTTCTTCTATTTGCTCTTGAACTTCGTAAATATCTTTAAAATGAGCATAAAATGTCCCCCTACTTACATCAGCTAATTCTAAAATTTCTTTCACAGTAATTTTATTAATATCATGGTTTATACTTAGTTTAATAAAGGCTTGTTTTATTGATTCTCTTGATTTTCTTATATCTCTTCTTTCTTTTTTCATATTCTAATTGTCTCCAATAGTCTTTAATAATTTTTTAATATATGTATAAATATATACAAATATAATTTAAATTATATAAATTCATATAAAATATTAAAATCTATACATTGTGTATAATATTATATAATAGTATACTCTACTTAAAATAAAAATCAAGGCTTTAGAAAGGTGGAATATATATGAATAGTATAAAAAAAGAAATAGAGAATATTGTATCTTCTTCTAAAAAAATTGGGAATGCATATCGTGATACTGGCATTGAAGTCGGAAAAGCTTATGCAAAAGCAGGTAAAAAAACTGCAAGATTATTCAAAGAATTATATGATAGTGAAGAAACATATGAGATACAAAAAAAAGAAGATTAATCTATTAAATAGATTAATGATTGAGTGATAATTCATTACTTAAAGGTTAATGATTAACTGGATAATTTTTTAACTATATTGTAACTGTATCATAGCAGGAAGATAAAGTTTATAAGTATCATTATAGATAATCCTTATTATCAAACATTCAACTTTATAATACCTATACAATTAATATGTGGAGAAATACCTACATTAAGAGGAGTAGACCCAAGTATTCCAAAAGATACTAAGTTCCCATGAAGTTAGGTAGTAAGAAGCTTAACAAGTAAAAGAAGCTATCACATAACAATTTAAAATTGTTTGTGTGATAGCTTCTTCTATTTTATAATAAGATTTTTGTAAAACTATGTGTAAAAGATAGTTCTTTAAATTTATTTTCAAATTAAAATATTTCTATATTAGTGTGTACTGCTCTTTTTATTATTTTTATCATCTGAGCAAGAATTAGAACTTGGACATCCAGAACAACCAGAGCATCCACTACAACCGTCTCCATTCTTTGTAGATTTGAATTTGTTAAATAAAATCACAAATGCGATGACTATAATTATTCCGCCTATCAAAGCTTCCATTACTGAATTACCCATAAATAATACTCCACCAATACTTTTAACTATAAATGCCATTATCCATGCTAATATAAACTGATATGCAAATGATGCAAACATCATCTTATTACCATATTCTTTTTTCATAGTTGCAAGTGCAGCTATACATGGAGTATATAAAGCAGTAAATATCAAGAAAGTATATGCAGTAACTCCATTAAATATTGTTGGCAATACAACAGTTAGATTGCCATATAGTATATTTAAAGAGTTTACTACGATTTCTTTTGCTCCAAGACCACTTAAAATGGCAACTGAAGTTCTCCAGTCATCAAAACCAAGAGGCTTGAATATAGGAGCTATAATATGCCCCAAAGTAGCTAAAAAGCTTACATTTATATCTTCTGTATATCCAAAGACATTAAATGAAGAAAGTCCCCAAATTACAACTGACATTGCAAACATAACAGTAACAACTCTTATTAAGAAACCTTTTGATTTGTTCCATGTATTTTTAATAAGTGCATCTATAGTAGGAACTCTATATTCTGGTAATTCTAATATAAATGGCTCAGCCTCTGTTTTAAATGCTGTTTTATTTAAGAATAATGCAATTACGATTGCCATAACTATACCAACTAAATATAGTGATGTAGTCACTAAAGCAGCATTATGTGGAAAGAATATAGCTACAAATAGTGCATATATAGGTAGTTTTGCTCCACAAGTCATAAGTGGTGCAATAAGAGCTGTAACCCTTCTGTCTTTTTCGCTTTCCAATGTTCTAGTTGCCATTATAGCTGGAGAAGAACATCCCATACCCATAACTATAGGTATAAAAGCTTTACCAGATAGACCAACTTTTCTCATAACTTTATCCATTAAAAATGCTGTTCTTGACATATATCCACTATCTTCAAATAATGATATACCAAAAAATAATGTAAATATTAAAGGGAAGAATGGTAAAGTACCACCAACACCTCCAATTATACCATCAACTATAAGTGACTTAAACCATGGACTAGAGTTAGATAACATATCACTAGCAGGTGTAGAGATATAAGTTTCTATAAGACTAGCAAAGCCCTCTTGTAGTGGCCCTCCAACCCAATCAAAAGTAAATTTAAATAAGAGGAACAATACACCAATAAATATTGGATAGGCTAATATGGGGTTTAAAACTATATTGTCTATTTTATCACTGATAGATTTTTTGTGTGTATATGTAGTTTTTGTACATCTTGATAACATGGATTCTAATTTTTTGTATGTTTCTGTTTCACTTCCAAAATTTGTTTGATATATAAAAGCTTTTTGGGTAGCTCCTTTAATTTCTTCTTCTATTTTCTCAACGCCATTTTTCTTTTTTGCAATAATTGGAACAACGATTACTCCAAGTTCTTCACCTAATTTTTTAGCATCTATATTAATACCTTTAGATTCTGCTATATCTAGCATATTAAGCAGTATAACTATAGGTTTTTTAAATTGCATAAGTTGAGTTGTTAAATACAGGTTTCTCGATAAGTTAGAGGCATCCACTACATTTACTATTACATCAACATCTTCATTTTCTAAATATGACTTAGAAACTTTTTCTTCATTTGAGAAAGTATCCATTGCATATATACCTGGTAAATCTACAACCTTTATTTCTTTCCCAATAAATCCTTCTTTTTTTTCTATAGTAACACCAGGCCAGTTACCTACATATTGATTTGAACCTGTAAGTAGGTTAAAAACAGTAGTTTTACCAACATTTGGGTTTCCTAATAATGCTACATTAATCACGGGTAGCTCCTCCTCTATTATTGTAAAGAAATATTTTTAGCATCAGATTTTCTAATAGCAAGGTCAAAACCTCTAAATCTGATTATAATTGGGTCTCCAAATGGAGCAACCTTTTTAACTTCTATTTCAGTACTATTTATACATCCAAGTGCAAGTAATCTTTTAGATAATTTAATATCTCCATCTATACTATTAATAAGTCCTTTTTCTCCTATTTTTAAATCGTAAACAGTCATTATTAGCACCTCCTAATGAAATTCATTATCATTAAAATTGTAACAAGTATGATACAAAAAGTCAAGAAGTATAGAGGCAATTGAACATTGAAATCACTAATATTTATTCTAAACAAATTGAAAAATATTTTAATCTAAACTAGGTGTTTTTATATATTTTGTATTATAATGTAAGATGATAGATAAATTTTGAAGGAGTTAACTTAATGAAAACTAGAAAAATGACATTTTTAGGTCTTATGATAGGGTATAGTTTAGCTTTATATGTATTAGAGACATACATACCAAATCCTCTTATAGTTATATTTCCAGGGGCAAAATTGGGTTTGAGCAATATTATAACTTTAATTTCATTAATGTTGTTAGGTGTCAAAGATACTGTTATAATTGTTACTATCAGGGTAATTTTGTCATCAATATTCGCAGGTCCTTTGTCTTATCTTCTATTTAGTATAGGAGGAGCTTATTTAAGTCTTTTATTTATGTATTTAGCAAGTAAAATAAAAGGTTTATCATTGATAGGAATAAGCATTATAGGTGCAATAGGGCATAATATAGGTCAATTAATAGTTGCAAGTTTAATTATAGAAAATATACTTGCTATAGGATACTTACCATTTATGTTAATGGCATCATTAGTAACGGGTATGTTTGTAGGCTTAGTATCTAGGTATACAGTACCCAAGTTGAAGCACTTTTATAGTAAGTTTTATTGACATAATATTGACAAAATATAATATTGTTTGATAAAATGTATATAAAAATATACAAATTTGTAATAGTGGTGATTATTATGGCGAACAATGAATTAGAAGCGTTAAAAAATGAGATTGAAGCAGTTAGGGAAGAGATAAATACATACATAGAATATCCAGAAATATTTCAAGAAGAGTTAGTAGAATCAAGTAAGAAAATAGATATATTAATAAATAAATACATGTACTTATGCAAATAGCCCACAGTTGTGGGTTTTTTTGTATCAAAAACTAACAGATAGCCATATTTTACATATATTAATAATAATATTAAGATATAAAATATTATTTCTGATGTGTAGATTATCTGTAGGACATAATTATGATTAAGTCAGGAGGGTTTTATATTATGGTTGATATAGGAAGCAAGGAGATAGCAATAAGATTATTTTTAGCCCTAATAATAGGAGGAATAATAGGTTTAGAGAGAGAAAAAATAAGGCAATTTGCAGGATTTAGGACACATATATTAATAGCAATAGGTTCTTGTATTGTTTCGATAACTTCAATTCAGTTATTTTTTGATTATAATTTATATACAAATGCTGACCCAGCAAGAATGCCTGCCCAAGTACTATCTGGAATTGGTTTTTTAGGTGCAGGAGCAATTTTAAAAAATAAAGGTGGAGTAAAGGGACTTACTACAGCTGCTGGTATGTGGGCAACTGCATGTATTGGAATAGCAGTAGGTTATGGTTATTACGAATTGTCAATTTTAGGCGGGCTATTTGTAATGATAGCATTATTTGTACTTAGAATAATAAATACTTTTCTATTCAGTCAAGAAAAAAATGTGCTGATATTAAAACTAAATAATCTGGATTCAATACCTTTTTTATATGATAAATTTGAAAAAAATCAACTTATTGTAAGAAACATGGAAATAGAATGTCGTAATGAAGAATACTGGAAGGTTAATTTTTTTGTATCGTATGGCAAAAGAATACACTTACATGATGTTATGAAAGAAATAAATATGATAGAAGGAGTAATAAATGTAGATTATTTGGACTAAAATATATACAATATATTTTGTAAAGAGAATAAAATATAAAAACAAATCAAAATAGAGGTGTATTATATGGGAACTGATAGAAGTACAATGGAAGAAAAGTATAAGTGGAAGATAGATAAGATGTATTCTAGTAAAGAAGACATCGAAAAAGATATAAGCAAAGTAAAAAATCTTATTCAAGAGGTAAAAGGATATAAAGGTAAAGTTTCTGAGAGTAAAGAGAATTTATATAAAGTATTAAATATCTCTGAAAATGCATCTAGGATTGTTCAAAATCTATATGTATATACTCATATGAAACAACATGAAGACACTAGAATTAATGACAATCAAGGTAGAGCTACTAAGACAGAAATGTTATCAACTGATTTGGGTGTGGCTACTTCTTATATAGTTCCAGAGATACTGGCTATAGAAGAGAATAAATTAAATGAATATTTAAAGGATGAGAAATTGTCTTTTTATGCAAAGTATATCAAGGATATATTAAGAGATAAACCCCATACTTTAAGCGAAAGAGAAGAAGAAATACTTGCAGCTACATCAGAACTATCAACAGTTCCAGAAAATGTATATGATATGTTAACATATGCAGATATGGAATTTCCTGAGATAGAAGATGAAGAAGGTAATAAAGTTAAGCTTTCTCATTCTAATTACTCTTTATTTATAAAAAGTAAAAATGGTAGAGTTAGAAAAGAAGCTTTTGAAGGTGTATTTTCAACTTATGGAAAGTATAAAAATACATTTGCATCAACACTTTATGGTGGGGTAAAGTCAGAGATATTTTATGCAAAAACTAGAAAATATAATTCAGCAATAGAAGCTTCTTTATTTTCAGATGATGTAAGTTTAGATGTCTACAATAATCTTATATCAGCTATAGATGAAAGTCTCCCTACTTTGAATAAATATGTTGAACTTAAAAAGAAATTTTTAGGGTTAAGTGAAATACACATGTATGATTTATATGTTCCTTTGACAGATAAATTTGACATGGATATACCATATGACAAAGCACAGGATATCATATTAGAGGCACTTAAGCCTTTGGGAGAAGAATACTTGAAAGTCATAAAAAATGCTTTTGAAGAAGGTTGGATTGATGTATATGATAATGAAGGTAAAAAAGGAGGAGCTTATTCTTGGGGAAGTTATGATTCGCATCCTTATATATTAATGAGCTATAAAAATGACCTTAATTCTCTATTTACTTTAATTCATGAATTGGGCCACTCTGTCCATAGTCATTATTCAAGAACAAGTCAGCCATTTTTATATTCAGACTATAAAATATTCGTTGCGGAAGTTGCTTCTACTTTAAATGAATTACTTCTTATAAATTATTTATTAGAAAACTCTAAGTCTAAAGATGAAACTATATATCTACTAAATTATTATTTGGAACAATTTAGGACTACAGTCCATAGACAAACTATGTTTGCTGAATTTGAAAAAATTGTACATGGAAGAGTAGAGGGTGGAGAGCCACTTACAGCTGATGAATTTACTGATATATACTATGAACTAAATGAAAAGTATTATGGAAAATCTGCAATAGTAGATAAACAAATAGGAATAGAGTGGGCTAGAATTCCTCATTTTTATTCAAACTTCTATGTATATAAGTATGCTACAGGGTTTTCGGCTGCAAGTGCTCTAAGCCAACAGATACTTTCAGAAGGAGGTACTGCTGTAGATAGATATATAAACTTTTTAAAAAGTGGAGGGTCAGAGTATCCTTTAGAACAATTAAAGACTGCTGGTGTAGATATGACAAAAAAAGAATCTATAGAGGAAGCTTTAAATGTATTTGCTGGTTTAGTTAAGAAACTAGAAAAAGAGTTATAAAATATAGTAAATCAATAGTTTTAGAAAACTCTTATAATAATGACATATGTTGTATGATATTCATATACTTCAAAGAAAACTTAAAAAAATTAATATAATTTGAAATATACCGTACAAAATTAAATCTTTACATGCATTTAACAATATTTACACTTACTTAACCTCGCTCTAATATTCACTTAACAAAAAATATGTATTATTAAAATATAGAAAATGTGACAATAAAAAAATTAAAATATAAGCGGGGGTAAGTGAAATGTTTAAAAAGAAAATAGGAGTTCTTTTAGCTAGTACAATGTTAGTTGGAGTTTTAGCAGTAGGATGTGGTTCTGGATCAGGAGGTTCAGGAGACTCAAATAAAGTTTCTGTTTCAGGTTCGACTTCAATAGGTCCTCTTATGGAAACTATCGGAGAAAAGTTTCAGGAAAAAAATCAAGGTGTTAGTGTAGAAGTACAACAGATTGGTTCTTCTGGAGGTATAAAAAATGCTATAGAAGGAACATCTGAGATAGGAATGAGTTCAAGAGATTTAAAAGATGAAGAAAAAAGTGCTGGATTAAAGGAAACTAAGATAGCGATAGATGGTATAGCATTGATAACTAATACTGCTAATCCAGTAAAAAATCTAACAATGGATGATGTTAAAGGTATTTATACAGGAAAGATAACTAACTGGAAAGACGTAGGAGGAAATGATGCACCAATAGTAATCGTATCAAGAGAAGAAGGTTCAGGAACTAGAGATGGATTCCAAGAAATTGTAGGATTCAAATCAGAAGAATTAACTAAAGATGCACAAATAAGTGATGGTTCAGGAAATATAAAAACTACAGTTGAAGGAAATGAAAATGCTATAGGATATATATCATTTGGATATGTTGATGAAAAGGTTAATAGTCTGAAAATAAATGATGTTGAAGCAACTGATGCAAATGTAATAGCTAATAAATATCCAATATCAAGACCATTTATATTAGTTAATAAAGAAGATAATTTATCAGAAAAAGGTAAAGCTTTAATCGATTATATCTTGAGTGATGAAGGACAAGCACTTGTTTCAGAAAAAGGATTTATTAAAGTTAATCAATAAAATGAATATTTAATATAAAATAGATATATTACCCTGTAAGATAAGCACATAAAAATGTTGCCATAACTTGCAGGGTATTGTCTATTATTGGTGATAGAAATTCAAATAGTTTAATTATATAATAGATATTTTAGTGCATTATCTCTAAAGAACATTGAAATATTGACAAAATAATATTACAATGTTAGAATAAAAAGGAAATTTATTAAAATGTATTAAAATTTTTCAACACAAATATTTTAGAAACTGAGAAGTATACCTTATTATTGGGCATCTAGAGGTATATGGAGTTAGTGGTGCAACCGGCTATGAATATAATTTTATATTGCATAGCCTTTTTTTGTTTTAAATTTAACAAAAATATAAAACAACTAAATACTATATTATTTAGTAGTTAGATTTAATTTGATATACGGAGTTTTGGCTTTTAAAGTAGCCATTTGTTGGAAAAGGGGAATTTTTAAAAAAGCATAATACAATTATAATAATAAAATAAAGCTTTTATAAACTTTAAGATGCGAAATATAAACTTTTTGTAACAATATATTTACCAAAATAATCCAATTTATTTTATATTATAACTATATAAACGACATAAATCAATACTCAAACTAGCTGATGAACAAGTTTATAGAGAAATAATAAATTTATAATATAAAATCGCCTTAAGCTCCATTTTCCAACAATCGGAGACTTTGATTAGTATTTAATAATGAATCTTAATATTTAATAAAATATTCAAGAATTATTCAAAAATACTTAAGTTTTATAGTCTAGTTTGTAAAGATATTATAAAATAATAATACCAGTTATATAAAAAATAAAACATCATAATTTGTAATAATTAAAATCTGATACTATGATTGAAATATTTTTGAATGGAGTGGTGTAATGTATAACTTACTAATTGTAGATGATGATGTTGATATTTTAAATATAAATCAAATTTATTTTTCAAATATAGGTTTTAATGTATATACATCTAAGACAGCTAGAGGTGCTATGAAGATAGTAGAAAGTGTAGTTTTAGATTGTATAATTCTAGATATCTCATTGCCAGATTTAGATGGATATAAGGTATGCAATCTTATAAAAGAAAAGGTTAACATACCTATAATATTTTTATCTAATTATGAACATGAAGAAAAAAGAGTTCAGGGATTCTTAGCTGGAGGGGATGACTATATAACAAAACCATATAGCTTAAAAGAGCTTGAACTTAGAATATATGCTCGTATGAGGCAATATAAAAACATTACATCAGTTCCTAATGTGTTAAAGTTTTCATCTTTAGTAATAAATGTGAATTCAAGAAAAGTAACTTTTGACGAAAAAAGTATTGACTTAACCACCATGGAGTTTGAAATACTGTTGTTTCTAGCTGAAAATAAAGAACAAGTATTTTCAAAAATAGAAATATATAATCAAGTTTGGAAAATGCCTGATATTGGAGAACAACATACAGTACAGGTTCATATTGCACAGATGAGGAAAAAAATTAATTCTTTAAGCAGAGAACATCAATACATTCAAACCGTATGGGGAAAAGGATATAAGTTTGTACCATAAGTGAGATACTGGAATCAATAAATAGTTCTTGTTTTATTTAGTACTACTATGAAAGAGATGTGGTTGATGCAATGAAAAAGTATAATATGCTAAAAGGAACGCTCATTGTATTGATAGTCTCTCTGTTGGCAATAACAGGATTAAATCTTCTGTATAAATATGATAATAAATATACATATAAGTCTATTAGAGCAAGTAATGGAATTTTAACTATAAATAATGATACTTTTACTAAAAATAAACTTGTATTCCTAATAGATGACTGGGAGTTTTATAATCATAAAATATATAAACCAAATAATTTTATAGAAAAACATATAAAACCAGAATACATTTTTATAGGTCAATATCCAGATTTCTCGATGAGAAAAGAGAACCAATCACCTTATGGCAATGCAACTTATCGTATGAGAATAAAAAATGAAGGTAAGGATAAGGTATTAAGTTTAGAGATTCCTGAAATTTTTTGTGCAAGTGAAGTGTGGATAAATGGAGAATTAGTTTCCAAATTAGGAGATATAGGCACAGAGAAGTATAGACCTAAAATTAAAAATTCAGTAGTGAGTTTTGTTGCAAAGAAAGATACAGAAATTATAATCAATGTATCTAATTTCTCACATTATTATAGTGGTATGTATTATCCACCTGCATTAGGGGAAACAAAAGACGTAAGCAATATGATATTTTATCGATTACTTTTTTATAGTATAATTTGTTTCACAACTTTTGCAATAGCTATATTTTCATTGGCTGTTTGGTTTTTATCAAAAAAAAGTAAACTCTACTTTTATTTTGGATGTATGTGTATTTTCTTTGCAATACATGTATCATATCCCTTTGTACATTTATTGGGACTTCCTTTAGTGAATTTTACATATGCAGTTGAAGATTCATCATATTTTATAGCAGTCTTATGTATTATTTGTATAAATGGAAGTATATCAAAAATAGAAGGAAATAAAGGATATAGATTTTTAATTTTACCATTAGGAATTACAATGTGTATCATATCTATTGTGATACCAGTTATTCTTCTCCCATATGATATATATTTTGTTGATATGTATGGAAAATTAATAGATATATATAAATATATTGTATTTATTTATATACTTGTGTCTTCACTGGCTTCAATCTATAAAAAGACATGTTCTGAGCATATAAGTTCTTATATTTTAGTTTCAGTGAGCATTGTGTTTGGTATTAGTGTATTATTTGATGTAGTAACTAGTAACAGGTTTGAGCCTATATTTACGGGGTGGCAAACAGAATACTGTGGATTTATGATTGTAATGTTATTTTCTATTATGATGATACATAGGAACAAGATGATAATAAAAGAAAATGAGAAACTAACAAAGAATCTTGAACATGAAGTCGAAATAAGAACTAATGAACTTACAACACTATTAAATGAACGTAAAAAGTTCTTAGCCGATGTAGCTCATGATTTAAAAGCACCTGTTTCAGCTATACAAGCGTTTATAGATTTAATAAAGGTTGGTAATATTCATGTAGATGAAGAAACAAAAACTTATCTATATGCGATAAATCAAAAATCGAATGAGGTACAAAGTAGAGTACGTAGTCTACAAGAATTTACATCACAAGATAAAGAGATTGGTATTAGTGAGAAGATATGTCTAAATGATTTTATCAAGGAGATATATGAAAATAACTTACCAGATACACAAGCATGTGGTGTGAACTTTGAATTGTATATGTTAGAGAAAAAGATATATGCAAATATAAATAAAGAAAGATTAGCTAGAGCATTTGAAAATTTAATCTATAATGCTTTAAGTTTTACTTCATTTGATGGGGAAATAAGTTTGTCAATGAATAAAGAAGATGGATTTGCAGTTATTAAAGTTTCTGATAATGGTAAAGGAATACCACCAGAAAATATACCAAAGATATTTGAACGATTCTTTACAGCAAGAGATACTGACATTTCAACGGGTCAAGGGTTAGGGTTATATATTGTAAAGTCCATTGTAAAAGAACATAATGGAGAAATTTTTGTAGATTCACAGTTAGGAGAAGGAACTGTTTTTACAATAAAATTAAGTCTATGTTTTTCATAATAATGGATTATTTAATATAAAAGAATAATGATATTTAGGAGTGATTATAATGCAAACTAAGATATTAATAATAGATGGAGACAAGAATAATTGCCAGGAATTGAAAAACTTTTTAGAAGGAAAAGGGATAAATATAGATTTAGCATATAGTTGTGAAGAAGCTATTGGAAAAATATTTAGTAATAGATATGATTTAATATTTTTAGAGATAATCCTAACTGATGGTGATGGATGGACTCTTTGCAAGAAAATAAGAAATGTAACTACTTGTCCAATTGTTTATATGACTTACATAAATGAAGACCAAAGTATTTTAAATGCCTTAAATTCTGGTGGAGATGATTATTTAATTAAACCTCTAAATTTGGAAATTTTATATGCAAAAGTAAAAGCAATTTTAAGAAGAGTAACTTCATATGTAAATAGTAATGAAAATAATTCAAAATTAGAGGAATATAATAGAACTAGTGGAGTAATAAAATTAGAGGACAAAATAATAAAATTAACTCCAACAGAGAATAAACTATTAAATTATTTTATAGAGAATCCTGAAAAGACATTGACTACGAAAGAGATATATGAACATGTGTGGTTAAATGAATATTTAGAGGATAATTATAGTGTAGTAGTTGCAGTGAACGGATTGAGAAAGAAAATAGAAAAAGATTATAAAAATCCTCAAAAAATTATAACAATAAGAGGAGCAGGATACTATTTTAATAAGGAATAATATGAATGTATAGGTTATAAAGGACTAAATTTAATTAATAAATATCAATAGCAGATATAAGTAATGAGTTACATGGAAAATGTATTATTACTTATATCTGCTATTTTAATATAATCAAATAACATCATAATGTAAACTAAATGTCAAATATAGTTCTAAAAGTAAAATCGATGTTAAAAAAGTGAATATAATTTTACACTTGTTTAACTTAATCCTAATATAGATTTAACTTAAAAAAAGTAGAATAAAAGTATAGAAAATTTAATTGATACGAATTATAAAAATTTAAATTTTGAATACAGAATGAAAATCGATAAGTATATTTTAATGGGAGGATATTATGATAGTAAAATCTAGGTTAGTAGGTTTAGAAAAAAATGATAATAATGGCAACAAGACAAAGTATATAGTTGAAAAAGTAGCAAAAAATATTTTTCTACTTAGCGCTTTGGTAGCAGTTGCAAGTTTACTTTTGATAATAGGATTTGTATTTTATAAAGGATTAAGACCATTTATATTTGAGGGATACTCATTTATAGATTTTTTAACTGGTGCAGATTGGGTTCCTTCTGCTAATAAATTTGGAATATCATCTATGATAGTAGCATCAATATTTGCAACACTTGGAGCACTTGTGATAGGAGTACCAGTAGGGATATTAACATCTATATTTATAGCAGAAGTAGCACCTAAGAGATTAGCAAAAATAATGTCACCAGCAGTTGAACTTCTAGCAGGTATACCTTCAGTATTATATGGTGTATTTGGTCTTGCGGTGATAGTTCCAATGATACAAAACATATTCAATCTTCCAAAAGGTCAAAGTTTATTAGCAATAGTAATAGTATTAGCAGTAATGATGTTACCAACAATAATATCTGTATCAGAAACAGCTATAAGAGCAGTACCAAAAGCATATAAAGAAGGTTCATTAGCACTTGGTGCATCAAAAATAGAAACAATATTTAAAGTTGTATTACCAGCTGCAAAATCTGGAGTATTAGCTGCAGTAGTATTAGGAGTAGGAAGAGCTTTAGGAGAAACAATGGCAGTAATACTTGTTGCAGGAAACTCACCAGTTATGCCAACTTCAATAACAGATAGTGTAAGACCACTTACAACTAATATAGCACTTGAAATGGGATATGCATTTGGTACACATCAAGAAATGTTATTTGCAACTGGAGTAGTGTTGTTTACATTTATATTAATCTTAAACTTAGTTTTAAATAAACTTTCAAATAAGGCGGTAAATTAGGATGAGAAAGTTCAGAGAGAATACATTAAAATTATTAGTATACCTATCAGCACTATTTACAATAGTATCATTAGTAGCCATAGTAGGATTTATATTTATAAAGGGAATTGGAAATATGAATTTTAATTTCTTATTTAGCAATTATTCAGCATCAGGTGATGGTGGTATACTTCCAATGATAATTACAACATTATATACAGTAGTAGTTTCTATAGTTGTGGCAACTCCTATAGGAATCTTAGCTGCTATATATCTGCAAGAATATGCAAAAAAAGGAAAAGTAGTTACAGCAATAAGATTTGCAACTGAAAGTTTATCAGGAATACCATCTATAGTATATGGATTATTTGGAGGAATTTTCTTTGTTGTTACGTTAAAAATGGGATACTCAATAGTTGCAGGTTCGCTTACAGTTGCAATAATAATATTGCCAGTAATAATTCGTACAACAGAAGAAGCTTTAAAAACAGTACCTCAAGCATACAGAGAATCATCATTAGCATTAGGAGCTACTAAATTTCAGACATTATATAAGGTAGTACTTCCAAGTGCGATACCAGGAATATTATCAGGAGTAATCTTGTCAGTTGGTCGTATAATTGGAGAATCAGCAGCAATCTTACTTACAGCAGGTACTGTGGCTAAGATGCCAGGAGGGATATTTGATAGTGCAAGAACATTAACTGTACACTCATACTTACTAACTAAAGAGAGTGGAGATATAGCAAAAGCAGCTAGTATAGGAATTGTTTTAATAGTAATTGTATTAGCACTAAACATGCTAGCAAGATTTGTCGCTAAGAAGTTAAATAAGGCTAATTATTAAATTTAAGAGGTGTGAATAATGGAATTAATCGATAATATAAAAATGAGTGTAAAAGATTTGGATTTATTTTATGGTGACAAGCAAGCATTAAATAAAATAAATATGGATATAAAAGAAAATAGAGTTACTGCTTTAATAGGTCCATCGGGATGTGGAAAATCAACTTTTATAAGAACATTAAATAGAATGAATGATTTAATAGAAGATGTAACAATTAAAGGCAATATTTTTGTAGATGGAGAAGACATATATACTTCAGATGATGTCATAAATCTTCGTACTAAAGTAGGGATGGTATTTCAAAAACCAAATCCATTTCCTATGAGTATATATGATAATGTTGCATATGGTCCACGTACACAGGGACTAAGAGATAAGAAACAATTAGATAAGATTGTAGAAGAGAGTTTGAAAGGGGCAGCTATTTGGGATGAGGTTAAAGATAGGCTTAAATCATCTGCATTAGGGCTATCTGGTGGACAACAACAACGTATATGTATAGCAAGAGCAATTGCTATGAGACCAGAAGTTATTCTTATGGATGAACCTACATCTGCTTTAGACCCAATTTCAACATTAAAAGTTGAAGAACTTATAGAAGATTTAAAAAAGGACTACACAATAGTCATAGTTACTCATAATATGCAGCAAGCTGCTCGTATATCAGATGAAACAGCTTTTTTCTTAAATGGAGAGGTTATAGAATTTAGTGATACAAAAACTATGTTTACCACTCCTGTAGATAAAAGAACAGAAGACTATATAACAGGTAGATTTGGTTAAAATATATAACTATAAAGGAGTTAGACAATGGTCAATAATAGCTTAGATATAAGTATTGATACTTTAAAGGAACAAACAGTACTTATGATGGAAAAGTGTGAAGAAGCAATAGAAAAGTCTGTGACTTGTATGATAGAGAAGGATTTAGAAGGTGCAAGAAAAGTAGTAGAAAATGACGAAGAGATAAATAAATTGAGAGAAGAGATAAGAGATAAGAGTATAGAATTAATCGTATTGAAACAACCAATGGCAAGAGATTTAAGATTTATTTATTCATTAGGAAATATATCAATAGAGTTAGAAAGAATAGGAGATTATGCAGCTAACATAGCTAGAGAAATGCTGAAAATAGGTGGAGAAGCTTATATAAAAGAGTTGATAGATATTCCTAAGATGGCAAAAGAATGTAAGTCTATGATGTCTCAGACTAGAGAAGCTTTAATCTTATTTGATGCAAGTATAGCTTATGATGTTGGAACTAAAGATGACATTGTAGATGGTTTGTATGAACAAGTACAAGTTGATTGTTTAAAAATAATGCATGAAAATACGAATACCATAGACCAAGGAGTAAAACTTTTACTTATAGGAAGATATCTTGAACGAATTGGAGACCATATAACAAATGTATGTGAAAAGATAATTTTTGCAATTGAAGGTAAAATGGTAGAGATAGGATAAAAAGCTGCTTTAAAGCAGCTTTTTTTATTGTCTAAATTAATAAGTAATTGATAAAAAAGTATGATTAATGGGTAAATTTAAAAAATTGTGATATACTAGGAACATATTAAATATGAGGATGCGTATTTTATATAGGTGCTTTTTAGGAGGTGGAACTTTGAAACTTCAAAAGATGGGTATGAGAACTATAAAAACAGGAATTAGTGTAACTTTATGTATGCTTCTTGGTGACTATTTGGTTGAGAATATGTTTTATTCTTTGGTAGCATGTATAATTTCTGTTCAAGATACAGTAAAAGGTTCTTTAAAAACAGGAATCAATAGAGTGGAAGGTACTATTTTAGGTGGTATAATAGGATTCATATTTGCCATCACTAAAGCTGGAGACCCATTTTTATGTGGTCTAGGAGTAATGTGCGCAATATATTTATGTAATCTATTTAAAATAAAGTCAGTAGTAGTTGCTTGTGTAACCTTTCTGGCTATACATTTAGGTGTAGGTAATAATGACCCTGTATATTATTCTTTACATAGAGTACTAGATACATCTGTAGGTGTTTTATTTGGGGTACTTGTTAATTATTATGTTGCTAGACCAAATTATCTAAATAGCGTTATAGATGAATTTAAAAAGATAGAAGAACTTTCAATGTTACTTATTGAAGATAAAATACTTAGAAGAAATAATTTAGATGTAGAGAGATTCGAAGAAGAAGTGGAAAAATTAGAAGAAATATACTCAAAACTTATTGATGAATTGGATTATAGTTTGAGTGAAACTAATGTAGAAAAAATCGAGAATGCCTTAAGGATATGTAGAGAAATACATTTTCATATGCAGTCTATAGAGTTACTAGAAAATAAACTTTATTTGAAGGAGCATACATATAAATACCTTAAGAAAATATATAATGTGGATGAATTAGACTGGAATATAGATGAAGAAAAAAGTCCTGTATTCAACTATCATCTAATGAAAATAATGCTTGAAATAGAGATGTTAAAGAAATTAAATAAATTATATCAATAATAGTAAGTAAACAATAAATAAAAAATAGTATCTTTGTAAATATTAAACATATATAAGTTTAATTTACGGAGGTACTATTTTTTATGGATACTAGAAACGATAATTCTAAAATATTAGAAATATATAAGATGAAGCTTTTTGGAGAACTTGTAAAGGCAGTGTGGAATGATGATACAGAAGATATTGAAAACTTACCCCAAAAAATATTGAGTGAAAATTTAAAAACTAATTTTGGTGAAGAATTTGATAAAGATACTATGGTAAATCTAATTAGGGTAACTATGGGATTAGATGTAACAGGAGATACAGATAAAAATCTAAAAGATACACTACATGAAGCTGTAAATTTGGATGAAGTCAAAAGACCAATAATATCTATAATATCAGATGCTTGTAAATATTGTGATGAAAATAATAAAGAAGATGAGTCATGTAAGATAAGAAGCAAGCATATTAATTGTAATGAGGAAGATGTATGTAGTGCTTGTGGTGATTGTGTATCAAGATGTAAGTTGGGTGCAATATCAGATAAGATAGAATTTATACCAATGATAAAGTTATTGAAAGATATAAAAAGTCCTGTATATGCAATAGTAGCACCAGCTTTTGTAGGTCAGTTTGGAAAAGATGTAAGCCCTGGTAAATTAAGAACTGCGTTAAAAAAGATAGGATTTGAAGATATGATAGAAGTTGCCTTGGCGGCAGATATGCTTACTGCAAAGGAAGCATATGACTATTATGAACATATGAAAAAAGATGAAGAAGGATGCTTTATAACTAGTTGTTGCTGTCCTATTTGGGTCAGCTTGATACAAAATAGTTTTCCTCAAATATTAGAGAATGTATCACCATCTGTTTCTCCTATGATTGCTTGTGGTAGAGCGGTTAAAATTTTAAATCCAGATGCTAAAGTTGTATTCATAGGTCCTTGTATGGCAAAAAAGAAAGAAGCAATGTTAGAAGATATAAAGGATGCAGTTGATTTTGTGCTTACATTTAAAGAATTACAAGAAATATTTGATGCATTAGAGTTAAATCCAGCAATCATGGATGAAAGTAATAGAGTAGAGGCATCCCTTTCAGGTAGAGTTTATGCTAGAACAGGAGGTGTAAGTAAAGCAGTTAAGTTATCAGTTAGAAGAATTGACAAGAATATAAAATTTGAAGAAAAAGCATTTGAAGGAACAAAAGAATGTATGGATGGTTTGAAAAAAGTTCTAAATAAGGAGATAGAAGCTACATTTATAGAAGGAATGGGGTGTGTAGGAGGCTGTGTAGGAGGTCCTAAACGTATTTTAAGTGTAGAAGAAGGAACTAAAAATGTTGATGAATATAGTGAAAGTACAAATATGGAAACTCCGTTTGACAATTTAAATGTATTGCAATTTTTAACTTCTTTAGGAATAAAAAGAGTAGAATCTCTAGGAGAAAAAGAAGAAGAAAAAGTGAAAAAAATATTTAGTAGGGATATAAAAAGCAATAAAAAAGAGAATAAGTATAAAAAGTAATTTTTTTACTCTTAAACTTGTGCTTTTATAAAAGGGAGATATGGGGGATGAAAATTAAAGATAATAAGGCTGTTTTTCATGTAATTATAAGGATATTTCTTATAGCCGTTTTAATTTTAACTGGGACATTATTAGAAGAAAAAATTAATAATGTTCCAGTACAAAATATAAGCGCGAAAGAAGAAAATACACTAGAATTACTTTCTCAAAGTAATACTTTAGGAGAAATTATGTATAAAGCATCTCAAGAGGAATCAAAAGGACCAGGAGCTACTTCTGAAAAAGTAGCGTACATAACAATAGATGACGGACCATCAAAATATACAAATGCACTGCTTGATATTTTAAAAGAAAATGATGTCAAAGCGACATTTTTCATGCTTAATCAAAATATGAAAAACCACAAAGAAGAAGTAAAAAGGGTATTAGAAGAGAAAAATTCAATTGGTTTTCATAGTGTAAGTCATGATATACATAAGCTATATAAAAGTCCAGAAGTAACAGTTGGTGAGTTTAATACATGTAATGATACTTTACAAGATATAACTGGTCAGAGCTCAAAATTAATAAGATTACCATATGGAAGTAAACCATATATGCCAGAAGGTTCATATAGTAAACTTATGGCAAATGATTATTTAATTTGGGACTGGAATTTGGATACACAAGATTGGAAATCTTCTACAAGTCAAATCGTTAGTAATATATTGTATTATGGAAGAAAAAGAGATGAATTGGTAGTGTTAATTCATGAGAAAGAACAAAGTTTAAATGCTTTAAATAACATTATAAGAATTTTAAAAGAGAGAGGATACACAATATTGCCAATTACAGAGAATATTACACCTAAAAATTTCTGGCAAGAAAATTTATAATAAATTTGAATATAGTAAAAAATAGAGTAAATTATTTATGAAATAAAACATATAATTTATAAAATAGAATATAAAAAATAAAGAACAATAAATGGAATGTAAAGAAAATATAATATAAAATTGAAAAAATATTGTTAAGATTTAAACGAAATAATAGTATATTTGTTGGAATGAAAAAATGAAATAAGTTGAAAAGATAGTATAGAAAATAGGAATTGTCATAAAATATAAAAGACAATTAAGAAAATTCAGAAAAAATAAAATAAAAATAATTGACAAAAAGAATAATATTTGTATATAATAATATGTAACATTAAAGACTGAGAAGAAGAGGAGTAAGTAAATACTACTAAAAGAGAGGAAAATTCACTGGCTGTAAGATTTTCTAAGTATAAGGTTTACTGAATGTAGCTTTGGAGTTTCTAAACTGAACTGTTAGTAAGTTTAGACGGTTAGAACCGTTAAATTCTTTGAGAGTCAAAGTTGATAAAATAACATTAAACAATATTTGATTATATATTAGTGTTTTTTAAGCTTTGGAATTAAGGTGGTAACGCGAGCTTTTCGTCCTTTTTAAAGAGGATGAAGGGCTCTTTTTTATTTCTAGAGATATTTTAAAAAATTTATTTATAAAAATACAGGAGGCAAGACAATGGAAAATACGAACTTATCAAAAACTTATAATCCAAAAGATTTTGAGGCTAGGTTATATAAAAAATGGATGGATGAAGGGTATTTTAAATCTAAACCAAATCCAGATAAAAAACCATTTACAATAATGATGCCACCACCAAACATAACAGGGCAATTGCATATGGGACATGCTCTTGACCATACACTTCAGGATATATTAATCAGATGGAAGCGTATGGATGGGTATGAAGCTTTTTGGCTTCCAGGAACAGACCATGCTTCTATAGCAACCGAAGTTAAAGTTGTTGAAAGAATAAAAAAAGAAGAAGGTAAAACAAAGTATGAAATAGGTAGAGATGAATTTTTAAAGAGAGCTTGGGAATGGAAAGATGAATTTGGAGGAAAAATATCTAATCAGCTTAAACAATTAGGAGACTCTTGTGATTGGGATAAAGAGAGATTTACTATGGATGAAGGGTGTAATGAAGCAGTTATAGAATTCTTTGTAAAGCTATATGAAAAAGGTCATATATACAGAGGAAATAGAATAATAAACTGGTGCCCAGATTGTAAAACTACTTTATCAGATGCAGAAGTTGAACATGAAGAACATGACGGAAACTTTTATCATATAAAATACCCACTAAAAGATAGTGAGGATTTCTTAGAAATAGCTACAACAAGACCTGAGACGATGATAGGAGATACTGGTATAGCAGTAAATCCAGAAGATGATAGATACAAACACTTAATAGGAAAAACAGCAATACTTCCATTAGTAGGAAGAGAACTTCCAATAGTTGCAGATAGTTATGTTGACCTAGAATTTGGAACTGGTGCAGTTAAGATGACTCCAGCACATGACCCTAATGATTTTGAAGTAGGATTAAGACATAATCTTGAACAGCTAAATACTATGAATGAAGATGGAACTATGAATGAAGTTTGTGGAAAATATGAAGGTATGGATAGATTTGAGTGCAGGAAAGCTATCGTATCAGACTTAAAAGAGCAAGGCTACCTAATTAACATAAAAGAGCATAATCATAACGTAGGAACTTGTTACAGATGCCATACAGTAGTTGAGCCTAGGCTATCAGAGCAATGGTTTGTTAAGATGGAAGAACTTGCAAAACCAGCTATAGACATTCTTAAAAATGGAGAACTAGAATTTGTTCCAGAAAAATTTGATAAAACTTATTTACAATGGTTAGAAAATATAAGAGATTGGTGTATATCAAGACAATTATGGTGGGGGCATCAAATACCAGCTTACTATTGTCAAGAATGTGGAGAAACAGTAGTTGCAAAAGAAATGCCAGATAAATGCCCTAAATGTGGAAACACTCATTTTAAGCAAGATGAAGATGCATTAGATACTTGGTTTAGTTCTGCACTATGGCCTTTCTCTACTTTAGGATGGCCAAATAAAACTGAAGCTTTAGATTACTATTACCCAACAAGCGTGCTTGTTACAGGATACGATATAATATTCTTCTGGGTAGTTAGAATGGCATTTGCAGGTATGTTCTGTATGAATGAGAAGCCATTTGACCATGTATTAGTTCATGGATTGGTTAGAGATTCTCAAGGTAGAAAGATGAGTAAATCTTTAGGAAATGGTATTGACCCATTAGAGATAATCGAGCAATATGGAGCTGATGCACTAAGATTTACATTAACAACTGGAAATTCCCCAGGAAATGATATGAGATTCTATATGGAAAGAGTAGAATTTGCTAGAAACTTTGCCAATAAATTGTGGAATGCATCAAGATTTGTATTTATGAATATTGATGAAGATATAATTAAAAACATAACTAGAGAAAGTGTTAAAGATAACTTAACTCTAGCAGATAAATGGATAATATCAAGAGCAAATAATATTGTAAAAGAAGCAACTAATAATATGGATAAGTTTGATTTAGGAATAGCACTTCAAAAGATATACGATTTCACTTGGTCAGAGTACTGTGACTGGTATATTGAAATGGTTAAACCTAGATTATATGGAGAAGATACAAACGCTAAATCTGCAGCATTATACACATTGACTTATGTTCTTGAAAAGATATTAAAATTATTACATCCATATATGCCATTTATAACAGAGGAAATATACACTTATCTTCCTACTGTTGAAGGATGTATAATAGTATCTGAGTGGCCAAAATATAATGAAGAAGATGACATGGTTGAAGAAGAAGAAATGATGAACTTATTAATGGAAGGTATAAGAAGTATAAGAAATGTGAGAGCAGAAATGAATGTACCGCCTTCTAAAAAAGCTAAGCTGATAATAGTACCAAGTGAAGAAAAGATAGAAGCTATTGAACTTGGTAAAGATTATTTTATAACTTTAGCATCTGCTTCAAATGTTGAGATAGCAAAAGATAAATCTAATGTTCCAGAAGATGCAGTTGGAGTAGTTATTGATGGTGTTGAGATATTTATACCTCTTAATGAACTAGTTGATTTTGAAAAAGAAATTGAGAGATTATCTAAAGAAAAGAAAAAATTAGAAGGAGAAATAAAGAGGGTTAACGGAAAACTTGCAAACCAAGGATTCCTAGCAAAAGCTCCTGAGAGTCTAATTGAAGAAGAAAAAGCCAAGAAGGAAAAATTTGAAGAAATGATTAAATCTGTTGAAGAGAGACTAACAAATTTAGAATCTAAAATAAAATAGATGCCATAGTTAATAAAAACATACGAAAAGTACGTAATCTGTACTTTTTGTATGTTTTTCTTTATATATATACAAATATGATGTTATAATTCATTACAGATGTGTTATATTTTTATCTTATTTTATGAGTATATTAATCCTATATGTAAAAAATTTATAAGTAATAAAAATTTGCTATATTATGATATTTAATATAGGATGATAAAATACATATTACATTTATTTTCATATGTTTTTTACACAATATATCTAGAAAAATAGATGAATTTATCATAATTTAACTTTATGTATCAAAGATAATTACTAGAGGTAGTTTAATCGACAATTTAAGTTTGTAAAAAAATTTGAATATAAAAGTCAATGAGTACAGTTTGTAAATTGAAATAAAGTAAACTAAATGATATTTTAGATTTGGAGGTGATATTATGTTCAGGGTAGTTATATGTGATGACGAAAAAATACAAAGAAGCATACTGAAGGAATTTGCAGAAAAACTTTTGTCTGAAAGGTGTCTAAATTATCAAATACTGGAATTCTCCTGTGGAGAAGATTTAATATCCAGATACCCAGAAAAAATTGACATTATATTTTTAGACATCCAAATGAAAGATATCAATGGAATTGAGGTGGCTAAAAAAATAAGAAAGTTTGATGAAAAAGTAGAAATTATATTTACAACTGCTTTTTCAGAGTATGCCCCCCAAGGTTATGAAGTACGTGCTTATAGATATTTAGTAAAACCTATAGAGTATAATAACTTTGCAATGGGTGTAAATCTTTGTATTGATAACCTTCAAAGAAAGAAGGAGCGTTATATAGTTTTAAATAGTAAAAAAGGATTTAATAGAATACTTATAGATTCTATTTTATATGTTGAAACTGTAAAGAGAGATTTAGTTGTACATACATTAGGGAGAGATTATAAAGCCAATATGAGCATGAAACAAGCAGAAAAGTTACTGTGTGAAAATGGATTTTTCAGATGTCACACAAGTTTTATTGTCAATTTGAGAAGAATAGAAGATCTTGGAGATAATATGATTACTATTAATGAGAAGTTTATACCTATTAGTAAGTATAGACTTAAAGATTTAAAAGTAGCATTAACAAGCTTGTTATGTGATATAATGTATTAATTTTGAAAAAGGTAAACTAAAATATTTTAAAAAATATTTGAAGTCATCACAGAGCTATTGATTCAAGACTGTCTTAGTATAGAAAAAATTCTCTGTATTAAGACAGCCTTTATTATGATGTAAAATAGTAGCTTATAGATTCTTGATATTATTTCATTATGTGGAGTGCACAATTATAATAGATTAATTATTAGTATATTATGACTGATTTTTATATGCAGTATTTTTCAGCATCTTAGTTTTTTAATATACATTAAAGAATATTAAATCTTACAATATGACTCCGAAAAAGCATATAGATATTGCACCTACAGCTATTGAGATAGCAATAGACTTGAATTTATAAGCTACTAATAGTACTATTACACCTGATATAATTTTTGGATTGGTGAATGACATATATAAAGTATCTCCATTAAAAAATATATCCTTTGCTATAAGTGAACTAAGTATAGCTATAGGTATAAACTTCATGATGTCTTTAATAGAATCAGGCATATCATTTTTTGAAAATATTATCATAGGCAAAATTCTCGGAATATAAGTGACAATTGCCATACCTAAAATAACTATAAGTATGTAATTAGTATTCATAGATTTCCTCCTTCTTGCGAGTTGATTTTTGTATATAGAATCCAAATAAAGCAGATAAAATAGATGCTATTATAATGACTAAACTGCTTTTAAAGAAAGTATATAAAACTATTGATAATAGGATAGAAAGCACTGAAACGAGTATATATACTTTACTTTTAATTTGATTAACTACTAATGTTATGAACATTGCTGTAAGTAGAAAGCCTGCTACAGAATCACTTATAGTGACAACTTCTCCAAGAAATGCTCCTAAGAAACAACTACCAGCCCATACTATTATACAAAGATTGTTTAGGTATAATGCGTGTCTATCTGTCCAATTACCATAAGTATATTTTTCTAAGTTTATAGCGAATGTTTCATCTGTAACACCATGACAAAAATACATTAAAAACCTCATATTTTTATTTTTTATATGCATATGTAAATTGGAACTCATTAAAAAATTACGAAGATTCAATATAAATGTGGTTAGTATTATTGAAGTAATGCTTCCATTTGAAGCCAACATTGAAGCAGCTACAAACTGCGAGCTACCTGCAAATACCATAAGTGACATCATTAATATGTAAAAGGCAGATAACCCTGCTTTTTGAAGCATAATACCACAAATAAGTCCTAATGGAATATATCCTAGAAATATTGGGATTGATGTCAGAAAACTTTCCTTTAAAATTTCTTTTCTTGATATTTCTTCTTTCAAATATAATCACCTCTTTAAAATAATGAATATTTATAAAATTCTATAAACATTTGTTTCATTTTATTATATCTATTTTAATTAGTTATATCAATGCCTGAGGCGATACAGTATATATTAAAAGAAGCATTTATAATTTGTAGAACTTATAGTAATGAATTTATAAATAGTTTAATTCTATTAAAAGATTTCCTTTTATGCAATTTATTTATTGAAATATGATATAATGTATAAGGGTGTAGGCATTAGTCATTAGGATAATGCCTATATAAATTTTTTAGAGTTTACTTGGTGCAAGTTTTTATATATTGATTCAAATGTATATTTATTCGCTATCTTTGGTGTTTTTTTACATATTGATTCATACCTTGTAGAATAAGATGTTTTGCAAAATAGATTGCAAGACAATTACATTTAAATTAATGTTCTTATAGTATATAAATAATTATTCCCCTAAATAAAATTGAGATTTATGATATTTAAATAAAAAAATAGAATGTGTAATTGATGGTTAATTATAAATAAAGCATACAAGGGGATTGTCTTATAAGAAGGATAATCTCCTTTTTACAAATAATTCTAAATTGTGATATAAATCTAAAAATTTTATCTTATTATTTAACAATTTAATGATAATAATTGATATAATGAATATAAATTGAATATATAGTATACTTAATTTATGTTTTTAGAAACAAATATAGCATTTAAAAGAGAAATTGTGCAACTTAAATTAAAGTTTAAGATGAACTAATTAACATAGATATATTAAAAACTTTTAGTAATGGAGAATATATGTGATATGAATAATAAAGTTAAGGTTGCAGTAGTAGATACAGGAATAGATAAAGAACATGATTACTTAAAGGATAACTTAGTTGGAGGAATTGCTTTTGAATGTATACATGATTATATTTTTATATCAGATAAATTTGATGATGAAGATGGTCATGGAACTGCCTGTGCATCAATAATAAAGAAGGAATATGAAGATGTAGAGCTATTTGTCATAAAAGTTTTAGGAAAAGATAGCATTGCAAATATAAAAGTTCTTGAAGAAGCATTAAAATATCTTTTAGATACTAACATAAGATTGATTAACTTAAGTTTATCAGTCATAGGAGTAGAAAGTGTCAAGGGATTATTTGAGGTTTGTTATGAATTGTTTAGAAAAGGAAAAATAATAGTATGCTCATTATCTAATAACTTTGACTTAAGTTATCCAGCAATGTTTAATAATGTTATAGGAGTTAGAGGATTTGCTTTAGATGTAAATGATTCTTTTTGGTACAATAAAAAATATGATGTTCAATGTGTTATGGATAGTAATTCATATATAAGTTGTGATATAAACAACTCTTATAGATTACCACCAAAATGTAATAGCTATGTAGCAGCAAAGTTTACTGGTAAAATAGCTAAGATATTGTCAGAAAATCCAGATATAGCAATATCTGATTTAAATGATAAACTTGAACTATTAGCAACTAAAAATCATTGGCATAGTTTTGATTTCAATGAATATAGTAGAATTCCAAACTTTAAACTTGATTTGTATGACAAAGAAGATGCTCTTCTTATGAAAGTTGCTGATGTTGTTAGAGATTGCCTAAATATTAAAGCTGATAATGAAAAATTATTTCAAGGTAGTCTTTTTAATAAAGAAATAGGATTAGTTTATGATAATTGTTTTAATTTACTTCAAAAATTAGAACAGGTATTTAACATAAAATTTAATTATATGGATATATCTAAATATGATTTAGTTTCAATATATACATTAACTGAGTTAGTAGAAATGTATATAAATAAAAAATTATAAATAAAGAAGAAGTAGTTAGATTTAATGTATAAGGTATTAGATTATATGTATTCTTTGTCAGTAGATTAAAAGCAGAAAATATACTATAATTAGATAACATAAAAGAAAATGCCGATACAGGGGGAATTAGATAATGAAATATGAAGAAGCATTAGAGTATATATCACAAACCAATAAATTTGGTATAAGATTAGGTCTAGAGAATGTTGGAAAATTATTAGAATTATTGGGGAATCCACAAGAAACTTTAAATATAATACATGTAGCTGGAACTAATGGAAAAGGCTCAGTGTGTTCTTTTGTTTCTAATATACTAAGAGAGTGTGGATATAAAGTTGGTTTATATACATCTCCGTATTTAGAAACCTTTACTGAACGTATAAGAGTAAATGGAGAAAATATACCACAAGACGATGTTGCTAGGATAATTGAATTAATAAAAGAAAAAATAGATATTATGGTAGGACAAGGCTATGCATATCCAACAGAGTTTGAGGTGGTTACTGCAATGGCATTTTATTACTATTCAGAGCAAAAGGTGGATTTTGTAGCATTAGAAGTTGGTCTAGGCGGAAGATATGATGCTACAAATATAATAACAAAATCACTTGTAAGCGTGATAGCATCTATAAGTTTAGATCATACAGGGATACTTGGAGATACAATAGAAAAAATAGCATATGAAAAGGCTGGTATAATAAAGGCAAATGGAGTAGTGCTTGTATATGACCAAACTGATGAAGCAAAAAATGTCATAAAGTCAGTTTGCAATGAGAAAAAAGCACAATATATAGAAGTTAATTTTGATGATATAAATATAAAGAAATCAGATATAGAATCTCAAATATATGACTGTACTGTAATGAAAGAAATTTACAAAGACCTTGAAATAAAATTGATAGGTGAACATCAGATAAATAATTCTATATTGGCAATAAGTGTAATAAAATATCTAAAAGATATAAATAAATTAGAAAATATAAGTGAAAAATCTATAAGAAAAGGGCTTATAACTACTAAGTGGCCAGGGAGAATAGAAAAAATAAAAGAAAATCCAATTTTTATAATAGATGGTGCACATAATGAGGATGGAGCAAAATCTTTAGCAAAGGCACTTAATAATAATTTTAAAGATAGAAGTTTAACTCTATTAATAGGCATGTTAGAAGATAAAGACATTGATAGTGTTTTAGATATATTATTGCCACATTTTAATAAGGTAATAACAACAACACCTAGCAATCCAAGAGCCATAAATTCAGATATACTAAAAGAGAAAGTATTAAAATATGTAGATGATGTAACATCAAAACATGAGATAGAAGATGCAGTAAATTATACATTAGAAACATCAAATAAGGATGATGTGATAATAAGTGCAGGTTCTTTATATATGATTGGGACAGTGAGAACTTTAGTAAAGAAATTATAACTTTATAAAATAAATATATGAATACAAATAAAAATATGAAAAAGAGCTATCTACTAACTTAGATAGCTTTTTTTATATAAAATAAGTTTTTAATAATTTTTCTTATGTTTGTATGGCAGTAATTATATAGATTGACGTATAGCTTTAGATAACTGGTCTGGGCAAGAAGTACCTTTTCCACCACAATCAATACCATTTAATTTATCAGCAACTTCAAGGGCATTTTGACCAATGATTAAGCTTCTAAGTCCTGATAAATTACCATTACATCCTCCTATGAACTCAGCATCAACAATCACATTATTCTCATCCACTTCAAAAACCATTTCTCTACAACAGACACCACTTGGGTTAAATGTTACTTTCATTAAAAAGACCTCCATTAAATATTATTTCATTTTTTTAACATTAATAATAATACCAAATATATGCGTAATAATGCAACTATAAAGCATAATACAAGCTAATGAAATAATATATTATTGTAGTATATGTATTGTGGAAAGGAGGGGTTATGTGAAAATCTATATTTCTAACTATCTATCAAAGAGTATTAGCATAGTTGATTATTCTACACTTGAGCTAGAAAAGGAAATAGTATTAGAAGATAATATATATCCACATCATTTTTGCATAGAAAAAGAAAAAAATTTAATATACATACCTAGCTCAAGTAATGGAATACTCTATGTCTTGGATTTAAGCAATGATAAAATAATTGATACTGTTTCCATAGGAGGAAGTCTTAGTCAAGTTGTGCTTAGTGATAATGAATTATTTGTAGCAAATGAAGATTCTAATAGTATATATGTATTGGATAAAAACACATTAAATCCAATAGGAATTATTGGTGTTGATAATATGCCGCATGGATTTGATTTTGACAGAGAAAGCAAGAAGTTATATGTACCATGTATAAATTCAATAGTATGTATAGATACAATAAATAAAAATATACAAAAGAAAATTAATATGGACTTTAAAGCCTGGCATATAGAACTTGATAAACAAAAGAAAGAAATGTATATATCAACACTCGATGGAAAGCTTATAATAGTTGATGAAGTAAGTATGGATATTAAAAAGGTATTATATGAATTCTTATTACCAGTAGAAATAAGATTTAATTATAGTGGGAAAAAAGTTTATGTTGCTGATTTGGGTTATAATAATGTGAGAATTTTAGATTATACAACAAGTAGATACATTGGAAATATTGAGATAAATGGAATTCCACAGGGATTAGAAATATCTAAAGATGAAAGGCTATTATTCGTATCAGATACACAAGAAAACTCAGTGAAAGTTTATGAAACTGCAAATAACAAATTGATAAAAGAAATCAAGGTAGGAAAAGAGCCTACAACTATAATTTGTTTGTAGGCCTTAATGTATGTCTCTTATAAGTAAGTCGATAACTTCGGCATACATATAAGATGCATTATTTTTCCAGTTGTTGCAAATAAGTTTTGCTTGTTTTTCTGATGAAACATTTAGATTTAAATCTATTAAGTTAGACTGATTTTCTATGACTCTAAGGTTGACAATAAATTCATTATCACTTTGTTTTACAAAACTAGACTTTACTTGAGTATCTGCTAGTAAATTTTCTTTATTAGAATCTATATACTTGTCTATTTTTTCTGTAACACTAGTAGGTATTCGATTAAAGAAGTATTCTAGACTTTCTACGCCTCTTTGAGTAAGAGCATAATATTCTCTGTCAGAGTCTTTATATGTAGTCAAAAACTTAGATTCCATAAGCTGAGATAAAAGCTGTTGCAATGAAAAGTAATTCATCATCTCAGTCTCTAATACTACTTGAGTTATTTGAGAATTAGTTAAATCCATTTTAATTTTTTCTAATATATATAAAATTAAAAGTTTATGATACGCTAATTCTTCAGACGAGTTTTCAAACATAAATATCATCCTCCGTCAAACTATTTCTATATATAATATATTAAACTAATTTATACAAAATTAAAAGAACAATTTGTATAGTATTATGAATCTTTAACAAATCATATAAAATTAATTTTATAAACAAATACAGAGAAACAGGGCTACTAATTAGCAGCCCTGTTGATACCCAGGTGTCAAAATTTACTATCTATTTTCCAGCCATTTGTCTTTCAGCCATTTCAACTAATTTCTTAGTCATGTATCCACCAACATATCCATTTTCTCTAGCTGTTAAGTTACCTTTGTCTATGTTTTCATAGTTAGATAAACCTATTTCGTTAGCTATTTCTAATTTCATTTGGTTTAAAGCAGCTTTTGCTTCTGGCACTACTGTTCTGTTTGAATTTGACATAGTAAATTTCCTCCTCAAATAATTAGTTTATGATGTCTAACAACACTTTTATTTATGTGATGTTAATACTAATTTCTCCAAAATAAAAACAATATATACAGAAAAATAAAGGTAAAAATGTAAAAAATATTAAAAAATTAAATAAATGGAGATTTTGAAGCATTTAACTAGAACAATATAGGCTTTGTTTTTTTACTTATTGTCTTATAAATTAAATATTACAGTACTTTTTTGAGCTAAAAAAAAATAAATTTTAAATATAGAAGAAATTATTTAAAAGGGGGAATTGTATGAAAAGAGAAGTCAAAAGAACTAAAGCTTTGATATATAGTGTTTTATTTTTTTCATTATTATTAGTATTAATATTTGCTCTTGTTTATGGAATAAAGTACGTATGTTCCAAGTCTGATAACTCAAAAATGCCTATATATAAAGTTGATACAAATGAGAAAAAAATAGCTTTAAGTTTTGATGTTGCGTGGGGAACTAATAATATGGATGAAATTCTAAAGATTTTAGATAAACATAATGTAAAAGCTACTTTTTTTCTAGTTGGTAGCTGGGTAGATGATAATCAAGATATTGTAAAGTCTATAGATGAAAAAGGACATGAAATTGGAAATCATTCAAATACCCATGCGAATTTGAAAGAAATATCAAAAGAAGATATAAAAAAGGAAGTAGAAACTACATCAGGAAAAATATTTAATATAACAGGAAAAAGGACTAATTTGTTTAGACCACCTTTTGGAGATGTAAACAACAAAGCTATGGACATTTGCAGTGATTTAGGTTATAAAGTAATTAAGTGGGATGTAGACTCTATAGATTGGAAAGAACTTGGTCCAAATCACGTAATTGAAAAAGTAATAAAAGAATCTCAACCTGGTTCAATAGTTTTATTTCATGCTAATATAAATGATGTAGATAACTATTTAGATACTATAATAAGTAAACTTAAAAAAGATGGATACAGTTTAGTAAAAGTATCTGACTTATTGTATAAAGATAATTACATAGTTGATTCTAATGGAGTGCAAAAACCTAGGAATTGACAAGCAGTAAATGTATATTTTAAGTAAAGTTGTGGTAAATTATATAGTATATGTTAGAAAAGTGTCGATAAAAAGACGGTGTCTATTTATTGACACTTTTTATGCATGTATGCGATATCAATAATTATAGATTAAATTGGTTAAAAAAGTGTCTAATAATTGACTTTTTCAAAATGAGTTTAAATGTTTGAAAGAAATTATGGATGCTGTAAGATAGTATTTTCAAAGGGTATAAGTTTGTTTAAAAGTTGGCATAGAAATTGCTTTGTTAATAATCGATATGTTCTATAGAAATAAACAATATGTTAAGACATTGTAATAGAAAAACAACATTAACATTATTTGAACAAGCTTATAAAAAAAATTAATATACTTAAGGGGGCGTACTAGTTGAACAAACTATATTCTATTTTATTAAAACAACACGTTGGTGGTCCAGATAAACCAGTAGTAAGTGTTGGAGATGTAGTAAAAAAAGGAACTCTAATCGCAGAACCAGCAGGATTAGGGGCAAATATTTATGCCAGTGTTAGCGGAAAAATAAGTGAAATAAATGACCAAGCTATAGTGATCGAAGCTGATGAAGTGCAAGATGATACTTTTGAACCATTAAAAGGAGAAGGTATACTTGACCTAATTAAAGAAGCTGGAGTTGTGGGAATGGGTGGAGCAGGATTCCCTACTCATATAAAATTAAACATAGATTTAAAAGGTGGAACAATATTAGCAAATGCTGCTGAATGTGAACCTTTATTAGCTCATAACATAAAAGAAATAGAAGAAAGACCAGAAATAGTTTACCAAGGTATAAAGTATGCTATGGAAGTTACTAATGCTGGAAAAGGTATGCTAGCAATAAAAAGCAAACATCCAGAAGCAATAGCAGCATTCAAAAAAGTAATAAAGCCAGGAGATAACATAGAAGTTGCAGAACTAGTTGATATGTACCCAATGGGAGAAGAGAGAGCGATAGTAAGAGACGTTCTAGGTAAATTACTTGAGCCAACTCAATTACCTTCAGAAGCTAATGCAGTAGTAATAAATGTAGAAACATTAACTAGAATAGTAGAAGCTGTTGAGCAAAAAAGACCAGTTATATCTAAAAATGTAACTGTAGTTGGTCAATTAAACAGTGGAAAAGAATCTATAGTATTTGAAGATGTGCCAATCGGAACTACTGTTGGAGAATTAATTGAAAGAGCTGGTGGAATAAAAGGTGAATATGGTGAAATAATCTTAGGAGGACCTTTCACTGGTAAAGCTACTACTTTAGATACTCCAATAACTAAAACTAGTGGTGGTATAATCGTTACTATGCCATTTGTTAATGAAAAGAGAAAAATGGGTCTTTTAGTCTGTGCATGTGGACCTAATGAAGAAAGAATGAGAGACATAGCAGCTAAAATGGGAGTTACTGATATAGTATCAGTTCAAAAATGTAAACAAGCTCAAGAAATTAAAGGTGCATTAAAATGTGAAAATCCAGGACACTGTCCAGGACAAGCTCAAAAATGTATAGAATTTAAGAAAGCTGGAGCAGAAGTTATATTAATCGGAAACTGTACTGACTGTAGTAACACAGTAATGGGTTCTGCACCAAAATTAAAATTAGGTGTATATCATATTACTGACCATGTAATGAGAACAGTTAATCACCCATTAATAAGAAGAATAAAAGGTGACGTAAGATTAAAAATAAAATAATATAATATAATATAAAAATATATAATAAAACATCCTTAGAAAAAATTGTAAAATTATTTTCAAGGATGTTTTTTGTTGTGATATGTCGATAACATTAACGAATAATATAAATAATATGGAAGAAATAGACAAAATATAATATGTAATATATAATAATGACAATAGCTATTAAAATTATATTAGACGAAAACAAACTCAGATATGTGGCCATATTGACATATAAAAATTGAATTGAGTCAATTATCCAATAGAGTTAAGATTTTTGTATTATCTCAAGATACTCTAAAGTATCTTTTTTAGTGTGGAAATAAGTTTTTGTCTCTTGCTAATAATTTTAGAATGTTCGTAAAGAGTGCACTTAAAAAATAAAAAGTATTACAAAAATAAAAATTACTAAAAACCTATTTATAGAAACTGTGAAGTATATCTTAAATTTGGGCACTTAAAAGATATATGGAGTTAGTAGTGCAACCTGCTATAAATATAAATAGGAGGAAAATCTTGAAAATAAAAATTAAAAAATCAAGTATAGTTAGTTTAGTAATTGCTTTTAGTATAGCATTTACTGCATTTGCACCAATAATATCTTATGCTGACGAAGTAAGTGGAAAAGATACAATACTTGATGGAGAGAAACCATCAGGAGGAGAAACACCAGACGGAGAGAAACCATCAGGGGGAGAAACACCAGATGGAGAGAAACCATCAGGGGGAGAAACACCAGATGGAGAGAAACCATCAGGAGGAGAAACACCAGATGGAGAGAAGCCATCAGGAGGAGAAACACCAGATGGAGAGAAGCCATCAGGAGGAGAAACACCAGATGGAGAGAAACCATCAGGAGAAGAAATTCCAGATGGAGAGAAGCCATCAGGAGAAGAAGCACCAGATGGAGAGAAACCATTAGATGAAATTATACCATCACAAGAAGAGGAAGAATTAGAAGTAGAAGAAATGAGTTTGAATCAGAATATTGAAGATATTCTTAATCTTACTATATCTCAAATAAATAAGCTTGTATATAATTTCTGGGGAGACGAAAATGATGTAAAAACAGACGGACAGTCAGAAATTAATGAAGTACTTACTTCAAAGGATGGAAATACTAGTCTTTGGTATAATGATAAAAATTCAAAAGTAAAGAATACTTTTTTATTAAAAGAAACAGACGGTTCAGATAGACCTTATTTTAATATAAGATTTGATGAGAATACAAAAACTTTAACTTTCGATTATGTAATAGAAGGTCTTATAGGTGCAAGCTATAAGGATGGTAAATATGTAATAGAAGGTGAAGATGGAGATCAAACTGCATTTTGTTATAATAATCATCTAAAATCTCCAAGTAGTGAACATAAGAGTCCGTATTTGCCAGCAGAAGACTTTAATGGTCAAGAAAATCAAAATGAAGATGCAATTAAATCTATACTATATGCAGGTTCTGAGTTTGATGGATTTGGATATAAGCAACAATTTAATTTAGGTGGAAAAGAATATGAAATTATGGCTCATTCTGTTACTCAAGATGCAATTTGGATTACACTTGGACAAATGAATGAGCAAGAAAGACTTAAGTTATATCAAAATAATATAAAACTTTATGACAGATTTATAGCAGATGCAAAAACAGAAGAAGAAAAAGCTGAGTATCTAAAAGGCAAAGAAGCAGCAATAAATAGAAAAGCTTATTTAGAAGCATTATTAGAAGCTGGTCATAAGGAGTTAAAGCCAAATGATACAGGAAGACCTAGTTTAAGTAGTGGTTTAACTGATATTAAATTTGATAAAAATCAAGATGGAACTTACGAAACAGAAGCTGTAGCTCTAGTAGGTTATAGTGGTGTGGTTAAGTTGAAATTACCAGATGGAGTAACTGCTTATGATGAAAATGGAAATATAATAGGTACAGGTGAAGTAGAAATTTCAACACAGCAAAAGTTTAAACTTAAGAGTGTAGATAAGCCAGATGTAAAAGATAAGATATCTGCGTTATCTTATGATTATATTTTCCCAAAAGCTATTCAATATTTTAAGACAGTTTTCGATTTTGGAAAAAAAGACCACTCATCTACACTACCAGCTAGTAAGCAAAATTTATTGAGCTATACAATAGAACAAAAAAGTGGTGAAGAAGTTAATTTCAACATAGGTGTACCAACGGATGGAAACCCAGATGTGAATCCACCAATACCACCAGATAATGGTAATGACAATTCAAATGGTCATAAACCTAAACCATCACCACCAACAGATGACACAGTGATAAATCCACCAGTGCCACCAACAGATGATACAGTGATAAATCCACCAGTACCACCATCAGATGATGATACAGTGGTAAATCCACCAATACCACCAACAAATGATGATACAGTGGTAAACCCACCAGTACCACCATCAGGTGATGTAGTGGAAAATACATCAGTACCATCAAAAGATAATACAGTAGTAAATCCACCAGTGCCACCAACAAATGACACAGTTGTAAAATCACCAAAAACAGGTGATGAAACTCAAATAGTGCCATATGTACTTATTGGTATTATAGCAATTTGTGGATTGGTATATCAAACTAAAAGAACAAAAAATTAATATGGAGTACTGCTTGTTATTAAATTTTAAAATATATTGTCTCAAACTGATTTAAAATCATTTTGAGGCATTTTTTTATGTAAGTATAACCTTTGTTAGGACATATGTTAATTGTTTTGTGAATAGAAAAATAATTTGAAGGCGAAAATAGTATTGAAAAAATAATATACTAAGGGTATAATTCATTTGATTTCATTTGTATAGATTTAAGTATTAATTTTAGTACTTACATGAATTTATATTAGAAATTTGTATATTAATAACTTAATAAATTTTAATATTAATTATTTAATGAATTGTTATTATGATATGCTAGAATAAATATATATAAATAAGTTTTGATGATGTACTACTATAAAGGGGGGACTTTATGTTTTCGATACCAGAAGTAAAAAAAGTAGAAGAGGTAATGGATACAAAATTTACAACTATAGACGAAGACACAAGAATTGAAGATGCAATAAAAGAAATGATAAAAAGCAATACAAAAACTCTAATGGTAATAGATTCATCTGGTGAATTAAAAGGTATTATATCTATGACAGATATACATAATCTTTATGACATGCATAAGAAGTATGACGGTCAGCCAGTAAAACTTATAATGAAAAAAGATGTAATATATGTCAGCGAAGGTTTAACCTTAGATGAGTGTAGAGATATAATGATATTGAAAAATATAGGAATTCTTCCTGTTCTTAGAGACAATAAAATTATTGGAGTCTTAAAGCAAGAGCATATTAGAGACTATTTATATATGCATTTAGAAGACTATGGATTGACTTTGAAATATATTATAGGACAAATTAAAGAAGGAATTTGTGCCATAAATAACGAAGGTGTAGTTATATTGTGGAATAAGTTTATGGAGGAAAGATATGATATAAAATCTGAAGACATAGTCGGTCGACCGATGAACGAATTTTTGGAAAATACTATTTCAGAAAAAGTATTAAACAGTAAAATCGGTATGAGTGACTTATATTTTACGGATAAAAAAGAAAATATGTATGCATTAGTTCATGCAAATCCTATATTTTATAAGGAAGAATTTATTGGTGTTGTATGTACAGAGGTTGATGTTACAGAAGCAAAGATACTTTCTCTTGAACTTGAAAAGGTAAATGACACATTGAAATATTTAAAGAATGAAGTTAAAAACCTATCCAAAGGTAGCTTTGATAAAATTTTAGGTAAAAGTTATAAATTGGAAAAATCGAAAGCGATTGCAAAACAAGTAGCTAGGACCAATAGTAGTATATTTATTTGGGGCGAAAGTGGTACAGGTAAAGAAGTATTTGCAAGAGCTATTCATGATTATAGTGAGAGAAAAGGTCAATTTATACCTGTTAACTGTAGTGCAATACCAAATGAGTTATTTGAAAGTGAGTTTTTTGGATATGAATCAGGCGCATTTACTGGAGCAAGTAAAAAGGGTAGAATAGGCATATTTGAACTTGCAAAGGATGGAACTGTATTTTTAGATGAAATTGCTGATTTACCTCTTAGTATGCAGGCTAAGTTGCTTAGGGTGTTGCAGGAAAAAGAAATAAGAAGAGTTGGCGGAGATACTACAATAAAAATAAATCCTAGAATAATATCAGCTACTAATAAAGATTTAGGCAAAATGGTAAAAGCAGAAAAATTTAGAGAAGATTTATACTATAGATTAAATGTTGTGGAGATAAAGATTCCACCACTTAGAGAGAGAAAAGAGGATATAGGATTATTGGTGCATAGCTTTTTAGAAGAGATATGTAAACAAAACAACAAACCTGTTCTTACAATTAGCAAAGATGTAATAGATATATTTCAAAATTACAGATGGAAAGGCAACATTAGAGAATTAAAAAATACAATTGAAAATATGGTTGTTTTATCTCAAAACTCTAGCATAGAGGTGGAAGATGTACCAAGTTATATGATGGATTCCACTAATAAGAGTATTGAGGAAGAGGAATATCCTTTAGATTTGACAAAAGCTACTCAAAAGATTGAAGTAAAAAATATAACAAAGGCACTTAAAATGTCCAACGGAAATAAAGCTAAAGCGGCCAAAATATTAAATATACCAAGAACTACATTGTATTATAAGATAGAGCAGTATAAAATAGATGTGTCTAAAATATGACACATGACTAAATTTTGACAAAACAATAAACTTTAACTTTGAACCTAGTAAAATCAATGTTCATAGCAATGCTCTATATGTAGGTGTGTTAAAAAAAATAAAAAAGTGTTGATTAATTGACACTTTTTTTGTTGGAGAAAATGTTTGCAATTACAAAAAATAACATATTTTAAATAAATATTTATATAATATTTGGCTAAAAATAGCGATATAAGAAGAATCTATTATAGAAAAAATCTTTTTGTTAATAAGTTGGCATAGGAATTGCTTATATATAAAGTGACTTTAAATGAAAAAAAATAATATTAATTATTAAAAATTATGTAGGTTTTAATTTACTTAATTTCTCAGTTAAGGGGTTACCTGTTGAGAAGTTGAGATTTAAAATAATAAATAAGAAAATAATGTAAGGAGGTATTTTATACTATGTCAATAACTTTAGAAACAGCTCAAGCCCATGCAAATGACCCAGCAGTTTGTTGTTGTAGATTTGAAGCGGGAACAATTATAGCGCCAGAAAACTTAGAAGATCCAGCAATATTTGCAGACTTAGAGGATTCTGGATTATTAACAATACCAGAAAATGGATTAACTATAGGTCAAGTATTAGGAGCTAAGTTAAAAGAAACTTTAGACGCTCTTTCTCCAATGACTACAGAAAACGTAGAAGGATACAAAGCAGGAGAGGCTAAAGCAGAAGTAGTAGAAGAAACAGTAGCAGAAGAAGCTCCAGTAGCAGAGGCAGCAGTAGTTCCAGTAAGCACAGGAGTTTTAGGTGAAACAGTTAAAATACACATAGGTGAAGGTAAAAATATAAGCTTAGAAATACCTTTATCAGTAGCTGGTCAAGCAGGAGTTGCTGCTCCAGTAGCAAACGTTGCAGCTCCAGTAGCAGGTGCAGCAGAAGTAGCTCCAAAAGTTGCAGAAAAGAAACTTTTAAGAAGCTTAACTAAAAAACACTTTAAAATAGATAAAGTTGAATTTGCTGATGAGACTAAAATAGAAGGAACTACTTTATACATCAGAAAAGCTGAAGAAATATGTAAAGAAGCTAATGATACTCAAGAGTTAGTTGTAGATATGAAATTAGAAATAATAACTCCTGATAAATATGAAACTTACAGTGAAGCTGTATTAGATATACAACCAATCGCTACTAAAGAAGAAGGCGAATTAGGTTCAGGTATAACTAGAGTTATAGATGGAGCTGTAATGGTATTAACTGGTACAGATGAAAATGGAGTTCAAATAGGTGAATTCGGTTCTTCAGAAGGTGAGTTAAATACTACTATGATGTGGGGTAGACCAGGTGCTGCTGACAAAGGTGAAATATTCATCAAAGGTCAAGTAACAATAAAAGCAGGAACTAACATGGAAAGACCAGGACCTCTAGCTGCTCACCGTGCATTTGACTATGTAACTCAAGAAATAAGAGAAGCATTAAAAACAGTTGATAACTCTTTAGTAGTTGATGAAGAAGTAATAGAGCAATACAGAAGAGAAGGTAAAAAGAAAGTTGTTGTTATAAAAGAAATAATGGGACAAGGTGCAATGCATGACAATCTAATATTACCAGTTGAGCCAGTTGGTACATTAGGAGCTCAACCAAACGTTGACTTAGGAAACATGCCAGTTGTATTATCTCCACTTGAAGTATTAGATGGTGGTATCCATGCATTAACTTGTATAGGACCTGCATCAAAAGAAATGTCAAGACATTACTGGAGAGAGCCATTAGTAATAAGAGCTATGGAAGATGAAGAAATAGACTTAGTAGGTGTTGTATTTGTTGGTTCTCCACAAGTAAATGCTGAGAAATTCTATGTATCTAAGAGATTAGGTATGTTAGTTGAAGCTATGGAAGTTGATGGAGCTGTAGTAACTACTGAAGGTTTCGGAAACAACCATATAGACTTCGCATCTCACATAGAGCAAATAGGTATGAGAGGTATACCAGTAGTTGGTGTAAGTTTCTCAGCTGTTCAAGGTGCTCTAGTTGTTGGTAATAAATACATGACTCACATGGTAGATAATAATAAGTCTAAGCAAGGTATAGAGAATGAAATATTATCTAACAATACTTTAGCTCCAGAAGATGCTGTTAGAATAATGGCTATGCTTAAAAATGCTATAGCTGGTGTAGAAGTTAAAGCTCCTGAAAGAAAATGGAATCCAAATGTTAAATTAAATAACATAGAGGCTATAGAAAAAGTTACAGGAGAAAAAATAGCATTAGAAGATAATGAGCAATCTTTACCAATGAGTAAGAAAAGAAGAGAAATATACGAAAAAGACGAAAACTAAGATTTAGATAATAGTATAAATTTAGATCCAAGTTTAAAACAGTGTAGAGAGGTAGAATTATAATGGATAGATTAAAATATATCTCATCAGAGACTTTTTATGAGGGTATTATAGTTGACATCAAAGGTGGTGGAGTGACTATAGACCTGAAAGGTAGACTTGGACAATTTAAAATACCTAATAGAATGCTTATAACTGACTACGAACTTAAGATAGGTCAAGAAGTTGGATTCATGCTAAGCTATCCTGAGGTATTAAGTCCAGAGCCTAATCAAGAGTATGTAGAAAATATTAGGAGAGAAAAAGAAAAACAAGCAGAAATGCAATCAAAGCAAGAAGAAAAATAATAAATAATCGTTTGAAAATAGAAGGGAGAGGAAATATATGAGCCTTACAACAGTACAAGGACTTCAATCTGAAATATTCGTTCCAATAACACCTCCTCCAGTTTGGACTCCTGTAACTAAAGAATTAAAAGATATGACTATAGCTTTAGCTACAGCAGCTGGTGTTCACTTAAAATCTGACAAGAGATTTAATCTAGCAGGAGATACTACATTTAGAGCCGTACCTAATACAGCTACAGTTGATGAAATGATGGTATCACATGGTGGATATGATAATGGAGATGTAAACAAAGATATAAACTGTATGTTTCCTATAGATAGATTACATGAATTAGCTGCAGAAGGATTTATAAAAGCAGTAGCTCCTATGCACTACGCATTCATGGGTGGTGGAGGAAACCAACATGTCTTCACTGAAGAAACTGGTCCTGCTATCGCTGCTAAACTTAAGGAAGAGGGAGTAGACGGTGTAGTCATGACAGCTGGCTGAGGTACTTGCCATAGAACTGCCGTGATCGTGCAGAGAGCAATAGAGGAAGCTGGAATACCAACAATAATAATTGCAGCTCTTCCTCCAGTAGTTAGACAAAACGGAACTCCTAGAGCAGTTGCTCCATTAGTTCCAATGGGTGCTAATGCTGGTGAACCACATAACATAGAAATGCAAACACATATATTAAGAGATACATTAGAGCAATTAGTTGCAATACCATCTGCTGGTAAGATAGTTCCATTACCATACGAATATAAAGCTCACGTTTAAAATGTAATTTATATTTGAAAATATAAAACCCTTCTCCCACACAGTTGGGAGAGGGGTTTTAAGAACAAAGGTGGATATTATGGAAGAAAAAATAATGAGAAGACTTGTTATAAAACCGTTTCATATGAATGAAGTTAATTTCGGTTCAAAAACTTCTATAAAGAAAGATGTACTTACAATCAATTTATCAAGTATAGATGAAATAAAAGAAAAAGAAGATTTAATAACAGACATAAAAGTAGATATCATAAAGCCTGGAGATTATGACAGAGAAATTAACACTATTATGGACATTATACCAATATCAACCAAAGTTTTAGGCAGATTGGGAGAGGGAATTACACATACTTTAACTGGTGTATATGTAATGTTAACTGGTGCAGATGAAGATGGAAATCAAATGCATGAATTTGGCTCTTCAGAAGGGATTTTGAGAGAACAAATGGTGTTTGGTAGATATGGAACCCCATCAGTTGAAGATTATATAATTCATGTAGATGTAACTCTAAAGGGAGGTTTACCTTTCGAAAGAACACTTCCACTTGCAGCATTTAGAGCATGTGATGATTTTATACAAGAAATAAGAACGTCTTTGAAAATGGAAGACGGAAGAAATGCTACTCAAGTTCGTGAATATTTTGACAAAATTCGACCAAATGCAAAAAAGGTTGTCATAGTAAAACAAATAGCAGGTCAAGGTGCTATGTATGACAATCAGTTATTCTCAAAGGAGCCTAGTGGTTTTGAAGGAGGAACATCAATTATAGATATGGGAAATGTACCTATGATTATATCTCCTAATGAATACAGAGATGGTGCCCTTAGAGCTATGACTTAAGAGAGGTGGATATTATGGGAATAGGACCTTCAACAAAAGAAACATCTCTTCATCACTTTAGAGACCCGCTTTTAGACATTGTTGAAAGTGATAAAGATGTAGACTTACTTGGAGTAATAGTAGTAGGAACTCCAGATGGAAACGAGAATAAGACTTTTGTGGGACAAAGAACGGCCGCTTGGCTGGAAGCCATGAGAGCAGATGGAGCTATAGTTTCATCAGATGGATGGGGAAACTCACATGTTGACTATGCCAATACATTTGAAGAAATAGGAAAAAGAGATATACCTGTAGTTGGAGTTACATTTAATGGTACTCAAGCTAAATTTGTTGTAAGTAATCAATATATGAATACTATAGTTGATATAAACAAATCAAAAGAAGGTATAGAGACAGAAGTAGTTGGAGAAAACAACACAAATGAAATAGATGCTAAAAAAGCTTTAGCATTTTTAAAACTTAAAATGAGAAAACATGGATAAGAAATTTAAGTAAGGGAATGAGTTTTGTGGGAATTTCTACATCAATGAAAAACACATCACTTCATATATTTAGAGACCCATTACTAGATCTGATAGATAATGATTCTGACATAGACTTGTTAGGAGTGGTTGTAGTTGGTACATCAGAGCACAATGAATGGAAAACATTTTTAGCAACTAGACTTGGAAGATGGATTGAATCATTGCGACCTGATGGAGTGATTATAACTTTAGATATGGCAGGAAACCAGCATATTGATTTTACAAATGCTATATCAGAATTTGTAAAATCAGATATACCTACAGTTGGTCTTACTATTATAGGAGCAGATGGATTAGTAATTACCAATCCATATTTGGATAAAGCTACTATAATTGATTATAAAAAGACAACAAGCTACATAGAAACAGAAGTAGTTGGAGACAATCACATGAATGAAGTTGATGTTAAAAAAGCATTAGCTTTCCTAAAATTAAAAATGCGTGAACACGCAAAACAAACCTAAGGGGGAATTTGATATGAAATTTAGCAGAAGTATACAAGCTATAGACTCTCATACAGCAGGTGAAGCAACTAGAATAGTTGTAGGTGGAATACCTAACGTAAAAGGAAATTCTATGCCTGAGAAAAAAGAATATTTAGAAAAAAATCTAGACTATTTAAGAACTGCTATAATGTTAGAGCCAAGAGGACATAATGATATGTTTGGTTCTGTAATGACTCAACCTTGTTGTCCAGATGCTGACTTTGGAATAATCTTCATGGACGGTGGCGGATACCTTAATATGTGTGGCCATGGTACAATAGGAGCTATGACAGCAGCTATAGAAACAGGTGTAGTTCCAGCAGTAGAGCCTATAACTCATGTAGTTATGGAAGCTCCAGCAGGAATAATAAGAGGAGAAGTTACAGTTGTAGATGGAAAAGCTAAAGAAGTATCATTCTTAAACGTGCCAGCTTTCTTATATAAAGAAGGTGTTGAAGTTGAATTACCAGGTGTTGGAACAGTTAAATTTGACATATCATTTGGTGGAAGCTTCTTTGCTATAATACATGCAAGTCAATTAGGTTTAAAAATCGAACCTCAAAATGCTGGTAAATTAACTGAGTTAGCTATGAAACTTAGAGATATAATAAATGAGCAAATAGAAATACAACATCCAACTTTAGCTCACATAAAAACTGTAGACTTAGTTGAAATATATGATGAGCCAACTCATCCAGAAGCTACTTACAAAAATGTAGTTATATTTGGTCAAGGTCAAGTCGACAGATCTCCATGTGGAACTGGAACAAGTGCTAAATTAGCTACTTTACATGCTAAAGGTGAATTAAAAGTAGGAGAAAAATTCGTATATGAAAGTATATTAGGAACTTTATTTAAAGGTGAAATAGTTGAAGAAACTAAAGTTGCAGATTTCAATGCTATAGTACCTAAAATAACTGGTTCTGCTTATATAACTGGATTCAATCATTTTGTAATAGATGAAGAAGATCCACTTAAACATGGATTTATTCTTAAATAAGTAATAAACAAATTGGGAAATTAAAATAGAATAGTAGCCTTTTAGTGGCTACTATTCTATAGCTTTTAGGCTATAAGATTCAGAATATATTAAAAAATAAAAAAATAGGAGGATGGATTATGGTAGCAATATTAAAGGCATTATACGTAGTATTCGCAGCAATCTTTGCAGTTGTGTTTGGTAAAGACGTAGCTAAAGCAAACAAAGAGGGGAAACTAGAAGAACAAAGTACTCCAAAAGTTGCTGTAACAGGATTTATAACAGACTTCTTTGATACATTAGGAATAGGGTCATTTGCTCCAACAATAGCAATGTCAAAAGCTTTAAAATTAAATATACCAGATAAAAAAATGCCTGGTACATTAAACGTAGCACATACTATTCCAGTTGTTACAGAAGCATTCATATTTACATCAATCATACCAGTTGATGGTGTTACTCTAATATCTATGGTTGTGGCTGCAGCTGTTGGTTCATACATAGGTGCAGGAATAATAGCTAAGATGGACGAAAGAAAAATACAACTTGTTATGGGTGTAACTTTAGCATTAACAGCAATATTGATGTTATTAGGTCATCCTTGGGTTAACGTATTACCAGGTGGAGGAAATGAATTAGGTCTTACTGGTGTTAAATTAGTAATAGGTGTATTAGGTAACTTTATACTAGGTGCTTTAATGACAGCTGGTATAGGTCTATATGCTCCTGGTATGGCAATGGTTTACTTCTTAGGAATGTCTGCAAAAGTTGCATTCCCAATAGTTATGGGTTCTTGTGCATTATTAATGCCAGTTGCAAGTATGAAATTCATAAAAGAAGATGCATATACTAAAAAAGCATCAGTTATAATAGCTATCTGTGGTTTAATAGGGGTTTTCGTAGCTGCATATATAGTAAAAACTCTACCAATGGATATATTAAAAGCATTAGTAATAGTTGTTATAGCTTACACTTCTGCTACAATGATAATGGCTGCAAATAAAAATAAAAAGACTGCTTAGTGTTTATTAAATATTACAGCTGATAACAAAACTATAAACTGCTTTAAAATATTAAATTAATATTTTAAGGCAGTTTTTTATTTATTAAATTAATATAATTATATAAAGCAATTAATATGCCAATTGTGTAATATATATAATAATTTGGTAAATTAGATGTAGAAATTGTCATATTTCTAAAAATTAAGATATAATTTGAAGTTAAATATTTATATTTTATACTCAATAAACTAAATAAATGTTCATATATTAATACAGATTAGTAAAAGCGTTATTATATCAAGTCTAAAATAACTTATATCTAATAAAAATTAAGTTTATAATGACTTAGAGATTGTTTGAATTATTTGAATAAATTTAAGGTATTGAATTTACTTGTATACAAGTATCTAAAATAAGTTATATATGACTTGAAGAATATATAAAGAGCTTTACAATTAATCTAAGATGAAATAGAGCAATTAATCAGTATCATGATATATAAACCTAATAACAATTTTATAAATTCAAAACGAAAAGATTAAATGAAATTTATAACTAAATAAAAATTTTTAAACAGCAATCAAAGATTTGTAATAAAATACATCTCTCCCAAATATATTTATTATATAAGCTGATACCAGAAATATAAGAATTAACAATTGTGGAGGGATAAAATATGATAGCTGTTAAAGATGAGAATAACGTAGTAAACTTAAGAGGGGAGTTAGACAATAAGCTAGAATTTAGTCATGAGATATTTGGAGAAAAATTTTATAATATGAAAATAAAAATAAACAGACTAAGTGACTCTTTTGATATACTTCCAATGACTGTATCAGAAAGACTTCTTCAAGATATTGACCTTAATAAACAAAATTTAGTCAATGTCATAGGTCAACTAAGATCATATAATAAAACATTAAATAATAAAAATAGATTAGTGCTTACTGTGTTTGTCAGAGAAATAAAAAGCATAGATGAGGAAAATAAAGACCCCAATAGTATATTTCTAGATGGATATGTATGTAAGGAGCCTGTGTATAGGAAGACGCCTCTAGGAAGGGAAATAACCGATTTATTAGTGGCTATTAATAGACCTTATAACAAATCTGACTATATACCATCAATAGTTTGGGGAAGAAATGCTAAATTTGCAAAGAATCTAAAGGTTGGTGATAGGATACAGCTTTGGGGTAGGGTTCAAAGTAGAGAATATGAGAAGAAAATAGATGAAAATAATGTAATTAAAAAAATGGCATATGAAGTATCCATATCTAAAATAAAAAGATTGGATGAAAATAACAACGAATAGACTAAAAAAGTATACTGTTTTTTATAAACAAAATACCAATAATTCTGCTATAATAACATATTAAAATCCATAAAGATTGTTTAAAAAAATACTAATGAAATATCTCTTGAATAGTTGCTCACCATTTATTATAATGTAATCTGTACATAATTTATAATTGAGGAAATGAAGAGGTGAAGCATTGTGAAAAGCATATTGTATCAGATAAATAGACAGCCAGTTAAAGCTAAATATACATCTGATGAATTAGAATGTTTTTTGGATACAATTGAGTATAATGTAGGTGATAAAATATTGCTTGTTGGTCATATAGGGAACCTAGGCAAGAGATTGAGAGGTCTTGGTACTTCTGTAACTATACTGGAGAATAGTAACTATGAAGATGTCTGTTATTCTTTAGTGTATAATGAAAATTGTAATGTAGTTAAAGGTAAGTTAGAGTTTTTACCGTTTGATGATAATCATTTCAACAAGATAATAATAGTAGACCAATTTAATGTTATTACAGATTGTGAAAAAGCTTCATCTGAAATACAAAGAGTTTTAAAGGGCAATGGAGAGGTTATATTAGAGGATTTAAATTTAAAAAATTTGAAAGTTAAGTTAAACTATCTTAAACATAAGTTTTGTGGTTCTGTTACAAAGATTCACTATCCACATGAAGTATTCAATATATTTTCAAGATTAAACTTTGATGGTATGATTAAAGAATCAAATAAATTAAGATATATTTATGTGGGAAAAAGAAGATAAATGAGTTAAAATATAAATATGGATATAATATAAAAGACTAGGTTAAGCCTAGTCTTTTGTTATAAGGAGATGTTTAGATGGAAATAAATTATGAGTTAATAATAATTGTTATGCTCTTTGTAATCCTAATGTCAATCCAATTTACTTTAAATAAGATATACTTGATTCTTAAAGAAATAAGACAAATACTTATGTTAAGAAAAAATAAGGAATGATGATTATGATAGGTCTAGAATATATAAAATCTGATATTCAAAATATAGCTGAGGCTATAGTATCAGTACTCAATATAGATGTAACTATAGTAAATAAAGAGTTATTTAGGATTGCAGGAACAGGGATTTATGTAGATAAAATAGGTGAAAAAGTAGATAAATATACTGCTTTTAAAAAATCACTCACAGAACAAATTACAATACTAATAGATGACCCAAAGAGTAGTGATATATGCAAGGAATGCTACAAAAATGATGCTTGTGTAGAGTTTGCAGAGGTGTGTTGCCCTATTATATGTGATGGCGATTCTCATGGTGTTATAGGCCTTATAGCCTTTACAAAAGAGCAGGCACAGATTATAGAAAACAATAAAAGTGGTCTTATAAACTTTTTAGGTAAGATGGCAGATTTAATATCGAGTAAATTAAAAGCTCAAATTAAAACATATGAACTGGAATTAGAAAAGAAAAAATTAGAAACTCTATTAAACAACATGGATAAGGCTGTTGTATCTATTGATGTAGATGGCAAAATTGATAAATATAACTCAAAATTTAAGGAGCTTTTTAATCTAAAAGATAATATAACTGGAAAAAACATATTTGCTGAATTGGATTTTATACAGAAACCTTCCATAAATAACTTTAAGAAAGATAAATCATGTAGCTTTTTTTATAAGAGATATGGATATGATTCAAAAGGAATATATAACATAAATAAAATAGTATTAAAAAATGAATTAAAAGGATACGTTATTGATTTCATAGATAAAAGAGATGCTATAAAAAACTACAATAAGATTAATAAAGATTATAAGATAAAATTAGAAAATATAATTGGAGAAAGTGTTGCCATAAGAAACTCTAAAAAAGAAGCACTGATAGCTTCTAAGTCAACTTCAACAGTACTTATTACTGGCGAAAGTGGAACAGGTAAAGAACTCTTTGCAAGAGCTATACACAATCATAGTAATAGGGTTGATAATCCTTTCATAGCTGTAAACTGTGCAGCTATACCAGATAATTTATTAGAGAGTGAATTATTTGGATATGAAGAGGGGGCTTTTACTGGAGCTAAAAAAGGTGGAAAGCTTGGAATGTTTGAGGTAGCTCATAAAGGGAGTATCTTTTTGGATGAGATAGGAGATATGAGTTTGCACCTACAGTCAAAGCTATTGAGAGTCTTACAAGAAAAAGAGCTCAATAAAATTGGAAGTAAATCAAATGTTTTGATAGATGTAAGAATTATTGCTGCGACAAATAAAGATTTAGAAAAAATGGTTCAAAATGGGACTTTTAGAGAAGATTTATATTATAGATTAAATGTTATACCTATAAAATTACCTAGTTTAAGAGAAAGAAAAGATGATATACCACTTATAATTAAGCACATGGTTAAAGAGTACTCAAAAAAACTAGATAAAAATGTTATTGATATAGATAGTAGGGTTGTCGATGCTATGATTGAATATAAGTGGCCAGGTAATATAAGAGAACTACAGAATATGATTGAATATAGTGTGAATATGTCCTCATCTCCAGTCATTACAATGAATGTGATTCCTCAGAAGATAAAAAATACATCTGTAGAAGAATTGGAGGTTAAAAGTGATAGAATAGTTCCGCTTGATGAGCTTGAGAAAATTGAGATAATAAAAGCTTTAAATAGATTTAAAGATTATAAAAAAGATAAAGAATTAACAGCTAAAGCACTTGGAATATCAAGAGCTACATTATATAGAAAAATTGAAAAATACAATATAATCTCATAGAAATATAAGAAGGTAATAAAAAGTTATATAAAACTTGAATATAAATAAAAATGCTAACTGTTTGAATTTCTCTAAATTTATAAATTTTAACAGAATCATAACTATTTATTATTAGTACTTTGAATCATGTATATTTAAATCTAAAAAATAGTATATGTTAACCGTCTCAAAATGATATAGAATCTCATTTTGAGATTTTTTTTTGTCTTTTTGCGAAATTTTCATTGTTTTCTTGATTAAAGGTAATATGAAATCTTTGTATAAATAAAAAAAGTATATATATAGAATCAGCTATAGCAATGATTATAGCGTATTAAAATAAAAATATAGAAAAAATAAAAAATATGGCATGTATCTTGCTATAAATATAGATAAGAAATTATTTAATAAAATTATTTGAGTACTAAATCTAAACTTAATTGGGAGGTTTATATAAAATGAGAGATATAAGAAAAGAATTGGTAGAAATGTTAAAGGCAGAAGTTAAGCCAGCGGTAGGATGTACTGAGCCAGTAGCTTTAGCACTTGCATGTGCAAAAGCAAAAGAATTGTTAGGAGAAGAAATAGTTGAAAATCGTATGTTAGTTAGTCCTAGTATATATAAAAATGGTATGTGCGTAGGTATACCAGGGACTGAAAGATTAGGATTAAAAATAGCAGCAGCTCTAGGTATAGTAGGGGGTCATTCTGAAAACGGATTAAGTGTTTTAGAAACTTTAACAAAAGAAGAAGTTAAAGTAGCTGAAGGTTACATGGATAACACTCCTTTATCAATAACACCTGCTGATACAAGAGAGAAAGTATTTATAGAGGTTGTATTAAAAGGAGCAAATCATACTTCTAAAGTGAGAATAAGAACTAAACATGATAACTTCACATACTTAGAGAAAGATGGAGAAGTATTACTAGATAATGAACCAAAAGTATCAGCTTCAAATGATTCAGCAGAAAAAGCTGAGAGCTTAATGGATACTGTAACTATACAAGAATTAGTAAAAAATATAGAAGATATTGATTTTAAAGATATAGAGTTTTTACTAGATGGAGTAAAAATGAATGAAGAAATGGCTGAATATGGATTAAAGCAAAAAACTGGTATTGGTGTTGGATACGGAATCAAAAAATCTATGGAAGAAGGTCTTTTAGGTAATGATGTTATAAACTATGCAATGATGTTAACTGCTGGAGCTTCAGATGCAAGAATGGCAGGAGTAAAAATGCCTGTTATGAGTTCAAATGGTAGTGGAAACCACGGTTTAACAGCAATTCTTCCAATAGTTGCTTACAATAAAAAATTCCCACAATCTGATGAAAGACTAGCAAAAGCTTTAGCTATATCACATCTAGTAACTGGTTATATTAAGAACTATACAGGAAGATTATCTGCTGTATGTGGATGTGGAGTTGCTGCATCTACTGGAGCTACTGCAGGTATCTCTTGGCTTATGAATGGTACTGAAAAGCAAATAGAAGGAGCTATAGAAAATATGATAGCTGACCTAAGTGGAATGATATGTGATGGAGCAAAAGCTGGTTGTGCATTAAAATTATCATCTGCTGCATCTGCGGCTATACAAAGTGCTATAATAGCTAAGCAAGACTGCTTTGTACCACCACTAAATGGTATTGTTGGTTCAAGTGTTGAGCAAAGTATACAAAACTTAGGTAAAGTAAGTGATAAAGGTATGTCTATAACAGATGAGATAATCTTAAATGTAATGAATGATATGAATAAAGTTGATTAGTATTTTAAAATATTTTTATATTATAAAATATAGTAGAAATAGCATAAATAAATTTAATTAGTGCCCCTAATAAAATATGATTATGTATAAATGGAAAAAACTTGTTATTGCAAGTTTTTTCTTTTTTTGTCTAAAATATATAGTATGTAATTTAGTATTAATATATGAAACATTTAAAATATAAGATACGTTGTTAATAATTGTTGAATGTACTTAAAAACTCAATAATATTGGCTAATATTGAATAAGAGTATTGAAAAAGTGAGCAATCTCTTATAAAATTAAGAAGGATTATTACAATTGGAGGTCTTTTTATGGATATAGAAACAAAAAAATGGGAAATGTTGTATTCAGAAGAAAAAATTAAAGATAAATTAAAAGAATTAGGAGCAGTTATAGAAAAAGATTATAAAGATAAAAATCTTATGGTAGTTTCTCTATTAAAAGGTAGTTTTATATTTTGTGCGGACTTAGTTAGAAATATAAATTTACCACTTAGAGTTAATTTTATGACTACATCTAGTTATGGAAATAGTGAAGAAAGTACTGGAAGGGTTAAAGTAGTTTCAGATGTGACTACTGATATAGCAGGATATGATGTGTTGGTTGTAGATGATATTACCGATTCTGCATTGACTATGGATTTTGTATTAAAACATTTAAAAGATAAAAATCCAGCAAGTTTAAAATGTTGTGTCCTTTTGGACAAACCAAGTAGAAGAACAGTCGATTTAGTGCCAGATTATTGTGGATTTGAAATAGAAGATAAGTTCGTGGTTGGGTATGGATTTGATTTTGGTGATTACTATAGAAATGTTCCTTATATATTTAATGTTACTGATGAAGATAGATAAGGAATTATATAATTTTATGGATGCCTTAATATGATTTTTTTTAATCATGTTGAGGCATTTTTTTGTTTGAAAAGTAATTTAAAGTAGGGTTAGTTTAATTTTATACAATTCAACTATTTCTATTTTTATAAATATAATAAAAAAATTTAAAATAAGTGATAGGAAATAAGATTTTTAATTGTATTAGTAGTTGTAAAGGCTTTTACAAAGGAGGTATTAATTTGGAAGATAAACTGATAATTAAAAATATAAAAAAGCAAAAGGAAAAAGGGATGGAAATGCTTATTGATGAATATGGAAATTTTATAACATCTATAGTTAGAAGAACCCTTGCTAATGCTAGAATCTATGAGGAAGAGTGTATAGACGATGTGCTTTTATCAATATGGAATAACATAGAAAAATTTGATAGCGAAAAGAATTCTTTTAGAAATTGGATAGGTTCTATTTCTAAATACAGAGCAATCAATTATAGGAAAAAGTACACAAATAATAATATGCACTTGGAATTGGAAGATAGAGAAATACTCTATATAGATAAAAAATTGGATAAAAAAGAAATTGAAGAGGAAGTAAACGAACTTATAAGTACATTAAGCGATAAAGATGCAGAGCTCTTTAGAAAGTATTATTTAGAAGATATCTCTCTAAAAGACATAGCAACACAAAATGAGACTACTGTTGAAAATTTACATAATAGACTCTCAAGAGGTAGAAAAAAGATGAAAGTTCATTTAAATAGGAAGAAAGCTTAAATATAAAAATGTATAATAGCAAGTATTTGAATATGAAAAATATAGAAGAAAAGGAGATTTTTTATGAAAGATAAATTTGATTTATTTAATGAGACAAATATAAATATAGAAGAATATGATGACATTGTATTGAGTAGTGAAGAAAAAGAGGAGATGAAAAAGAGAATGAAATCTAAGGTTAAATATAATAAGAGTAATAATTTTAAGAGGTATGCTCTTGTAGGAGGATTATCAGTAGTTATTTTAGGGACATCTGCATTTACTAATGAAACTACTTTAGCATACATGCAACATATAGGAAAACAAATAGAATATTTCTTTAATAAGGATACTGAAGAACTCAAACCTTATAAAAATATTGTAGATAGTGTTGTTACAAATAAAGGAATAAGCATAACATTAAATGAGATAATGCTTGGAGATGGAGAACTATTGCTAAATATAAGTGTTGATGATAGTAAACTTGATAAAGATGCTTTGGGATTAAAAAAAGAAAATGGATTCTTAGGAATTGATGATATTAAAATTAAAGTTGGAGATATGAGTTTTGTTTCAGTGTCAGGGCCTTCTACATCAGAAAAAAATAAAGATGGGACTACTAATATGGTTATGACATGTAAACTTGAGAACTTGGATAAAGATGGAGACGGAAAAAGTGATGTAGAAAATTTTGACTTATTGAAAAATGTCGATTTAAATAAAGACTATGATATAAGTATAAGCATAAATAAAGTTGAGTATGAGTTAAATAAGAGTATAAAGACATCAAAAGAAATAGAAATAGGAAATATGGGAGGAGTAGAAGGTAAGCACTTAAATGGGTATTTAAGTGGGAATTGGGCATTTAATACTAGTATAAATGGTTCAAATATAGCAAAAGATACAAAAATTTATAATTTAGATAAGAATGTAAGATTAAGAAATAAAAATGTTGATATAGATTTATTAATAAAAGAGATACGAGTTTCTCCTACAAAGATTAGAGTAATGTATGGGTTTAAGACTAATGAATATAATTTTAATAAAGATGATAAAACTCCAAAAATATTAGGTTTTGAACTTAAAGATTCAAGAGGAAAAAGTTTAGAGTTACTTAGCGGAGCGGGAGGCTATGACCTAGATTATTCTAAAGGTAATTATATTGAATCTTATTTAGAGTATGAAGTCAAAAAAGATGTTGAAAAAGTAAGTATTTCTCCAATAATAGAAGATTGGAGCAAAGAAATTAATAACATAACGACATTTAATAATCAAAGTATAGATATTGATATAAGTAAATAGATATATTCTCACATAAGAAATTGTCGATTCATATAATTATATAGAGCAATACTCAATATTTATAGAGTATTGCTCTAATTTTAAAAGAGAGAGGATTTATTATATGAGTGATTATAAAGACAATTCAGGTCCAAGCTTATATCAAGACGTAGGTCCGACAGGACCAACGGGTCCTATAGGTCCAACAGGGCCAACAGGCCCTAAAGGAACAACAGGAGCGACAGGAGCCAATGGAATAACAGGCCCAACAGGAAATACAGGAGCAACAGGAGCCAATGGAATAACAGGTCCAACAGGAAATGCAGGAGCAACAGGAGTAAATGGAGCTACAGGGATAACAGGTCCAACAGGAGCGAACGGAGCAACAGGAGCCAATGGAATAACAGGTCCAACAGGAAATACAGGAGCAACAGGAGCCAATGGAATAACAGGCCCAACAGGAAACAAAGGAGCAACAGGAGTAAATGGAATAACAGGTTCTACAGGTCCAACAGGAGTAACAGGGAATACAGGAGCCAATGGAATAACAGGTCCAACAGGAAATGCAGGAGCAACAGGAGCAACAGGCCCAACAGGAGTAACAGGAAATACAGGAGCGACAGGAGCCAATGGGATAACAGGTCCAACAGGAAATACAGGAGCAACAGGGGCAAATGGAATAACTGGAGAAACAGGAGCAACTGGAAATACAGGGGCAACAGGTCCAACTGGAGCAACTGGAGCAACTGGAGTAAATGGAGTAACAGGTTCTACTGGAGCAATAGGAGCAACAGGTCCGACGGGAGCAGATGGAGAAGCAGGTCCAACAGGAGCAGTAGGAGCAACCGGTATAGATGGGGCAATAGGTCCAACAGGAAACACAGGTCCAACAGGCCCAACGGGAGCAGATGGAGCAGTAGGAGCAACTGGAGCAACAGGCCAAACAGGAGTAAATGGAGCAGTAGGAGCAACCGGAGCGACAGGAGCAACCGGAGCAGCAGGTACTATAGGTCCAACTGGAGCAGTGGGAGCAACAGGCCCAACGGGAGCAGATGGAGAAGTAGGTCCAACAGGGTCAACTGGAGCAACTGGAGCGAATGGAGTAGCAGGTCCAACAGGAGCAGTAGGAGCGACAGGAGCAGATGGAGCAGTAGGGGCAATAGGTCCGACAGGTCCAACAGGGGCAAACGGAGCAGCTGGAGCAACCGGAGCAACCGGAGCGACAGGGGCAAATGGGACAGTAGGACCAACAGGGGCAACCGGAGCAACGGGAGCAAATGGAACAGCAGGTGTGATAGGTCCAACTGGAGCAACCGGAGCAAATGGAGTGGCTGGAGCAACAGGAGCAACAGGAGCAACTGGGGCGAATGGAGCAACAGGTCCAACAGGAAATACAGGAGCAACAGGAGCATTGGCATCAAACAATGCACAATTTACAGTATCTTCCTCAAGCTTAGTGAATAATTCATTAGTGACATTTAACTCATCATTTGTAAATGGAACTAATATAACTTTACCAACAAGCAGTACTATAAATCTTGCAGTTGGAGGAATATATAATGTATCTTTTGGTATACGTGCTACACTTTCACTTGCAGGGTTTATGGCAATTACTACTAACTTTAATGGAACAGCTCAAAATAACTTTGTTGCAAAAGCAGTAAATACACTTACCTCATCAGATGTAAGCGTAAGTTTAAGCTTTTTAGTTGATGCTAGAGCAGCAGCAGTAACTTTAAGCTTTACCTTTGGTTCAGGTACAACAGGTACTTCACCAGCTGGATATGTATCAGTATATAGAATACAATAATTTATATGATAAATAAAAAAATTATAAAAAAGTAAATAATATAATTCAATATAAATAATTAACAAAATAATAGCTAGAAGAATATTTATATACGAAAGCAAATTATAGAAGTTATAAACTTTAGAAATATATTGAAATCTCAATCTATTAAGTATTCGAATTTTTAAGTATGAATATATAAATAGATTGAGATTTATTATGTACAAAAAATTATCCTAATATGTCTGACATTTTATAAAGTCCAGATTGTTTACCAACTAAGAATTTAGCGGCAACTATAGAACCGTTTGCAAATACCTCATCAGATTGAGAATGATGACTTAATGTAAGAACTTCATTATCTCCTGCAAATATAACATCATGGTCACTGATTATATTACCACCTCTTATAGAATGTATTCCAATCTCCTTTGGTTTTCTTTTGCAATCTCTACCGTATCTTCCATGTGTATTTATACTTTCAGGTAATACTTCTTTAATTGCATTTGCTATCATAGTAGCAGTTCCACTAGGAGCATCTTCTTTTCTATTGTGATGTTTTTCTATGATTTCAATATCAAAACCATTTAACATCTTTGATGCATCTTTAACCAATTTTATTAATATATTTACTCCAAGAGATGTATTTGATGATAATAATATAGGAATATTTTTTGATGCTTCTTCTATTCTGTTTAAATTACTCTCATCATAGCCAGTAGTGGCTAATACTACAGGTGTATTATTTTTTAGTGCATATGATAATATTGGCTCTAAAGTGTCATGATGTGAAAAATCTATTATAACATCAGCTTTTTCAATCACATCAGTCATTGTTTTATAAAGCTTTGTATCGTTATGACAACTTTTTTCATCAGCAGACCTAGCTACACCACACACTAGTTCTAATTCGCTATCTTTTTTTACACATTCTGCTAATACTCTTCCCATTGTTCCATTATAACCACTAACTATAACTTTCAACATAAATTCCTCCTATGAAATTAATAAAAATTTGTTGTATTACTATAAGTTTATTTTATCACTAATATAATTTATATAAAATAATATTAGTGATAATAGGATTATAATTTACTGGATATCTAAAAAAGAGTATTCAAATTTAATACATATTAAATATAAGTTCATATTCTATAAAACTCACTTAAAAATCAGTATTAATAGATTAAAAACAATAAGGATATATATATAAAGATAGATAAAAATTTAGAGTATTAACTTCAAACCCAACATTTAGGGTATTAAAAGTGATATTATTAAATTAGAAATATCTTAACTTAATATACTAAGATGGGAGTGATAGATATGTTAAAAGAAGAAAAGACTTATCAAGAGAAAGAAGCGAAGACATTTAATGGAGTAGTGGCTTTGATAATGATTATCTTATTTTTAGTAGTTTCAATAGCTATTATGGTTTTTGGAATAATAAAACTTGATAATGGTTTTGCTGGGATAGGCTCACTTATGTTAATTTTAGGGCTTGTATTTATACTGGTAGATTTTATCCTATGTTTTGGACTAAAAATGATTAATCCTAAGGAAGCTATAGTTCTTGTTTTGTTTGGTAACTATTATGGAACTATAAAAAAAGAAGGATACTATTGGGTAAATCCATTTTGTTCCGCAATAAATCCAACATCATCAGGAATTAATATATCGAAATCTTCATCTGATGAAAAAGTAGATATATCATCTAATCCAAGAGGCAAAAAAGTATCTTTAAAAACAATGACTCTTAATAACGAAAAGCAGAAAGTTAATGATTTATTAGGAAATCCGATTATAATAGGAGTTGTTGTAATTTGGAAGGTTATAGATGCAACAAGGGCAGTATTCAATGTGGATAATTATAATACATTTTTATCTATTCAATGTGATTCGACTATTCGTAATGTTTCAAGACTTTATCCATACGATGTGTCTGAAGATGGCGATGAGAAATCTCTTCGTGGTAGTAGTCAAGAGATAGCTGATAAATTAAAAGACGAACTACAATCAAGAGTTGATATTGCAGGAATTGAAGTGTGTGAAGTGAGAATTACTCACCTTTCTTATGCACCAGAGATTGCAGCAGCGATGTTACAACGTCAACAAGCAGAGGCTATAATAGCAGCACGTAAAAAGATTGTTGAAGGGGCTGTAAGTATGGTAGAAATGGCACTAACTAATTTAAGTGAAAACAATGTTGTAACTTTAGATGAAGAACGTAAAGCAGCTATGGTAAGTAATCTATTGGTTGTTCTTTGTGGTAATAAAGATGCACAACCAGTTGTAAATAGTGGTTCGATATATTAATGGTAAAGTTAAGACAGTTTAAATAATCTCAAATAGCCTAAAAAGAGGGTGTCTCTAATGAATTAAATTCATATTGAGACACCCTTTTGCTTATACATTACTTATTTAATTAGTCTAAATTTCTAAGGTCATCCATAAGTTTAGTCTTGTCAGCCGTTTTTTCATCTTTCATTTTTATAACTTTAGCAGGAGAACCAGCAACAACAGCACCAGCTTCTACATCAGTAGTTACGATAGCACCAGCTGCAACAACAGCACCTTTACCGATTCTAACACCTTCAAGAATAACTGCGTTAGCTCCTATCAAAACATCATCTTCAACTATAACAGGAGTAGCAGAAGGTGGCTCTAAAACACCAGCAACAACAGCTCCAGCACCTAAATGAACATTTTTGCCAAGAGTACCTCTAGCTCCAATAACAGCATTCATATCTACCATAGAACCTTCACCAATAACAGCTCCTATATTTATAACAGCTCCCATCATTACAACAGCATTTTTTTCTATAGTAACCATGTCTCTTATTATTGCACCTGGCTCAATTCTAGCATGTTCGCTTAAAGTATTTTTTAGAGGAATAGCAGAATTTCTTCTATCGTATTCTACATGAGTATCTATTATATCGTTACCATGTTTATCTAATACTTCCATTATATCTTCATAGTCACCTATAAATATATAAGAACCATTGCATCCAAATACTTTAAATTTATCAGTTGATTGGAAATGTAAAGAGTTAGTATTTACATATACCTTAACAGGTGTTTTCTTTTTAACTTCTTTTATATATCTTGCTATTTCATAAGCATCGTTTAAATTTACCATTTGTTAATTCTCCTTGTATTTCATTATATTTCTTTTATTATATACTTATTTATCAATTTTAGTATATACTTACTTTTCATTATTTATATTTTATTTTATAGATTTTTTATTATATTAAGCATAGTATCAAATAAATTTATTTATTAAATATATTTGAGTTAAACTGTGTATTCTCATTATATTATTGTTATTGTCCTAACATGCTGTCCATATTATAAAATCCTGGTTTTTGTTTAACTAAATATTTAGCAGCAGCTATAGAACCACTTGCAAAGATACCACGAGATTGGGCTTGATGACTTATTGTAAGGACTTCATTATCTCCTGCAAATAGAGCATCATGTTCACCAACAATATTTCCACCTCTTATAGCATGAATACCAACTTCATTTGGTTGTCTTTTTGCACTACGACCATATCTACCATAATTATTTTCAACGTTTGGTAAAACTTCTTTTATAGCGTTAGCAATCATAACAGCTGTACCACTTGGGGCATCTACTTTTCTGTTGTGATGTTTTTCTATTATTTCTATATCAAATCCTTCTAATAATTTAGCTGCATCTTTAACCAATTTTACTAATACATTTACACCAAGAGACATATTATATGATTGGAATACAGGAATAACCTTAGCCGCTTCATGTATTTTGTTCATTTCTTCATCATTATATCCAGTAGTAGCAATTACTAAAGGTGTCTTAGTTTTTAAAACATAAGATAAGATGTTATCTAAATTAGAGTGATGAGAAAAGTCTATAACTACATCAACATTTTCAACTATAGTGCTCATATCTTCATAGATTTTAAGGTCGCCTTCACAATTATTCATACCTCTAGCTGCAACGCATACCAATTCTAATTCACTATCTTCTCTTATAGTATCGGCTAAAATCTTACCCATTTTTCCATCATAACCAGTTGCTATAACTTTTAACATAATTTCCTCCTATGATTAAGGGCTAACTTTTGACCAAACTTATTTTTTACCATGCATCAATTTTTACTATGCATTAACTTTTAGTCCAAAGTTAACTAATTCTTTCTTTAATACTTCTAAATTTGCTGGGTCCATTTCTGCTAGAGGTAATCTTAAATCTCCAACATTGAATCCTAATAAATTCATTGCAGTCTTAACTGGTATAGGATTTACTTCTACAAATAACGCTGCTATTAGAGCATCCATACCAAGTTGTAATTTTCTAGAACCTTCTATATCGCCTTCAAAGAATTTGGCTACTAAATCGTGAGTTTCTTGAGGGCAAACATTAGCAAGTACTGATATAACTCCTTGACCTCCTAAAGATAATAAAGGAAGTATAGTATCATCGTTACCAGAGTAGATAGCAAAATCATCTGGAACTAAACTAGCTATTTCTGCAACCTGTCCTAGGTCTCCACTAGCTTCTTTTACAGCGACTATATTATCTATTTTAGCAAGTTCAACTATAAGGCTAGGACTTATATTTACACAAGTTCTTCCAGGGACATTGTAAAGTATAATTGGAAGTTTGACACTGTTAGCTATTGTTTCAAAATGACGTTTAAGCCCAGCTTTATTAGCTTTATTGTAATAAGGAGTTATGATTAATAGAGCATCTACTCCTAATTTTTCAGCTTCCTGGCTTAGATTAACTGAGTGCATAGTATCATTAGAACCACTTCCAGCTATAACAGGAACTCTTTTATTAACTTTTTCTACAACATACTTAATAGTAGCAAGTTGTTCTTCATCAGTCATAGTATTAGCTTCACCAGTAGTACCACAAGATACTATAGCATCAGTACCATTAGCTATCTGGTACTCAACCAATTCACCTAATTTGTCAAAATCAACTTTGTTATCCTTTGTAAATGGTGTAACTAGAGCAACAGCAGAACCTTTAAATATCATATAAAATCAATCCCCTCTTTTTTATTTTTGTGTTTTATATTACAGTTACTTCTAATGCTTGTTTTTGTATTATTAATAATATTTTACAAAATTATATATTTATACAAGTTTGTATATTATACTAAATCGTATGATAAAGCCATTTCAGCTATTTGAATTGCATTAGTTGCAGCACCTTTTCTGATATTGTCAGCAACAACCCAAAGATTTACACCATTGTCAACACTGAAGTCTCTTCTTATTCTTCCAACAAATACTTCATCTCTATTGTCAAATTCTACAGCAGTTGGATATTCATTTTTAGCAGGATTATCAACTACTACAACACCTGGAGCTTCTTCAAGTGTTTTTACTAAATCTTCTAATTCAAATGGATTATTAAATTCAACATTTATAGATTCACTATGACCATTTCTTACCGGAACTCTTACAGTAGTTGCAGTTATTTTTAAGTCGTAGTTACCAAGTATTTTCATAGTTTCATTTACCATTTTCATTTCTTCCTTAGTATATCCATTTTCAGTAAATGAATCTATATGAGGAAGACAATTGTAAGATATTTGATGAGGGTAGAATCCAGTAGGATTACCGTTCATTCCTTTCTCTAAATCTTCAACACCCTTAACACCAGAACCAGATACAGCTTGGTAAGTAGAGTATACCACTCTCTTAATTTTGTACTTATCATCAAGTGGCTTAAGAGGAACCATAGCTTGTATAGTAGAGCAGTTAGGATTAGCTATTATGCCCTTATGTTCTTTTATTGCTTCAGGATTTACTTCAGGAACTACTAAAGGAACATCTGGGTCCATTCTCCAGTGACTAGAATTATCTACTACTAAGATTCCATTTGATGCTGCTATTGGAGCATACTTCTCACTAATACTTCCTCCAGCAGAGAATAATGCTATTTGTATACCTCTATCAGTAAATGAAGTTTCCTTTAATTCTTCTACTATATATTCTTTACCACAAAATGTTACTTTAGAACCAGCTGATTTAGAAGAAGAGAATAAAAATAGATTTTCTATTGGAAAATTTCTTTCTTCTAATACTTTTAAAAATGTTCTACCTACCATTCCAGTAGCACCAACTATCGCTACGTTTACTTTTTTCATATAAATTCACCCCAATTTTAAATTATTAAAACATTGTTTTATTTGATTTTAGTTATACAAGTAAGACATGTTAATATTTTTTTATATCTAAAAACTTTAATATTATATTAACAACTTTAATTATATACAAAAAACGTACAAAGGTATACTTTGTACGTCTAATTTATCACTCAAAGTAAACCCTGTAGCTCATCACTTATAATATAAGTGACAGTATTACACATATTATGTGTAATCCCAGAAAATATAATTGCAAGAAATATTTTCTTCGGCTGTAAATCCTTTTTCCAATCATTAACGCCTGCCAGCTACTATTGGATACTCTTAGTTACAGCTACCTCTACCCTAGGTTAATAGGATATTAAAATTTGATTATTCTAATAATAATACATATTTAAGAAAAAATCAACTTATTTATATAAATATTGCTAAAATTTAAATCCAGAATTTGTCAATTCTTTTTTTAATACATTAAGATTAGTTTCCTCCATTTCAGCTAGAGGAAGTCTTAAATCTCCAACATTAAAACCTAAAATATTCATGGCAGTTTTAACTGGTACTGGATTTACTTCTATAAATAAGGCAGCAATTAAAGCATCCATATCAAGTTGTAATTTTTTTGAGCCTTCAATATCACCTTTAAAGAATTTAGTTACTAAGTCATGTGTTTCCTTAGGACAGATGTTAGCAAGTACAGAGATAACACCACTTCCACCTAATGATAATAGTGGTAATATAGTGTCATCATTACCGGAGTATATAGCAAAGTCTTCAGGTACTAATTTAGCTATTTCCGCAACTTGAGCCAAATCTCCACTTGCTTCCTTTACAGCAACTATATTATCTATTTTAGCAAGTTCAGCCACAACAGATGGCTTTATATTTACTTTAGTTCTTCCAGGTACATTGTATAAAATAATTGGTAACTTAACACTATTTGCTATTGTTTCAAAGTGAAGTTTAAGACCTTTTTCATTAGTCTTATTATAGTAAGGAGTTATTATTAAAAGACCATCCACTCCTAATTTTTCAGCTTCTTGACTCATATGAACAGACAACATAGTATTGTTTGAACCAGTACCTGCAATGACAGGTATTCTTTTGTTAACTTTTTCAACTGTATATTTTATTACAGCAAAAATTTCAGATTCACTCATAGTAGTTGCCTCACCTGTTGTTCCACAAACAACTAGTGCATCTGTGTCATTCTCAATGTGGTATTCGATTAATTCACCTAATTTTTCGAAGTTGACATTATTATCCTCTGTAAATGGGGTAACTAAAGCAACAGCAGAACCTTTAAATAACATATAATCAAATCTCCTTTTTTATCTAAATTTAATTTTTTAAGTACAATAATAATTATAGTACAAATTAATTAATTTTAATAGGTATAGTTAATATCTTAACTGTTTAAATAAGATATTTATATTATATTAATATTACAAAAATTTGAAATAAATGTTTTATTCTCAAAATATGCATATTAATTTAATAAAATATACCAAAATGGAAATAAAAAATAAATTTTATGCGAATTTAATAACTAATAATTAATATATTTAGGTTATAATAAATATGTGCGTAAAATCTAATAATAAGCAATAATACCGTAAATTTAGGAGGAATAATATGGATACTTTAAAGGAACTTTTTAAAATAGGAAGTGGGCCTTCAAGTTCTCATACTATGGGACCACAAAGAGCAGCAGAAAGATTTAAAAATGAAAACCCAAATGCAGAAAGTTTTAGAGCGATATTATATGGTAGTTTGGCAGCTACGGGTAAAGGGCATCTAACTGACTATATAATTGAAAAAACTATATCACCAAAAAAAGTTGAAATTGTTTGGGAAGAAGATATTATAAAAGATTTTCACCCAAATGGAATGAAGTTTGAAGCTTTAGATAGGGATGGAAATGTAACAGCTGAATGGACTGTCTATTCTGTTGGAGGAGGAACTATAGCAGAAGAAGGTCAAAGAAATAATAAAAGTAATAGTATATACCACTTAGATACTATGGATGAAATAGTAAAATGGTGTAAAGAAAATAATAAGACTTTAGTAGATTTTGTGTTGGAATGTGAACCAGAAGACATAAAAGATTATATAAAAACTATAAAAGATGCTATGAGAAAATCTATTGATGATGGACTAAGTACAGATGAAATAATACCAGGGAAATTACTATTAAAAAGAAGAGCAAGTACATTTTATAATGCATATCAAAAAGATAAAAACTTCTCAACACTTGTATATGCATATGCACTAGCAGCTTCAGAGCAAAATGCTTCTGGTAATATAATAGTTACAGCTCCAACTTGTGGTTCTGCTGGTGTAATACCAGGAATATTCTTTGCAATGCAAGATTTCTATAAGTATGATGACCAAAAAATCATTGAAGCATTACTTGTAGCTGGGATAATAGGTAATATAATAAAGACTAATGCTTCAATATCTGGTGCAGAGGTAGGTTGTCAGGGTGAAGTTGGTGCAGCTTGTTCTATGGCAGCAGCGGCAGTAGCATACCTAAAAGGTGGTACTATAGACCATATTGAATATGCAGCAGAAATAGCACTTGAGCATCATCTAGGAATGACTTGTGACCCTGTATATGGATATGTTCAAATTCCATGTATAGAAAGAAATGCTATGGCAGCTCAAAGAGCTTATGATGCGGCTAATTATGCATTATTAACTGATGGCTCACACTCTGTCTCCTTGGACCAAGTTGTTGAAACAATGAAAGAAACTGGTATCGATATGATGGATAAATATAAAGAAACTGCTAAGGGTGGACTTGCTAAACATTTCTTCTCTTGTTAAAAAATAAAATTTTTAAGTAATAATTCCCCTGTTTTGATTTATGAAACAGGGGAATTATTATTAATGGTGAATTATTTAATAATGTGAAATATTTTTATATTAAATTTAACTTTTTATTTTTAATTAGTGTGGTTTGTTATATAATGTTTTAATTATGAGAGATATAGAAATATTTTTTAATAAATTAGAATTTGGAGGAGATTACATGAGAGATGCATCGTATTTACAAGAACAACTTTATAAGCATAGAAAGGCATTAAATCCAATTGCAGAGATTGGGAGAAAAGAATATAAGACTTCAAAATACATAAGGGATTATCTTGATAAATTGGGGATTAAGTATGAAGTTTACTTAGAAACAGGTATAGTAGGAATAATAGAAGGAAAAAGACCTAAAAAAGATATAGCTTTTAGAGCTGATATAGATGGGCTTCATAGCGAGGAAGGTGTAAAACATTTATGTGGTCATGATGGACATGCTACTATATTACTTGGATTAATTGAGTATATGAATGACAATCAAGAAGAGCTAAATGATAATATAATATTCATCTTTCAACCAGCAGAAGAAGGACCAGGGGGAGCAAAAGCTTTAATAAATGAAGGTGTACTTAGAAAATATAATGTTGATGAAATATATGGACTTCATATATATCCAGAGTTGCCAGAAGGTTATGTCGGTACAAGAGAAGGATACTTTATGGCTCAAATAGGAGATATTGATATAGAAATAGTGTCTAAAAGTGGACATGGTGCTATGCCACAAAATGGAATTGATGGGATAGTAATAGCTTCAAACTTTATAAGTTCACTTCAAACGATAGTATCGAGAAATATAAGTCCAATAGACAATGCAGTATTGACTATTGGTAGAATTGAAGGTGGAGCTAGAAGAAATATAATAGCTGAAAACATAAAGATGGAAGGTACTATGAGATGCTTCAGTCCAGAAGTGTATGAGAAAATGAAGCTTAGAGTTAGAGAACTTGCTAGAGGGTTTGAACTGGCTTATAACTGCAAGGTTAATATAAATATCATAGACGATTATATTGCTGTTAAAAATGACAAGGACTTGTATCAAGAATTTGTAACAGCTGTTGGAGATGATACTGTTGTGGAGTTAGAGCCACTTATGATATCAGAAGATTTTTCTTATTATCAAAAGGAAGTGCCAGGTTTATTTTTTATGTTAGGTTCAAAAAATGAGGAAAAAGGATTTGTAAATGGTCTTCATAATATAAACTTTAATTTTGATGAAAAGATATGTGTAAATGCACTGAACGTTTATGCAAAATTATTGAAATATAAAGAGGCTATAGATTAAAAAGTAACTTATAAAGATTAAAAAATTAAAATATTTAAATTTAAAAAAATGTGAATTGATAAATACCCCTTACATATTTGTATAAATTTCTTTTAATTGACAAAAATACAAATAAGAAGGGGTGATTTTTTTGAAAGAAAATATACAAAGAGAAAAGAAGATAACTAATAGCAAGAATACTAAAATATTGACAAATGATGATATAATGAAATATGAGATAGCCTCAGAACTAGGTCTTATGGACAAAGTTGGAGAACGTGGATGGGCAGGGCTTACAGCTAAGGAAGCTGGAAGAATTGGAGGTATGCTTACTTCACGTAAAAAGAGGCTGAAAAAGATTGTGGAGGGGCAGAATAAAAAGGATGAGTCAATATAGTGATTTTGCGTTTGTATATGATGAACTTATGAATGAAGTTGATTATGAAGGCTGGGTTAAATATATAGAAGATATAATAAATGATGAAGGTGTAAAAGTAAAAAATATATTGGAATTGGCATGTGGTACAGGGAATCTTACAATTCCATTAACTAAAAAAAGTTATGATATAGCTGGTATAGATATATCTGATGAGATGCTTAGTGTAGCAAGAGAAAAAGCAGAAAAAGAAGGAGTAGAGTTGGTCTTACTTCAACAAGATATATCAGAACTTGATTTTGAAATATCTGATTTAGATTGTGTGCTTTGTGCTTGTGATGGATTCAACTATATAACCTATGATGATGATTTGGAAAATGTATTTTCAAAGACATATGAATTATTAAAAAAAGATGGAATATTTATATTTGATATAAGTTCTTTTTATAAATTAGCCAACATATTAGGAAATAATATGTATGGTGAAAATAGAGAAGATATAGCATATATGTGGCAAAATTACTTTGATGATGAAGAAAATCTAATTGAAATGGAGCTAACATTTTTTATTAAAGATGAATGTGGAAAGTTTGAAAGATTTGAAGAAGTACATCAGCAAAGGGCGTACACTGAAGATGAAATAGTTGATATGCTTAAAGAATCTGGATTTAAATATATAAAATCTTATGGAGATTTTACATTTGATGAGCCTAATGAAGAAAGTCAAAGGATATTTTTTGTATGTAAAAAATAAGATATCTTTGTAAAAAGTAAAAAATTGTGTTTTGTATGTGTGCAGAAGATAAACATCATATAAAAATACAATAAATACAAGTTTATATATTAAAACAAAGTGATGATGTTTTATGAACTGTTGCTTTTTAATAATTATAAAGCTTTATAAATTGAGAGTAACTATAATATAGAAGAACTCTTACCTAAGACTTAAAGAGGTAAGTATTTATATATTAAAATTAAAATAGTAAAATTAGAAAATTAATGAAATATGGAGGAATATGAATGAGAGATTATGTACTAAGAGCGACATCAGGAAATGGTCAAGTTAGAGCATTTGTTGCAACTACTAGAAATACAGTAGAAGAAGCTAGAAGATTGCATGAAACTACAAAAGTAGCAACAGCCGCACTTGGAAGAACATTAACTGCAACATCTATAATGGGACTAATGATGAAAAATGATAGTGATAAATTGACTGTAATAATAAAGGGTGGAGGTCCAATTGGAACTATTATTGCAACAGCCAATTCTAAAGGTATGGTAAAAGGATATGTAGGAAATCCACAAGTAGAGGTTGAGGACTATCCAAATGGTAAGTTAAATGTAGCGGCAGCAGTAGGTACAGAAGGTGTTGTAAAGGTTATTAAAGACTTAGGTCTTAGAGAGCCATATAATGGTACTTATCCATTAGTAAGTGGAGAAATTGCAGAAGACTTTACGTATTATTTTGCAGTATCAGAACAAACTCCATCAGTAGTAGCTTTAGGTGTACTTACAAAAGAAGAAGAAGTAGAGTTTGCTGGAGGATTTATAGTACAATTGATGCCAGATGCAGAAGAAGAGACTATTGCTAAATTAGAAGAAAATGTAGCTAAATTACCTTCAGTAACTAATCTACTGAAAGAAGGAAAATCTCCAGAAGATATATTAAATATTGTGTTAGATGGTTTGGAGCCTAAAATACTTGATACTTGTGAAGTTGGCTTTATGTGTGAATGTTCAAAGGAAAGAGTAAAAACTGCTTTAGTTGCAATAGGTAAAAAATCATTAGCTGAAATAATAGAAGAAGATAAAAAGGCAGAAGTTGGTTGCCAATTCTGTAATAAGAAGTACATGTATAGCGAAGAAGAGTTACTTGAAGTTTTAAAAGAAATGTAGACTATGAAAATAGTCGCATTCATATAGTAATTAAAGTATAATTTATCTAAAATATACATATTTAGATTAAAAATAAGCTTAATAAATTTTAAGAATTGAGAAGCTTTCTGGCTGTGATATTTGCAATATTGCGGTTAGAAGGCTTTTTTATTTTGTTATAGTTCGTGTCAAAGATTGTATGAAACTATAAAATATTGTAAAATAATTTGTGTATTTCAACCTATTTGCCACAAGGATTTATCAGATATTTGAATTGATAAGAAGGAGAAAATTTTAAATATGGAAAATAAAACAAAGCACATAGGCATAAGTATATTAGTATTATTGATTATATTTTTAATTGCAAGAAATTTTGATGGAAAACTTGAAATGCCTATTCCTGAAAGCAATAGCAGAAAATTTAAATCAGCAGCAGTATTTTATCCTCAACATCAAGATGATGAAGTCTTATGGGGAGGAAGTGCAATTGTAGATGCTATAAAACAGTGTGGTGTAAATAATGTATATGTTGTACTAGTCTCAGATGGCACTGGGGTTAACGTTTTTAAAGCTAATACTAAGTTTAGAAATCTAACTAGAAAGCAAAAAGAGGAGCTTAGAAACAATGAATTTAAATCTGCTTTGAAAGAACTTGGGGTAAAACCTCAAAATGTGATTATACTTGCAGATATAGATAAAAAAGAAGGAACACATTATGAGTTAATGAAGAAGACGATATTAGACTTTGAGCGTAAATTTAAAGGTGATGTCACTCATATCGCTCATCATTACAAGTATGATGACCATATAATGCATAGAAAGAATGGAGAAGTTTTAAAGAAGCTTAAACGTGAGCGTAAAATACAAGATGATTTATATTTTATCAAGCCAAAATATGTGAAGTATATACCAAGAAACGAAAGAACTATTTATAAGGCTATGGATTTTAATGACTATAATAAAGTAAAGAGTGCATGTTATGAATATAAGGTTGTAAATTCAAAACGTAAAATGTATGGTATAGGATATATTTCAGCACATAGCTATTTTGAACATCTTTTAAATGACCCTGAACTTACATCTGTGTTAAGTGAAGATTAATTTTTTAGAAATAATAGGTTGCATTTGATATCTAAATTGCAGTGTTTTAATTATGTAAAAAAGTATCTTATTTATGATTTTAAAATCGTAAATAAGATACTTTTTTATATTTTCCATAAAAATTGAACCCTACATTATACTACCATATAAAACCTACATGCTATAATTTGACCTGTGTTTATGAAAAATAAAGAGCAATTTAGATAAAAACAATGTAGGAGGGAAACTATGAAGAATGAGTTTATAATTTTAAAAGGATGCAGAGAGAACAATTTAAAAAATGTATCTTTAACAATACCAAAAAGAAAAATAACTATATTTACAGGTGTATCAGGTTCTGGAAAATCATCTATTGTATTTGAGACAATTGCAAAAGAATCTCAACGTCAATTAAATGAAAGGTTTAGTACTTTTATAAGAAGCTTTTTACCTAGATATGGAGAAGTTAAAGCTGATTGTATAGAAAACCTATCAACACCAATTATCATAGACCAAAGTAGACTTGGTGGCAATTCAAGGTCAACTCTAGGAACTATTACAGATGTAAATTCATTCTTAAGAACTTTATATTCAAGATTTGGTAGTGAGTATATAGGTAATGCTAACATGTTTTCTTTTAATGATATTGAGGGTATGTGTCAACACTGTCATGGACTTGGAAAAAAACTAATTCCTAATATGAGTCAGATTCTTGATACTAATAAATCGCTAAATGAAGGAGCCATATTGCTTTCAGGATTTGGAGTAGGCTCTTGGCACTGGAATATATTTGCTGAATCAGGATTCTTCGAGAATGATAAAAGAATATGTGATTATTCAGAAACAGACTTAAAAAAATTCTTATATGGTAAAGCAGAAAAGGTTAAAGTAGAAAATGCTGGTCAATCAAACATGACATATGAAGGGTTAATGGTTAAATTTAATCGTCTATATTTAAGTAAAGAAGGAGAAATCTCAGACACTACTAAGAAAAAGTTGAGTAAACTTCTCATAGAAGCCAAATGTCCTGTATGTAATGGGAGAAGACTTCATGAAAGAGTGTACAAGTCTTTAATTAATGGCTATAATATAGCAGATTTAACTAGTATGCAAATTGATGAATTAGTTGAAGTTATTAAAAATATAGATAAAGTAGAAGCACAACCTTTACTTAAGGGAATAATAGAAAAATTAAATAGTATAATAGATATAGGTCTTGGATATTTAAGTTTAGATAGAGAGACATCTTCCCTATCAGGAGGTGAATCTCAGCGTATAAAGATGGTCAAATATCTGAATAGTAATTTGGTAGATTTAATGTATATCTTTGATGAACCAAGTGTAGGGCTTCATCCAAAAGATGTATATAAATTAAATAACCTTTTAAGACAATTACGTGATAAAGGAAATACGATTATAGTTGTTGAACATGACCCAGATGTTATTAAAATTGCAGACCACATTGTAGATGTGGGACCAAAAGCTGGTAAATATGGTGGAAAAGTTGTGTATGAGGGAAATTATGAAAATCTACTTAAAAGTGGAACCATTACAGGGGAAGCTTTAAATAAATCTCTTCCTATTAAAGAAAATGTAAGAGAGCATAGAGGATATTTAGAACTTAAAAACTGCAATACAAACAACTTAAAAAATATATCTATTAAAATACCTAAGGGTATATTGACTCTAGTTACTGGAGTAGCAGGTGCGGGTAAAAGCACATTAATTAAGGACGAACTTTTAAAGCAAAATCCTAATGCTGTACTTATAGACCAAAGTCCTGTGTCAGTAAACTCAAGGTCAAGTTTAGCAACATATAGTGGTATTATGAACCATATAAGAAATGTATTTGCAAAAACAAATGGAGTAAAAGCTTCTTTATTCAGTTCAAATTCAGAGGGAGCCTGTGATAATTGTAAAGGCTCTGGGATAGTAGAAATGAATCTTGCCTTTATGGATAGCATAAAGAGTACTTGTAATATTTGTGAAGGCAAAAAATTTAAAAAAGAGGTTTTAGAATATAAATTCCAAGGGAAGAATATAATAGAAGTTCTTGAAATGCCTGTACTAGATGCAATTGAATTTTTTAGTTTAAGACAGATTAAAACAAAACTACAATGTATTGAAAAAATGGGTATCGGGTACCTTACTTTAGGGCAAACTCTCGATACATTATCTGGTGGAGAATGCCAAAGATTAAAGCTCGCTAGCGAATTAAATAGGGAAAGCTCAGTATATATATTGGATGAGCCTACAACAGGGCTTCATATATCTGATATTGAAAATTTTATAATTATAATTGAAGAAATTGTAGATAATGGAAATACAGTTATAATAATTGAACATAATATAGATGTAATAAAAAGAGCAGATTGGATTATTGATATAGGTCCTGAAGGTGGAGCAAAAGGTGGGAAAATAATATTTGAAGGAACTCCAAAACAATTGTGCAACAATAGAGTATCATTAACAGCAAAATATATAGTATAATAAGTAAAATATAATTAATATATGATATATTAATAAGTAGAATGGGTATATAAAATGATACTTAAACTTAACAGTAGTAAATAAGATAAGAAATATTCAAATTTAATTAAATATAGTGTCAGAAATCCGTTTAAATATCAAACTTTTAACGGTTCTGGCATTTTTTCTTATTTTTATGGAGAATATTGAGAGAGTATTCTCCGATAGTTACTTTTTTGTGCCTACTTGTAAGTTTGATATTATAATCTTAACATGTAATTTATGGAATAATTTATTGATATATTAAAATAAGTGCTATTACTAAATTAAAATTTAAATCTTGTTAAGTAAAACTCATAAAAAGGAGTGAGATAAATGATAAATGATATTTTGACATTATTATCTGAGAGAAGTGATTTTTTTATAAAATTATCTATAGAGCATTTGACGATTTCTATTATTTCTATAATAATTGCAATTATTTTAGGTGGTATAATTGGTATTATTGTAAGTGAATATCATAGTTCTTCTAAACCTATATTAGGGACTATCAATTTTCTATATACTATCCCATCAATTTCTATGTTGGGATTTTTGATACCATTTTCTGGGATTGGAAATACTACTGCTGTTATTGCTCTTACTATTTATGCATTATTGCCTATGGTTAGAAATACATATACTGGAATTACTAACGTAGATAAAAATCTTCTTGAAGCAGCTAGAGGTATGGGAAGTACAGATTTTCAGATACTATATAAAATAAAGCTTCCACTAGCCTTGCCAGTTATTATGTCTGGTATTAGAAACATGGTCATTATGACAATTGCATTAGCTGGTATTGCTTCATTTATAGGTGCAGGAGGGTTAGGTGTAGCCATATATAGAGGAATCACTACAAATAATACAGTGATGACAATTACTGGAAGTATACTTATCGCTCTATTAGCTTTAGTATTTGATTTTATTTTAGGATTAGTAGAAAGATTTTTTCAAAGAAAAAGAAAAAAGAAAAATAGAAAAAAAGTTTTTGCCATTCTAGGAAGTCTTATTATAGTGCTAGCCATCTTTACGTCATACTTCTTTAATTCTTCAAAAGCTCAAACTATTCATATTGCTACAAAACCTATGACTGAACAATATATTCTTGGTGAGATGTTGGATATTTTAATTGAGAAGAATACAGGTCTAAAAGTAGAAATTACACAAGGTGTAGGTGGAGGAACGTCTAATATTCAGCCAGCTATGGAAAATGGAGAATTTGATATTTATCCAGAGTATACAGGAACAGGCTGGAATATGGTATTAAAGAAAAATGAATTATATACTGAAGATATGTTTAATAAACTACAATCAGAATACAAAAATAAACTTAAAATGCAATGGACTGGTATGTATGGATTTTCTAATAGTTATGCATTAGCAGTTAGAAAAGAGATTGCAGAAAAATATAATTTAAAAAATATATCAGATTTAAAACAGATGTCTTCTGAATTAACATTTGGAGCAGAGTATGATTTTTATGAGAGAGAGGATGGATATACTCCATTGTGTAATACATATGGATTAAACTTTAAAAATACAATTGATTTGGACATTGGATTAAAATATCAAGCTATCAATGAGGGTAAAATTGATGTAATGCCTATATTTACAACTGATGGTCAGTACAGTGTTTCAGATGTTGTAGTTTTGAAGGATGATAAAAGCTTTTATCCATCTTATCAATGTGGAAATGTTGTCCGTTCAGAAGTATTAGAGGAACATCCAGAGTTATCAAAAGTATTTAAAATGGTCGAAAATATTTTGACTGATAAAGAAATGGCTAAAATGAATTATGATGTAGAAAACAATAATTTAGAACCTAGAGAAGTCGCACGTGAGTTTTTGAATAAAAAAGGTCTTTTATAATTGGAGGAAATATAATGACACCTATTATACAATTTAAAAATATTGAAAAACAATATGATAATAAAGCTATAATAAATAATCTTGATTTAGATATAGAAAAAGGAGAATTTTTAACTGTTATTGGTTCATCTGGTTCAGGTAAGACAACTCTTTTAAAAATGATTAATGGTTTGATTTTGCCAGATAGCGGTAATATATTGATAAATCAAACAGATATTAAAAACGAGGACTTAATTAAATTAAGAAGAAAAATAGGATATTGCGTACAGGGCAGTGTTCTTTTCCCTCATATGACTGTTGAAGAAAATATTTCATATGTACCAAATCTTCTCAATAAAAAAAATAAATCAGAAGTGAAAAATGCTGTAGACAAATGGATGGGGATAGTGGGCTTACCAAATGATATGAAAGTCCGCTATCCATCAGAACTATCAGGTGGTCAACAACAACGTGTAGGTATTGCAAGAGCTCTAGCTTCTTCACCCGAAATTTTACTTATGGATGAACCTTTTGGGGCAGTAGATGAGATTACACGAAAGCAATTACAGAAAGAGATAAAAGAAATTCATAAAAAAACAGGAGTTACAATTATATTTATTACACATGATATTTATGAAGCTTTGATTTTAGGTACCAAGACTTTGGTATTAAATCATGGAGTTATTCAACAGTATGATACTCCTAAGAATATTTTAAATTCTCCTGCTAATCAATTTGTAGACCAATTATTGAATATAAAAAAATCTATAATAGATGATGAAGATTATAGTAAACTTAAATAAAAATTCTAGATATGATATTAAAAGTAGTATGTATTAATATTTCATATAAAATGTAAATAACATAGAGTGTATACTGAGTAAATTACTAAATATACACTCTTTTTGTTGTATATAAGTTGTATATAATAAAAAATTATGCAAAATAGTAGTATTTGAGAAAATAAAATTAGTATAATAAAAGAAACTAGAAGCTTAATAATTCAGTATACATATGTAATTTGGGGGAAATAAAATGGAGACTATAATGGTTGTAGAAGATGATGTCATGCTTAATAATGGTATATGTTTTAACTTGCAAAGTGAAGGTTTTCAAGTTATACCAACATATAATCTAAAGGATGCAAAAGAAAAGTTTAAGACAGAAAAAATAAATTTAATTATACTAGATATAAATCTTCCTGATGGAAGTGGATTTGAATTTTGTAAAGGTATAAGAAATGATTCAAAGATAGGGATTCTTTTTTTGACAGCTTGTGATATGGAATCTGATATTGTAAATGGATTTAAGATAGGAGCAGATGATTATATAACAAAACCATTTAGTATAAACATATTAATGCAGAGAATAAAAGCACTGCTTAGAAGGTGTGGTAGTGAGATACAAGAAAATATTCTAATTGAGGGTGAGTTTGAATTTAATTTTGATAAAATGACAGTTAGTAGAAACAATGAAAGTATAGTTTTCTCACCTATAGAATATAAAATTCTAAAACAATTAGTACAACATAAAAATGAAATAGTTACAAGACAAGCATTAATAGATGCAATATGGGATAGTGATAGTGAATATATGGAAGAACATGCATTAACTGTAAATATAAATAGATTGAGAAAACGAATAGACCAAAAAACATCTAAACATAAATATATAAGGACTGTTTATGGAATAGGATATATGTGGGCTGGTGAACAAGATGAGAAATAGCAAAAATTCAATGAAAAACTACTATAAAAGTATTTCTATTGTATATTTTATAGTATCTATATTAACCTTGATAGTTCTAAAATCACAAACTAATAAAATCTTATATATGTATCCTGATTCAATTGATATTCTTACAAATATTGATTGTATTATTTTGATTTTTATAATCTTTATGTTTCTAATATCATTATTTTTTGTATTTAAAATAAGAAGAGATATAGTTGACTTTAGTAATAATATTGTATGTAATATAGATGATTTTATAGCAGGTAATAAAAATATTAAGTTTAATTTAAATGAAGATACTTTAACTGCAAAAGTTCAAAATAAAGTAAAGCATATGATAGAAATAATGGAAATTAAAAACAATAAATATTTAGGTGAAAAAGAAAATATAAAAACTCTAATATCAGATATATCACATCAAATAAAAATACCAATAGCTAATATATCAATGTACAATGAGACTTTATTGCAAAAAGAATTGGATAGAAAAAATCAAATACTGTTTTTAGAAAATATGCAAAATCAGGTAAATAAATTAGACTGGCTAGGAAAGTCTCTTATAAAAATATCGAGACTAGAAACTGGAATTATATCTTTAAATATAACTAAGAATAGAATAAGCGATACTATTGCAAGTGCTTTAAGCAGTGTGTTTTTAAGGCTAGAGGAGAAAAACATATCACTAGAAATTGATTTAGATGATAAGGTTGAGGTTTATCATGATAGAAAATGGACTGGTGAAGCTTTATTTAATATTATAGAAAATGCAGTAAAATACACGACTGAGGGTGGTAAGATAGGAATAAAAGTTGATAAGATGGACATCTTCACTAAGATTATGATAAGTGATACTGGAATAGGTATAGATGAGAGCGATATAAATAATATATTTAAGAGGTTTTATAGAAGTATAGAAGTCACAAATACAGATGGGATAGGAGTGGGGTTGTATTTAGCAAGAGAAATTATAAATAAACAGAATGGATATATAAAAGTTGATTCTCAAAAAAACATTGGAACTACATTCAATATCTATATGAAAAATTGAGGACAATATTAAAGGTCAAGTGTAATACTTATTAAAAATTTATATTTAAAATCCTTGGAAATAGTGTATATAGTGTTTGTTAAACAACATCATATACACTATTTTTATTTAAATATCTCAAAACTGTTATAATTGATGTCTAAAATATAACAGTCCTGTGAGGATTAAAAGATGTTTAGATGATAATATCTAAGTAAGAAATTTATTCTAAGTAAAAAACTTATCAAATTAGAATTTTGGCATGTGTTTGGAAAATATATTAAAAAAAGTTAGTAGGGAGATATGATTATGAAGATACTGGAAACTAAGAACTTAAAAAAATATTATGGAAAAGATGAAAATATAGTAAAAGCTTTAGATGGAATAAATATAAGTATAAATAGAGGTGAATTTATTGCAATAGTAGGAACATCAGGCAGTGGAAAAAGCACATTACTACATATGATAGGAGGTCTTGATAGAGCGAGTAGTGGAGAAGTAATTATTGAAAGTAACAATATATTCAATATGGATGATGAAGAGCTTACAATATTTAGAAGACGTAATGTAGGATTTGTGTTTCAAAATTATAATTTAGTTCCAATACTAAATGTTTATGAAAATATAGTATTACCAATTGAACTCGATGGATGTAAAATAGACACTAAATATATAGATGAAATAATACAAGTTTTAGGGCTTACTCAAAAAGTGGATGATTTACCAAATAATCTATCAGGAGGACAACAACAGAGAGTAGCTATTGCAAGAGCCTTGGCTACAAAACCATCTATAATATTAGCTGATGAACCAACAGGTAACTTAGATAGTAAAACAGAACAGGACGTATTAGGTCTTTTAAAAGTTACTAGTAGCAAGTTCAGCCAGAACATAATTATGATAACTCATAATGAACAAATTGCTCAAATGGCAGATAGAATTATAAGAATTGAAGATGGAAAAGTTGTAAATAGAGGTGAGACTGATGATAGAAAATAACAATGAAGAAATCATAAAAAAGTTGAGTGATAGAAGCTTTAAAGCAAATAAAACGAGGAATTTGGTTTCAGTAATTGCGATAGTGTTGACAACAATTTTATTTACATCGTTATTTACAGTAGGATATAGTATGTTAGAAGCCTTTGATAGCTATAAAGCTATGGAATATGGAACAAATAGTCATGTCCAACTTCAGGATGTAAATAAAAGACAGATTGAAATTATAAAAAAAGATAGTTCAGTAGACAAAAACAGTATTGGTATAATGAAAAATATAGGAAGTTTAAAAAATCCAGAGTTTTCAACCCAGATGGTGAATTTGGCTGTATATGATGAAAAAAGTCTTGAAAATGCTGTAAATGTAGAAATGATTGAAGGAAGTTTACCAAAGAATAATGATGAAATAGTTATGCCTGTAGAAGTTCTAGATATGTTGAAGTTGCCTCATAAAATAGGTACTGAAGTAAAGGTGATAATTTCAAAAGTTAAAGATGGAGTATCAACTGATGAAAAAGAAACTTTCAAATTTATATTAAGTGGATATTTTGGATACAAGACAGCCACAGCAATACCTCTTCATGATGTATATGCAAGTGAAGCTTTCTATAATAATTATAAGGAAAAAAATAAAGTAGCAGCTACAAGCGTAGTTCTTAATTTCTTAGATGATAATAATTTGCAAGTTAGATTTGATGAATTGATTAAAAAGATTCAACCATATTCAGGAAAAGCAAGTATAAATCCTGTATATCTAAGTAAACAAGGAAGCACTTTTCAAGAAATGATTAAAAATATATTACCAATAATATTAATCATAGCACTTATTCTTTTAAGTGGATACTTGTTAATTTACAATATATTTTATATTTCAGTAGTTAAAGATATAAAATATTATGGTTTATTAAAAACAATAGGAACATCACCATATCAATTAAAAAAATTGATTATTAAACAAGCTAATAGACTATGTGTAGTGGCAATACCAATAGGTCTAGTATTAGGTTTTTTATTGGGGATGATATTTGTTCCTTTGGTTGGTAAATTTATGGACGGATTAAATAGTAACGCATTTGAATATTTTAATCCATTAATATTTGTATTTGCCATTGTGTTTTCATATATAACTGTAAGACTTTCATGTCAAAAACCTGCTAAGATTGTAAGCTCTGTATCACCTATAGATGCAGTTAGATATAGTGATAAAAGTAATAAGGTTAGACGTAAATCTAAAAAAGGTAGAAATGGTTCTAAACTTCATAAAATGGCACTTTCAAATCTATTTAGAAATAAACGCAAAGCAATTTTAGTTTTGGTTTCTATGTCGTTAAGTTCTATAATATTCTTAACTGTATCTGCAATTATAAGTAGCTCTAATCCAGAAAAAGCTGCTGAAGGTATGATGTTAGGAGATATAGAAATACATCATGGTCTTGTCGATTCTGTAAAATTTGAAGAGAATGATATTGTTCCAATTGATGAAAAGTTAATTAAAGATATTAAAAATTTAGATGGAGTAAGTAAGGTAAGTAAGTTATACAAAGATTTAAGTTATATAGCTTATGAAGGCGATTTGAAAGATGAGATATTGACTCAAGAAGTAGATACAGAATATAAAAAGCAATTTCTTCAAAATAGAAATCCAGATGAAGATGCAAAGGAAAGAGGATTCTTAACTTCTGATACAATTGGATTATCTTCAGGAGAATTACTAAGTAAATTGTCAAAGAATAATATCATATATTCTGAAAAAAATCCTAAGATATTATCAGGTAATATAGATGAGAAGAAATTTGATGCAGGTGGATATGTGGTAATTAATGGGCATAAAGGAAGTAAGATAAAAGCAGGAGACAAAATTAAATTTAAATATTTAAAAGGAAATAATATAGATGAAGGGTATGTAGATACTGAATTTAAAGTTATGGCAGTTCTTGATGGAGCAAAAAATTTCCAAATTAGAATGTATATAAATGAAAACGACTTTAGAAATATGGTTGAAAAATCATATGTACAAAATCTAATAATAGATGTAAATGGCAATGTGAAATCTATTGAAGATAAAATAAAAAATTTGAATGAAAAATATAGTAACCCATATACAAAGATTTACTCAAAAAATATTTATATAGAAGAAGCACGAGAAAGTCAAAAAGTCATAAAGATTGTAGGTATGAGTGCAGTGTTTATAATAGGATTAATTGGAGTATTAAACTTTATAAATACTATGATAACGAATATAATGTCTCGTAAACAGGAATTTGCAATGATTGAAGCAGTAGGAATGACAAAAACACAGCTTAAGAAAATGATAATACTTGAGGGCTTTTATTATGGTGTAATAATAACAATTATAAATCTTATATTTGGAAGCATGGCAACATTTTTAGGATTTAATATTATGAAATTAAGATACTCTGTGTATACTTATCCAGTAGAAGCACTGATTATAAGTGTATTGATAGTATTCTTGATAACATCTATAGTACCATTGATGGTTTATCATAATGTTTCTAAAGATAGTATAGTTGATAGGATTAGAGAAGCTGAATAAAGTTTATATAGAGTAATTTTGATAAGATTTATATAGAACATTTTATGATTTCAAAAACGATATTGAGAGTATAAAAATAAACATGTAATGGATAGGCACTTCAAATGGAGGTGCCTTTTATATGTAAGAAAATAAATCAAAATATTAGCAAAGAATGTGAAAAATAAACTAAAATAATATGTTATCTTTAAAACAGGAGGTGTTTTAGGTGGATAATAATTTAATTACTGTTGAAAAAGCTTTGGATTATATAGAAATACATCTTTTGGATGAAATGTTGAATTTAGAAGCTATTGCTAAAGAAACAGGTTATTCAAAGTACCATTTACATAGAATATTTACATCTGTTGTAGGTTTTACTGTTCATAATTATATACAAAGACGTAGATTGACTGAAGCGGCGAGAATGCTTATTTTTACAGAAAAGCCAATTATTGAAATTGCTTTAATATCAGGTTATGACACACAACGTTCTTTTTCACATAGATTTAAAAAAATGTTTAAATATAGTCCAAATTTTTTTAGAAAACATAAAGACTTCTTACCAATACAATTAAAATTTGATATTAATAATCGGAAAAAGTTATGTGGAGATATGATTTTAGATGTTAAAAAAGTTGACTGTACAGATATAAATATTGTTGGTTATTCTGGTAAAGTAAAAAGAGGATTTCATGTTATTGGAAAGTGTTGGAGGGATTTGCATAAAAATAAAGGCTTGATAGAAAACAAAGTGGATTTAGATTTCTTGATTGGAGTCAATGATTATAGTGATTTTAAAGAAATTGAAAATACACCTACGTTTACATATATTGCAGGGGCGCAGGTATATTGTTTTGGTAAAATACCTAATGGAATGGAAAAATTCACATTGCCAAAAAGTAATTATATTGTTTTTACATTCATTGGAAAAAATGAAGATAGTATGCAAAATGTTGTAGAATATATCTATCAAGAATGGTTTCCTAATTCAAGTTGCCAATTTAATGAAACTAATTTATATGATTTTGTAAAATATGGAGAAAATGTTGATGATAGTGGTTTGAGCGAAATTCAGTTTTGGGTTCCAATTCTTTAAAAAAGTAGCAATATAAAGGAGACAAATTCATATAAAAATAGTTTTATAACTCTATGTATCAATAAGTAATTTTTAGACAGTAGGAAAGAATCTATTTTATTATAAGGTTATGATAAAATAGAATTAAATAATATATTTAACTTTGTAAAGGATGAGGTGTTACGATACGAATGAATTCAAAAAATGAATTACTTATAAACCTAGATAAATTGCATACAACAGAATTAGGTGTAGTAAGAATTAAGAAAAACCTTTCTTTGGAGACGAATGATGTAGTGAACTGGTGTAAAACCAAAATAGAATCTTCAAGTACTGTTATTAATAGAAAGGGAAAGAACTGGTATGCAAGTGTAGACGATTGTATTATAACAGTAAATGCCTATAGTTATACAATCATCACAGCCCATAAAGAAAAGAAATAAATTGTAAGATATAGAAATTAGGCGGATTTTATGTTACCTATTGTCCAGTGAATATAAGTATAATAAAAACCATCAAGATGAATGGCTTTGCTACACTTGATGGTTTTTTTGATATTGTTATATCATTCTATTTTTTATTTTTTTAGTATATCACTCTTAGTTAAGCCATTTGATTTAGCTTGAGGATTCCATTGATAATTACCCATAAATTTATATAGAAATCTAGGAAAATTAGGTGAAATAAAAATATTATTTTTATGAGGATTATCAAGATTTATATTGTCATTAAGTATATTTTTTGATAATTCTTTTAGTGTAATGCCTAATTTTTTCTTAGGACCTTTATCCAAAGGCACAGAAGTCAGTGAACCAAACATCTCCCCAGCACCAATTCCAATACCTTGAACCCATATAAAGTTGACCTTTTTACACCAATGTTCTACCATCTGAATTGCCAAATGATTATGTTTACCCTCATAGAATCCACAGTTAACAATTGCATACACTGGAATAGGCTTTTTATTTTGTGTTTTTAAAAATTTTTCACACTCCTCTAAAAAATGAACTAAATGAGATGGAATACCATCTACATAAAGAGGAAATGCAATTATCAATCTATCACAATTAAGTATAGCATTAAGAGCATCAGGATATTTAGAAGGGTTATCTACTTTAAATGTAAAAATTTCATTGTCCTTTTGAATAAGTTGTTCTACTTCAGATAAAAAATATTGTGAATTATTTTTATTTACTTTTGGACTACCATTTATCATTGTTATATTCATATAGATTCACCTCTTATATCTTGTATATTTTCATAAAAACAAACAGAGTGTTCTTTTATATTAAAATTTACAGAATTTCCATGTACTAATTTGGCAGCAGTGTCTTTTTCAGCTTCTGTAATGTGATTTCCATGGAAGATGGCTTTTAAATTTATTTGTTTGCTATATCTACTTTTATGACGCATCATATTATCTTTCATTACAAAGTATGGTAGGATATAGCTAATACTTTTATCAAGTATATTTTTTACAAAAGGGCTGAACCCCCCATAACAACATCTGCTTATTATAATAAGCTCATCAGATTCATTTATAAGTTTACTCATATTACTATAATAATCTTTTATAACACATTCAGTAGGAGTTTTAATCCAGCAACCAAAACAACCAATACACTTGTGAATTTCTTTTGTGTTTGGAAGTATTTTTATGTTGTCATCAAGTTTGGGTGATAGTTTATCTAATTCTTCTTCAGTTAAATCATGTATTAAAAGTCTCATAAGTTTCATCTCCTTTTATGTATGCTTATTTTTAAAAATTATATCTTAAAATTTTTTTAGTAAATCTTTACACCAGTTAATTACAAAACTATAATAGTCAACTCCATAAATCATTGTGGAATACATGTATGCATATTCTTCAATACAATGATTTTTTTCTGCATCAATTTTTTGTTTATTTAGTTTATCTGAAAGTAATTCAACCTCAGCTATAAATAGTTTTAAATTTGCCTCAATTATTTCTTTAGGTAGATACTTGTAAAAGAATATATTAACAAGATGGTCTTGCTTTGTTTTAGAAAATTTTATCGGTTTCTTTAGCCATTCAAGAAAGTATTCTCTACCTGCATCAGTTATAGAATATAGTTTTTTTAATTTGCTACCATCAATAGCTTCATGGCAGTGGATATACCCCTTTGTCTCTAATCTTTTAAGTGCTGGATAGATACTGCCAAAACTAGCATCAAAAAAGTATGATGTACTATGTGACATCCATTGCTTTAAGTCGTACCCACTCAATTCTTCTTCCATTAAGAATCCTAAAATAATGTATTCTAACATATTGCCTCCTAATATCAATTAGATATATATCGATTCGATATAAATATTATCACAGATAATAAACATTGTGTCAAGATGCCTTTTAAAACAAACCTAAAAGTAATTGATAAATAATCATGCAAAAAAATTAATATAAAAGGTAATTAAATATTAGTGAGAAATTAAAAATAGTTAAATTAGAGTAATAGTCTAATATATAAAATTTATAGTAACTTTATAATTTAGATATAAATTTGGGTACTATTGACAAAGAGTAAAATTAGCAGTAAAATAATTGCATGAGCAAATAGATTGTTGCGTACGCAATAATAATGACAAATAATAAAAAGGAGAGAATATGAGAGAGCTATTAAAATGGGTTTCCATTATAAATAGATATAATACAAATTATATTGACAGGAAATTGGCGGACATTGGAATCAATAATAGCCAATATTTTTATGTGTTACACATATGCAATAATCCAGGTATTACACAAGATACTATATTTAAAAAAATCCTTGTGAATCCTAGTAATATAACAAGAGCTTTGGCAAATTTAGAAAAAGAAGGATTCATCACTAGAAAACCAAGTGTAAAGGATAAAAGAACATGGCATTTATACCCTACAGAGAAATCTTTAGAATGTTATGATGAAATATTAAAAATAACAAATGGATATGTGGAAGAATTGTTGAGTTCATTTGAGAAAGAAGAGAAAGAGTTATTTATATCAATGTTAGAAAAAGTTGCATTTTTAGCTATTGATATGAATGAAGAAGCAAAATTGGAGGCGAAGGAAATTGGAAGAAAAATATAAAGAACCATTGGAGTATGATAAAGTTTCAAAATTATTAACTAAGTATGCAATTCCTAGTATTATAGCAATGTTAGTAAGTGCCTTATATAACATTGTTGACCAAATATTTATTGGGCAAGGTGTTGGGGTATTAGGTAATGCTGCTACAAATGTTACTTTCCCATTAACTACAATATGTACAGCAATTGCCTTATTATTAGGTATTGGAGGAGCATCTAAGTGTTCATTAGAATTAGGAGCTAAAAACTCAGAAAAGGCTACAAAAGCAGCAGGAAATTCTATTTGTTTGATGGCTATTTTTGGAATAAGTTTGTTTGTAATAGTATCAATATTTTTGACACCTTTGTTAAAATTCTTTGGCTCTACATCAGAAATACTACCTTATGCACACACGTACACAAAAATTACATCAATTGGATTGCCATTTCTTATAATGTCCACTGGAATGAGTAAGTTGATACTTGCAGATGGGAGACCAAAAGCTTCTATGTTTTGTATGTTAGTAGGAGCAGTCATTAATACAATATTAAATCCACTATTCATCTTTGTTTTTGATATGGGTATTGCTGGGTCTGCTTTAGCAACTGTCATTGGGCAGCTTATATCTTTTGCAATCAGTGTTTATTATATAAAGAATTTTCAACATATTAAATTACATAAGAGAAGTTTTAAATTAGAAAGTATAATTTATAAACATATATTTGCACTAGGTTCAAGTTCATGTTTTAACCAATTAGCAATGACTGTAACACAGATAGTTATGAACAATACATTGGCATACTATGGAGCTAGGTCAGTTTATGGAAGTGATATTCCACTTGCTTGTGTTGGTATTATTATTAAAGTAAATATGATTTTTATATCTATAATTATAGGTATATCACAAGGTATGCAACCGATTATAGGATATAATTATGGGGCTGAAAAGTATAATCGTGTAAAAGAAGCATATAAGCTGGCAGTAGGAAGTGCAACTGTTATAGCTATTATTGCATTCTTGTGTTTCCAACTATTCCCAAGACAAATTACATCTATATTTGGTAATGGAAATGAGACTTATTTTATATTTGCAGAGCATTATTTTAGAACTTTTTTATTCTTAACATTTATAAACGGTGTTCAAATAGTATCATCAACTTTCTTTACATCAATTGGGAAATCAGTATTGGGACTTTTTACTTCTTTGACTCGTCAGATTCTATTCCTAATTCCATTGATAGTAATCTTACCAATGTTTATGGGAATTGATGGAGTAATGTTTGCAGGTCCAATAGCAGATGCTGCGGCAGCAATTGTATGTATATGCTTTGCACTTCATGAAATGAAGTCATTAACCATAAAGCAAAATAAGGTGATGGGTAATCATAAGGAGATTGTGGAAGTATAATAGAATCTCTAAGAATAATAATAAATTAAATTTTATTGATTAACACTAAAATAATATTCATGTATAACTTTAAAGGTGCATTTTCAAGAGCTACAGTTAGATTGCAGAGTGTAGATATATTATCTCACTTGAAAAGATTGTTTAAAAAACAATCCACTCTGCATAATAGTTCAGGAAAATGCACTATTTATAATGTTTTTTTCATCTAAACGAAAACCTATCTCCACTCAGTTACATCACTCAATGGTAATCTAGGTCTCATTGATGGCTCTTCATCAGGATAACCTAAAGATATTGCTGCTACCAATTGATTATCTGTGTTTAGCCACTCACGTAATTCACGATATGCAAAATATATATCACAAATCCAAAGACTACCTAGACCTAATTCTACAGCCATAAGTGACATGTTTTGAATTGCAGCTCCAATTGATTGTATGTTTGCCATTTCATAGAAGCGTTCTTCAGCAGATAAGCTTTCTAAAGGTGATTTACCTAATTTGTTTAAAATAAAGATTGTTACTGGAGCTTGTTCCATAATTTTGACTGTGTAATTTGCACCAGCTATATGTTGACGGCTTTCTGGAAGAAGTCCATTGTCATCAATTTCATTTTGAATACCTTTGCTCATAGCTTTAAGCATGGATTCTTTTTCCTTTTCAGTGACAACAACAAAATGCCATGGTTGTCTGTTTTTAGATGAAGGTGCATTTATTCCAGCTTCAATTATTTTTTCTATAGTTTCATGTGAAATACTTTGATTTTTATATTTTCTAATACTGCGTCTTTTTGATATAGAATCACTTATCATCTTAAGTAACCTCCGTTTATTTTTTGGGAAAATACATCTAAGTTTTAGTTTCCATTTTTAATTATTTTAGCATTAATCAGGAAAAAAGTCATTAATCTTGGGATAGTATTGTATTTGATATTATATTAAGGACTATAGAAAAATAAACTATAAAAATTTAGTATTGTTTTGTTAATTATACGAAATCCTATGAAGCAGAAACCCTGTGATTTTAGTCATGGTAGGTTCAGATGTGGAAAAGAGTAAAATATATGTTTTCTATTAAAAGTAACATATGAAAGTATTGGATACTTATAAATATAAAATATTGTCGATAAAATATGGTAAATATAATAATATGTATGTTTACATTAGATAATTTATATACTATAATTATTTAAAACTAAATATAAAAACTCAAATTATTTAAAACTAAGTATAAATACTGAAGAGGTGATGTAGTGAAATTAGATATGGATAGTATGATATATATACTAATTTATATGACATTATTGGTATCTATTATTGGAAGTATAATTTATTTTTGTAAAGACCTCTTAAATCATAGAATTACATATGTTTTAATAAGAGACATATTTGTAAATAGAATTACATATTCTGAAGAAAGATTACCTAAACAGTATATCGTTTTTCAAAAATATGATATTTGGAGGTATTGTAGTCTGTTTTAATTTGAAATGAATCTATTATAATTCTAAAGATTAAAAATAAAAGGAGATAATAAAATGGATTTCATTTCAAGTATATTACAAGGATTATTAAGTATATTATTTAATTTTACAGGAGATTTTGGGATTTCTATCGTACTTATAACTTTAATAGTGAAGTTAGTACTAATGCCACTGTCATTGAAACAAAGATTTTCTGTAAAAAAACAACAAGAATTAGCAGAAAAGATGGAACATATAAAAGAAAAGTATAAGAATGATACTAAAGAATTGGAAAAGCAAATACAAGTAAATTCTGTAGAAAGCATGAAGAGCATGCTGGGATGCATTATAATTTTAGTGCAAATGCCAGTAGTATATGCGTTATATCATGTATGTCTAGATATGACAAAGGAATTTACAACAATTATAATTCCATGGATTGCTAATCTAGGTACATTTGATAATTTATTTGTACTGCCTTGTATATATACATTAATTATGTTAGCTTCAAATTTGGTGAATTATATACCGTATTTTAAGGTGAATTCTCAAGTAAAGTTTAACAAGCAAATGGCTTTAGTAACTACTATAACAAGTCTTATATTGACTGTTAGAACTCCAGTAGCGATAGGTCTGTACTTTATAACAAGTGCAATTTATTCATTAATTGAAGATATTTGTTTTAGAATATATTTTAATCGAAAAAATAGAATAGTAGCAAAGTAATATAATTATTATTTTAGAAAGATTTTAGCCTGCTAACTTGAGATATAGTTAGTAGGCTATTTTTATCAGTAATACTATAATAATACTATTAAAAATAGTTGCAAAATAAATAAATTAATATAGACTAAAATAAAGTCTCCAAAAAAGAGGTGATAAACAAAAATGGCTAAAATACTGGTTGTAGAAGACGAAAAAAGAATGCAAGATATTATTGTAGAATACATGCAAAAAGGAGGATATACTTGCATAACTGCTGATGATGGAATTGAAGCACTTGCAATATTAAAAAACAATAATATAGATTTAATGATATTGGACATTATGATGCCATATTTAGATGGATTCTCAGTATGTAGAGTTTCACGTGAAATGACTAATATACCTATTATTATATTGACAGCTAAAGGGGAAGAGGAAGATAAATTAAAGGGGTATGAGTATGGGGCAGATGACTATATAACAAAGCCATTTAGTCCCAAAGTACTCTTAGCAAAAGTTAATGCCTTATTACGTAGATGTACTAGTAATATTCCAAAAAATTCGCTAAACTTAGGAAAGATACATATTATGCTAACATCAAGACAAGTATATGTAGAAGATAATTTGATGGATTTAACATACAAAGAATATGAATTGTTGAATTTATTTATGGAAAATCCTAATCAAGTTTTCTCTAGGGAAAAACTTTTGACTTGTATATGGGGGTATGATTTTGAGGGTAATACACGAACTGTGGATACACACATAAAAACTTTACGTAAAAAACTCGGGACTGAAGGACATCATATAGTTACATTAATTCGTTCAGGATATAAGTTTGAGGTTAAAGAATGAACAGATTAAGAAAACTTAAAGAAATAATAAAAAATATAGATATTTCAAACTGGATTAAAAAGAATTTTGGACTACATTCAGTCAGAAAAAAAGTATTTTTTCTCTCTAAATTATCAGGAGCACTAATCATATTCTTTTACTTACTTGTTGAAGAATTTTCGATGGATACTAAATTTGAATTTTGGATTTGGTTTATAATACTAGTTATATTAATTATGAATATTGATTTTTTATTGGGTAAATTTATTTCAGAACCAATCACATCTATAAATAAATCGGCAAAGAGTATGTCTCAACTTGATTTTTCTAATCCATGTACTGTAAATACTAATGATGAATTTGGAGAACTTTCTAGGAGCTTGAATACAATGTCTAAAAATCTACAACAAGCATTATTAGAACTGGAAAATGCGAATATCCAACTTGAAGAAGATGTAAATAAGGAAAGGATGTTATTAGAGCAAAGAAAAGAATTGGTAGATACAATTTCACATGAGATGAAGACTCCTCTTGGTATCATACGTGCATATACAGAAGGGCTTATGGATGAAGTTGATGAAGAAAAAAAGAAAAATTATATGGGTGTTATTATAGAGGAAACGGATAGAATGAATAATATGATTGTATCGCTATTAGATTTATCTTCATTAGAGGCAGGAGTCTCCAAACTTAATCCAGAATGTTTTGATTTTATAGAGTTTGTTGAAACTGTAGCAGGTCGTCTTTTAATTGATATACCAGATGTCAACTTCTATTTTACATATGATTTACCAGAACATGAAGTTTTTGTAGTGGCAGATAAAATGAGAATGGAGCAAGTAGTAGAAAATCTGATTGTTAATGCAAAAAAACATGTTATATGTGATGGAAATTTAGATTTATCTATTACATGTTTAGATGGACTACTTTCATTTAAAATGTACAATGAAGGTAGGGCTATAGAGCAAGAAGAGATTTCAAAGATTTGGTCTAAATTTTATCGAAGTGCTCAATCTCAGCGTACAGGAGGGTCAGGTCTAGGACTTGCAATTGTTTCACAAATACTTACAATGCAAGGGCTAGAATACGGTGTAAAAAATTATGATAAAGGAGTAGAGTTTTATTTTATAATTCCGATTTCTGAACAAAGGAGTACTAATTTATAAGTTCTTGATATAAAACTTATAAAAGCCTTGTTTTCTTAATGAAAACAGGGCTTTTTATTATTTCACCTCGATTTCACAAGAGAGACACTTCGATTTCACAGGATGGAAATAAAATAAGTTAAATAAATTAAAAAAGATTAGAAAAGTAGTCAAATAAATTGGAGAGGGGGAGCACTTATGAGATGGTCTACATGGCTGATTATTGTATTGATAGTATTAGTTTCTATTCCATTTAAAATTAAATTTGTAAAGTGGTGGGATAAACGACAAAAAGAAAAAAGTGATAGAGGAGGTCATGACAGATGATAAAAGTAAAAGAGTTGACATTTTCTTATGGGAAAGATAAAGAAATATTACATGGGCTTAATTTTAAAGTAAAAGAAGGAGAGATATTTGGATTTCTTGGACCTAATGGTTCAGGAAAATCCACAACACAAAAAATCTTAAATGGTGTTTTAAAAGGATATAATGGTCAAATGTCAATTTTTGGCAAGGAAGTTGAAATATATACAGAGTATTTATATCAAAAGATTGGTGTTTTATTTGAATTTCCTTATTTATATACAAACTTAAGTGCAATTGATAATTTAGAATATTTTTCATCTTTTTATCCTAAAAATCAGAGGAGAGATATACATGAGCTTTTAGAGTTATTAGAGTTTAAGAAATCATTTATAAATAAGCCTGTATCTTCATATTCAAAAGGGATGAAGCAACGTATTAGTATGGCAAGAGCATTAGTAAGTAACCCAAGATTGTTATTTTTAGATGAACCTACTAGTGGGCTTGACCCATCTGGAGCTGTGTTATTTCGTAAGATTATTGAAGAAGAAAGAAAAAAAGGAACAACTATATTTTTGACTACACATAATATGATGGACGCAGATTTAATGTGTGATAAGGTGGCATTTATAGCAGATGGCAAGATTATAACAATAGATACTCCTAAAAATCTAAAAACAAAAAATAGTAATAACAAAGTCGAGGTGGAATTTATACATAATGGTAAAAGATATATTAAAATTTTAGATATACAAGAACTGAAATTTGGAATGACTTTTAATTATGACGAAATTTTAAATGTACATTCTAAAGAACCTACACTAGAAGAAATTTTTATTAAATATACAGGAAGGATGTTGGAGTAATGTATTCTAAATTTTTCACCTTAATAAAAAAAGATTTTTGGATGATGATTTATGGTAAATTTTTTGTATTAACACTCGCTTCTCTTATTCTTTATTCATGTTACATTAACTTTGGTTATGTAAAATTTATGGATGAGGATAGCTATCATAATAATGTATATTTATATAATCCAGAGAATACAAGCATGGATGTCTCTCCATTAATTCATAAAGTCTCTTCTATATATGAATTAAAATCAAAACTGGATGAAGATACGAATGCCATTGGTCTTGATATGAGTGATGGTAAACCAAAAGTAATCTTACATGAAGGAATTAATGGTGTTGATAATTACAGAGCTGACTATGCATTGTCTTTGTTAATATCGGAAAAAGATAAGAATACTAAAAGCTCGGATAACGATGGAATAATTCAAATAAGTGATAACGATATATCTGAGATAAAACTAAGAAAAGAAATGACTTGTGAGATTTTGTTCTTTGAAATTGTAGCTATTGGATTTCTTGGGATTGCTTCTTTACTGTTTAAAGAAAAACAGATGGGGGTAATGCGTATTACTGGTATTTTACCTGTAAAAAGAAGTCTTTTTATATTATCAAAGATATTTGCTTTCTTGATATGTGACTTGTGTTTTACAGTGCTTTTAGTAGTACTTAATATTGAGATTTCTGAAGGAATAAAAATACTACCTCAAATATTAGTTCAAGTTAGTATTTTATCAATTATTATGTCTTTGATTGGATTTGGGTGTTCAATGTTATTGAGGGATTTTAAACAATTTTCTATTGTGTATCTTTTGGTTGCCGTATTTATAACGACACCTGTATTTTTGTCTGCAAATACATCTTTTAAAATAAGTTGGATTAAATACCATCCTTTTTATCATGTCTATAGTCAACTTAAAAAAGCTTTTTTTACAAGTTTTACAAATGAATCAATCTATTTTATTGTATGTTCTTTAACAATAGTAGCTCTGTTTTTAATTGTAAAAAATATTTTTAATAAAGAATTGGTTAGGGAGGGATAATGTTGATAGGATTACGTTACCAGTTAAAGAGTATAAGAAAAGATAAAATGTGCATAATTTCCTTCTTCTTACCAGTTATTATGGCGATTTTAATAACTTTTATGGGAAGGATTGATATATCTTCAATAGGAGAACTACACTTTGGTATAGTAAAAGATACACTTTCCATACAAACAGAGCAGTGGTTAAAAAGGTATGGAACAGTAAGTTTATATCAAACAGAGAATCATTTAATGAGTGAAATTAAGGACATTAAAACAAATACAATTGGAGTCATAAGTGATAGCAAAGGGATTAAAACTATACTTTATGGAGATGAAACTAATGCTATAAAAAATGTAGGAAATATATTACCAAAGATTTTTAGAATAAATGAAGATTTAAAAGGCTCTGAGATTACAATATTACCTAAAGATAGTATTTTAAAAGAATTTCAAAATATTTTTATTGCTATGATTCTAATTACAGCTATGTTTATGGGGTGTACCTTTAATGCAATGAATATTATATCTGAAAAAGAAGATGGAATAGCATTTATAAATGAGGTTTTACCACAAAGTCGAAGTCAGTATATTATACAGAAGGTATTTTTAGGATTTTTATGTGGGTGTCTATCTTCAATGATAACTGTGTTTATATGTCTGAATATTTCTATGTTAGATATGATAATGATGCTATTACTTGTTGTGTTTTCAGCATTTATTTCATCATTGATAGGTCTATTTATTGGTAAGTTGTCAGAAGGTCTTATGGTGGGTATTATTTATATTAAAATAATAATGATTTTATTTATAGGTGCACCATTACTAATATATCTTCTAGGGATTGATATGAGTGGTATAGGGAATGTATGTTATATGATTCCTTCAGTAGCTACATTCAATGGAATTATGTTGATTATCAATGGGAATTCTATCGTTGTAAAAGATATTGTGATTTTAATCTTACATTGTATAGCATGGTTTATATTGTATATGATTTTAGATAAAAATAGGAAGTTATCTTTTAGTAGATAACTAAATATAATTATCATGACTTATAGATATTTGTAAGATATGAATACTTTTGTTTTCCTCCGTTTCTATAGTAAATTTAAGTATCGATATTTATTGAATTTACTATAGAAACGGAAGTAGTATTATACTAGTATATATTATTTAGATTCTTTTGACTTAAATATTCCTTGCTTATAAAACTGTTTTGAGTAGGGAATAGACAAGGCAAAAAATAAGAGTATAATACCTGATATTATGATTAAATTATTAATAGATATTGTATCTGCCATTGGTCCAAAAACCATCATACCAAGGGGAATAAAGCCCGTATATATAATGATAGGTAAACTAAGAACTCGACCTTGCATTTGTGGTGCTACATGTTCTTGCAACATAGTCATAGCTGATGCCTGAATAATTGGAATAGAAAAATTGGTGAAAAACATAAATATAAAAAATTGCCAAGCATGCGTTACAAGACCTAAAATAATTGAGAAAATGGCATAAGATAATATTGCTAAGAAAAAGGTCTTATTTCTGTTTTTAAAGCCACCAAAGATTCCTATAATCAATCCACCTAAAACCATACCTAAAAATCCAATCATTTCAATAATAGACAGATATATATAACCCTTGCCAAATGTACGTTCAATCAACAGTCCTATAAGAAAGCCTGATGGAACACAGAGAAGCATGAAGGCACTATAAGTAAAAAGTATTTTTCTAATGAATTTATTTGAAAAGCAGTACCTTATTCCTGATACCATATCTGCAAAAAATGATACTTTCTCAACTTGTTTTGGTATGTTATGTTTAGGAATCTTGATAAATATCAGTAATACAATAGCTATAATTGCAGTGAATATATCGATTAAAAGAATTTGATTTATTTTATTTCCAAAGCTAAGGATTGCTGCAGCTACAATAGGGACGATAAATTGTACTATAGATTGTAGACTACCATTTATCCCATTAAAACGCATTAAATGTTCTTCTGGTACAAGTTGAGGAATCATTGCACTTACAGCAGGTGTTTGCACACCACTTCCCAATGAACGTATAACAGATATTATTGCTATAGCTATCATTTCATCCTTTGTTCCAGTTGATGACATCATAAATAGAATTAGAACTACTGTAGAGATAGCAATTATTGCATCTGATACAATGATGAGAAATTTCCTATTGTAGTAGTCTGCCCACACACCAGCAAAAAAAGAAATTATCATTTGAGGGATAAAGGAACATACAGTCAAAATTGTTACCCATATACCTGATGATGTTTGAAGTGTGACATACCATATAAGTGCCATCTGTACAAGTGATGAGCCAAATAAGGAAATATATTGGCTAGCTAGAAAGGTGATTACTTTTTTCTTCCATGTAGAATTATTATTTTTATTTTCCATTCTATTCCTCCTTTGACTTATGTGTTGAATTTTTCTCGGTCTTAAGGATAACACACAAATCAAAGTCTGGAGTTAGAGTGTAGGGTTAAGAAAATTGTTTTTTCATAATTTGAAGATGGCTTTTCATGGTTTTTGCATTATGTTCAGCTTCTTTCAATGAAGTTATCAACTTATCACATACTGATATAATTTCATCATCTTCTTTTGGAGTGTCAATGACAACCTTAATATTAGTATTCGGATTACAAGATAAAGCATTTAACATTCGTAAAATAGCTGAAAGAGAATAGTTAGCGCAACGAAGTGAACTAATAATTTTAAGTCGCTTTATATCTTCATCAGTATATACACGATAACCATTTTGTTTTCTTTTTACTTTTAGTAAACCATTCATCTCCCAGTTTCTTAAAGTATCTATTGTAACTTTTAAGTGTTCAGCAGTTTCTTTTCTAGTTAAAAATAATTTATTTGTTTCAGTAGTAGTTCCGTTTAAAATTTGTGCAACAATAGTAAGTGCTTCCTCAGCATTAGATTTTTCTATTTCTAATTGTTGTAAATAGTGCTCTACAAGACAAATAGCCTTATCAAAGTCTCTACTTGCTGATGTTTTGATAATTTCAAGAGCGTTTTTTCTCAATCCTCTTTGCATAACTTCAATTTTTAAGGCTGTGCGAGCAAACCTAAATTGCTCTATATGAAAATCATTAAAGATACGGTATCCATTGGTATTACGCTTAGGTCTAGGTATTAAGTTGAGCTCTTCATATAAACGAACTGTATTAGGATGTACACCAATTAAATCTGCTATTTCTGATGTTGTGTAAGTGTTCATTAGTATTCAACTCCTTTATGTATGTAGTATCAATCATAATATCACTAAACCAAAGTCTGGTGTTATAGTGGAGGGTTTTGCTATCTGTAGTATGGTTAATCTACTATAGCAGTAAGTATATGTTTTTGAATAAGTTCCCATCTATCACGAGGTTTAAAAACTATCTTAGATGGTATGGCTATGACTAAGTCATATTGTGGAATACAACAGATAGCATTTCCCCCAGAGCCCATTGCTGAATACCATAAAGCTCCGTCTTTTTCACATAACCACCATAGATAGCCATACTCATTAGTATTCATTTTGACTGATTCTTCAATCCATGATTTAGATATAATACTTTTATTATTCCAAATGCCATTATTTAAATACAGAAAACCAAATCGTAACATATCTCTAGCACTCAATGTAAGCCCCCAGCCACCTGTAGAATTACCTTGCCTATCTTTTGACCAACCCTTAAGGTTTTTCCCAAATAAATCTTCAAAACCGAAATCATTCATATCATAATCTGGTATCACTTTCATACCAATAGGTTTAAATAAGTGTTCATTAGCAAATTCACGAGCAGATTTACCAGTAGTCTTCGTGATAATAGCTGAAAGCAGATGAGTTCCAGCTGAAGAATATTTGAAAGTCCCAATGTTACCTTTTTGACCAAGTTGATTAAGGATATACTTTATCCAATCCTTCTGTTTACAAAGTCTCTCTAATGACTCAGTCATATTTTTAAAAGGGTATGGTGCAGTCATTGTAAGTAAATGGCGTATAGTTACTGCCTTTTTACATATTTCAGAAGGACTACAAATGTATTCAGGGAAAAAATCAACAACTTTTTGGTCAATATCTTTTATATAGCCTTTATCTATTGCAATACCAATTAAAGCAGATATAATACTTTTTGTAACTGAGGCAACATGAAAAGTATCATCAGCATTATAACCATTGTAATATTTTTCAAATACTATATTTCCTTTCCTTGAAATAATTATCCCATTTATATTACTGTATTGCGAGATTATTAAAGGTTCAAGTTGTGAGAGTTTTTTTGAACTCATACCAACGATTGAGGGGTCTACATTTTCAAATGTTAAATCTAAGCAGTTGTTTTTATTCATTATAGATACCTTCCTGTTATAGATTTTGGATTTTCTTTTAGAGAGTTAGGAGAGCCTTCTGCAATTACGTAACCTCCCTTATCACCACCTTCTGGACCAAGTTCAACAATCCAATCGCAAACTTTTAAAACATCTATATCATGTTCAACAACAATTACAGAGTTTCCATTTGCTACTAACTCATCCAATAGTTTAATTAGTTTAGCAGTATCATATAGACTTAGACCAGTAGTTGGCTCATCCAATACATAAAGGATATTACCAGTTCGTTTTTTACCAATTTCTTTTGCAAGCTTAACTCTTTGGGACTCACCTCCACTTAAAGTAGGAGTAGGTTGACCCAACTTTATATATCCCATACCTATTTGTTCTAGTACATTTAAGTGTGAAACAATATTTGGAATATCTCCAAAGAAATCTACAGATTCAGAAACACTCATATTTAAAATATCATGAATATTTTTATTTTTATATCTAATAGATAAAGACTCATCATTAAATCTCTTTCCATGACATTCACTGCATATATGGTCTATACTCAAATTAGTACCAAGCCAGACTTTTTCATATCCACTACCACTACATTTAGGACAAGCTCCTTTAGAATTAAATGAAAAATGACCAGCTGTAAATCCTCGTTTTATTGATTCTGATTGATTTGCAAATAATGTACGTATCTTATCCCATATACCAATATAAGATGCAGGAGTTGAGTTCATATTTTTGCCAATAGGGGATTGAGATATCTCTGAATATCCAGAAATGTACTTAGTACCTATCAATCTGTCTGCTATAGTTTCAACAAGTGTATAATCATCTTCATCACTTATTTCACTATCTGTGATACTATTTATATTGTGGTTATTAAAGTAACTTCTAAGAAGAGGGAGTAGGGTGTCTGATACAAGTGAACTTTTTCCACTGCCTGATTTACCAGATATTCCAACCATAGCACCCAAAGGTAGTGATACTGTTACATTTTTAAGGTTGTTTGTATTTGCATTTTGGATAGTTATACAAGGTATTTTATCAATATTAGTAATATTTTTAGAGGTTAATCTCTTAGGCATTGAGTATTTTCCTGATAAATATTGTCCAGTGAGAGATTTATCTGATTGAAGTAGACCTTCTAAATCTCCTTGATACACAAGCTGTCCACCTTCAATACCAGCCTTTGGACCAATATCAATGATATGTTCTGCCATTTCAATTGTATTTCTATCATGTTCAACTACTATAACTGTATTACCTAAGTCTTTAAGTTTTTTGATGGACTTTAAGATGTCTATCTTTTCTGATTCATGTAATCCAGCAGTTGGCTCATCAAGTACATAAATTAACGAATCCATCTCTGAATCAAGATGTGAATTTAAAAATAGTCTTTGTATCTCTCCACCACTTAAAGTTGACATTTCTCTGTATAAGGATAAATGACCTAATCGTGATTCTATTAGGTGTCTTGTTTTAGTTAAAATATCGTTTATAATGTTTGTACCAAATATGCTTAAATTTTCTTGATTCAATAAGATTTTGAGAAACTTATCAACTTCTAAAATCGTCATTTTTCCAAGTTCACCAATATGTTTTCCATTTAGGAGTACTCCACGTGCTTCTTCACCAATCTTAAAGCCATGACAATCAGAACAAACAGTCATAGTATAAATTCCATTCAAATCTTCACCTCTTTTGTAACGGTTGTGAAATAATTTTGATAAAGAGGAACTTTTTTTACCATTTTCATAATGCCCATAGAGTACTTCATTTTCTACTTCCTCAGGTAATTGTAAGAATTGTATCTCTAAGTAATCTTTGAATTTTTTAGATAATACTCTTAAATATCCTGGTGTGATTTTTGCTCTATTTAAGACTTGCTTTAAGGTATCATGCTTATCCAAGACTAGCTTTTCAATATTAATCTCAAAATATGCGCCATGCCCAGAACATTTCATACACATTCCATCTGAAGAATTGTACGAAAAGTAACTTGGTCTCAATCGTTCCTCTTCATGACCACAATTATTACAAATTAGATTAGTGTCTACAGGAGTATTACATATCGTACACATTATCTGTCCTTCTGTTGAGTACAATAGTGTAAGCATATTAAGTATATTGGTTCTTGTACCTACTGTTGAACGAGGATTACTTTGACGAATAATATTTTGTTGAACAGCTATAGTAGGAGCTAGACCTTGAATATTATCGAATTTATATTCCTTATCAATACCTGAAAGTATACCTAAAGATTGCAGATATTGTTTACGCCCCTCTTCAAATACAATGTCAAACATAAGGCTGGATTTACCTGAGCCACTGACACCTGTTGCAACAACAAGTTTATCTTTTGGGATAGAAACATCTATATTTTTAAGATTGTGTATTTTAGCTCCATTAATTTTTATTTCTTTCATTGGTTCACCTCATTTTATCAATCTTATCAAACCGTAAAATAGGGATATTTGAATCCTTAGTGCAAGAATAATTTAGATGAGGTCATTAAAAAGGTTCTATAGGTAAATATATATCAACCAAGTGCCTATTTTGAGGGTGATTATTTGGGTTATTAAGATATACTTCAAACGGGAAGGATGCTCTTAACTTGTAATTGCTATTTGATAACCATTCGCTATACATAAAATCCCAAGCATCACTGTATTCATATTTTGAAATATCAAAATGTCCAACAAGATACTTTCCAGAAGGTATTATCATATTGCCAATATTATTATTTTCTTTGACAATCTTATTATTTGGAATTGTCATACAAATACTAGTCCTTAATTGATGCTCCTGTGTAAATTGTGGATTATCATGATAAATAGCTAATATTTTTGTATTATCAAGTCCAATTAGATTTTGCTCACTTACATATGTAAAGAGTTTTTCTAAAAGTTTTGGGAAAGTACTAGTTAAATTGCCATATGAACCAGTATATCTAGTATACACAGTATTCATATTATCAAGTTCCAAAATTTCAATTTCACCCTTAACCTCTCTAGTATTCTTAACTTTAGGTTTTGATATGCTTCTATTGTACTGAGAAATTTTATATGGTTCTTTGCAATTCTTGCTATAATTATTTCTATATTTTATAGGGCTTATTTTATAATAATTTTTAAATGCTCTAGAAAAAACTGCAGAATCAGTAAAACCAAAGTAATGTGCAATATCAGTAATTGTCATATCAGTACGATGAATAAGAAAAGCTGTTGCGTTCTCTAGTTTTAACCTATTTACATACTGAGATAAGGTTTCTTTTTCTATGGCTTTGAAAATTCTATGAAAATGAAATTTTGAAAATCCTGCTATATTGGAAAGTTCATCAAGAGAAAGTGGTTCATGTAGATGTTCTTCTATATAGTCTTGTACTTTGCAAATACGATTTAGATATTCTGTTTTACTTTTTGAGCTTGTCATAAATATACCTCCTCATTGTGTAAACTGTATATTAACTAAGTGGTAGTAATAAAATCTTATATATTTATAATTTATGGGAAATAAGGTAGTATCCAATTTTTTTATAATTAATAAAAAGTATAAGGTGTCTTATATTTGTCATTGTAGATATCAGTATGATATTCGTAATAATTAGTATACCATAGTGATTTATTTTTGATTGTGTATTTATATAAATACATAACTTATTATATGGGATAGTTATCAGGTGAATAAGAACTGAAGTTAGTTAAGGTAGAGTAGTTTAATAAAATTTTCATATTAAAAATAATATTAAATTTATTGTTTAAATAAAAAAGTTAAATCTACACCATTAACTTATTATACTTAAAACTTTAAAATAAAAATAATCATCTAATAGATTATTTACAAATCTAAATACTTTTATAAATGATTATTTATTTAAATTGGGAGAGTGAGAATATGAGTAACAGTTTTTATCAATTAAATTCAGCAGTATTATATTTTAATGAACGAAGTGATGTAAATAGAATAAGATTTAATCATTATGTAATGAGAAAGGAAAATATACAAAGATTAAAAAAGACTTTGCCAAGAGGGCAATTTATGATGACAGTAAGAAAAGCTGCATCCGACCTTGATGTATCCATATCTACAATAAGCAGACTTGTAAATGAGTTTATAGATTTAGGCATATTGAGACTAATAAGTAGAGGCGTAAAGGGGAATTGTTGTTCTGTATATAGTTATGTTTGCTCTGAAGATAGTAATACAGAGGTTGTAACGAAAAATAGTGATATTTTCAAAAATATAGAGAAATATATTAATGGAACTATTAACAATACTCAAAAAACTATGAAATATAAACATAGAGATAAGTTATTCAAAACCAATAATGCCAACACATATGGATGTATAGATGAAGAGAGTATAAACGAAGATTTTGAGTGTGTAATTGATACAGGGTGTGAAACAGAAAATGAGACAAAGAAAAAAGAGTTATTAAAAAACAATTTAAATAAAAAGAATTTAAATAAAAATACACTTGAAGAATCAACTTACAAAGCTTTAGAAAGTATTCATGAAGTTATTATAAGAAAACTAAATAATGAATCAGGAAAAAATTTTAAAGTTGATTTAGGTATAACTAAGGAGATTATAGATGAAAGACTAAAAGAAGGGTATTGTTTAGAAGATTTCTATAAGGTTATAGAGGCAAAGGTAAGAAAATGGAGATATACATCTATGGAGATGTATATAGAACCAGCAATTTTGTTTAGCAGTGACTTTAAGTCGTATTTAAGTGAAGAAAGTTCTTTAAGACCTTGTAATTATGGGGATAGCTATGAGGATATGTATGAGTAACTGTATAGAGATATTTATTAAGAGGTTAGTTTGTTTTTAGTTGATTAAAATATGAGTATATGTAAGAATAAACAGTATATTAAAAAATAGTGTGTATTTTTTTAGTGAGAAATACACACTATTTTTTTAACATACTGGAGAAATATAACCCATTTGAATTGCTTTTGTAATGGCCTCAACTGATGAAGAAACATTTAGTTTGTCATATATGTGTTGTAAATGATTTGATAATGTCCTTTCACTTATGTATAATTCATCAGCAATCATTTTTCTTTTTTTACCACTACATATAAGTTGTAATATTTTTTTCTCCATACTTGTCAAATCTTCAATAATTATTTCATCATTTTCAGATGGAAAGCAAGTTCTACCTTGATAGACATTTAATAGAGAATCAATTAAACTATCAGGGCTAATATTTTTATTAAGGAATCCACAGATACCTATTTTTTTAGCTTCATATTTATAAACTGGTAGGTCATATCCAGTTAACATCATTATTTTAATAGTAGGGTTAGTTTCTAATAGATTATAAGCTATCTCTAAGCCATCATATTCACTTAAGTCTCTAAGATTTATGTCCATTAAGACAATGTCTATTCTTTTATCTATAATCATTTCTGATAAATTATGAACATCTTGTGTAGAATAAAATTTTTCGATTTCATCATATTCTTCTAATGCAATGGATAAGCTCTTAGCAAAAAGCATATGGTCGTCAACTAATAAAATATTTATAAGAACCATCTCCTTTCATAGGTATTGTAATTTGCACACAAGCACCATGAGGTATGTTATCAGATATGTTTATTGTTCCTCCTAGATTTTCTACTTGTTCTTTAATTGATACAATTCCTTTATGCTTTGTTGCATCTAAAGGAATTTTAGATGTATCTAAATGAGTTTTAAAGGATGTATTTGTCATACCATTATCACTAATATCTAATTTTATTATGTATTTTTTAAGTGATAAAGTTATCCATGCGTGGTTACCATTTGAGTGTTTATATACATTTGTCAACAATTCTTTAATTAAACGGTATATCAATATATCATATGGCTCAACTAAGAATAAAGTATCAGAACATGTAAATGAAACTAAGATGTTTCTTTGTGGAAAAGATAAGGGGACACTTTCAATTAAATTCTGATAATTTTCTTTTACTGTCAAATTTTTTAATATTACAGGATGATAGTCTTGCATTTGATTTCTTATTAGTGTGTTTAAGTTGTTAAGTGTTTCATATATAATATCTTGTACATCTGGGCGATACGACTTACTTGTCATGTTTTTTATTGAAAGCAAGTCCTGCAATATATCATCATGTAAAAAATTAGAAAACTCTGCTTTTAGTTGTTCCTCTTGTTTTAATTTTTCTAATGCGAGAGTGTACCTGCTATCTTTAGTTATTTGATTTTTTTCATGTCTTAGATTAAATTCCAAAAGAATATTACAAATAAAAATTAACATAAACAAGGTATTTATAGCTATTAATATTATAGATAAATTGCCACCACTAAATATCACTATCATACTAATTAATGTGATATTTATAAAAAGAAGAATAGTCCCTTGTCTTAGGCTAAAGACTGTTGAAAGAGGAAAACTATCATTTTCTCTAAGTACAATCCCATGAATACTCATAGAAAATATCAATACAGTTAGATAGATTCCAAAATTACTAATATGATTTGATATTTTTATTGTGAAAAAGTAATAAATAATAAATCCTATTAGTGTTATAAATATAGAAATAAATATAGGTTTTTTTTCACTTCTTATAACAAAATTAACCCTTTTCCAATGGTAAAAAACAATATATAAAAAGCCTGTTACACTTGCTACAAACTGTAGTCCATATATACCAGCATATATTCTTTTAGAAATAAATATTCCCATAATTGTACCAAAGCAGGTGATAAGTAATAAAATGTCTATTATTTTGCGAAACTTATATCCACTACCTTGAAACAAAAATAAAAGTATAAATTTGATAGAGATATACAATATAATTGGGCTTAACATTTCAAAAATAATAGTGCTTACTGGTGTTACTACAGAGGATAGGAGTAAATACCAACTATCCAGCACTAACAATCCACAAAACAATGAGATAGTATTATTTTCTCTGACATTACAAGACGTTATATATGTAATATCTATAAGTAATAATGTTGCAATTATTAAGGGAATGATGTTTTGTATACTCATAGAAGTTTCAATATTTGCGGAAGTTACCATAAAGAGGAGTGACAGGATATAATTTCCTAAAAATAATATTTTTAAATTAAAGTTTGGCAATCTTATACACCTCCTTATAGATTTATAGTATTGTATTATATCAAGTTTATGGTTACATTAAACCTATGAATTTATAGTTTTGTATTATATCAAATATTTATAAATAAATAAAGTGCCCTAAATCGTCACACATTTAAGTATGACGATTTGGGAGATGTTATTTTTTTAATACGATTTTACAACAAGATTTAGTAGTGAGTATATAATATATTAAATATACTATGGCAGTTGAGAAAATCGCAATAATTACAGGTATGTATTGTGAAAATGAGTTTCCAAGTAAATTTTGCATCAAAGCGGTTTTATAGACCAAAGTAGCAAATACACAGTCTAATATCCCAAGTAAAAATGGAATATTAAAAAATGGCAACACCTGCTTCTTAATAATTTTTTTTATTTGAACATTAGTATAGCCCATTTTTTGTAAAATAGCATAATCAGACTTTGAATCTGAAATTGCTGATATATTGTTAAAGTATAAAATACTTCCAACAGCAATAAAGAATAAAACAACAAGAAATCCTATTAAAAGAAATGTAGAGCTATTAATTGATAGTAAGTCATTAATCCTGTGGGAATGCCCTTGCAAATAAGGACTTTTATTTAAATAACCTGAGAGCTTACTATATAATCTTTCGTCGTTTTTAATTGATTTACCATTGATACTCACAATACTCGTTGTTGGTAACTTATTTTGAGCTATTTCCCTATATATACTATCACTAACAACAAGCGTTCCAACACTATTACCAAAGGAAATGGCATTGTTTAAAGATGTTTCTCTCACAGTTATAGGTATTTCTTTATCATTGATGAGTAGTGGATAAATCGTTCCATTTTCACTACTTCCATCATCATTTGGTTGATATTTCATCAAAATACATTCATTATCTCTTAAAGAGGGAAGTTGTTTTAGTAGTTTTGTTCGATTTTGTGCCTTTAATAAAGTATAGTAATCAGAAAAAGATATACATTCAAACCCTGTTTCTCTTGGAATAACTTTTTTAGATGAACTATTTTTAGATAAATTATTCTTAGATTCACCAATTGCATATTCAAGTGGAAGGTTTTTTGCTGAGGATTTCACTTTATAAATATCTGTCTGTGTAAAAATAACATCATCTGTATTAGATGTATATTGACTTACAATTTGTTTTACATCTTCAATTTGCTCATTTTTTTCTACTCTAAATTCTATCTCTGAAGGTGCAATACGTGAAATTGAAGCAATTGGATAGTATAAAGAGAGTGCCATAACACTTGAAACTGTTAAAGTAGCAGCACAGAGCAGTGTAAGCATAATTAGAGTTTTAGAATTTGAGCGAATGCGATAGATAAAGTTTGGAGTAGTTATTATCTTTATATCTGTATAGAAAGCTCGTTTATTTTTTTTGCTATATTGCATAATGTATGGAAGAAAGGAACTGATAAAGAGAATTGTACCAACTACGATAATAATCATAGTTATCAAGCCTATTTGGTAAAATCCTATACGTATCCATACTGACTTAACTCCATGAAGAATATCTAATGCTAAACAATAGCCACCTAAAATCATTATAAAACCTATAAAAGCTGGAAGTTTTCTGAACTTCAACTTTTTTTCTGCACTCTTTTCATATCTCACTAATTTTATAAGTGAAGTCTTATAAAGGAATTTACCATTTGATATAGCTAATACTAAAATAACTAATACTATAAAGAGTATTGTTTTAGATATTGCACCCATATTAAAAAATTGGATTTGTGAATTGTCAATTAATAAATTGAGAAGTGCATTAATTCCAAACACAATACCCTTATGAGCCAATGCCCCCAATATCAATCCAATAATAAGAGCTCCACTACAAATTAATATATTCTCAAAAGTAAGTAGTGATAAGATTGTAAACTTGCGATAGCCAAGTAGAGCGTATATGCCTAGTTCTTTTGTACGACGTCTCAAGAAGAATTGATTTGAGTATGTCATATAGAAGATAACAAATGCCATTAAAAATATAGATATAACATTACACATAGACTCAACTCTGCCATCAGTTGAAATCTTTTCTAACATTACTTTATTAACAGAAAATGAAGTAAATGCAAAAAATACAGTGATAACAAAAGAGACTGAAAGCATATATAGAGAATAGAATGAAAAGTTCTTTTTAAGGTTTTTTATTGCCATGTAAAAAATGTTCACTAAATTATCCTCCTATCTTTTAGTATCCAATTTTGTAATTTCTTCAATAATCAATTCATAAAATTTATGCCTGTTGTTTTGTTCATTGTTTAGTTCTTTAATGATATAGCCATCTTTAAAAATCAAAATTCTATTTGCAAAACTAGCTGCATAGGCATCATGTGTTACCATTAAAATTGTAGTTTTCAATTCCTCATTTGCTTCTTGTAGTGAGTAGAGTAGTTCGGTAGCTGAGTTGGAATCTAAAGCTCCTGTTGGCTCGTCTGCAAACAGAATACTAGGTTGTTTAACTATTGCTCTAACTGCTGAAGCTCTCTGTCTTTGACCTCCAGATAATTCATTTGGATATTTATTTAATTGAGCAGTTATACCAAATCGTTCGGATAGACTTCTTACCATGTTTTCTATTTTATCTGGAGGTAGTTTTTGAAGTGTAAGAGGTACCGAAATATTTTCGAAAATTGTGAGGCTATCTAGTAAAAAATATTCTTGAAAGATAAAACCTAAATTATCTCTACGAAAATCAGCAGAACTGGCATCATTAAGTGACTTCAAGTTCACATTGTTTATGAAAATATCTCCACTCGTTGGTTTATCAATTGTAGATAATACATTAAGAAGAGTGGTTTTTCCAGAACCAGAGGCCCCCATTATCCCTATAAATTCTCCTTCTGATACATTAAAGGATACCTTATCTAAACTCGGTTTTTGACCTTTAGTATAAATTTTAGTTATGCTATTTACTTTTAATATGGTATTCATTGTATATACCTCCCTTCATCTCGTTACAGTCAAATTATATATTAACTTTATTGTTAATTCATGAGTAAATCACGCAACAATTTTGTGTAAAGCAATAAAGGAATTATTATCAAAGTATTGAAAGAGTAGATTATTATCAAGATATATAATATCGAATACACTTTATTAGCTTCGAGTTAAAGTGTATGTGAGAGAGACATAATATTTAAAAACAAAAAATAAAAAAGCCATAAATACAGAAAAATCCAGTATTTATAGCTTTATAATAACTAATAAAAGTATGAATTTTATTAATTATCTATTTCAAATTCTAATATCTTACCAGTAATTGCATTGATTGTTATCTCATATTCAGTATTTCCTTTTATTATTTCACCTTCGTATTCTTTGTCATCTTCATCATATTCAAATTTTACTATTTTTCCACCAGGTACTTTATCCATCATTATTGATTTAGCCTTTTCAGCACCAATAATGGAATTATTGTCATTAGTATTAGAGTTATTATGATTATTATCATTGTCATCAAAGTCATCATCAGAATCATTGTCCATATCAATATCTACAATTCTTCCATCAAATGCATTTATCTCTAATTCATATGTTTTATTATCCTTTACTATTTTAGCTTCATATTCATTATCTTCAGCATCGTATTTACAATAGATTAAATTACCATTAGGAATAGCATCTAGTGCTATAGATTTAGCTTTATCTAATGATATATTTTTTGTACCTAGATTGTTATCATTTAAGTCATCATCTTTTTCAATTTCTATTATTTTACCAAAGTATGCATCAATCTCTACCTCATATACAACATTATCTTTTAGAACTTTGCAATCATACTTATTATCATCTTCATCATAGTAACAAACCAAAATATTGTTTCCTGGAAGAGCTTGTTTTAATATTTCTTTAGCCTGTATTAAAGATACTTTTTTAGTTTTATTTCTTATGTTGACGTTTTTTAGTTTTAAAATATCTTCAAATGCTTTTTGGTTATATCCTCCTCCTACTTGTGTTATTTCATCGATGTCTTTGTTTTTTATGAATTCTTTTTGACTATCTACAAGGTTACCATTAGATATCATTATAGGTGAATTTTCTTTAGCAGCTAGTACTCCTATTGATAGTGAATCTACCAGTGCATTTTCTTGATTAATACCATCTTTGGCTACAAATATATTATTTATCTTTTTGTCTTTATAAAATCGTTCGATAATTTTTGCATTAGTATTGTTTCTATCTGAGCCACTGATTCTTTCTTTGTTTGGATATTTTTTTACTATGTTGTCTGATAAGACCTTATTTCCTCCAACTATATAAGATTTTTTTATAGACCTATTATTTAAGAAATTTATACTGTTATCATTACTATTTTCGTCTGATACTAGTATTATAGGCATATTGTGTACTGCTGCAGGAGAAGCTATACTGACTGCATCAGATAATCCCTTTAATCCATTTACAATAGCAACATTTTCTACTTTTTTTATCTTATCTATTTCTTTAAGTACATTTGTAGACATTTCATATATATTATTTCCTGCTACTTTATTTATCTTTATGTTAAGTGATTTTATTTCATTTTCTACTTTAGCAGAAATACTATTTCCGCTATCTACTATGTATACATTGTCTACTCCAAGCCTTTTAAGTTCAGCTTTAGTCGAACTCTCAATACTATTACTATTTACTAAAAGAATAGGTGCATTCTTTAGTATAGCAAATGGATTTGCGCAAAGAGCACTTTGAATAGAGTTACCATTAACAAGAATAGCTGTTTTTGATTGAACCCATCCTAATTTACTTACTTCTACGGCTGTTTCATATCTTGTTTTACCTATTAGTCGCTCTTGCTTTGTAGTGTTATTTGCAAAAATTACTGAAGAACTAGAAAAAAACATCATACCTGATACCAATATAGCTAAATTTTTCTTATTCATATTTTTACCTCACAATCTTTAAAATTTTATTATTTAACATTATTTAGTAAAATATAATCTTAAAATCAAGTTGATACTGAATCTACTATTATAAAATCAACAGATAAGATTATTTAAACATAAAATTTTCCTATTTATATTTAATATTGTAGCATAAATATAAACAGGAAAATGTTTTTTAAAAGGGGTATACACTATTCATTTTTATCATTTGACAAATAAGCTTTTCCCCATTGTTTCATATTTTCTAAAACAGGAACAAAACTTATTCCTAAATCTGTTAGAGAATATTCTACCTTAGGTGGGATTTCTTCATAAATATGTCTAGAAATAAAACCATCTGCTTCTAGTTCTCTAAGCTGTTTTGTTAATGTAGATTGAGTAATATTTCCAATCTGTCGTTGTAGTTCTCCAAAGCGTCTTGTTTTTAAAGATATAGAGTAGAGAATTTCAATTTTCCATTTGCCACCTAATATTTTTTGTATTTTGACTATTGTTTCACATCGTTCAACTTTTGATGAATTATTTTTCATAAAAACCTCTCCTTGAATTTAAGTATAAAGCAGAGTATTTTTAAATTCAACACACTTTATTTTAAGATACTTAGTAGCACATTTGATACTATAAACATAAAAAGACAGTACTTTTCCATTTCAATATGCAATGCTATTATTAGCCCTGAAAGAATTTTATTGATAGAGGAGAGTTGCGTTATGCCAGAAATAGAAAAAATAAATAAAAATTTACAGAAAACAGATGTTTTTCAAAAGGGAATGTTTTCTAAAAAAAGTTTAAGAAAAATAATCATTCCATTGATAATTGAGCAGACATTGATGTTATCAATAGGTATGTTTGATACATTGATGGTATCTTCAGTGGGAGAAAGTGCAGTTTCTGGTGTTTCTCTTGTAGATACCATCAATACTTTGCTTATTTATCTGTTAACAGCTCTTGCTACTGGTGGTGCTATAGTAGCAGGTCAATATCTAGGTAGCAAAAACTCAGAAAAGAGCAATCTTGCTGGAAAGCAGTTGTTGATTGTCAGTTTAGGGATATCTATGTTATTTATGTCAATCTGTTTGATTTTTAATCACAGACTTTTGTCGTTATTTTTTGGAACTATAGAGCATGATGTCATGAGAAGCGCCAGAACTTATTTCTATATAACAGCAGTTTCTTTTCCTTTTATAGCTATTTATAGTTCGTCAGTAGCTTTATTTAGAGCTATGGGAGATACTAAAATTGCTATGATTAATTCCCTTATTATGAATATAATCAATATAGGGATAAATGCTTTATTAATATATGGTTTGCAATTAGGGGTATTAGGCGCAGCACTAGGTACATTAACTGCACGAATAGTTGGAGCTACAACAACCCTATTTATGTTACGTAATCCTAAATTAAAAATTTCTATTCGTTCATATTCTTTTTGGGATATTAACTTGTATACAATCAAAAGTATCTTAAAAATTAGCATTCCTGCAAGTCTAGAAAATAGTGTTTTTCAAATAGGAAGAATAATTCTTACAAGCTTGATTGCCGTATTTGGAACAAGTGCAATTACAGCAAATGCAGTGACAGGAAGTCTCCTTAATGTAGCGACTATTCCAGGTCAAGCATTAGGTCTAGCAATCACTACTGTAGTAGCTCAATGTGTAGGTGCTAAGGAGTTTGAACATGCCACTTTATATACAAAGTATATGCTTAAATTATCTTGGATTTATATGATTATACTCAATTTAGGAATTTTACTTCTATTAAATCCTATTCTCAATCTTTACAATCTATCTAATATTACGTTTTATTTGGCTTTTCAGATTATGATTATTCACATTAGTGGCTGGATAACTATTTGGCCTCTCTCCTTTGTATTGCCAAACTCATTTAGGGCTGCTGGTGATGTGAAGTATCCCATGATTATTTCTATTTTTTCTATGATTATTTTTCGTATTGGTTGTAGCTATCTATTAGCCTATGTTGTGGGAATTGGTGTTTTGAGTGTATTTATAGCAATGCTTATGGACTGGGTTTTCCGAAGCCTATGTTTCTTGTGGCGTTGGAGAAGTGGGAAATGGAAAGAACATGGAGTAGATTAATATCGAAAACTATATTTTTATAATATTTATCCTAAAAATAAAAAAATCTATTGACTTGAAGTTAACTCCAAGTAGTAAAGTATAATTATACAAGATTTATATATATTCAAAAGAGAAGTTAAAAGAGAAATAAAACAAATAAGTTTTAAAGGGGGAAGTAAGACGATGGAGGCAAAAAAATTAGGTTTTGGATTAATGCGTTTACCAATAAAGGATGAAAATGATGTTACAACTATTGATATGGAATATTTAAATAAGATGGTTGATACTTTCTTGGAGAGAGGATTTACATATTTTGATACAGCATATGTATACCATATGGGAAAAAGTGAGATAGCACTAAGAGAATCTTTAGTAAAAAGACATAAAAGAGATAGTTTTACTGTAGCTACAAAACTACCATTAATGGTTTTAAAGAAAAAAGAAGAACAAGAAACTATTTTTAATGAGCAGTTAGAAAAGTGTGGCGTAGATTATTTTGATTATTATCTTTTACATAATATAGGTGTGTCACATTATGAGGTAGCTAAAAAATTTGATAGCTTTAAGTTTATTGAAGAAAAGAAAAAGGAAGGTAAAATAAAGAATATTGGTTTTTCTTTTCATGACAGTGCAGAATTATTAGATGAAGTTTTGACTGAGCACCCAGAAGTAGATTTTGTACAATTACAGATTAACTATATAGACTGGGACAATGAAAGTATACAGTCTAGAAAATGTTATGAGATAGCAGAAAAACACAATAAACCTGTGATTGTTATGGAGCCAGTAAAAGGAGGTACACTTGCTAAAATACCAGAAAAAGCAGAGAAGTTATTCCATGATTATAATTCAGATATGTCAATACCATCTTGGGCAATACGTTTTGCAGCAAGTAAAGACAATGTAATGATGGTCTTAAGTGGAATGTCAAATATGGAACAATTATTAGATAATACAGGGTATATGCAAGACTTCAAACCATTCACAAAAGATGAATATGATGTTATAGATGAAGCTGTAGAAATTATTAATGAATCGATAGCAGTTCCATGTACTGCCTGTCAATATTGTGTAGAAGGATGCCCAAAAAATATTGCTATTCCAAACTACTTTGCATTGTATAATTCAGAAAAACAAGCTCTTAATGCTGGATTTTCAACACAGATGGTTTACTACAATAACTACACTAAGACTTATGGTAAAGCATCAGATTGTATTGGATGTAAACAATGTGAGGAAAGTTGCCCACAACATATTAAAATTATAGATGCCTTAAAGAATGTGGCAGAAATTTTTGAAAAATAATTAATAGCTATAAATAAACAGGATAAATAATTTTGAAAACAATTACATGTAGATAAATAGGGTAAATAATTTTGATAAATTGCTGACTATAGATAAATAGAATAAGCAATTTCGATAGAATATTATTTAAATTATTTAATGATATTTTAATCTATACAATATCAAGAGAGAGGTATATATGTATGACAATTTCAGAAGTTAGCAAAAAATACGGACTTTCAGCAGATACTTTACGATATTATGAACGAATTGGTCTGATACCACCTGTAGGTAGAAATAAAAGTGGAATTAGGGCTTTTACAGAAAAAGATTGCGAGTGGGTTAATTTTATAAAATGTATGAGAGGTGCAGGTCTTTCTATTGAGACATTGATTGAATATGTGGCTATGTTTCAACAGGGAAATAGTACTATTCAAGCGAGAAAAGAACTCTTAATAGAACAAAGAAATCAGTTAGCAAAAAGAATGGAAGAAATGCAAAAAACTTTGGAACGATTAAATTTTAAGATTGATAGATATGAAGAAGGTTTTGTTGAAAAAGAAAAGACATTAGAAAACAGCATAAATAAATAAGTGGAGGAAGCATATTATGAGTAAAAATGTATTAATAGTGTCCGCAAGCCCTAGAAAAGGTGGAAATTCTGATTTATTGTGTGACCAATTTATGCAAGGGGCATTAGAATCAAAAAATAAAGTAGAGAAGATATTTTTAAAAGATAAAGATGTTAACTATTGTACTGGATGTGGTGCTTGTTATGAAAAAGAAGCAAGTTGCCCACAGAAGGATGATATGGGAGAAATTCTTGAAAAAATGATTAAAGCAGATGTGATTGTTTTAGCAACTCCAGTTTATTTTTATACTATGAATGGACAAATGAAAACTATGATTGATAGAACTTGTTCCAGATATACTGAAATTTGTGATAAAGATTTCTATTTTATTGTTGCAGCAGCAGATAAAAATGTGGATGATATGGAAAGAACAATAGAAGGTTTTAGAGGGTTCACATCATGTTTAAATGGGTCTAAAGAAAAAGGTATAGTATATGGTGTAGGAGTTTGGCATGTAGGAGAGATTAAGGGCAGTGAGTCAATGAAAGAGGCATATGAAATGGGCAAGTTGGTATAGTATGTTTGTATAAAATAAAGGACAGATTAATTTTAATCTGTCCTTTATTTACAATGTTTATTTAAATACCTAGTGTCACCCATATATTTTAATAATCACTATAAAAATTTATACAGATTCCTGCAGGATATTATTTTCTTTAGTAATTAATTCTTCTAGGCTTTTCCAATCAACTTCTTCCATATTTGCAAAATAATGACCACTTCCTATACAAGTTAAGTAAGACTTCCCATCTAATTCAAATGAAGAGCCACCAATACACTTTGAATTACATTTTTTACAAGTACGAGTTTTAGTGATACTTTCCTTAATAGTTTTAGAGCATTCTTCTACAGAATTTCTATATGAGTTTAGATGAAAAAGATTTGCTTTAACCCTCCATTTTTTTTCATTACATTCAATAGTAAATAAGCTACGTTTTGGTTTTTTAGTTGAATATACTATTTTGTAAGAACGAGCTCCTGTCTTTGGCTCAATTTTGCAATCTAATGATTTGCCAAGTTCATGTAAATCACAAGCAATATTATAATCTTTACCACTTAATACCTTTAACATTTCCTCTGTTGTTTCTGCTGTTAATTCACTTTTACCCATATTAAAAAATCCCCCTAATAAATAATAATTTCATATAAAAATAATTAATATCAGTATATTAAATAAATTTATTGAAATCAATAAAATAACTACAATCTTACATTATTGGGCATAGAATGAGAGCTAATGCTTTATTTAGAAAAAAGACTTAATAGTATGAAAATTCACTTAGACATGATACAATTCTATAAAAGATTTAAAAAGTAGGAAAGGAGAAAGTTGCTGAGAGATAATTAACATAATAATTTAATCATAGATTATGAATTTATTATGAGAGGGGTAATGTTGTGAAGTAAGATTATTAAAAGAGTGATTTGTGAGTTCTCAGCAATGGTGATAGGTATTGATAGTTTTTTGGTTACTATTATATTTGGCTATTATATTTTCAATAGGCTCTATGATAACTAGAGTAAATAAGGTTTGGGTAAAGGTTTTGCTATTTATAGCAGTTGGATTGTCAACTATAGTTCTTTCATATGTAATAACTTGATGATTTAAGATTAAGAAGCCAGTCTTAATCAATAAATTCTCAAAACAAGAATTCTCAAGTTGGTAAAATTCTAGATATGAGAAAAAAATTGACATTAGAAAAAAGTGATTTTGGGGTATTTTCTTACAAAAATATTTGAATATGGCTAGTTTGAATGACTTCACAAAATTTTATATATAGGTAAAGTTTGGCATGTTAATTGCTTTAATAAAAGTTAACATGGATACAAATAAATATAATCATCTAAGTATTGATTATTTGAAGTTTTAGATTTGAAATTTAATCTAAAAGTTCATATTGATATTGATGTTTAGGAAATTTTATTTTCCTGTAAATATAACCTAATAATAGGAGGTGAAATTATGTCAAAAGTAGTAATAGCTACAGAGAAAGCTCCAGGAGCAATTGGACCATATTCTCAAGCGATACAAGTTGGAAATATAGTTTCTACATCAGGTCAACTTCCAATAGATATGAAAACTGGTGAGTTAGTATCTGACCCAAAAGAAGCAACAAAAGCTTCTTTAGATAATGTAAAGGCAATATTAGAACAAGCTGGTACAAGTATGGATAAAATATTTAAGACTACAGTATTCGTAAAAGATTTAAAAGATTTTAATGATATTAATGAAGTGTACGCTACATATTTTAAAGAAAATCCACCAGCAAGATCATGTGTACAAGTTGCTCAATTACCAAAAGATGCAGTTTTAGAAATTGAAGCAATGGCAGTATTATAACAATAAAAATAATAACAAAACTAATGAAAATTAAAAACTAATAAAAAAGTCTACAATTAAAATAAAAAAGTTTATATTAAAAAAGTCTATATAAAAATCTATCTAAATATTTAACTATTGAGCTTTTCCTATATGACATGTGTTTTTTGCCAAAAATATATTTGTTATATAAGAAAAGCTTTTTTGTGGTTGAATATTTATGTATTAGTAGCTTGATTATAAAAAAGCCTAGGTAGATTTGATTTCATACAAATCTACCTAGGCTATCTATAATTTATATTAATGTAAATATATTACAAAGTTTTGGACAATCTAACCATCTCCTCAACACAAATATCAATATCTTCATAAGTAGTTTTATAGGAAGAGACACTTATTCTCATAACAGATTTTTCATCCCATTTAGACTCGCCTAACCAGCAAACTCCAGAATCCTGGACTTTTTTTATTAACTCTTCTGTGGCAGTATCATTTTTAAAGTAAACTAATACCTGATTGAATACTACATCATTTAGAATTTCAAAATCGTGCTTAGCCAGGCAATCAGAGAAATACTTAGCTTTATAATGAAGCTCCTCTACCAACTCAAAAACACCCTCACTACCAAGTCCTTTAAGAGTTGCCCAAATGTCAATGGCTCTAGCACGACGAGACATTTCCATAGTATACATCATAGAATCTCTATTTTCACTAAGAACTATATAATCCCCAGTCATGTGCATTGCATTTACCAACGCTTCTCTATGGCGACACAACACAATTCCATTGTCATAAGGGGAATTTAATGTTTTGTGAGCATCCATATTCCAAGAATCAGCCAATTCAATTCCTTTTGATAAATCTGACATTGCATTATTTGCAGCAGCCCAAAGTCCAAAAGCACCATCTATATGAACCCAAGCATCAGCCTCTTTTGCTTTTTTGCAAGCATCTTCAAAATTATCGAAAGAACCAGTATTAACATTTCCCGCTTGTAAAATTACAATCGTACTACTATCAAGTGGTGGAATTTTATCAACTAAAATCCTTCCTTGGTCATCCATAGGAACTTTTATTATACTTTCTTGACCAAGTCCTATAATCGATAAAGATTTAAAGATTGTAGCATGGGCCCCTTCGCTTAATACAACTTTAATTTTAGGTGAATCGAATAACCCCTTTTTTGACACATTATATTCTAATTTATTTAGCAAATAATTTCTAGCCGCAAGTAAAGCACAAATAATAGCAGTGGAGCTACCACTTACAAATCCTGCAGCTGTGTTTTCTGGAAGTCCTAGTAACTTAACTAACCACTTTTCACAAATATTTTCTAGTTTTGAAGAAATAGGAGATAATACGTACATAGCAGGATTTTGGTCCCAAGTATCAGTTATCCATTTTGAACATAAAGAAGATGGTAAAATACCACCACAAACAAATCCAAAATAACGTCCTCCAGTTTGAGCAACGGTAGCTTTTGAGCCATATTTTCCAAGCTGATGAAGTATTTCAGCATTTGACACTGGTGTTTTACATAAGTCTTCATCAAATTTTGATAAATTATCAAGTGCTTCTTTGTCGGGATAAACTCTCATATTACCTACATTGTTAATATACTCCAATGCATAATTATGAGATATCATTAAATCATCTGTAAAATCTGTGTTACGTATGTTTTCTAAAATAGGACTAATATATTTTTTGCTTTTCATAAGTTCCTCCCATAAAAAAGAATTGTAAGATTTAAATTGTATTGTTAATATGATAGTATCATTTGAATTGTATTGTATTCAATCAAAAAATTGTACTGTGTACAATTTTAGTAATGAGATTAATAATAGATTTGGAGGGGGAAGCATGCCTATAAATTCTTTTGATAATTATTATATGTCATGGAAGCCAAATAAAAGTAGATTAACTAATCCGTTATACTTATCTTTGGTAAAGTGTATGGAAAAGGATATTGAAAGTGGAGTTTTGCAAGAAGGGACAAAACTTCCACCACAAAGGGAGTTAGCAGACTTTCTAGATATAAGTCTAAATACAGTAACAAAAGCTTATACAATATGTAAGAAAAAAGGATTATTATATGCAGTAGGGGGAAGTGGAACTTTTGTTTCTCAAAGTGCAAATTTAGGAAAAACAATACTTTCTCAAGAAAAATTTAATGAAAATATAGAGCTAGCCACATTAGTACCTTTTTATAATCATAATAAAATCATTCAAAGTTTAGCAGTAGAAATTTTACAACAATCTGATGCTGACAAACATCTAGAATATACACATCCCTTAGGAAGTTATATACAAAAACAAGCAGCAAAAAAATATCTTAGTAAATTTAAGGTTAATTCAAAAGAGGAAAATATTATAATTGCAAGTGGAACACAAAATGCTTTAATGCTAATATTAGCTTCACTTTTTAAACCAGGAGATAAAATTGCTACAGATATCTATACATATGCAAATTTTATAGGACTTGCAAATTTACTTCATATTGAGCTAGTTTCTATAAATGGTGATGATACAGGTGTGTTGCCAGAAAGCTTAGACAACTTATGCAAAATAAGAGATATACAAGGAATCTATTTATCTCCTTCTTGTAGCAATCCTACAAATATTACTATGCCACAAAAGAGGAGAGAAGAGATTGCACATATTGTAAAAAAACACAATTTAATTTTAATAGAAGATGATATATATGCTTTTATTCTAGACCATCCATTAGCACCTATATATTCTATGATTCCAGAGTACTCTGTATATATAGGTGGAATTTCTAAATCAATCTGTCCAGGGCTTAGGATTGCATATATGAGTTTTCCAGATAGATTTAGAAAAAAACTTGAAAATGGAGTGTATAGTTGTAATTTAAAAACTTCTTCTTTAAATGCTGAAATAGCCACACAATTGATTTTAAAGAATATGCATGAATATATAATTTGTGATAAGCGTAGAATGTCTATTGAGAGAAATAAAATGTTTAAAAAATATTTTCCAAATTTGGATAAAGGATATAATGAAAATTCTTACTATCAATGGATTTGTTTACCCAAAGGGGTTACAGGTAAAATGTTTGAACTAGAAGGTCATAAAAGAAATATTAAACTTTATGGTTCAGAACGTTTTTCTGTAGGCGATACACAGAATAAGTTTTTTATTAGAGTAGCAACATGTTCGTCTAAGAGGATAGAAGAGCTTGAAAAGGGGCTAGCTATTTTAAGTAATATGATAGAAGAATATAAGTAAGACTTAAAAATAGTTTAATAAATAACTGTATCTTAGAGGTTAAAATATTGAAATTACTAAGATACAGTTATTTTTATATCATATTTATTACAAAACTAGCTAATATAGCCTATAGTTAAAGGAATCATGACATGAAACAGTTTTTTTACAATTATTATTATGTATTTTAATGTAAATATATAAATAAGTAATGTTTTATATATATTTTAAAAATCTACTATATGTTAAAATATAGCTAAACTGATAATTTGGTAAATTAAATTATAATGGGGGAGACTATGTTAAGTAAATTAAAAGAATTTCAACAAGAAATGATAAAATACACTGAAACAGTAGCTAGTGTATTAGATGTAGATATTGAAATAGTTGACGATAGATTAATAAGGATTAGTGGCACAGGTCTATATAAATCAAAGATAAATGAAAGCGTTGTTACTGAGGGCTTTATTTATGATAAAGTTATACAGACAGGTCAGGAATTAGTCGTATTGGATATATGTGATAATCAACTTTGTATAGAATGTTCCCATTACATGAAATGCCTAAATAAAGTAATAATAGCAGTCCCAATAAAATATAATAATCGTACTATAGGGGTAATTGGTGCTATTAGTACAGATAAAACTAAAAAAGTAGAAATAAGTGCAAAAATAGATAATTATTTAAAATTTGTCAATCATATATGCGATTTAATTTCCATGAAGATAGAAGAACACGAAGCGTCAAAAAATAGTAGCAGAAAAATGAATATGATGATAGAAATAATTGAAAACGTTGAAAAAGGCGTTATAATACTGGATATAAATAGCAAAATATCCTATATAAACAATATAGCTCTAAAAAAATTAGATATCGAGAAAAATCTAATAGAAAATATAGTAAATATAGTATCTGTTGAATCCTCCTCAAATGGACATGAATTACTAGAAATTGATATTGATAGCAAGATTTATAATATAAATGCCAAAATAATTCCTGTATATCCATACATAAATCAATATGACAAAATAATAATATTTGATAAGACATATATCAACCATAAAGGAAATGGAAAGGTAAATAGTGGATGGGGAAATAGTGATATAGAGTCTATAATTGGAAATTCAGAATCTATGGTGAAAGTTAAAGAGAGAACTAAGAAATTAGCAAAATCAAATTCGACTGTTCTTATAACTGGTGAAAGTGGTACAGGTAAAGAGCTAATTGCTAGAGCGATACATGCAGAAGGAAGTAGATGGAATAAGCCATTTATTGCTATAAATTGTGCTGCTATTCCAGAAAACCTTCTTGAAAGTGAACTGTTTGGATATATAAAGGGTGCATTTAGTGGAGCTAGTAGCGGAGGTAAGGTAGGTAAATTTGAACTAGCAAATGAAGGTGTTATATTTCTTGATGAAATGGGCGATTTATCAATGCCTCTACAAGCAAAGTTACTTAGAGTCTTACAAGAGAGAAAATTTGCAAGAATTGGGTCAAATAAGCTTATTGATTTAGATATAAGAGTAATTGCAGCTACAAATAAAAATTTACTGAAATTAGTAAATGAAGGTAAGTTTAGAGATGATTTATACTATAGACTAAATGTAATTCCTATAAATTTGCCACCTCTTAGAGAAAGAAAAGATGATATAGAAGCAATAATGATGAAATTTGCTTCTAAATATTCTTTAGAATTAGGTATTCAATTGAATAAAATAGAAGAAAATGTTATGAATATGTTGATTAACTATAATTGGCCGGGAAATATAAGGGAACTGGAAAATGCAGTTGAGTATATGATGAATTTAGTTGGAGATGATGGAATAATATATAAAGATATGCTTCCATTAGATATTTTGAACTATTATAATATTAATGGAAATGTATGTAAGAGTACAGGTATAACGTTTGAAGATGATATAGTTGAAGGAATAGTAGAAAATCAAGAAAGGATACTTTCTATTAAAGAATTAGAGTTGACTTACATAAGTAAATTGTTGAATAAGTATGGAAGAGATACAAAGACAAAGAAAAAAATAGCGAAAGACTTAGGTATAGGTCTAGCTACATTATATAGAAAATTGGAAGAAGAATAAAAGTAATATAATGGAAAGCCAAAATTATAAGTATCTATATACTATGCTTAGTATCTATATATTGCGTTGATATGAAAATGTTGATATACAAATGTATACTGTACTAACATGAATATATTTTACTAATATAAATGGATAGGAAATTACTATGCTAGATTGCTAAGTGTAAATATAGAATATATATAAATAGTAACAACACAAAAAATCAAAATATAAAATTATAGAAGGTTATAACCAGATATTTATAG
>JABBZI010000080.1 GCA_012955965.1 Clostridioides difficile
ATTTGGACCATTAGCTCAGTTGGTTAGAGCGCCCGGCTCATAACCGGTAGGTCTGGGGTTCGAGTCCCTGAAGGTCCACTATTCTTCATAGGGGTGTAGCTCAGTTGGTAGAGCGTCGGTCTCCAAAACCGTGCGCCGGGGGTTCGAGTCCCTCCACCCCTGCCAAATAAAAAGGACTTGAAAAAAAATGAATTTTAGAGTAGTATAAGATAGTAAATAAAATTTCGAGGTGTAGCGCAGTTTGGTAGCGCACATGGTTTGGGACCATGGGGCCGGGGGTTCGAGTCCCTTCACCTCGACCAAGAAAAGGGCCTATAGCTCAGGTGGTTAGAGCGCACGCCTGATAAGCGTGAGGTCGCTGGTTCGAGTCCAGCTAGGCCCACCATTTGCCCAGATAGCTCAGTCGGTAGAGCAGGGGACTGAAAATCCCCGTGTCGGTGGTTCGATTCCGCCTCTGGGCACCAGAAATAGGGCGGTATAGCTTAGTTGGCTAGAGCGTTCGGTTCATACCCGAAAGGTCATAGGTTCGACTCCTATTACCGCTACCATCTAACTATATCATTAAAGAACTTTGAAAATTAAACAGTAGGTTAATTTATAAAACAAGAAACAAACCATAAAGCCAGATATTTTGATAACAATAGTATCTGAGCCTGATAAACTTTTATTTGAGAGTTTGATCCTGGCTCAGGATGAACGCTGGCGGCGTGCCTAACACATGCAAGTTGAGCGATTTACTTCGGTAAAGAGCGGCGGACGGGTGAGTAACGCGTGGGTAACCTACCCTGTACACACGGATAACATACCGAAAGGTATGCTAATACGGGATAATATATTTGAGAGGCATCTCTTAAATATCAAAGGTGAGCCAGTACAGGATGGACCCGCGTCTGATTAGTTAGTTGGTAAGGTAACGGCTTACCAAGGCGACGATCAGTAGCCGACCTGAGAGGGTGATCGGCCACATTGGAACTGAGACACGGTCCAAACTCCTACGGGAGGCAGCAGTGGGGAATATTGCACAAT
>JABBZI010000081.1 GCA_012955965.1 Clostridioides difficile
GTTAATCCATTCTTTATACTTAATTTCTTCCATAATACTATCTATTCCTTTCTTATTTGCTTAATACTAAAATATTATTTACTTTTGCTATTAAATGAATTTTTTAGTTATCAGTTTGACTATATAAAACCTATTAAAACTAATAATTAAATCATTAGCAAAATACTTATTCAAGTTTAATATAGTTACTTAATTTTCTATCATTTTGTAATAGTGTACAGTTGTTCCTAATTCTATCTTTTCTCCAATTTTCTCCCATGTTCCACCATAATCTTTAGTAAGTTTCATTTCATCTTTAATTGTTGTTGACATAATATCATTTACTTGTAGGCTATATATTTTAGATTCTTTATCATTACTGTTTATATACATTTCGCCTTCTCTTATCTTAATTTTATCCTCATCAGATTTTTCAGATATACCAACTCCATTGATACTACCAAGTTCTCCATCATAAAATATAACTGTTTGCATTTTATTATTATATACTAAACGTCCTTTTTTTGACTTAACAACCATATCAGTAGCATCTATATTGAATCTTAATAATAAATTATTAGTTTCAAGAGCTTCTATAAGGTATACCTTATGTGGTGCATATCTTTTATCGTTTTCTTTCTCATACTTATCTTTTCCTGCATCATCCCAATAGTCTCCATTATCGTTTGTGATTGTTATATTACTTGATTCTATTGAATTTCCATATAATAAAGAATATGCTTCTTCTACTTTACCATCTAACTTCAAATATTCATCATAACTAAAATTAAAATAATATTGTCCACATCTTGAGATATTTCCTGATATTTGTGTGTTAGATATTGAATTAAATTTAAATCCACAATAACCACATTGGTCAATTGTAATATTTGTAACAAAGTTTGAACCCTTACCAATATTGTTAATACCAACCTTACCAACTTCTTCTACTCTCATA
>JABBZI010000082.1 GCA_012955965.1 Clostridioides difficile
TTTAGATATTCCACACAACTTTGCAAATTCACCTGTAGTAAAATACTGTTTTTCCAAGGGCTATACACTCCTTTTCATTTTGTTGTCTATATAGTTACTATATTCTTTATTATTGGCTAAATCAAGTAGTTATTATTTTAGAAAATCAATATATTTTTAATTTCAAAGTTTAAATGTCAGTTAGATGTCAGTAAAATATTTTATCCACAATTTTTATATAACTTTTCCACATTTTATCCACAAAATTATCAACAACAATAAAAAGGTAGCTCTTAATATAAGTGCTACCTTTTTATACATCAATCTTCATCTTTCCAAGTTTTTATCCATTCTCCTATTTCTGTTATTTTATCTTCTGTTATTTCTTCTCCATCGTGTAGCTTTGAAATCAGTTCTGATAGAGGATTATTATGTAAACCTCCAAAGATTCTTTTGCCTTCTAATTTCAAATATTCTTTTTCTTTTACTAATACTGTATAGTGTACATGTTTTCCAATTCGCTGAGAGATTAAAAAACCTTTTTTAGTTAGTCTCGCTAAAAGTGTAATTGTGGTTGTATGTTTCCAGCCATACATTTTTTCTATCTCATCTGCAACATCTTTCGATATTACAGTTTTATAACCAGTATTCCATATGTATTTCATAATTTTTAATTCTGCATCTGGTAATTTCTTATTTATCATAATATATCCCTTCTTTCTATAAAACTCAAACTTGTCTTTTTATCATATCTTTTATATTTGTTATGAATTTTTTAAATTTTTCTTCTATCATTTGATTTCTTCTATGTATAGTTGTAAATACTCGAGTAAAAAAATCATCATCTATATTTATATTTCTTTCTTCTCTTATAGCATTTAAATATTCTTTTTTAGTTAATAATACTTCATAACTAAACTGAAAACCTATCCTCTTCTTTTTTAATACTTTCATCTTT
>JABBZI010000083.1 GCA_012955965.1 Clostridioides difficile
GACTTCAAGATAAGATTTCCCACCGCAAGGGTAAGACCCCAGAAAGACTATCTGGTTGATAGGTCGAAGGTGTAAGTGCAGCAATGTATTTAGCTTATCGATACTAATAGGTCGAGGACTTGACCAAATTATTTGATGTCCATTCAGTAAAATATATGTGTAGTTTTTAGAGTGCTAACTCTATATATTTAAAGTTGTCAAAAATTATAGATTTTTAATAGTTTTATAAGCTAAAAAATCGAATAAAAAAAGTATTGACACAATAAGACAAAAATGTTATTATAATACTTGTCTTAGAAAAAAATTAAATGAAAATTTAGACAATAATCTGGTTATAATAGCAGAGAGGATACACCTGTTCCCATTCCGAACACAGAAGTTAAGCTCTCTAGCGCTGATGGTACTTGGTGGGAAACTGCCTGGGAGAGTAGGACATAGCCAGGTGATGTGCCGAAGTGGCGGAACTGGCAGACGCACAGGACTTAAAATCCTGCGGGACTTACCTCTCGTACCGGTTCGATTCCGGTCTTCGGCACCACAAATTATTGTGGGCCATTAGCTCAGTTGGTTAGAGCGCCCGGCTCATAACCGGTAGGTCTGGGGTTCGAGTCCCTGATGGCCCACCACAATAATTTAAAGAACTTTGAAAATTAAACAGTAGGTTAATTTATAAAACAAGAAACAAACCATAAAGCCAGATATTTTGATAACAATAGTATCTGAGCCTGATAAACTTTTATTTGAGAGTTTGATCCTGGCTCAGGATGAACGCTGGCGGCGTGCCTAACACATGCAAGTTGAGCGATTTACTTCGGTAAAGAGCGGCGGACGGGTGAGTAACGCGTGGGTAACCTACCCTGTACACACGGATAACATACCGAAAGGTATGCTAATACGGGATAA
>JABBZI010000084.1 GCA_012955965.1 Clostridioides difficile
GACTTCAAGATAAGATTTCCCACCGCAAGGGTAAGACCCCAGAAAGACTATCTGGTTGATAGGTCGAAGGTGTAAGTGCAGCAATGTATTTAGCTTATCGATACTAATAGGTCGAGGACTTGACCAAATTATTTGATGTTCATTCAGTAAAATATATATGCAGTTTTTAGAGTGTTAACTCTAAAAAAAAAATAAAAAAAGTATTGACAAAAATAACAAAAAATGTTAATATTATACTTGTCCTAGCAACAAGAAAAAAATGTGGTTATAATAGCAGAGAAGATACACCTGTTCCCATTCCGAACACAGAAGTTAAGTTCTCTAGCGCTGATGGTACTTGGTGGGAAACTGCCTGGGAGAGTAGGACATAGCCACGTTGGATATTCCAAGGTAGCTCAACGGTGGAGCAACCGGCTGTTAACCGGTAGGCTGTGGGTTCGAGCCCCACCCTTGGAGCCAATATGGCTCGTTGGTCAAGAGGTTAAGACACCGCCCTTTCACGGCGGTAACAGGGGTTCAATTCCCCTACGAGTCACCATTTGTGGGACCATAGCTCAGCTGGGAGAGCACCTGCCTTACAAGCAGGGGGTCACAGGTTCGAGCCCTGTTGGTCCCACCATTTGCGGCCTGGTAGTTCAGTTGGTTAGAATGCCAGCCTGTCACGCTGGAGGTCGAGGGTTCGAACCCCTTCCAGGTCGCCAAAACAAAAAAATGCTGGTGTGGCTCAACGGTAGAGCAGCTGACTTGTAATCAGCAGGTTGTAGGTTCGATTCCTATCACCAGCTCCATGTAAAATTAATACGGAGGATTTCCCGAGCGGCCAAAGGGGGCAGACTGTAAATCTGTTGTCATCGACTTCGGTGGTTCGAATCCACCATCCTCCACCAA
>JABBZI010000085.1 GCA_012955965.1 Clostridioides difficile
AGCATTTATAATTTCTTGTACCCTAGAACTTACATTTTCTTTTTCAGTATTACAAACTCCATAATCTAAAACATTTATCCAGCCATCTGTTTCTTTAATTATTATAGGTTCTCCCATAATTCACTACCTCCTAATTTTAAAACTAATCATTTATTTTTTTATAATAGTACATAGGATTATCAGCAAGTGTTTTTACACCTATTTGCTTCCATGTTCCACTATGCAATTTACTTATTTCTTCTTCAGAATCTAACATTGATGATATAACAGAATTCTTTTTCAATTTAGGAACTACTAAATCTTGTCCGTTATTATCGACATAAAGTGTATTGTCACTTATCTTAAGCAAATCACCCTGATTTGTATCAGAAATCTGAACTCCACCTACAGAACAAAGTTCACCATCATAGAACTTATAAGTATTTCTACCATTTTCCAATAATAAGTTGCCTTTTGCACATTGTACAAAACTATCTGCCTCAGCATCACATTCTAGCATTACATTAGTTGTCTCATTTGCTTTGATTACATGTATCTTGCGTTCTAAACCATTTTCTAAATCATCAACATTATTATTCATTAATACAATATTACAGTTCTCTAAAGTATCTCCATAAAATATTGAATAAGCATCTTCTTTTCTATCTGTCATATTCTTGTAAGTATCATAATCAACATTTTTATAATACTGAGCACACCTAGTAATTCTTGCGTTTACTTGACTATGAGCCATTTTTTCAAACTTAAATCCGCAGTATCCACAATTATCAACTGAAAGGTTCATCATAAGATTGAAACCAAGCCCTTTATTATTAATACCTACTTCTTGAATATCTTCTATTTTTACGTTATTTACACTGACACCAGTTGTAAT
>JABBZI010000086.1 GCA_012955965.1 Clostridioides difficile
AGAGATGACCCAGATAGAGAAAATGATGGACTTGATTTAGATAGTAATAATGACAATGATAATACTACTGAAGAAATTCCAGAAGATTCTAATAATATAACAGATTCCAATAATGAAGAAAAAGATAATATTCATCAAGAAGATGAAAAAAATGATAAGTCTAACGAAGATACTACAGAGAAGGATAAAGAAACTAATAAGACTAACATTAATGATATAGATAATGATATTAAGAATGATGAGTTAACTATTATAAATAAGTCTGAGAATAGTTTAATTCAAATATTAAAAAGAGATTCTGAAGAAAATCAGGAAGGCAAAAACATAACTGATGATAAAAAGATATCAAATGAAAAAGAGACTTTTAATGTAGATAAATCTAATAATAGCTCAAACTCTACTTCTAATTCATATAGTAAAACTCAAAAGTTCCAAGGAAGAGCTATTATTTGGGTAGGAATTATAGTCTCAGTTATGTCTTTTTCAATAGTAGTAGCAAATCCTGGTATCATAAAATATATAAATAAATTTATAAAATATAAAAAGTAGATAAAATGGTTTAAAGAGTTTTATTCTTATTAAAAAAATTAATTGGAGAACGACATGAATAAAATAAATAAAGTTTTTGTTATTATAAACTTGTTAATTATAATTTTACCAAGTAAGAGTTTCTCGCAAGAAAATAATTGTTTAGAAGATTTTAAAAATTGGATTATAAATAATAAAGACAATAAGAAGGAAATAGTTTATACTCTCACTTGCGATATGATAATAGATAATTATTTTGAATTTAGTATTCCATATGGAACCAATATTACAATAGATACAAACCAATATAAAATACTTATAAAAGATAAAGG
>JABBZI010000087.1 GCA_012955965.1 Clostridioides difficile
ACCTTTTGGAAGAAGTCGTCGAAGGTGGAATCAATAACTGGGGTGAAGTCGTAACAAGGTAGCCGTATCGGAAGGTGCGGCTGGATCACCTCCTTTCTAAGGAGAATTGCCTACTGTTTAATTTTGAGGGTTCGTTTTTACGAATACTCAAAATTAGCACTTGAAGCAACCAAATAAACTAAACTAATGTTAAGTTTGTTTGTTGGCGATGTGCGTTAGCACCTTAAAAACTGCATATATATTTAGTGATATGACATCTAATTTGTAATATATAAAGCTGATAACTTTTTAAAATTATCAAGTTGATAGACTTTAATCTATCAAACCTTTTTAACTGGTCAAGTTATTAAGGGTGCAGGGCGGATGCCTTGGCACTAGGAGCCGATGAAGGACGCGATAAGCTGCGATAAGCTTCGGGGAGTTGCACGTAAACTTTGATCCGAAGATTTCCGAATGAGGAAACTCACTTAGAGTAATGTCTAAGTATCATTAAGTGAATTCATAGCTTAATGAGGGGAACTCAGGGAACTGAAACATCTAAGTACCTGAAGGAAGAGAAAGAAATTCGATTCCGTAAGTAGCGGCGAGCGAACGCGGAAGAGCCCAAACCAATAAAGTTTTCTTTATTGGGGTTGCGGACATATCATAACGAAGAGGTATCGTAATTGAAGAGGTTTGGAAAGACCCACCACAGAAGGTAATAGTCCTGTATGTTAAACGAGAAGACTTTAGATATGATCCAGAGTACCACGGGACACGTGAAACCCTGTGGGAAGCAGGAGGGACCACCCTCCAAGGCTAAATACTACCTAGTGACCGATAGCGTATAGTACCGTGAGGGAAAGGTGAAAA
>JABBZI010000088.1 GCA_012955965.1 Clostridioides difficile
GTAGTGAATTATGGGAGAACCTATAATAATTAAAGAAACAGATGGCTGGATAAATGTTTTAGATTATGGAGTTTGTAATACTGAAAAAGAAAATGTAAGTTCTAGGGTACAAGAAATTATAAATGCTGCACCAGAGGATTCTATTATATATTTTCCAAGTGGGAAATACTTATTTACAAATGGTGTAGAGATTAACAAGCGATTAACTCTATGTGGAGATACATATTTTAGGTCAAATAATCCAAATAATATATATTTTCATTCAGGAGCAACACAATTTTCTGGTAAATTCGATGAGAAAGAAGTAGAAAATGGTACAATGGAAAGTTTTACAATGATAACAGTAAAGGGGGTAAAGCACTGTATTAAAAGCATTTCTTTTCAATCAGATAACTGTGATAATGTGCAGTCACCTGATACACCTCCTGCAAATGGAGAAGCAGGATTTCACCATAAGATAAAATTTGCACATGAAGGAAAATATATATCAGCAATTGTATGTGAAAATACACTAGAAGGTCCTGGTCATTATGAAAATGTAGACTTTGGTGGTTTTGGTGAAATCGCACTTAAAATGTCTAATAATTCTACAGCAAATGATATTACTGTTTTTTCCTGTACTCAGGGTATTAGTACAGGAGAAAATTCAATAATTACTAATGGAAAGACTTGGGGATGTGATTATGGAATGAAAATTTCCACTGGAACTTTTATTAATAATATGAGAGTAGAAGAAGTTGGTAAGGTTGGTATTAACAATATTGGTAAGGGTTCAAACTTTGTTACAAATATTACAATTGACCAATGTGGTTATTGTGGATTTAAATTTAATTCAATATCTAACACA
>JABBZI010000089.1 GCA_012955965.1 Clostridioides difficile
ATGGAGATGTAAAAGCGAATGTTGAAGTAACAGGATTACCATCAGGATTAGATTATACAGCAGTAGGAAATAAATCAGCAAATACAATAACAATAACAGTATCAGGAACAGCAAATCCAGCTATACAAAATGATTTGAATAATGTAAGTGTGCTAGTTAAAGCAGGAGCGGTATCTGGAACAGGGGCTACAGATTCAATTGCAAACACAACATTTGAAGTCAAAAAGTATGTAATACAAATAGTAGGTGAATTAACTTTTGATGCGACAGATAAACAAATAAAAATGGCATCAGGTGATGAAATGGTAGACCCATCAGATAACACATATGTATTAACATTAACAAAAGGAACAGTAAAAAATGGAGATGTAAAAGCGAATGTTGAAGTAACAGGATTACCATCAGGATTAGATTATACAGCAGTAGGGAATACATCAGCGAATACAATAACAGTAACAGTATCAGGAACAGCAAATCCAGCAGTACAAAATGATTTAGACAATGTAAGTGTATTAGTTAAAGCAGGAGCAGTATCTGAAGCAACTGCTACAGACTCAGTAGCAAATACAACATTTGAAGTCAAAAAGTATGTAATACAAATAGTAGGTGAATTAACTTTTGATGCGACAGATAAACAAATAAAAATGGCATCAGGTGATGAAATGGTAGACCCATCAGATAACACATATGTATTAACATTAACAAAAGGAACAGTAAAAAATGGAGATGTAAAAGCGAATGTTGAAGTAACAGGATTACCATCAGGATTAGATTATACAGCAGTAGGGAATACATCAGCGAATACAATAACAGTAACAGTATCAGGAACAGCAAATCCAGCAGTA
>JABBZI010000008.1 GCA_012955965.1 Clostridioides difficile
TTATCCCGTATTAGCATACCTTTCGGTATGTTATCCGTGTGTACAGGGTAGGTTACCCACGCGTTACTCACCCGTCCGCCGCTCTTTACCGAAGTAAATCGCTCAACTTGCATGTGTTAGGCACGCCGCCAGCGTTCATCCTGAGCCAGGATCAAACTCTCAAATAAAAGTTTATCAGGCTCAGATACTATTGTTATCAAAATATCTGGCTTTATGGTTTGTTTCTTGTTTTTATAAATTAACCTACTGTTTAATTTTCAAAGTTCATTTTTCATGTTTGCCCTTTTCTTAAGGACAAGTAATACTATATCATCTTAAAAATATTTCGTCAACACTTTTTCAAATTATTTTTTAAAATATTTATTTTTTTATATTATATAACTTACTGAATGCTAGTTATATCATATCATTAATGAATTTTTACTCAAATATTTTCTTATAAAATAATAATTACCAATCTATATATTTGTAATTATTATAATTCTTATTCCTTAATTAGTCTTAGCAATAAACAAGAATCATCTATATATAAGTTTAAAATATATACTAAATAATAAGATTAAACAAATATACTATATATACACAATGAAAAGTATCAATATAGTCAAAATAAACTTATTGATACTTCTCTTAATATTTATATACTTCATTACTGTATTCTTTTAATAATACACATCTATATTTTATCTCATAGCTCTCATAGCATTTAATACTGCTATAAGTGCTACCCCTACATCAGCAAATATAGCTTCCCACATAGTAGCTATTCCTCCAGCTCCTAATATCATAACTATAATTTTTACTCCTAAAGCAAATATTATATTTTGCCATACTATTTTATTAGTCTTATTTGCTATCTCAATTGCCTTAGATATTTTACTAGGCTCATCTGTCATAAGAACCACATCTGCTGCTTCAATAGCTGCATCTGAACCTAGACCTCCCATTGCTATACCAACATCCGCACGAGCTAGTACTGGAGCATCATTTATTCCATCACCTACAAAGGCTATTTTTTCTTTTTCACTTCTTCCTTCATATAAAGCTTCTAATCTATCAACTTTTTCATTAGGAAGCAAATTTGAATAAACTGTATCTAAGTTTAATTCTTTAGCAATATTTTTTGCTACTTTCTCATTATCTCCAGTTAACATTACAACTTCTTTTATTCCTATTGATTTTAAACTTCTTATAGCATTTTTACTATCTTCTTTTACTTCATCAGATATAACTATATAACCTCTATACACTTTATCAACAGCAATATAAACCACTGTACCTACTTCTTTAGCTGGTGAATAGAATATATTTTCCTTTTTCATAAGTTTCTCATTACCTGCTAATATAAGTTTACCATTATGTTTTACTCTGATTCCATAAGCTGCTATTTCCTCATAACTGTCTATTGTATCTAAATCAATTTTTTTACTGTAGTAACTTAATATAGACTTAGCTATTGGATGATTTGAGTTTACTTCTGCAATAGCTGCAAATTCTAGTAGTTCTTCTTCTGATATACCTTCAGGATTTAACTTAGTTACATTAAAGACACCTTTAGTAAGTGTTCCTGTTTTATCAAATACTACAGTATCTACACTTCTTAAAGCTTCTAGATAATTACTTCCCTTAATAAGGATACCATTTTTAGATGCAAATCCAATTCCACTAAAGAAACTAAGTGGTATTGATAAAACTAGTGCACAAGGGCAAGAAACAACCAAGAATATTAATCCTCTATACACCCAATCACTAAATACCTCACCTGAAATTACAAGTGGTGGCACAAATGCTATCAATAAAGCAGCTACTACTACTATTGGAGTATAATATCTTGAAAATTTAGATATAAAGTTTTCTGTTTTTGATTTTTTAATACTAGAATTTTCAACAAGGTCAAGTATTTTTGAAACTGTTGACTCTCCAAAACTCTTTGTAACTTCAATACTCAATAAAGCATTCTTATTTATAACACCAGATAAAATTTCGTCCCCTTTTTCAACTTCTCTTAGTACTGATTCACCTGTAAGTGCAGAAGTATCTAGCATTGAAACTCCATCTACTACCACTCCATCTAGTGGTACTTTCTCACCAGGTTTTACTACTATTATATCTCCCACATTTACTTCTTCTGGTGACACTACCTTAACTTCAGAATTAACTTTCAAATTTGCATAATCTGGTCTTATTTGCATAAGTGAAGTTATAGACTTTCTAGACTTACCAACTGCGACACCTTGTAAATACTCTCCTATTTTATAGAACAGCATAACCCCTACTGCTTCTGATAATTCTCCTATTAATAATGCTCCTACTGTAGCTAGAGCCATCAAGAAGTTCTCATCAAATACTCTTCCTTTTGATATATTTCTTATTGCTCTTAAAAGTACATCTCCACCTACTATTACATAAGCAACTATAAACACTATATTACTAAATTGGCTTTCATAACCTGTAGCTGTTTGATATATCCCAAATATATATACCAAAGCTCCAATTATAAGTGGAATTAATTCTTTTTTATTTGTATCATTTACACTCACTGCTTTCTCAGCAGTCTTAGCTTTTACTCTGTCATTAGATTCTACTTGTATATCAAGTCCTGGTTCTGTTGAATCTATTATTTCCTTTATCTTGTTTATAACACTATCTTCTTCAAAGTCATTAAGTATATTTACTGTAAGTTTTTTATTTACAAAATTTAAATTAGAAGATTCAATTTCTTTTAATTTAGAAACTTTATTATTAATCTCCTCTGCACAATGTGCGCAGTTTAATCCTCCTAATATAAGTTCTTTTTTAATTGATGTCTTATTAGATACATGCTCTTTAGAACTTATTTGTATATCAAGACCTGGTTCTGTTGAATCTATTATATCTATTATCTTTTCTATAGTATTATCCTCATTAAAACTATCTTCTATATTTACTGTAAGTTTTTTATTTATAAAATTTAGATTGGAAGACTTAACTTCTTGTAGCTTAGAAACTTTATTGTTAATCTCTTCTGCACAATGAGCACAATTTAGCCCCCCTAATATAAATTCTTTTTTAATTATATTATTTGCTTCCATATACATTCACTCCTCTCAGTTATCATTTATAAGTCTCTCTAATATGGTTTAATCCACAATCAAATATTTGGCTTATATGACTATCATCTAATGAGTAATACACTGTTTTTCCTTCTCTTCTAAACTTTACTAATCTCGCCTGTTTTAATACTCTAAGTTGGTGAGATATTGCAGAGTGAGTCATATTTAATAAACTTGCTATATCACATACACACATTTCATTCGCAAATAATGCATATAATATCTTTACCCTAGTAGTATCTCCAAATACTTTAAATAACTCTGCTAAATCATATAACATTTCTTCATCTGGCATAGTTGATTTAGCTTCTGTTACTACTTCTTCATGTATTATATTGCAACTACAATCATTTATCTCTTCTCTCATTTTTAATCCTCCGTCATTTTAATATATGAATAACTGTTCATATGTTCATTATATTCCATTGCTTCTAAATTTGCAACAATAATTTTTATTTATTTAATAACAATTAGAATGCACATATTATCACCTTTTTTAATATATATATTATTAGAATAAGTTTTTGTAAACTTTTTTATAGTTTTCTAGGAGGTGCAAGTTTAATATGAGTAACAAGAAAAAAAAGGATTTAGACAATAGTTACATGCCTTACTTAGACCCAGCTAACTATGCAGATTATATTACTAATGAAGAAATTCCCCAAGATGAATTGAGAAATGACCCACAAATTTCTACTGGTTATACAAAGATACCTAATAATCAGAATGTAAGTAATATTTATCCTAACAACGCAAATAATTATCCTAAAAGCAGTAATTCCCCAAACAACTTGCCTAACACAAATAATACATCCGGAAATATGAATTACAACACATCTGCTACAAATAATATGCCTAATAACATGAACTATAATGCATCTAATAATATGGGTATGCCTAATAATATGTCTGGCAATATGAATAATAATATGGGTATGCCTAACAATATGTCTGGCAATATGAACAATAATAACATGGGTATGCCTAACAACATGTCTAGTAATATGAATAATAACATGGGTATGCCTAACAATATGTCTGGCAATATGAATAATAATATGGGTATGCCTAACAATATGTCTGGCAATATGAACAATAATAACATGGGTATGCCTAACAACATGTCTGGCAATATGAATAATAATATGTCTGGTAATACTGGTATGTATGGTAATATGCCTAACAATATGAATAATAATATGGGATATAATATGAACAACAACATAAATAATATGGGTATTCCTAACTTCTCATGTAATCAAAATATGCCTCCTAATGTACTTATGATGATACCAGGTGTCATATGTCATAATACAATGCAAGGTATGCCTGTAGTTATGCCTAGTACTATGCCTCCTAGTATATATCCTACTCCTTATGGTTCTAGTAATATGACTATGCAAGGTATGCCACAAACTACTAATATTGAGGAATTTGATGAGGAAGAAATGTAAAATATTTTTTAAGTAATTTTAAGTAAATTGTATAAACCATTAATAATTGGACATAATAATAAATGTATTCCTCATAATATTCCCCCAATATTATTATAGGTATAGAAAGTTGACTGAATATACGTATATTTAGTCAACAAATATTAACATAATCTAATAAAATAAATATAAAAAAGTCAGATAAAATAAAATTTTATCTGACTTTTTTACTTATTGAGATTTTCTTTTTTCAAATTATAAATAACTCTTATGTAACAACCTTTATCATAATTATTTAGATTTATTAGATATTTATCAACTAAACAAGCAAGAAGGGGCTTTATAATGTCTCTTTCTTGAAAGTACTGACAATATAAATCCTTTTGGCTTTCTATTAAGTTATTTAGTTATATGCTATAATGACTCTAACAAATGACTATTTCATTTAATAGGAGGTATTACTTTGAATAAATTATGTATATTTTACTTTTCTGGAACTGGCATGACAGAATATATAATTAATAAACTAAAGCAAGAATTGGAAAGTCAGCAATTTTGTGTCGAATGTACAAAAATAGAAAATATTAAAAAATCTAAAATTCATTTAACATCATATGATATGGTAGGAATAGCTTACCCTGTACATTCCTTTAATGCTCCTCAAATTGTATTAGATTTTGTAAAAACTTTGCCTAACACACATTCTATGGATACATTTATAATACATACAGCTGGTGAAGATAATTATGTAAATTATGCTTCATCAAATTTATTAATCAAAAGATTAGATACTAAAGGTTTCAAAGTATTTTATAATAAATTATTTGCTATGCCATCAAATTTTATGGTCAAATATGATGATACAAAGACAAGAGAGCTTATCGAAAAAGCAGATAAAGAAATACCTAATATTGTACATAATTTAATTAATCGAGTTTCATACCTTCCAAATAGTAGCACTTTAGTAAAAACACTATCCTTTATTGCTAGGTCAGAATGGTATGGATCCCATATCTTAGGTAAGTTTTTCTATGTTAAAAATAATTGCATACACTGTTCTAAATGTGCCAATAATTGCCCTAAGCACAATATAAATGTTACAGAAAATAAGGTTAAATTTAATTGGAGTTGCTGTCTGTGTATGAGATGTATTTATAATTGTCCTAAAAACGCAATTAATATACACCAACCATTTAAATTTATCCGTTTTGATAACTGGTATGATTCTAACATATTCACAAAAAAGAAAGATTAAAAAACAAAATATAACTAATACTTTGCAAGTCAACCATATATAATACATGCTAAAAACTAATATCAGTCAATAATATGAGGAGAATTATAATTTTTTTTTATTTTTCTAATAAATTGTATAAAATTTTAATAATTGACCACAATAATAAATGTATTCCTCATAATATTCCCCCAATATTATAGAAATTAATTTAAGCGAGATTAAATTCAGTTAATCTCGCTTAAATAATGCCCAAAAATATCATTCCAAGAAATCATCAAAATCTATTGAACCTGATTCTGCAAAATCATATAACGCATTTTGTTCAAAGAAAAAATTCTCTTCAAACTTAATATATTTACTATAGCTAGTTTGACTTATCTCATTAATATAATTGCAATCATTTTCATTATAAGTACCAATAAAAAGTTTATTTCCCATTAAGTAATATATAGCTTTCATATCATTATTTATTATATACACATTTTCTTTAACATGGTCATTATTAAAATTAAATCTAGTAAAAAATATACCTTCATTCATATAACTTTTTAATAAAAAAGGATTATCTTTATAAAATACTTTTGCAAATTCTTCAGATGATTTTACACTATACACACTTACAAATTCATTTTTAGAAATCTCATCGAATACTTCAAAATCATACATTGGTTCTTTATCTGTTACTAATAAAGAATTAATTTTAAAACCAGTTTCATTACATTTATTTATACAAAAAGCAATTTTGCATATATAATATCCATCATTATCTTCATATAAAGCTTCACTTATATACCTACCTTGCCCTTTATCACTCACTACATTTTTAAGCAATGTCCCATTTATATTTGTAATATGCATATTTGCAATCTCATCACTTCCAGAAAAATATTTTAAACTTTCTCTATCCCACGCTATAAATCGCATAGTCATATAGTTTATAAATTCAACTTCTTCATCAACCCTTTTACATATTTTGTTATATAACTTTTCTATAGTTAAATTTGATTTATAATTTTTTATAATATCAATATATTCACTTTTATCTCCTGGTAATAACTTGTCATAGTAAAGATTCTTATTCCCAAAATAAGATACTAAAAACAAGGATTCATCCTTTGTTAATTCAACTCTATCTGAGCCAAATCCGCCCATTAATCTTTCTTCTTCCATGTAAGCTTCTTCTTGTGTAGGATTTTTTAAACCCACATAATCTGCTAAACCTAATCCCTCTGCATCTAATAGAAAATATTGACAGAAGTGATTGTTTTTATCATCTATCCAATTTATTATAAGACCTAAACTACCCATAAGTCTAGAATTAGTAGCCTTCGCAAAATTAAAATTCATATAATCACACCCTTTAGACTTTAAAATATTTGTTTTTTAATATATAAATTATTATACATATATTTTAACAACTTAGATACAATTTATAATATAATATAAGGAAATGATTAATTGAGGTGGTCTTATGAAAAATATAGCAGCTTTTTTTGATATAGATGGTACTCTTTATAGAGATTCTCTTATGGTTGAACATTTTAAGAAATTAATTAAATATGATATAATTGACCAAAAAAATTGGTATAAACATGCTAGAGACACTTTTATGGATTGGGATAAAAGACAAGGTAATTATGATGATTATCTATTGGAAATATGTGACCTTTATGTCGATTCACTAAAAGGATTAGATAAAACTTGCATTAATTTTACAAGTGACCAAGTAATTAAATTAAAAGCAGATAGAGTTTATAAATACACACGTTCAAGAATTGATTGGCATCTAAATCAAGGACATATAGTCATATTCATATCTGGTAGCCCTGGATTTTTAGTTGAAAAAATGGCAAAAAAATATAATGTAACTGATTTTTTAGGAAGTGACTATGTATTTGAAAATGATATATTTACAGGAACAGTTATTCCAATGTGGGATTCTATAAGTAAAAATAATGCTATAAACGATTTTGTTGTAAAGTATAATTTAGACTTATCAAACTCATATGCTTATGGCGATACTAATGGTGATATAAATATGTTAAAAAGAGTTGGAAATCCAATAGCAATAAATCCAACAAAGGAACTTTTAGCTCAAATATCACTTGATAAGGAAATTTCTAAAAATGTTGAAATAATAGTAGAAAGAAAAGATATTATTTACTCTTTATCTACAGATGTAAATATAGTAGATATTTAATTTATATTATATCTCTTGAAGTAAACCATTCTATCCAATATATAAAAAGCTTTGACTAAAAATCAAAGCTTTTTATATATTAATACTAAGTATATATTAAATTTATTTTTACATAGAAATACATATTCAAATGTATTCTTTATATTTATTTAAATTACAATTCTATTAAGACTAAACATATAAATTAACTATTATTTTTAAATAGCCTCTTTCTTAACTTATTATTGTAATAACTTATAAAAGAACTATAAACATAGTCATATACTATAAAGGCTACTTCAAATAAACCTATAATAAAAATATTTATTGGGATATAAACTATTGTTCTTAATAAAAAATACAATATAAGTATCATTATATTTGCAAATACTACTTTTAAGAAATACTCAATATATATTGACCTATCTTTTTCTATAAGATATTTTGCAATACCATATATTCCAAAGGTAAGTGAATACACAATCCATTGAGACTTACTTGCCATCACTATAAATCCTAAAGCTATAGAACCTATATAAAAAGCAATTCCACTCTTAAATCCCCATTCCATTATTACAATTGATACTAAAAGTGATGCTACTCCCATAATAAACAATGTATTTACAGGAATAATATTTGTAAGAGTCAACAATATCACATTTAATGCTAATAAAACTCCTCCATAAGCAACTTTTATACTCATATTTATCATCCTAACAACAAGTTATTAAATCTCCTCCAAAACATTCACAACATGAATCTAAACACCAAAGCTTAGCACAGTTTTCACAACAATCGTCACCTAGACAACAGCAACAATCATCACAACAACAGCAACATCCACCTAAATCATTACGTCTTCTTCTATTATAGTTATCAGCCCTATTGTTATATTCATTTCTATATTCTGTATAACTTCTAAGTGCCTCACTGTATTCATGATTTTCTGGCTCCATAAATTTTGCTCTTTTTAAGAAGTCTTCTCCTTCTTCATAATATCCTATGTTCATCGCAGAAAAACCAGTTAGATAATACCATTCTGCACATTTGTCACTCAACGACTTTAAAAAATCATATGCTTTTCTAAATTCACTATTTTCTATAAAAGCTCTTGCTCTCATAAAATTTTCATTATTATAAGTATTACTGTACATTCTTTCCACCTCTGCTTTCTAATATATTCATATATCTTAAATAAACACCAGAATAAATTATATTTTCTATTATCCCGACATTTGTATTTAGATTTAAATTATCAATTCCTCTAGCTAAAAATCCCAATGATGTTACAATTATTTTTTTAACTTTTTGTTTTAACTCATCATTTTTATCTACATATTCTATAAAAGGATTGTATCTTCCTTTCTTAAAATCTTCATCTAAATCTTCATATGCATCTAATAGATATATATACTTACCTATATTAAAGCCTATCATTCTTAAGTTTCTCTCATTTTCATCTTTTTTGTAGGCAAACACTTCACCCATTATATTTCCAAATGTATTAGATACTTCGTCTATATTTATATTGTTATCCTTTTCTAACTTATTTAATTCATTTAGCTGTTGTTTTATATACTCTGCTTTTTCGGTATACTTTTCATATGCTAAGTTTAATTTGTTTTTATATATATAATATGCTAATTTATCTTTTATGCGTTTATCATCCATTAAATTATCTTCTAATTTATAATATGTTAAAAGAATATTCATACTTGCTGCATATTCTGTAATATCATTTGTAATTACCTTTTTCTTTTTAAATGGATTGACTATACATACTTCTTCTGTATTTATAGATTCTGGCTTATATACTGAAGTTAATAGAATAATTAAAAATGTTATATCATAGTTTAGAGAAAATCGAGAGATTTCTCCATGATTTCTTTTTAAATATTTACATAACCCACAATAATAAGCTTTATAATGGTCATATTCTCTAAAAGTTAAATCCATTTTGTTTATTTTAACATATCCAAACATAAATACTCCTTTTTGTACTACTTTTTATATAAATTATATATAGTATAACACTTTTTATCAAGATTATATAAGATACAGTATTCTAAGAAACTTTAAAAACACCTTCTAATCATTGTATCTTAGATTAAAAATAATTAGAAGGTTAAGTTAAAAATAATATTAAATTATATATTTATACTAATTCATGACCATAATCTTACTTACATTAACTTAATTTTTAAATAATCGGAGCATATTCGAAGTTGCCTATAGTATCCTTTAATTCCTTTTTTGCTTTACTTACAATAGATTCATCAAGCATTACATCACTTATTGAACATGCTATAGCTTTAGATGCTAATAACATCGCTTTAAATCCCATATTAGAACCTGCACTAGCACAAGATTGCCATGTATGAGCAGAAATACCAATAGGCCAAACTGAACAAGAACATTGTGCTGTAGGAGTTATATAACTTACATCTCCAATATCTAATGATAAGGATATACAGTTGTTATGGGTAAAGGTATCATCTGTAACTTCATCATGTAAATCCATCCTAGTAATATCTTTATTTCCACTTAATACACTAGAAACACTAATTCTTTTATCTATAGACACTGTTTTAGCTAATTCTCCTGCGAAATAGTAGTCATCTTCATCATAATTTTGAACTCCTATCAATTTCATATTTTGTGATAGAATATCTGTTAATATTGTATTTGGAATATAGTCATATACTCCACTCATAATATTATATTCCATACTAGTACCTGTCATCAGTGCTGCTCCTTTTGCTATATCGATAATTCTATCAAATACATCTCTTACATGTTCCATTTTCACTCCTCTTATGTAATACCATACTTCTGCAAAATCCGGAACTATGTTTGGCATTTTTCCACCATTAGTAGTTACATAATGCACTCTACAACTATCAAATATATGCTCTCTTAAATAGTTGCAACCTATGTTCATAAGTTCTACTGCATCAAGTGCACTTCTTCCATTATAAGGAGCTTGTGCCGCATGAGCACTAATTCCATTATATCTAAATTTTACAGAATAATTAGCAAGGGTTGGAATCCTTATTGGAGTATTTATATCAAATGGATGCCAACTAAATGCACAATCTATTCCATCAAAAAAACCTTTTTTTATCATTAATACCTTTCCTGACAAATCTTCCTCTGCGGGACACCCATAGTACTTTATAGTTCCTTTAATCTTTTTTAGTTTGATTAGTTCTTTTATCGCAACTACAGCCCCCATTGAACCTGTACCAAGTAAGTTATGTCCACATCCATGACCTGCCCCTCCATCTAAAATAGGTTTTTTTGTAATTGATATTTTTTGAGACAAACCATCTAAGGCATCATATTCTCCTAGAACTGCTATAACTGGTTTACCTTCTCCATAACTAGCTACAAATCCTGTATCTATATCTTCTAATTCATCTATATTAAAATCACACCTTCTTAAATACTCTTTTTGTAAATTTGAAGCATAATATTCTTTATATTGAAGTTCTGGATTTTCCCATATCTTATCTGATATCTCTCTTAACTCTTCTTGTATCTCATCTATATATTGCACTAAAAATCTTTTATTTAAATCTTCCATATTAATTGTATAATCCTCCTCAACTCTGATATCTTATACTTAACTAATTAAAATAGCTAATTTTAAAATATATTCTACTTTATAATCATTCTATACAATAAAACCCCTTGACTTGTAAGATTCACTTTATCAAGTAAGAGGTTTTCAAATTTTATATAATTTTTAACATGTTAACCAATCAAGCATATTAACCCATAATTTACTATAGTACTTCCAATCAGTAAATTCTTTTGGCCCCCAATGAGGTGCACAGTCAGAACTAAATATAGCAGATTTTCCTTTTCCAAACTCCCCAACTGCTACAAATGGGTCACCTCCAATTGTTGCTAATACAGGGCAATTATCTCTAGCAACTGTCTTGTTATATCCTAAAAACTTCGGCCAATCTTTTGGAATATCTTTCAATACTGGATGCTCAGAGTTGACAACTACTGGAATTATGCCTGCTGGTTTTTCTACTCTATCATCTTTATCTATCATAGCTATTGGTAATACATCTTTTATAGCAGTTTCTCCAAATCTAGCTTTTGCATCTATACCTGTAAATGACATGTATCCACCTACCATTATTAATGCTCCACCATTATTTACATACTCTTTAATCAATTCAAGTCTATCTGGATTACTATTACAATCTATAAAAGTACTATTAGATAATAAGAAAGTATTAGAACCTATATCAGACAATATTATACAATCATAATCATTTAATTCTTCTAATTTATATGGAAAACTATCTGCTGCTACATGTGCAGGCATATGAACTGTCTCATATCCCCCAGATTCTATTGCTTCTTTTAACCACTTTACAGCTTCCTCATAATGAGTTGTAACAAATGTATCAAACCCTTTTATATGAGTTATATTTTTTACCCAAGATTCTCCTACTATTAATACTTTTTTCATTTATATATTCCTCCTACTTTTATAAATTTAATATTAGACTTGCATACATAAGTATACTGTCTAAATACTCATTGATTTCAACATACTCATCTATTGAATGGCATTGCTCTATTGAGCCTGGTCCCAATATTAATGTTGGCATTCCAGCTAAATTTTTCATCAACCTTGCATCATTTCCAGCTGTTGAACCTTTTATTTCTAATTTTTTTTCTAAAACATCTTCTAGTATTTTATGTGCATTCACTACAAAATCAGAATTTTTATCCATCTCAAAACCTAATCCTGATTGATATATATTTATATTTGGCTTATTGTCTTTAAGCCACAAATCTCCATTAGACCTTGTCATTATAACATCAGTCACATCATTTACAACTTGTTCATAGCTCATTATATTTGGTAAGAAGTGCACACACAGATTAAATACACACTTGTCTGGCACAGTAGAACCTGCTGTTCCACCATTTAGTACACCCAAATTTATTGTAGGCGAAGGTAATAAGGGATGCTTATATACCATAAGCCAATTATGTTCTAATTCTTTTATATCTTGAAGCAGTAACATAGCCTTCTCTATTGCGTTTACACCCTCCCACTTACTACCACAGTGAAGAGATATACCTTTAACCTCAACTTCAAAGAAAACAAACCCCATATGTGCAATTATTAAATTCTGTTCTGATGGTTCACAAATTACACAGTAATCCCCATCAATTCCATTCATAACTGCATTTATGGTTCCATTTCCTCCACCTTCTTCATCTACTACTGACATTACCTTTACATTACCAGGTACATTTAAACCACTATCTTTTATAAGTTTTATAGCTAATATTGATGCTATAAGCCCAGACTTCATATCCGCAGTTCCAAGACCATAAAGCTTACCACTATCTTCTGTACCACAATATGGATTGTATCTCCACTTACTTATATCACCTGGTGGCATAGTATCTACATGACCATTAAATACAATTGTCTTACCAGGTAAACTATCACTGTATTTACAAATTAAATTATATCTATCTTTATAATTGTGACCTAGATTTCCTTCTTTATATATATCTTTTGCTTTTTTAATCAGCTCTTCACTCATGTCTTGTCTATCTACACTAAAACCTATGTCATTTGCAAGTTTCTCAATATATTCTTGTCCCTCTTTTTCAAATCCACCTAGTATTCCATGACCAATATCTTCAGTCTTTATACTTACAAGCTCTTTTAAATAATCTATGTATTCTTGTTTTTTATTATTTAATGTCTCTAAGAGAATTTTTTTCATATTTCCTCCTAAGATTTATTTTTTCATTTAAAATATAACTATTATTTAGCTTTAGTTGATTTTTTTAGTTTTATATTATTTATCCATATAGCAAACAGCATTACCAGTCCTTTTATAATCATTTGATTATACGAAGATACACTCAATAGATTTAGACCATTTCCTAATATCCCTATTATCCCAACACCTATACATGTACCTACTATAGAACCAGAACCACCCATCATATTAGTACCACCAAGTACAACTGCTGCTATAGCATCCAACTCTGCTCCATCTCCAACAGTTGGGGAACCTGATGCCAAACGTGATGATAATATTATTCCAGCCAATGCTGTTAGTAATCCAGCTAGTGCATATACTTTTACTATTACTTTATTTACCTTTACTCCACATAATCTAGCAGCTTCTTCATTTCCACCTACTGCATGTACATGACGTCCAAAATTGGTTCTTTTTAATAGGAAGTGACCTGCTATTACAACTATAATCATAATTATAACTGGTATTGGTATTGGTCCAACATATCCTCTACCTAGCATCTTAAATGCGTCTGTATTTACTGATATGGGTCTTCCTCCTGTAAATACAAAACTTGCTCCACTTATTATAGTCAGCATGGCTAAAGTTACAATGAATGGTGGTAGTTTTTGTGTTGAAATAATTGCACCTTTTATAACTCCTAATATTGTTCCTATTGCTAATGCAAGTAGCATCCCTACCCATATAGGTGCATTGTAATTCACTACTGTTGTAGCCCAAAATGTACCTACTAAAGCAATTACTGCTCCTACACTTAAATCTATCCCTCCAGTAATTATTACAAATGTCATACCTACTGCAAGTATCGCATTTATTGATATTTGTCTTCCAACGTTAATTAAATTATCTAAAGTTAAAAAATTAGATGAAGCTACACTCATTATTATAAAAATTATTACAAGCCCTATAGCTGCACTCCCTTGGTCTCTAAATGCACTTGTTAATTTTGTTAATAATGGAGATGAATTATCTTCTCTATGTTTAGTTATTGAACTCATTAATTTTACCTCCGAAAGCCAATTTTAATACATTATTTTCAACCATTTCTTCACCTTCTAAAAATCCGCTTATATGACCTTCTCTCATAACCATTATTCTATCGCTCATTGATATTAATTCTGGTATTTCGGAAGATATCATTATGATACTTACACCACTCTCTACTAAATCTCCCATTAGATTGTATATCTCTGCTTTAGCATTTACATCTATACCTCTAGTTGGTTCATCCATAATTAATATGTCTGGTTGTAATAAAAGCCATCTTGCTATTATAGCTTTTTGTTGGTTTCCACCACTTAAACTCTGTATAACTTGATTCATATGTGGTGTTTTTATTTTTAATGCCTCTATGTATTTTTCTAGTACTTCTTTCTCTTTTTTTCTGTCTATAACTGATTTAAACTTAGATATTTTTTTTAATCCAGCCATAGTTGTATTTTCTTTGACACTCATCTGCAAAAACAATCCGGTACCTTTTCTATCTTCTGTTATTAATCCTAAGCCATTTTCAATTGCATCTGATGGTGTTTTAAATTTAATTTCTTTATTATTTAAATATATTTTTCCATAATCATATGTTCTAAGTCCAAATATAGCTTCTACTATTTCACTTCTCTTACTTCCAACTAATCCACCTATTCCAAATATTTCACCTTTTCTTATATTAAAACTTATGTTATTGAAAATATTATTCTTAGTCAAACCTTCCACTCTCATGATTTCTTCTTTTATCTCAACATCTCTTTTAGGAAAAAATTGGTCTAGCTTTCTATCTATCATTAAATTAACTAATTCCTCCTCAGATGATACCTCTTTAGTATTTAGAGTCGAAATCGTTTTCCCATCTCGCATTATAGTTATTCTGTCACAAATTTCAAAAAGCTCTTCCATTCTATGAGAAATATATATTATACTAACTCCACTATCTTTTAAATCATTTATAAGTCTAAAAAGTATTTCAGTTTCTTTTTTACTTATTGAAGATGTTGGCTCATCCATTATTAATACTTTAGTTTCTGATGATAAAACTCTTGCTATTTCTACCATTTGCTTTTGAGCTATACTAAGCTCTTTGACTAGACAGTTTGGATTTATATCTATTCCCATATTGTCAAAAATCTTTTTAGCTTCTTCATTCATTTTTTTATCATTAGTTAAGACTTTGCCATTTATTTCTTTTCCCATAAAAATATTTTGTGCTACTGTCAATTCATCAAATACTGTTAATTCTTGATAGATTGCATTTATACCTATCTTCTTAGAAATATCTGGTGATATATTCTCTATTTCTTTACCTTCAAAAATGAACTTACCAGAAGTTTTTGGATGTGCACCAGTTAAAATCTTTATCATAGTTGATTTACCAGCGCCATTTTCACCCAGTAGTGCATGAACTTCAGCATGAAGTAACTCAAAATTAACATTGTCTAATGCTCTAACACCAGGAAATTCTTTAGCAATATTGCTTAACTTCAGAATTGTATTACTCATAATGACACTCCTTTTTAAATAGGATTTCTTTCAAATAATTTTATTTTACTAATTCTTAAAGTCTTTTATATTTTCTTTATCAAAAAGTAAAGCTGGTACTGGTATATTTTTTTCTACTTTTTCACCTTTTATAGATTTTACTACTGCTTCTACAGCTAAACGTCCCATCTCCTTAGGTTGTTGTTGAATCATAGCAAGAATAGTTCCATCTGTTATTCCACTTGCAGCTTCTTCAGTTAAATCAAACCCTACAATCTTAACATCTTTATTCTTTGCAGATTCAAGTGCAGCTTTAGCTCCTAGTACACTATTTTCAGCTGTTGCGTATATTATATCTACATCTGGATTAGATTGAATTAAGTTTTCAACTGTATTAAGAGATTCTTCTCTATCATATCCTGGTTGTGAGTTTAATATCTTAACATTTGCTGAACCTTTTAATGCATCTTTAAATCCATCTATTCTTTGCATTTGTATTTGAGATTTTAAATCTGTTACTATCGCTATTTCTGATTTCCCACCTAATTTTTCATCTATGTACTTTTTAGTGTATTCCCCTAATTTTTTACCAGCATCATAACTAACTGTTCCTACATAACTTGTAATATTTTCAGTATTTAATACAGCATCCACTGTCACTACTGGCATTTTTTCAAATGCTCCCTCTACAGCTGGTACTATAGCTGAGTTATCTGTTCCAAGCACTATCATTCCATCCACATTTTGTTGTATAAAATCTTCTATTGCTGACGTTTGCTTAGCTACATCTTGGTCTGGGTCATTTACTATAACTTTCACACCTAACTCTTTGGCTTTTTCTTTGATTCCCTCATCAATGTCTATAAAAAATTGATGTTGAAGAGTTATTGTAGATACTCCTATAGTTAAATCTTTCTTATCTGAGCCACTTTTGTTGTCTGATTTACTTGGCCCTTCCATTGAACATCCTGTTAACATTCCTATTGCTAGTGTTCCAGCAATTCCTAAAGATAAAATTTTTCTCACTCTCATAATTAACCTCCATTTTTAATAGTTTTAATTTTGAACAAATTGGATTTCTATTTATTAATATTTAAATATTTTTCAACATCTTCTTTATAAGGCATACCAGATTGTGCCCCTAATTTTGTTACAGAAAGACCTGATGCTACTACTGCATATTCCACCGCTGTATATAGATTTTTACCTTCTGTTATAGCCACTGATAATGCTCCATTAAACGTATCTCCTGCTCCTGTAGTGTCTTGGACATCAACACTTATACAAGGTACATGCTTAATTTCCTTACCATCATAAAATCTAGCTCCATTTTTTCCTTCTGTTATTACAAGTTTATTAGGATATTTTTTTAATATTTCCTCTATCTCTTCCTCTGTATCAAAAACTATCTTATATTCATGTTCATTTGGTGTTAAATAAGTTACTTTTTCTATTATATCTCTATCTAATTTTATTGCAGGTGCTGGATTTACTAAAGCTTTTATATTATTTTCAAAACAGAAATTTACTACATAATTTATTGTTTCTAATGGAATCTCTAATTGTAGCAATACTATATCTGCATTCTTTATCTCTTCCTCATTCTTTTTAATTAATTCTATATCTACTAATTCATTGGTCCCTGGTACAACAATAATACTATTATCATTTTCACATAGTGTTATGACAGCAACACCAGAGCTTTTGTGCTTATCTCTAGATACTAGGCTATAATCAATTTTATTATTTCTAAAATTTCTTATTAACTCCTCTCCTAAGCTATCCTCACCTATACAAGATATCATTTTTACATTTGCTCCTAACTTAGATGCTGAAACGGCTTGATTAGCGCCTTTTCCACCAGGTGATGTAAAAAAACTATTACCTAGTACTGTTTCTCCTTTTTCTGGTCTTTTATCTACAGAACATACCATGTCCATATTCACACTTCCTATGACAACTATGTTTCCCATTACATTACTCCTTTACATATCTATTTATGTCTTGAATTCTGTTATTTATTATCTTTTGTTGAATCTCTTATAACTAATTCTGGCTTAAAAATTAACTCATCAAATGATTCTTTTTTATCTCCTCTTAAACAATTTATCAGTATTTCACTAGCCTTGTATCCTATTTCATAAGATGGCTGTCTCACTGTTGTAAGAGAAGGACTTATTAGACTAGATGTCTGAATATCATCAAATCCTACAACATTTACATCATTTGGTATATTTAATCCTCTTTCCTTAAGTCCTCTTATAACACCTATTGCAATCAAATCATTTGCACAAAATATTGAATCAAAATCTATTTTTTCTAAATTTTTTATAAATTCTTGTCCCCATTCAATTTTATACTTTCCTTCAAATACATAGTCAGAGTTGTAACTTAAGTTATGCTCAATTAATGCTTTTTTGTATCCCTCTAATCTATCTATCGCTATTTCATTTTGAAGGGGGCCACTTAGGTATATTATTTTCTTACTCCCAATGTCTAATAAATGTTTTGTAGCTATATATCCACCTTCAAAGTTGTTTATTTTAACTATTCCTTTTAAAGTTTCTTTGTTCATACTTATTTTCTTATCAATTAATACAGTTGGTATTTTTATGTCTTTATAATTTGCCTCTTTCCAATTTGTATTTGAAGAAGCTGCAAAGATAATTCCATCTATCATCCTCTCTGATAATGTTCTTATCCCTTCATATTCTTTTTTAGCATCCTCGTCTGTATTACATAAAATTATGTTGTAGCCTTCTTCATTAGCTTTGTCTTCTACTCCCCTTGATACATCTGTAAAAAATGGATTTCGTATATCTGGTATAAGAAGCCCTATAGTATTAGTTTTTTTAGTTACTAGACTTTGTGCTAGTTTGTTTGGTACATAATTTTTTTCTTTCATTATTTTTAAAATTTTTTCCCTTGTTGCTTGACTTATATTTTCATCTTTATTATTAATGACTTTTGACACAGTTGTTTTAGAAACACCAGCCAATTCGCCAATTTCTTTTATAGTAATACTCAAGAAGTTCACCCCCGTAGTTTAGGAAACCGTTTTACTTAACCGGTTACCTAGATATTAGCACATCCTTTTTTCCTTTGCAACTATTTTATATAAATTTTGATATTTTTCTCATTTTTCGAAATATTGCAATTTATAATTCAAATTTAATATTTATACTAATATACAAAAAAAAATTAATATACTTTCATAATTATTTAAAAGTATATTAATTAATTTAAGTAATCTTTATTAAAGTTCAAGTCCTTGCTCTATAATCATTTTTTTATCATTTTCAATTCCATTTCCTACAGTTGTTAAATAATCACCTACAATTGCGGAATTTACACCACCATTAAATCCAATTTTGTCATATCCCTTTAAAGATAATCTTCCCCCAGCATATCTTATGTATACATTAGGAATTATAAATCTAAATACTGCTGTTGTTTTTAATATTTCCATAGGCTCTAATATATCATAATCTTCCATAGGAGTATTCTTAATAGGATTTAAAATGTTTATCGGAATTGATTTGACATCTAATTCTCGTATTTCAAAAGCCATTTGTAACCTTTGTTCTTTACTTTCATTCATCCCAATTATTCCACCTACACATACATCTAATCCAGCCCTTTTAGCTTCTTCAATTGTTCTTATTCTGTCTTTATAAGTATGTGTTGTACATATATTATCAAAGTTATCTTTAGACGTCTCAACATTATGGTGATATGTATTAACACCCACTGATTTCAGCTTTTTAGCCTGCTCATAATCTATAATACCTAAAGATGCACATAATTTTAAATTAGTATTTTCTCTTAATCTTTCATAGATATTTAAAATATCATTAAACTCTTTTCCCGTCATTCCTTTACCACTTGTAACTAAGGAGAATCTATGTACGCCTTTACTTTCCATTTCTTTGGCTCTCTTTAAAATATCATTACAATCTAGTAATGAGTATTCATCCACTCCAGTTTTATAATGGGATGATTGTGCACAAAATTTACAGTCTTCACTACATTTGCCAGACTTAGCATTCATTATTGTACATAAATCTACTCTTCTTCCCATAAAATTTTCTCTTATTTCATTTGCAGATTTTAATAGGATATCAAAATTATTATTGTTATTTGTATCAAGACTTATTAAATTAAGAGCTTCCTCATAACTTATTTCCTCTCCATCTAAAACTTTATTTTTTAATTTGATTATGTATTTTTCCATATATCCTCCAATTCGTCAACCTATTTTTTTGTTTAGTTTACTTATTATATATAGTATTACATATGTAACATTTATTGGTCAACTTTATTTTTGATACAGGTTTACTATTAATCCAAAAAATACTGCCTTAAAATAGCATTCATATAATATATTATACATATCACTATTAAAGCAGTATTTTTTACTAAATGATTATCCTTATTAATTTACAAAACTATCCTTGTCTTAACTCCATCCGAGCTTTCCATTGTAACAACCTCTAAGCCCTCATACTCTCTAAATAGCCATTTTAAATCCTTCATAGCCTGATTAACCTGACTTTTCGTTAGATTATTTATAAAATATTCTTTTCTAGTTTCCTCGTACTCTTTGCTAGTTAAAAAATTTCTTAGAAAATTAAATGCAAATACACTTGGAATATTGTTTACATTAGCTTTCTTGCTATTTTCTTTTTCATAGTAAATTTTCATAAATGCATACTCCTTTGATACTTTTAGATTTCTCTTACAATAATTATATGCATTTAAGTCCTACTATTCTTATAATTTTATTAATTCATATTCTTTATTTCCCATTCCCATTTCACATGCATAGTCTATTATTCTAGTTCCATTTACATGAGGATGCTCATGTTTGAACACATCATGACCCATTTCCTTACAAACCAAATCATAACATGCTTGTTCAATGGCTACAGGGTCTGTTGATGCTAATATTCCTATATCATGTGCAATCGGTCTACCTGACCAAGGCACACAATCACAAAGTGGAGTTACATTCATGACAAAAGTTATATAGCCTACTTTATCCTTTTTATTTGATACTGCTCCATAAGCATATTCTGCCATCTTTTCAACAAATACATCTGAGTCACTTTCCCATTGTATAGTTACTGCTCTAGTTGGACATACAGTTGGACATTCTCCACATCCATAACACACATCAGAATCTATAATTGCCTTCTTATCTACTATACTTATAGCTTTTGTAGGACAAGAATTAACACATTTTCCACATCCGATACACTTCTTCTCTTTTACTACTGGCGTAACATCAGAATGTTGCATTTGCTTTCCTGCTGCACTTGCACACCCCATGGCTAAATTTTTTAATGCTCCTCCAAAACCTGCTGCTTCATGACCTTTAAAATGGCTCATTACTATCATTGCAGAAGAGTTATAAATTTCGCCACCTATTTTCACACTTTCAAAATGTTTTTTATCTATTTGTACATTTTCATAATTTCTGCTGTACAATCCATCTGCAATTATTACTGGTGCATTTACCACTGCATAGGCAAAACCATTTTCTATAGCTGTTGTAAGATGGTCTACAGAATTTGTTCTACTCCCTGTATATAATGTATTTGTATCTGTCAAAAATGGCTTTCCTTCACAATCTTTAATTTTATCAACCACTTGTCTAACTGCTACAGGACTCATATATGTAGTATTTCCTTTTTCTCCAAAGTGAAGTTTAATTGCTACTTGGTCATTCTTTTCTATTAAATCTTTGAATCCTGCTATATCAAATAATCTTCTTACATTGTTTGGCACATTTTTATTTTGTGAATTTGAGTATAAGTCACAAAAATATACTTTTGACTTTTCCATATCTACACCCCTTTAAAATATTTACTTGAATTAATTTTATCACTTTTAAAGTGATTTTTTAGTATATTTTACCATAATTAAAGATTCTTATCTTTATTTAATAAAAACAATATTATTTTAACTCCTTACTACATTGTTTTAACGCTTTACTAATTAGGCTCTATGTACTATAGCATATCTTAAATAACTGATAATCACTATATTATAATCTATCTCCTTTTTTATTTTCAAACAATTTCTTAAGGTAATAATTTAATTATTATAAAATATAATGGATACAAGTAAAACAAAAAAAAGACTTGAAACTTAAGTTCAAGTCTTTTTTGCTTAGATATATTCTTATACATTATTAAGTTTATTTCTACACAATATATTGCTATTTACATTTATAATAAAGATATCATTAAACTGGTTTTTTATTAAATAAAATAACAGCTGATAACAGACACACTATTGAAATAATAATTGTTACAATGATTGGAATAATAAATTCTGGAGCTGTCACTTTACCTGAAATCAAATCTATATTTTTTGATAATATGAAATTAGGCGTATAAGGTGCAATCTGCTTAGGAATAGAAATTAAACTCAAAGCAATGGTTACTACTAATACAAGTAATACACTTGCAAATGCTGGTCTAAATAGTACACATCCAAGAATTAATATAGTAATATACATAATACCAATTATCCATAAGTTAAATGCTGAAAATACAACATGATTAAGATTTGCAGTTGGCCAAAAATACATTGTATAACCATAAGTACATAAAAAGCTCAACCAGAAACCAATGGTCATAATAATTACTGCAATAGAAAATTTAGATAATACTACAGACGAACGTGACAATCCTTTAGTCAACATAATGACAAGTGTTCCTTTAGAATATTCGTTTGATAAAATATTACAAAAAATAATTAGAGTTAAACTCATTCCAAGACCAGAGATATTACTAGAAAACTGTGTCCAAGAATCTAAAGCAGTTGGTAAAGCAGTAACTTTTAAAGTTGGGGCAAAATAAGCAATTAAGTCTGGCATAAATTTAGCAGAAAGAGGACTCATTATTCCAAATATTAAAAATAAAGTAATCAGACTAAATAACTTATAATTTCTTACATTCTCTACAAATTCTTTTTTTGTAAATGCTATGTATTCTCTCACTTTACTACCTCCAAAAATAAATTTTCAAGTGACAATTCTATTAATTCCATCTTTATTGGACAAAGATTCATTTCCGCAAGTGTAGATATGACTGTTTGTTGTATTGATTTTATATCTTTACCATGGAAAATAATTTCCATATTAGTCCCTTCTGAATCTTTAAGTAAGGATTTAATACTACTACTAGACTTAAATGCTTGAATTTCATCATTACTTGAAAACTCCAATAAAAGTCTATCTTTTCCATGCATACTTTTTATTTCTGAAAGTGTACCACTAAGAGCAATGCTTCCGTTATTTAATATAGCAACATGGTCACAAATTCTTTCAACATCTGACAGTATATGTGTTGAGAATATTACAGTTGTTGAGTCTTTGATTTTAAACATAATATCTAATATTTCTTTTCTACCAACAGGGTCAAGTGCGCTTGTTGGTTCATCACAAATAAGTAATTTAGGGCGTGAAAGTAATGCTTGAGCTATCCCAAGACGTTGTTTCATTCCACGAGAAAATCCACCTATTCGTTTCTTTTCATTTCCGAGTCCTACAAGTGATAACAACTCTTCACTTCTTGACTTTATTTCTTGTTTTGAAAGCCCTGTGATTTCTCCACAAAGAGAAAGATATTCAAGTGGTCTCATATAGTTATAAAACTCTGGAACATCAGGTAGATAACCTACATGACGATTAGAACTTGTTCTTCCATAGGTCACTTTCTCACCACAAACATTTATAGTTCCACTATCTATTTCAAGTAACCCAAGCACCATTTTCATTGTTGTAGTCTTGCCTGCACCATTCTTACCTACAAATCCAAAAACTGACCCTTCTGGTACAGTAAAATTTAGATTATCTATTATCTTTCGATTACCAAAACTTTTTGATAACCCATTTATTGAAACAATATTCATTATTCATCACCTCTTCCTATAGTAAAGTATAAAATGGGACCTATTATACTGACAAATAGCACTAAAAGAATCCATATTGCCTTATTACCAATTTTATAATTTGGATGTTTTATTATATGAATAAGTGCAGTAATTACGAGTATTAAATTTAAAATAATAATAGGAAGTAACAGTGGTAAATGTTCCATTAAATTTTCCATAATTTTATTCCTCCAATAAAGATAATTTTTCTATAAGAAATCTGTATTCTTTGTTCTCATTTAATACAGAGAACATAGGATTATTCTTAATAGCAGTAACAATACCTGCCTTTACAATTGTATCATCACGTGTAATACCTGTTCCAATCTCAGAAATCCAGCCATCGATATGATTAAAAAAGTCATCACTATGTAGCATAATTGGATATATATCACTCATTGCCAAATCTACATATCTTTGTAATGACTTAATAGCTCCTTTAGTATTTCCATGTATTAAATTCATTTGTATCTGGGTCAAATATACAGAAAACATAATGCCAGGAGATAATGCATCAAGGTCAAAAGTATCTGAAATTATTAAAATACGTCTTTCTATTTCTTCAATTTGTGATTTATCTGAGTTTTGCAGAAGTCCCACTAAATCTTGAACTAACAACGTAAGATTCTGATATGCTCCTATCTGTAACGTTTCATTAGCTTCACTAGTTTGACCATTCATCATTTGTCCCTGTGCAAGAAGTATGCTTTCATTTACCATGGGAAAATTGCTATCTTGAAATAAGTCAATAACTTCTATAGGTTGATTTAACAAGATATAACAGGTTGCCTCCATACCTTTTGACTGACGACAAATTTCTATATCATCACTTGTCTCTCGTATTCGAATAAAAATTTCTAATGCTTCACTAATTAATAGTTCACGTTTTTCTTCATCTAAAAGGTCATAATGATTAATTATCAAAACACCCATCTGATAAATCAAAGGAAAGCATGAATAATATTTTTTTATGGTTTCTCGTATTTCATCCATAACTTCGTTAAATGGTTTAACAGTAAAATCTTTGCACAATCGCTGATATAGTTTATTAATATCTTCCTTAATCATTTGTGGTTCATAGCAAATTAATTCATCAACTGTAATGTTGAAATATGTCGCGAGTTGTGGCAAAAAAGTTATGTCAGGATAGCTTTGCCCAGTCTCCCATTTAGATACAGAAGCCTTAGAGATACCTATATAATTTGCAAGTTCATCTTGTGTAATTCCTTTTTCTTTACGCTTTAAAATCAGTGTTTTTGCAATGTTTAATTCATTCATGTCAACGCCTCCTTTGTATAATTATATCCTTAAATCCATAAACCTAACAAGCGATTTAAAGTTGACTTTTGATGAAAAAATCAACCATAGAGAAACAAATAAGCAGATATCTTAGATACCTGCTTAAATATATTTTAAAATTCAATTTATATATTTTTTTATTTATTCCAATTATTTCCACATTTTTATACAAAACCATAGATGAATATATCCAAATATAGTTTTTATTTATCATGTTTTTTAAACGTCTTGTATAAAATATCTTTTAATATAAGTACATTATTCTCATTGCTCATACTGTATTCTTTTTCAAATCTTGAATATAATTCTTCAATAGCTATTTGATACTTTTCTATCCCCTCTATATCAACATACGCTTCTAAAATAGGATACTTAGAGCTCCATGCCTTTGTCCAGTCAACATCCTTACTAATATTATCAGTTATATCTTTAGAACATAAATTACTTTCATCAATTAAGTAATCATAAGTAATATTGAATAGCTTTGATATATTTTTTATATTTTCTAAATCTGGCTTAGCTTGCCCTAATTCCCACTTACTGATAGTTTGTCTAGATACATTTAGTCTTTCAGCCAACAATTCTTGAGAATAATTATATTTCTTTCTTAATTTTGTAATCTTGTCTCCTAGATTCATATGTTAAACTCCTTTCAAGTTAAAAATAATTATATTTCAATTATAAAGTATTAAACTCAATGGTTCTACAAAGCAAAGTTTGAAATATGTAAACTTTAGTTTACATACATGATGAATCATTCTATATAAACAATACTAATATTAATATTTAATTATAGATTTTTTGATAAAAATTAATTATTTATTCTTAAATAATAAAAAAAGGCTTGTGTTGTAGTTAACTCCAAGTAGTATACTCTATTTAAGAATTGAGTAAAACATAATAAGTTTTATGTAAAGATATTGTACAGTTTATAAATAAAGTAAATAGGAGGAAATTTATGAGTAATATAGATATATTTGAAAGAGACAAATCTGGTGAGGTAATTTCAATTTCTGACCCAGATATGGATAAAATAAGATATGTAATAGAAAGAGCTCAGAAGATAACTGCTGAACTAAATAACTCATATCATACAAAAAAAGAAATAAGAGAATTATTTTCTAAACTTACAGGTGTTAATGTTGATGAAAGCCTATATCTAATACCACCTTTTTACACAGATTTTGGAAAGAATATAAGAGTTGGAAAGGATGTATTTATTAATCATGCTTGTACATTTATGGATAGAGGAGGAATTACGATTGAAGATGATGTACTGATTGGACCTAAAGTAAATCTTATAACAATAAATCATCCTTTAGAGCCATCTGAAAGACATTCCACTGTGTCTACACCTATAGTTATAAAGAAGAATGCTTGGTTAGGAGCAGGGGCAATGATTATGCCAGGTATTACAATAGGTGAAAATGCCGTTGTTTCAGCAGGAGCAGTAGTCACAAAAGATGTCCCCCCAAATACTGTAGTTGCAGGTGTTCCTGCTAAGATAATAAAGAAGGTATGTTAGATTATAAGATTCTAAGTTGAAGTTTAGGTATTGGATTAATAGAATATTATTATAGTATTTCAATAAAAAAAGACATTCTTAATTTAATTAAGTTTGTCTTTTTTTATTGATTAATATCATATTTATGCCAAGTTTTATTGTCAAAGTTCTTGACAAGTAAACTTGGCATGATATAATTAAAATACCAAGTAAACTTGGCATCCAATTAGGAGGTGTCTCATATGAATAAAGAAGAAATTTTAAGTAAGAGTCGTCAATCTACTAAAGATGAAGGATTAGAGTATATTGAAAATAAAGGTAGAAAAATGGGATATTCTCTTTTCATATGTGTCTTTGCTTTCATTGTAATATTTAACGCTTTTATTGGACAAAAGAGTGATGCAGTATCCGCTTTATTTTGTACATTTGGTCTTGCTGAAAATATAGCAAGATACCAATTCACACATGAAAAAAAGAATTTGATTTGGGCTATTATTTTCTTAATTACAACTATCTTCTTATTGACTAACTTTGTTTTATCATCGTTGAGGTAAGCATATGAATGAAGAATTAATACTAAAAAATCACTTAAAAATAGCAAGAACAGAGAAAAAATTATCTCAAAGTCAGCTAGCTGAAATGGTTGGCGTATCAAGAAATACTATTAGTTCCATAGAAACAGGTCAGTTTAATCCAACAGCAAAATTAGCACTTATTTTATGTATAGCTTTAGATAAAAAATTTGAAGATTTATTTTACTTCGAATAAAATCTATTGTATTTATAAAATATAAAAGAAATTATAATCATTGTATATTTTATTCACTTATAAAATTCAAAATTTAAAGATTTAAATAAATAAAACAAAAAGAGTAAATGGTTAGATATTTATTATCTTATCACTTTACTCTTTTATTTGTTTTGAGCGTTTATCCATATCTTTAATACCTTATATTACATATTTATTATAACATCTTCTATATTCAGATATCTCATTTTCAAATCCATATATATCTAAATACAAAATAAATACACAGGTACCTTAAGAAATATGTTGCAAAATTATTAAGGTACCTGTATAATATATTTCATAAGGTGCCTTATCATTATAAATTATATTATTTAGGAGGATAACATGGAAAATGAAAAATCAAATATTAAATATTTAAAAGAAGAACCAATAAAAAAAACTATTCTTTATTTATCTATTCCTATGATGATAGGAATGTCAGCTGGAACTATCTATAATGTAATTAATGCCTATTTTATAGGGTTAGTTCATGACACAGCTATGCTTAGTGCAATAACATTAGGAATCCCTATATTTACAATTCTAATGGCTTTTGGAAATATGTTTGGTGTTGGTGGCAGTACATTCATAACTAGGCTAATTGCACAAAATAATAGTGATGAAGCCAAGAAAATTGCTGGATATACTTTTTATGCAAGTATTATAACGGGTCTATTGATAGGTTTAATTGGCTACTTACTAATGAATCCTATTATTAAATTATTAGGTTCTGATATGGCTACATTTGAATATACAAAACAATATGCAATTACACTATTTGTTGGTGGATTCTCTATTGTATTAAACTTCTCTCTTGAGCAAATTGTAAGGTCTGAAGGTGCATCAAAAGAATCTATGTATGGTATGTTTGTAAGTGTAATAGTTAGTATCATATTAGATGTTTTATTTATACTAGTTCTTAATATGCATGTATACGGTGCTGCATTATCAATGATACTTTCTAATATTGCATCTAGTGCTTATTATATTTGGTATTTAAATGTTAAAAGCGAGAATCTTAGAGGATTTTTACATTACATAAAAATCAGCATAAATAGCCAAGTTGAAATATATAAAGTTGGTGTATCCCAATTAATCCAATGCTCTTTCTTAATTGTGACCACACTATTATCCAATAATTACTCTATGCAATATGGAAATAACATAGTTGCTAGTTTTGGTATAGCACTTAGAATTGCTCAAATTCCAGAATTCTTTGTTATGGGTATTGTTTTAGGTGTAATGCCACTTATAGCATATAATTTTTCTAATAAGAATATACCTCGTTTAAAAGAAAGTATAAAGTATTCTGCTTTATTCATATTTGTAATCGCGGTTGTATTTTCAGGAGTTGTTTATATATTTAGAACTCAAGTAATACAAACATTCTCAGTTGATACATCAGTCATTGAAATAGGAACATATGTATTGGTAGCTATGTTAGTATCTGCCTTATTCAATGGAGTTACATCTTTATTTATGACAATATATCAGGCCTCAGGAAAAGGCATTGAAACAGGTATAATGTCTATAAGCCAAGGTGGATTGTATATACCTATAGTAATATTGCTTAATCATTTTTATGGACTTGATGGGTTAATATGGTCTATGACAGTAACAGAAATTATAACATTTTTAATAGGCGCAGTTTTATATATACCTTATAGTATAAAACTTAAAAAGGTATCAACTAAAAATAAAGTAAGTCTTATATAAGATTTACTTTATTTTTAATTTTAATGCTAGTCAATATAAATTATTTTATTATATGTAATTATTAATATATTAATCAATTTTATTAAAAATAACAGTCTTTTCTTTTAAAGAGATTTTTCCTACTTGATATCCATATTCATTTAATTCTTTTTTATATTTCAAAAACGAATGGTCTATCTCTATTCCTGCAATACCTTTTATTTCTTCAAAAGTTAATTTAAATGATTGATTACCACTTTTCTTGACATATTCCCATAAAGAACTATATTTACTCACCTTATATCACTCCTTTTAAAATTATATCTTATCTATTAGTTTATATTCTATCACTATTAATTTATAAAATCATACTACTTATTATTTATATAAAAAAATATACAAATAATAAGTAGCTATTTTTTATAGTTATCATATTTTCTTCATATTTGAAGAAAAACCACTTATAGTTAAAAATTTTTTTAAGGAAGTCTACTCTATCAGAAAATAAATTTTAATTGTTCTTATTTTTATTATGTAATTATTCAAGATAATATGTCATCGTTGAAATACAAATTTAATAACTAAATATTTTTATACATTCATTACTCAAAATTTTTTTATTGCTTTTAAGTTAAATTTGTTAGTATTTTAGTAATAACGTTTTCTTTGTTTTAACTATGGATAATCAATTCAATTATAATTAAAGTTCTATATCAACCTTTTTACCACTCATTGAACAACAACTAACTTTTGCCTTATCAATAGAGAATATTTCAAATTTGCCATCTCCTACAGAGTACATTTGACCTAGACTTGGCATTATTTCAAGCGCCTTAGCTTGTGTTTCTTTTGATGTAACAAATACTGCTTCACCCAAAATACGTAGAGTATTAAGTTTTTGGTCTATACAGCAAATCTCAAGCTTTGGATTAAAAATAAGTTGCTTAAACATATCTTTTTGATTAGATGTGCAGAATGTAAGTTTCCCATCATATTCCATAACAAACCCTAGAGGACGCACATGCGCTTGATTGTTCTCATCAGCTGTTGCTAAATAATAAACTCCTGCTTTGTTCAAAAATTCTAATACTTTCATAATTTTTACACCCCTTTTAAATACTTGTATTAAGGATTATCCTTTGATATAATTTTAATATAAAATACAAAAAAAACAAGTATGCAGTTTTTTCTGATAAAGTATAAAAAAGATACTACTATAAACAAGGAGTAATTATAATGAGTCTAGATAATGAAAAAAATACAACTACAAATATTGAAGAATTAACCTGTCCAATACGTTATGCACTAGATATTGTTGGAGGCAAATGGAAATTACCTATTATATGTATGTTAGCAGTTGATAATCCGATTAGATATAGTAGCATAAAAAGAAAACTAGATGGAATCACAAATACTATGTTAGCTCAATCATTAAAAGACTTAGAGTCTGATGGTATTATTCATCGTAAACAGTATAATGAAATCCCTCCAAAAGTTGAATACACATTGACAAGTAAGGGCAAAAGTATTGTGCCTATTTTGCAACAATTTGCTAATTGGGGAGCTATAAATATGCAAGAAAAAAACATATGTGGACTTAATTGTAAAGAATGTCGAAAAATAAAATAAATTGAAATATATTAGTTTATTTAATTGATTACAAAAAGCCACTCTGTATGAAAGAGTGGCTTAAAACTTAAATATAAAATACTACCCTACTTAACCACCTTACCATTTTTAAATCTCATATTTGGAAAACTTGCACCTAAAATTTTATTCTTGTCTATAGCACTTTCAATTCTTCTTATATCTTCATCACTCAATTTAATATCTTTAGCTTTTAAAGAATCCAACAATGTAACTCTTCTTGATGCTCCAACTAAAGTTATAATATCATTACCTTTTGATAAAACCCATGCAAGTGCTATTTGTGGAATAGTAGCTTCTTTTTCATTTGCTATTTCTCTTAAGTTCTCTACAAGTTCAAGGTTTCTATCTATATTTTCATCAGAAAATAAAGGTATCCATTTATATCTTTGTGCATTAGATTTTGAACATACTCCACTTAAAAGACCATGAGCAAGAGCACCAAAAGCAACAACCCCTACTCCTAATTCTCTAGCAGTTGGCAATATATTTTTTTCTATATCTCTATTAAATAAAGAATACTCCACTTCTATAAGGCTTATATGATGAACATTATTAGCTCTCCTTAAAATATCTTCATCAACTTGGGTAATACCTATATGTTTTATGTATCCTTCTTTTACTAAGTCAGAAATAGCTCCAATAGTCTCTTCTACTGGTATAGCCAAATCTATTCTACCAGGTTGATAAAGGTCTATATAATCTAAATTTAATCTCTTAAGAGTCTGTGCAACATGACTTTTTATATTAAAAGGATTGACATCAAGACCATACATTTGACCATTAGGTGCAACAAGAGCCCCTGTTTTTACAGATACAAAGGCATCTTCTCTTTTTCTCCCCTTAAGAGCCTCACCTATTGTCATCTCACTTTGACCTGCTCCATAAAAGTCCGCTGTGTTTAACATATTAATACCACTATCTAAGGCTTCATGTATTGTGGCTATATTCTCAGCTTTATTATCAAGGTTTACCATACCTCCACAACCTAGTCCAAGTTTATAAAGTTCTAAATTATCATTTTTGTATATCATCATAAAACCTCCCAATATAACTTAAATATTATTTTAGTACATTCGTACTTCACTTGACATTGTAGTACGAATGTACTAAAATGTCAAATAAATATTATTATAAATTTTTATTGGAGGATTCAATATGGCAAAACAAACAAAAGTAGATATTTTAATTAAAGCTCGTAACTTATTTAATGAATATGGCTATAATAATGTATCTATGAGAAATGTCGCTGATGCTTTGGGAATGAGTGTTGGTAACTTAACTTATTATTTTAAAAAAAAGGAAGATTTGATTGAAGAGGTAGTTGAATACAAACACAAAAACTATAAAAAAATAGACATGCCTAAATCCTTACAGGATTTAAATGATTTATTTTTAAACTCACTAAACATTCAAAATGAGAATGCGTACTATTTTAAGCATTATGACCAGTTATCTCAAATAAGTCCTAAAATATATAGGTTTCAGCTTGATTTTATAAAAGAACTTAAACAGTTTTTAAAAGAAAGCTTCATCAATCTGCAAAACTCTAATTTAATTCAAGAGTGTAATATTCCTAACCAAATAGAGAATATTATTGAATGTATTTTAACAATACTTATATATAAACCAGTTGGTACTAAAGAACTTGATGAACATGATAGTATAGAAAGTACTCTAAACTGTTTATGGAGCATTATTTTTATGTTCCTTACTGATAAAGGAAAAAATATATATTTAAGCTCTATATCAAATCAGTTTAAATAATAATTTATAAAATCAAGTTATATAATACTATTAAAAAACAAAATGTGGAAGTTAATTTAATTTATATAAGTCATTATAATTAATATATAAACAGGATGAGTATATAAGTCATCCTGTTTATATATTAAGCTCTAAATTTAATCAGTTCAAGTGTATCATTCAACACATGCATATTATCTATTTGAATCATTAACCACTTACTACCATTAAAAAAATCTATCTCACTGTATATTTGTTTGATATATTCACAACAAGTATTAATAAATAAATCAACTTCTACTCTATCTCTCTCATTTACAATAACCAAAGCTTTAAAAGAACCTTCTTGTGGATATAAAGTACATAATGATTTACCTCTTTTTTTGTATTTTACATTCCAACCTCTTTGCATTGAACATTTACTATACTCAAGCTTAGGCTCTACATTATAAGTTGAAATCAAAGCATTATTTAGCTTGTCCCATAATGGGTTATTGATAAACTCTTTGATTTCCTCATGTGTTGGTTTATTATCTTGAAAAAACATATTTTGCCAATCCATAGTTATCCCCCTTTCTATTGTTCAATAGTCACTGGAACTGTCCAATGTTCCATATATGCTACTTCATGTGTAACAGGATAATACATCTCAATCGCAAAATCAGTGGCTATTAAATTATGACTCTTCATCCACCGTTCCATAAACTTATCTGCTTTAAAAACAGCTGAATCAACTAACTCATTGAAATTTTCTGCTTCAAATCCACACACTAAATATTCTTTAGCAGGTAACTCAAAGGTACTATATCCTTCCACTGATGTACCTGTCTCTACTTCTATACCTGCCATATACATACAATTACCTTCTTTCGCATTTCCCATATAAAGAGCAGCAAATTCATTTCCACCTGGGATTTGATTTGGTATATTGTGTTTTTGACTTCCAAGTTTCATCCATAATTCCTTTGCTATCGCGATACCAGTTGTCTCACCACCCATCAGCTGACAAATAGGTATTTCTCCTTCTATTCCAATAAAAGTCCTTGGATTACTCAATTTTCTGCGAGTTACTTCAATTACTATATCGTCTGCAATTAATGGAACACCTTCATCAACCATAATATAATTTAAAATTAATTCTGGCTTAATAAATTGATTGAGTTTTACTGGGTTTGCTCTATATTCCTCTGGAGTTAATCCATATGCTTTTTTAAAAGCACGTGTAAATGTCTCATGACTTTCAAATCCAAAATTTAAGGCTACATCAAGTATACGATTCTTATGTTCTGCTAAATGTTCAGAAGCTTTTGCAAGACGTCGAAGTTTTATATACTCCATTACTGTTTTATTAACTAATCTTTTAAACAACCTTTGATAATAAAATGGTGATAGGTTTGCTTCATTTGCTAGTTCATTAATTGATATTCCTTCTGATAATCGTTCTTCTATTAAGTCTAATGTGATTTGAATAGATTCCCATGCATGCAAGTTATAAGTACCTCCTAATATTGTTATTAATCTTATATGTTTATATTATCAAAACTAAAAAAAATATTCTTGATATACAGTGCCCTTTTTAATTTTTTGTATGATAATACTGATTTTTATCACTTTTTAAGTAAATATAAAATACGTATGAACATAAAATATAGCAAATCTTATTTAAAGATTTGCTTATATTATATATTTTATTAAACTATTTTCAAATACTTCATTTATTTCCTTATGAAAAAATTCTTTCATATTGTCTATTTGTTCTTTATCATATACATACTTGCCATATCCAAATTGACCATATTTAAAATTTCTATCTTCATTTTCCATTGGCAACAATGTATCTGGATAAATTTCTAATATTCTATTTTTAGCTTTAGTAGTATATCTATGTGATATAACTTCAAATATAATTTTTCTATCAAAATCCTTTGGTAGTGCTTCTTTTATGTTTCTAATAAGGTTTCTATATTCTTCTTTCCAACCTTCGTATAAAAACACAGGAGCTATTATAAAACCAATCTGATAGCCAGCTTTAGCAAGTTTTACAGCTGATTCTATTCTTTTGTTAGCAGATGCTGTATAGTGCTCATGTCCTTCTATAATCCTAGGCGTATTTATACTGAATCGTATTTCTGTATGATTATTATGTTCAGCATCTAACAAGCTCTCTACATCACTGTATTTAGTAACAAATCTAAATCTTCCTTTTTCTTCTCTTCCAAAAAACTCTATTGTTTTTTTCAATGAATTTGTATATGGCTCTACTGGAACTGGGTCTGATGTAGCTGCACCTTCAAATATAGTAACTTGTGGCTTTCTATCTTCAATATACTTCTTAGTTTGTTCAAGTATCTCATCTATATTTACAAACACCCTTATAAAAGGTTTATCACCTAGTTGTGTATTTAAGTAACAATATTCACATCTTCCCATACATCCACTAACAAGTGGTAGTTGATAATTAGCAGAAGGTTTACATGTCTGAAACTTCATGCTTTTTCTAATACCAACTACCATGGTCTGTTTTCCACTTCTATATTGCTCATATAGATTTTCACCTGGGATATGTTCCTTAATTCTATTTGATGATATATTAATTATCTCTACATCTTTTTTATCTTTAAATTTATCATATATATTTTTTCCAATGTCAGTGTCTAAGGTACCTTTTTCGAATATTATCCTTTTGGGATTAAACATTTATTTCACCTCTACTTAAAGTTTTCAAATTGAAGATTTCTATAAAATATTACTTAGTTAATCTTCCCTTTTTTAAGTACCTTTATTTATTAGAAAGTAAAATAAAAGTTTAAGATGAATTTCCTATATGTATAATACTTAGTCATAAATTTCTCACTTATAATATAAGTTTTACCTAAAACTAAATATATAATGTTAAGTTACAAAGATTTGTAGTATATTTCTTTTATTTGTTCTTTATTAAAAGTTTTTGGATGTCTCTTAATATTTGCAGCTGATATCTTCATGCAATTATCAGTTAACCAATCTATATCTGATTTTTCAACACCTAAATCACTTAATTTTATATCTAAATCTATTTTTTTAAGGAAATTTCTAATTGCATCTGAACAATCTTCTGCACAAGTTCCTCCTAATATCTTTGATATTTTCCCAAATCTTTCAATATCACTATCCCATGAACTTTCTACAATACTTGGAGTCAAAGCTGCAAGTCCTTTCCCATGCATTACATCTCTAAGACCACTTACAGGATGTTCCATACCATGTGGTAAGGCTGTACCTGCTGTACCAATTGTCATTCCTCCAATAGTGCTTGCAAGTGTTATTTTTTCCCATGCTTCTAAGTCATCTACACTATTATATACCCTTACTAGATTTTCTGATATAAGCTCAATCCCATAAATAGCTTGTACATCTGCAAGAGGATTTCTTCCATTAGAAAGATATGCTTCCATATTATGAGCAAGTGCATCAAACCCAACTGATGCAATTATATGTTTTGGCATTGTAACCATAAGTTCTGGGTCAATTATTGATGCCTTTGCATACATACTATTCTTTTTTATAGATTTTTTGTCTTTAGTTTCTGAATTTGTAAGTACTGCGAAACAATTTCCTTCACTACCTGTACCTGATGTAGTTGGAACTAAGATTATAGGTAAAGCTTCTTCTCCTTGTCTGATTCCAAATATATATTCATTTAGGTCTCCTGGGTTTTTATAAGAAAAAGCAATACTCTTAGCAGCATCCATGATACTTCCTCCACCAAGACCTAAGACACAGTCACATCCAGTTGCTTTTATAATTTCTACACCTGAATATATAGTAGTTATAAGAGGATTTTGTTCTACTTTATCAAAAACTTCATATTCTATTTTAGAGTCTTTTAGTAAGTCTATTGTTTTATCAAGTAATCCAGTTTTCTTTGTACTATTTTTGCCAGTTACAATCAATACTTTTTTACCATATTTAGATACTTCTTTTCCTACATCATTGATTCTACCTCTCCCAAACAATATGTTTACTGGTAAGTTATAATTAAATTTCATGCCAAGACCTCCTATTTCTACTTTAGTAATAATTTTATTTTTCAACACAGCGTAATTATGTATTAAAACATAAATTACAAAATAATCTTTTACTTAATTATATGTATTCTTTTATCCGATATCAAGTTAACTCTATTTAACCAAATACAATTTTTAATTGTAATCTATTTAAATATTTGAAACTTTAATCAAAGATAAAAAATAAAGAAGAGTTACACAAAGATAATTTCAATTATCTTAAAATAACTCTTCTCATAATATTAGATATTTTTTACAAATTTACTTTAATATATTTAATCTTATAATTCTATTAACATCTTCATAAGTTTATTACTTCTTTGAACAAATGAATCTAATTCATCTGGTTTTAATTCTTTATTAGAAAGTAAAGCTAAATCTGCTATCTGATTACAAATAAGTGCAACTTTATCTTTCTTTTCTTCATTATCTTTAAGAGAAACTAATTTTTTAATAATTGGGCTATTTTCATTTATCACAAGAGTCTTTTCTTCCTCGAAGTTCATTCCTAAATCCATTCCAGCAAATCTTGACTGCATTTCTGCCATTCTTATAGATTGTTCAGATACTAATACCATAGCTGGAGTATCCTCATTTTTTAATCCTTCTACAGAATAATTCTTCACTCTTTCTCCAACAGTTTCTTTAAATAAACCTTCTATCTTAGCTATTTCTTCTTTATTTTCTTCACTATCTTTATTTTCATTTTTGTCTTTTAATACATCAGAAAGGTCTGCATCTATTCTATTAAACTTAACACCATTTTCCTTATATTCCATAAATGAAATAAAGTGAGTATCTATTGATGAGTTTAATACAACAGCATTTAAATCGTATTCTTTAAATAACTTAATGTATTGTGATTGTTGTTCCTTATCACTTACATAGAATACCTTATTTTCATGCTTGTCCTTGCATTTCTCTAGATAATCTTGTAATGTTATATATTCATCATTGATAGTTTTAAATAATATACATTCTTTTACTTTTTCATAGAAACTTTCATCTTTTAAGCAACCATATTTAATAAATATTTGTATATCATCCCAAAACTTATTGTATTCTTCTCTTTCATTTTTACAAAGAGATTTTAACTTATCAGCTACTTTTTTAATTATATGTTTAGAAATTTTACTTACATCTCTATCATTTTGTAAAAAGCTTCTTGATACATTTAATGGTAAATCTGGGCAGTCTATTACACCTTTTAATAAAAGTAAAAATTCTGGTATAACTTCTTTTATATTATCCGCTACAAATACTTGATTGTTGTATAATTTTACTTTTCCCTCTGTCAATTCAAACTCATTTTTTAATTTAGGGAAGTAAAGTATACCCTTTAAGTTAAAAGGATAATCTACATTTAGATGTATCCAGAATAAAGGTTCATCAAATACATGGAACACTTTTCTGTAAAACTCTTTGTATTCATCATCAGTACAATCTTTTGGAGATTTTAGCCATAGAGGATTAGTGTCATTTAAAGGCTCAATTACCTTTGCATCTATAACTTCTTCTTCTTTCCCATCTTCCTTTTGTTTTTTAGCTTTTTCTTCTGCTTCTTTAGCTTCTCTTTCTAATCTTTCAACATCTTCTAGATATATTTCTACTGGTAAGAAAGAACAATACTTGTCTATTATACCCCTTACAGTAAATTCATCTAAGAATTCTTTACTATCATCATCAATAAATAATGTTATAGTAGTCCCTCTTTCATGTCTAGCATCTGATTCAGATATTTCATATTCTGTACCACCTTCAGATACCCATCTTACTGGAGTTGCTCCTTCTGTATATGAAAGTGTATCTATTTGCACTTTTTTAGACACCATGAATGCAGAATAAAATCCTAATCCAAAGTGACCTATTATGTCATTTGATTCTTCCATCTTATCCTTATATTTGTTAAAGAAATCCTCAGCACCTGAAAAAGCAACCTGATTTATGTATTTTTTTATCTCTTCTTCAGTCATACCAATTCCATTGTCAATAAATTTAAGTGTACCTTCCCCTTTATTTACAGATACTGTAATTTTATAATCTGATGGATTATTTTCTGATATTTCTCCTAATGATACAAGTCTTTTGTGTTTACTTACTGCATCACATCCATTACTTATAAGCTCTCTTATAAATATGTCTTTATCAGAATATAACCATTTTTTAATTATAGGAAAAATATTTTCTGTATGAATTGAAATACTCCCTTTTTCAAACTCCATTTTTATCCCTCCTCATTTTATAGTTAATATTTTAAATTTTTTAAAATAGTATGTCAATATATTATGGACAAATTGTTTTAAAATAAAATAATTTCTTTTTCTTATCTAATTTAATTATTCTTCTTTCAATATTTCTTTTACTTTTGAATTATTATACATGCTATTAGGTACCTTATTAACTAATTTTTTTAATGTCAATTTAGAATTTTTTAAATCGCCTTTATTATAATACATCATACCTAAATTATAATATGATTCATCAAAATATGAATCTGTTTCTGAATAATTTTCTACATACATTTTATAATATTCTTCAGCTGTGTCATAGTCTTTTAACTTTTCACTAAGAATAGCAACTTGATAAGTTGCCTCTGATGTATTGCCTGTACTTTTACCTATGTCTGCAACTTTTTTATATAGTTGTATAGAAGATTTTGTTTGCTTTTCTGACTTTAATGCATTTGCTTTAGACATCAGCTCATCCTCTGTAAATAAATTAGAATCGTTATCACTTCCATTTTCTAAAGTATTTTTTTTGGATTTTAGATTCTCTTTATTAATATCTTTAGTGCTCTTGTTGGTATTTGAAGTCTTATCAGCAACTTCATTTTCTTTTTTATCATTTTCTTTCTTGTTCAAACTAGAATCTATTGACCCTCTATCTTTAGTTTCACTATTTTTAGATATTTTATTAGTTAAATTATTCATCTTATAAGAACTATATATATTTTTTCCTATTAATAATATACCTAATATTATTGCTACATATAGGTATTTATTTTTTATAATATTTTTTTTCTTATCATAACCTGCAGTTTTCTGCTTTTTATCCTTACTTCCTTCTGTGGTCATATTTTTAGGTTCATCAATTCTAGAACTATTAATATTTTTATTTACAAGCTCATCCTTATACTCATCTAAATTCTCATTGATTTTAATCTGTCTGTTAGCATTACTGTATATATCTAATGTATTATTTTCTTGATTTAATAAATAATTTTCTTTATCGATACTCTTCAATACTTCTAGACATTCATCAAATTTTATATATTCTTCTTGCTTTTCATAAAGTAAAGCAAGCAACTCATAAGGTTCTATTAAGTCACTATATTGCTCGGTTATAAGTTTGAATCCTTGTATAGCTTCTTTATACATACCTTTATTTATCAGTCTTATAAATTGATTATACTTTTCAAAGAAAATTAAAAACTCCTCAGATGTAAGCATGTTTATATACTTTTCACACAGAGCAGTTTTTTCACAAATTAAACTCTTATAGAAACTTTCTACAGCCTCGTCAAAATTACATTTTAGTAAATTTACAAGACCTATGAGATTTAATACATCCACATCATCTGGTTTTAAATCTCTTGCCTCTTTTAAAGATTTTAATCCACTTGATATGTAATTATTATTTATATTATCAATAGATTTATTATATAGAGCACATGAGTTCTTTTTATTGAGTTTTAATATATCTTTTTTTATATCATTTAAATTTAAAATAAATACCACCTCATGCCTTAAGTATTAATTAATGTTGTTTTTAAACAAGAGATTTTACCATATCCTCTTCACTTACTATACTTGTTACTTTTACACCAAAATTCAAGTCTACTACTACTACTTTTCCATAGGCCAATACTTTATTGTCTATTAGTATTTCTACATCTTGGTCTGCTAAAGTATCCAGTTCAATAAGAGAACCTTTATTTAGATTTAAAATATCTCTTAGGCTCATCTTTGTTCTTCCTATAACTACAGATAACTCCAACTTAAGGTCAAGGATTCTTTGTATATTATTTTTGTTGGCTTCTGAAACATCTAAAGCTAACTCATCATTTCCATCAATTTCACTTTCGACTTTATCATTTAATAACATCTTTGCTTCTTCATCTGAAATAAGATTACTATTATCCATAAACTACACCTCTTTTCTGACAGCATCATTTATTTTTACACCTTTTTTACTTGATATAAATCCTGGTGTTGCTGTGTATGATTTTGAATTTTCTACAAATACATCTATATAGTCATTTATTTTTTTATTTGTTACTATTACATCTCCAACCTCTAGTTTGAGCAAATCTTCAATATTAATAGATACTTTTCCTATCTCTGCAATAACTGATAGTTCTATATTAGATACACTATTGTATATTTTATTAGTGAATTCTTCTGAATTATCTCCTGCATCCATATCTAAAAAATCTACAACAGAAATACTCTCCAGCATAGCCTCTAAAGCATTATATGGGAAACAAAGAGAAACACTACCGACATAATTGTTATCATTTATCACCTTTAAATCTACTATACATACAGGTGCAGTTGGAGAACATAATTGTGGTAAATTAATATGTGTATGTGTATCCAATACTTGTATGTTTTCAAAGCCTTCAAATAAATGCATGTTTCTTACTAAATCTTCCATAAGATGTAAGAGTACTTTTTTATCAAGTTCTGTAAGTTCTCTGTCATTATCTTTTACAACTCCATTTCCTCCAGCTGTCACGTCAATCCACATATCAGCTACACTTCTATCTACTCTAAAAGAAAAGTTTTTCATGATAGGTTCCATCGAATTTTGTACTACTATACATGAAGATGTCACCCTATCTAAAAAAGTTTGATAATTTACTTGGTCTATACTCTCAACTATCATACTAGAATTACACTTAAGTTCATAAATTATATAATTTTTATATTTTTTACAGAATTCAGCTAATAAAAAATTTAAACAAGTTAAATTTTCTCTTGAATAACTCTGAGGTTTGCCGAAATCATAATCTTTCATATCATACATGAATATTCCTCACCTTACATAATTATTTAGCTCTTAAATTATTAGCTATTTGCCACATTTCATCTGCTGTCTTTATTCCTTTTGAGTTCATTTGAAATGCTCTTTGAGTGGCTATTAAGTCAACAAATTCATCTTGTAAAGAAACATTTGACCTCTCTCTATATCCTTGAACTATATCCACTTTATCAACTTGTTTAATCTGCGCTGCATTAGTTGAAACAAATAAACTATCACCTTCAGAGATAAAATTTTGAGTTCCTATAGGTTGATATAAATTGATTTTGCCTATTTTCTTATTATCTACAGATAAATCTCCATTTCTTGCAACTGTTAAGTTTGTGTTATTTATATTAGTATTGTTATAGTTATATCCTGCATCAAATTGAACATCTAATACATTTCCATTATCATCCACAATCTTACCTAAAGCATCTACATTAAAACCACCATCTCTTGTATATGCATATGTGCCATCTTTTCTTATCACTCTAAAAAATCCTTCTCCATCTATCGCTAAGTCACTGTTACTACCTGTAGGTGCCAATGCACCTTGTTCATAATTTCTCATAGGGGCTGATGCCTTAGCTCCAGTTCCAGTCGATATATCTTTACCATTTGTAGGATATGATGGTCTGTTTAATACTTCATCTACTAAGTCAGAGTATTCCATATTTATTTTTTTATATCCATTAGAATCATTATTTGCTATATTGTTAGATATTACGTCTAATTTGCTTTGATTTGCTGACAGAGCTGTTTTACTAGTATAAAACATTGTGTACATAAAAATTCACCTCCTATTATCTATCTTACTGAACCAATCTCACTTGCTATCTTTGCTAATTTGGAGTCCATAGCCTGAATTATTTTTTGATTTGCCTCGTATTCTCTTGATATTGTCATCATATTATTAATTTCAGATACAATATCTACATTAGAAGATTCTACTGCACTTTGTATTGTAAGTGCATTGTTTGCCTTTATAGCACCTTCTCCAGAATACAAGTTATCTCCTTCTTTTTTTAATTTATTATAATCATTAAAATCTACCATATTAAATTTGTACATAGCATTTCCGTCCAGTGATATTGTATTATCTTTTGCTACTTCAAATTTTTTATTGCCAACATTTATATGTCCTACAGCACCAGTTGCAGTATTTGTCCCAAGTACATAATATCCTTCACTAGTTATGAGGTCACCTTGATTATCTGTTCTAAAGTTCCCATTTCTTGTATAAAATTGATTCCCAGCCGCATCACTAACTAGAAAAAAGCCCTTACCTTGGATAGCTACATCCATTTTATTATCAGTTGTTTTTATAGGGCCTTGGTTAAAATTGGTGATAGTTTCATCCATAGAAACACCTGGGCTTAATTTGCCTATTTCTTGCTTTTGTTTAGTTCCATTTACATAATTATTATAACTATCTAACTGTAATTCATCAAAACTTTTAGTTAGAAGTAATTTATTCTTATATCCATTAGTGTCCATATTTGCCAAGTTATTGACAACAACATTTTGCTTTTGTTGATTAGTTATCATTGCAGAAACTGCTGTATATAATCCTCTTATCATGTTATGACCTCCTTTTTTGTAAATTATCCGACAATATTATCTATTCTAAAACCTTCATCTCACTTGCATATTTCATACCCAGCGCTCTTGCTTTTTTTTCTATCTCTGCTTTACTCATATCATTATTACTAAAAAGCATTATACATAAAGTTGATATTAATATACCAATACCTATCCCTAAAAGTACTTTTTTATCAAATAATAATGTTCTTATATCTTGTAACAGCTCCTTATTAATGATAGTTCACCCTTTCCAATATCTAGCATTTTGCATATTTCTACATCCTCATACCCTGAATTTATAAGATGTTTTACTTTAAGAGATAGCTCATTTTCTTTTTTTATTTCCTGTTTTGATTCTATAAAAATATTTTCTTTTTTTTCTATATTAGTGTTTATTAAGTTATAATTTTCATAAACTTTCATATGATTATTATTTCTTATTTCAGCAATCACTTTATCTAAAAAAAACCTTCTTTTTTCTGCAACTATCAATCTATCATTTGCTTCATATTCCTGTTCAAATATTTTATCAAAGTACCTGTTGTCTTTATTTTTTGATTCCTTATGTAAATTTGCAATTATAGTTACTATTATCAAAATAGATACTACTATTAATATAATTTGTATCATCACATCAATCACCATCTATATAGAATATTTAAGTTCTTTTATTTTAATTTTTAGGTTTCTTATTGATTTCCTATGGAGTTGTGAAACTCTTGATTCTGAAACGCCTAGCACTTTCCCTATCTCCTTTAAATTTAAATCTTCATAATAGTACAGTGAAAGTATTAATTTTTCCTTTTCTCTTAAATTACTAATTGCTTTAGATAGAATATCTAACTTTTCTTCTTCTTCTATTATATTTGCTGGAGTATAGTCCTCCCTATAACTTATTACATCTTGTATAGTTTCATTTGTATCTTCAAAGATTACATGGTTTAATGACACAATATTTAACATATCTATATTACTCTCAATATCATTGAGTTGCTTTTTTGAAATATTTAATTCGTTTGCAATTTCATGTGAAGTTGGTTCTCTTAATAACTCAGCTTGCAACTTTTCTATTACTCTATTATACTTATTTACTTTTGTTAAGTTATGTTTAGAAATTGGACTTTGATTTCTGATTTCATCTAATATAGCAGATTTTATCTTTATATAGGAGTAACTAGAGAATTTTGCTCCTTTTTCAACATCAAATTTATTTATTGCATCAATCAACCCTATGACTCCACTATTTACTAAATCTTGATATTCAAAGCCTTTCCCTGGTATAAAAAACTTTCTCGCTATACTCTTTACAAGAGGCATATTCTCTTTTATTAATTCTTCTCTATTCATTAAATTACGCCTCCTTAGCTTTTAAATATACTAAACATTTTTCTTAGTAAACCTTTATTATCAATACTCTCTTCTTTGGATTGATATTTTGGCTGACTTACCATTCTCTTCGCTATAGATATAATACATTTTGATGCAATACTTGTAGGATATTCTAAAATAAATGGTATCTGTTTCTTTACACATACACTCACTTTTTTATCCTCGATTATATATCCATACAATTCTAAATTAAGATTTAAAAATTTATCTACAACCATATTTATCCTGTGGTATGTGGATTTTGCCTCTTCTAAATTAACCACTCTATTGATTATTATATTTGCACTTCTCTTTATGCCAAAATTACTTATGGCTTTTAATAAACTATATGCATCAGTCAATGATGTAGGTTCTGGTGTTGTTATTAAGAAAAATTCAGTACTACAATATATGAATGACAATAGACTTTTACTCATACCAGCACCTGTATCAATTATTATAAAATCAACATCATGAATCTGTTCTATACTATGTATAAACTTATTTCTTTGAGCTTCTGTGAAGTCTTCTATATGATTAAGAGCAGACCCCCCAGAGATTATGTTTACACCATATTTAGTTTGTGAAATTATGTCTTCTATATTTTTTTCGCCATTAATTACATCAATTATAGTTCCTTTTACATTTACGCCCATTATTATATCTATATTAGACATTCCTATATCTGCATCTAATATAAGAACTTTTTTATTAAGTTTAGTCAAGCATATAGACAAATTTGTAGCTAAATTACTCTTTCCAACGCCACCTTTACCAGAAGCTATTGTAATTATTTTAGGTGTATTTCTATTTTCTGTAATAAATTCATCAGTTCCTTTTTTTTCTATTGCTATTTTTCTCAAGATTTGAGCTTGGTCCATCATATACTTTCAACTCCTAATAACAATCTTATAATTTTATCTTCATTAGGTTTTATAATATCATCAGGAACATTTTGTCCTGTTGTAATATATGATATTGGTTTTTGTGCATAATTCATTATGTTGAATATTGAGCCATATGTAATTGTTTCATCTAGTTTTGTAATTATTAAGCTTTTAAAATTCACATTTCTATATGAATCTATAATTGCTTTTGTATCATTTTCTCTTGTTGTACAATTCAAAACTAAATGTATATTATCAGTTTCTGCTTTATCTATAAGATTCTTGATTTCTAGTATTTGCATAGAATTTTTATATCCTCTACCTGTAGTATCTATTAATACAACATCACAATCTTTCATCTCATCAAGTGCCAATTCCATCTCATCAGAGCTTATTACCCCTTTAAAAGGAATATTCATTATGTCAGTATATATTTTTAACTGTTCTACAGCACCAATTCTATATGTATCTATAGTTATTACACCTACTTTTTTATTTTCTTCAAAGACTAATTTAGCAGCTAACTTTGCTATTGTAGTTGTCTTACCCACTCCTGGAGGCCCAACTAGAGCAATTTTTCCATTTATTGTTTGATTTTCTATTTTAATCTTTTTCTTTAAACTCTCTACTAAATTTTTACTTGTATCAACTCCATTAAACTTCATTTCTTGTAAATCAGCTCTTATAAATTCTACAATTTCTTCATTTAGCTCTAAATTTAGTAGGTTCTTACATATTTTATCTATATCATTATCATTTTTATTATCAAACCCCATATTACTTATCATTGACTTTAATTGTTCTATCTCTCGTTTTAAATCTTTTTGTTCTATATTGTCTCTCTTTTCCCATCCAATAGTTAATTCAATATCTTTCTTTGAAAAAATACCTCGTATGCCAGATTTTCTTACTTCTTTTTTATCTATTAATGTAATATTGTCACCTAATTCCATTTTGGCTAGATTCATAGCATCCTGAATTGTATCAGCTGTATACTTTTTCGTCATCATATATGCCCACCACACCTTCTGCTTTGATTTTAACATCGTTAGGTATTTCATTTAATGATAATACAGTCAAATTAGGATATACAAGCTCAACTAACTTTCTAAATGGTGCTCTTATCTTTGGTGATACTACTATTACTGGTATATTATGATTGAAATATACATTACTCATTACATCTTGTATACTCTCAAATATTTTATTTGTGTTTTCTGGGTCAACTGCTGGATACGTTCCATTTACAGACCTCTGTAAATTATTAGATACTAGCTCTTCAGTTTCTGGAGACAATGTAGCCACTACAATTGACTTCTCTTCATCGACCAAATTTGTACAAATACTTCTAGCCAAAGACATTCTCACATACTCAGTAAGAAGCTCTATATCTTTGGTATTTCTAGACTGGTCTGCAAGTGTTTCAAGTATTGTAACTCTGTCCTTTATATTTACTTTTTCTCTAAGCAGATTTTTAAGTACTTTTTGAACTTCACCAAGTGTCATTAAATCTGGTATTAACTCATCAACTACAGCACTATAATTTTCTCTTGCTGCATCTATAATAGTCTTAACTTCTTGCCTTCCTAGCAATTCATGTGCATTAGATTTTATTATATCTAGTAAATGAGTTATAAGTATTGTAGATGAATCTACTACTGTATAACCTTTTAATTCTGCATCTTCTACTTTGTCACTTTCTATCCAAAGTGCTTCTATTCCAAAGGTAGGCTCAATCGTTTTTATTCCAAATATATTAAAACCTTGATTCATAGGGTCCATACATAAAATCATATTAGGCATTATCTCATACCCACCAACTACATTACCTTTTATCTTTATATTGTATTGATTTGGATTTAATTGTAAATTATCTCTTATTCTTATAGGTTGTACAACTATACCCATATCTATAGCACACTGTCTTCTTATTGATGCTATTCTCTGAAGTAAATCTCCTCCTGCTGATTCATCAGCCAAAGATATGAGACCATATCCAATTTCTACTTCTATAGCTTCTACATTTATTAAGTTTGTTACATCTTCTACTTCATTTTTGTCTGGATTCACCATATCAGGCTTTTCAAACTCTAAATCTTCTAAAGTATCTTTCTTTTCTCTTCCTAAAAAATAACCGGCTGCTATTGCACCTATACCCAGTGAAAAAAATGCTGGTTTAGGTAGTCCTGGCATCATACCAAGTACAATTAAAACACATCCAGTCATCATTATTGCCTTTGGTATTGCTGTTAATTGTTTCCCTACCAATCCACCGAAATTTTCATCAGTAGAAGCTCTTGTTACAATTATACCTGCTGATGTAGATATTAATAGGGCTGGTATCTGACTTACAAGACCATCCCCTATGGTAAGCCTTACATATGTTTGTGCTGCACCCATAAGAGTCATATTTAGCATTACAGCACCTATTACAATTCCGCCTATAATATTTATTGCTGTTACTATAAGACCTGCTATAGCATCTCCTTTTACAAACTTATTTGCACCATCCATAGAACCATAAAAATCAGCTTCTTGTTGAAGTTCTTTTCTTCTTTTTCTAGCAGTTTTATCATCTATAACTCCTGCATTTAAATCTGCATCTATACTCATCTGCTTACCTGGCATGGCATCTAACGTAAATCTAGCTGTTACTTCAGATACTCTTCCAGAACCATTAGTTATAACAACAAATTGAACAATTAATATAATTAGGAATATAATTATTCCTACTACGTAATTTCCACCTACAACAAAACTTCCAAATGCCTCTATGACTTCACCTGCATATCCTTGGGTTAGAATCAATCTAGTTGATGAAAGATTTAATCCCAATCTAAATAGTGTTGTCACAAGTAACACTGTTGGAAATATAGATAAATCAAGTACATTTGTTGTAAATAATGTCATTAATAAAATTAGCACAGATAAACTTATGTTAATTGCCAGTAAAATATCTAATATAAATGTAGGTAATGGCACTATCATCATAAGAACAATTCCTACAACACCAAAAGCAACTATTACATCCATATTTTCCTTTAGATTAAACTTATTCATTACTTATCCTACCTTTTTGGGACTTTGTATCTATTTTTGATTTTATATACTGCTACTAATATTTCTGCAAAAGCTTGATACATGTCCTCTGGAATTTCTTGGTCTATTTCTACTTGTTTATATAACAACCTAGCTATAGGTTTATTCTCTATTATAGGGATGTCATTTCCCTTTGCTATCTCTCTTATTTTAAAGGCTAAATAGTCTGCACCTTTTGCTACTACTATTGGAGCTTGGTCCTTCCCTTTTTCATACCTTACTGCTATGGATAAATGGGTTGGATTAGTTACTATTACAGTAGCACTTGGTACTGCTTGCATAGTCCTTTGAGATGAAATTTGCCTTTGCTTTTGTTTTATCTTTGCTTTTATTTCTGGGTCTCCCTCTGAGTTTTTATATTCATCTTTAACTTCTTGCTTTGTCATTCTCAGTTGCTTTTTATGATTGTATCTTTGATAAAAGTAATCTGCAACTGCTATAACTACCATAGCTATACAAATTTTACTTAATATAGAATACACTAAGTCTTTAATTGTATACATTAAAGTTGGAAGATATATATTCCCTAGCTTTAAGATATCTAAATAATTATCTTGAAAGAATTTATATCCTATGTATGCTAAGACAGATATAATTGCAGTATCCTTTATTAAAGTTGATAAACTTCTCATGGAAAACATATTTTTAAATCCACTAACTGGATTTAACTTTGATAGATTTGGCTTCAGAGTTTCCCCAGTAAGCAATATTCCCACTTGAAACAGGTTAGCTGCTATACCTAAAACCAAAAATGGAATAGCTATTGGTAAAAATGTCTTAAAAAAATCCATTAATCCCACTATAATTAAGTTTTCTAAATTTGAATAATTTATGTTCATATAAAAATTCACATTTAAAAAATGATTAAGTGAAGATTTAAGTGAATCTACTACATATGAAAATAATGTAGGTACTAATAAAGTAAATGCAAATAGAGTCATTGCAACTGGTAATTCTCTACTTTTTGCTATATTACCCTTTTTTCTTTGTTCTCCCTTTTTTTTCGGAGTAGCTTCTTCTGTCTTATCTGTTGAACCCATAAAAAACATCGGAGCTAGGGCAAATGTACCTTCATACATTTTGGGTATTTGACTTAAGAAATGACTTATCTGGCTAACAATTAAAGGTATTGATATGATAAATAATGCTATACCAACCAATATTTTTAATGGCATACCAACTATCATTACATTTAGTTGGGGTACACTTCTTGATATAAGACCTAAGATAAAATCTGCCATAAGCAGGCAAAGCACAATAGGTATTGCTATTTTGAATCCAGTTATAAAGCACTGTACAAATATGTTTATTATATAGTCTATATTATTATCTACAAATGATTTTCCTATTGGAATTAATTCAAAACTATATCTTATACCTCGAATTAAAATATGATGCCCATCCATACTAAAAAATATCATTATCGCTGTCCAGTTCATAAGATTATCAATTAAAGTTGTTTGAGTCATTGAGTTTGGGTCAAACATATTAATCATTGATAAGCCCATCTGTTGGTCCATCATAGAACCAGCCATTCTGATACTATAAAAACATAGATTAGTTATATATCCAAGTATAATACCTGTTATAGTTTCATTTATTCCATATAATGTAAACATTACAATATTATCTACATTTGCTGCATATTCGATTTGCATAGTGCTTGAAATCAATATTGATATAATGATTGCAAAGAGTGACTTAAATAAAGCAGGTGTACCAGCCGGAAATAGTATTCTCAGCGTCCCAAAAAAGGCTACTATTCTAATAAATACAAAAATCATATGTACCCTACCTATTTAGTTATAAGAGATATCATATTAAATATCTCAGAAGTAAAACTAATAATAGTATGTAACATCCAGCTTCCACCAATAGCTACTACTAAAAGAATTGCTATCAGTTTTGGTACAAAAGTCAATGTTTGCTCTTGGATTTGAGTTGTGGCTTGAAACACACTTATTAAAAGCCCAACTATAAGAGAAACAATTAGTACTGGAGCTGCAATCATAGCCCCTGTAAACATTCCATTTTTAAGAACACTCATTATCATAAATTCACTCATGCTATTTTTCTCCTATCCAAATCCCAGTATCAATGTTTTTACTATCAAGTTCCATCCATCCACCATTACAAATAATAGTAATTTAAATGGCAATGATATCATAACTGGGGGCAACATAAACATCCCCATAGACATTAAAACACTCGCCACAACAAGGTCTATTATCAAAAATGGTATGTATATTAAAAAACCTATTTGAAAAGCAGTTTTTAATTCGCTTATAGCAAATGCTGGAACTACAACAGATAATGGTATATTTTCACGAGTTAGTTTTTTTTCTTTTAAACCCGCTTGTTCTACAAATAAATCCAAGTCTGTTTGTCGAGTTTGCTTCAGTAAAAACTCTTTAATAGGTCCTTCTGCTTCCTTCATAGCTTTTTCCATAGTAATTTCTTCTTTAATATATGGTTGTAATGCCTTTTCGTTTATTTCATTTAATACTGGTCTCATTATAAATATTGTCAATACTATTGCAAGCCCTACCAAGACCTGACTTGGGATTGCCTGCTGTGCTCCTAATGCTGATTTTAAAAATGATAAACTTATGACTATTCTGACAAAGCTTGTCATCATAAACATTACAAATGGTAAAAACATTAATGCAGTTAGAAATAAAAATAATTGCATTGAACTTGTATATGGTACATCAGCCAAAGGTAATTTTGATAATAGTTCCATTTACTTATCTTCCTTTTTTGTAAATTTTCCAATATATTTACTGAAATCATATTTCGTTTTAATTCTTTCCATTTTAAAATCTTGGATTTTAAAATTTCTTTCTTTAATATCAGCTTCTATCTTTGATATTTCTTCCTTTGTCAAATCTTTTATCTTATTCATACTAGACGAAGAAGATGCAACAATACATCCCTCCTCACCTACCTTCAAAATTATTATGCTATTGTTTTTATTTATACTTACAATGTCTAATATCTTTACATATTTATCATTGTATTTTTTTAATAAACTTCCTTGGCTAATTTTTAAAGATAAGACTATCAATATTAAAATTATTGGAATACATATTAATATCTTTAATAAATAAAGTATCATGTCTTACCATCCTTTATTGCACTACTATATTTGTAAAATATATATTTTGAATTACATTTCCACCTAGGTGTGTATTTAATGTATTTTTTATTTCTTCTTTTATGTTATTTAAATTCTCAGCTGCAAAATCGTCTGCTCTTTTTGCCATAAGGCAATTTATGATATTGTCTCTAATTAAAGGTGTATTTTTTTCTATATCCTTATATGAAGAATCATAAGATACAGTTATTGATACTTTTAGGTATCTTACACCTTCATCAGCTAGTTTCAACACCATTTCTTCTAAATCAAGATTTTCTGTTTTTATTTCGCCTTTATCTTTTCCTGTTGGAATAAATGAGCTTATAATTTTAGTAATTTGCTTATTTCCTCCATCACCTAATAAAAAAAACCCTGCTCCTGCTGAGAAAATAATTAGTATCAAAATAATTAGAAAAATTTTTTTATTTTTGAACAAATCTCTTCCTCCTAGTCGATAGTTATAAGTATATTAACTCTTCTATTCTCAGCTCTTCCTTTTGCTGTTTCGTTTGAAACCAAAGGCTGATACTCTCCACATCCTGTTGCTGAAAATAGTTTAGGGTCCATTCCCTTTTCTTCTACAAAGTATCTTACAACACTTACTGCTCTACTAGAAGATAAATCCCAATTGGATTCATGTGTACTTGATTTCACAGGTACATTATCAGTATGACCTTCTATAACTATCTTATTTTTCATCATTTTTATCATGTCATATACTTTATTGAGAGTAGCTTTACTATTGACTTTTAACTCCGAAATCCCAGAGTCAAATAGTATTGAATCATCTAACTCTAGTAAAATCCCTCTACTATCATCTTTTACTGTTACACTATTTTGTAAGTTAGAATTATTAACCTTATCTTTTAAATCTTGCTCTAAATTTGATTTATCACTTTTATCCACTAGAGTACTATCTATTGGTGATTTATCACTTGTACTTGAGCCTGTATTAAACATACTTACTCCAGAAAACTGCCCTTTTAATGCATTTGATATGTTTTTGAATTTTTCCATATCTACAACTGATGTCGCATACAATAATACAAAAAATGTAAGAATCAGTGTTATTGTATCAGCATAAGTAGCTAGCCATGCATCTGGGTTTATATCATCCTTCTTCTTATTTTTTTTACGCCCCATTACTCATTGCTCTTTCTGTATTTTTATTGGTTTTTGTAAACTGTAATCTCTCACTTCTTGAAAGGTATGTTGCTAAACGTTCTTCAACCACTATACTGCTTTCACCAGATTGTATACTTATTATTCCTTCTAGCATCATTTCTTTCACATAAACTTCTTTTTCTGTTTTTTCGTCTATATTATACGCAATTGGATTTAAAGCTATATTAGCAAGTAAAGAACCATAGAATGTTGTAATTAATGCCTTTCCCATACCAGATGCTATTAAGTCTGGAGATGTAAGGTCAGATAGCATTTGTATAAGACCTATTAATGTCCCTAACATCCCAAAAGCAGGTGCAAAAGTACCCCAAGTTTTAAATATCTTAGAATATCTGTTATTTGTATCTTCAATAGAATCTATCTCTAATTCTAATATAGACCTTATCTCATTTACTTCCAGACCATCAATACATAACTCTAATCCTTTTCTCATGAATGGGTCTTGTATTTTCATTACATCACTTTCTATCGATAGAAGCCCTTCTTTTCTAGCCTTTTTAGAAAGTGCTTTAAATTGATTTAATAAGTCTAATTTTGATACACTCATTGTCTTAAATGAATATTGAAGTGCATTTTTTATAAGTTTTATATCATCAAGAGTAAATGTAATCATTAAAGCTCCAAACGACCCAAATACTGTGATTAGTATTGATGCAAAATCAAAGAAACTTTTTAGACCTGAACTACTTCCTTTTACTGCTCCAAATAAAACTAATACTGTAGATAATATTAGTCCAATAAATGTCAGTGAATCTGTTTTTTTCATTATTTTTCGCTCCTAATATAACCTACATGTATTTTTCTTTTATACTTTATTACTTTATCTACTATCTCGTTTACAGACTCTTTTACAAGGTTTTTTTCCCCTGTTGTAAGTAAAATTCTGCTCTCTGGTACAGAATCAATTCTTACTATAAGGTCTGAGTTTAATATGTAACTTCTTCCATTTAAATCTGTTACTCTTATCATAATATGTACCTACTATCTCTTAAGACTTATTATCTCTTGTAGGATTTCATCTGATGTTGATATTATTTTGCTGTTTGCTTGGAAAGACCTACTTGCTATTATCATTTCTGTAAATTCTTCTGCTATATCTACATTGGAAGCTTCTATCGCTCCTTGTATTATTGTTCCTGTAGCTCCTGCTATTTGTGGGTCTCCTGAGTTTGCTGATGGCTTACATAAGTTTCCTCCCTCTGAATCTAGTCCTGCGGGGTTTTGGAATGCGTATGTTTGTACTTTTTGAATCTTTCCATCATTAACAGTTAAGCCAGATGGGTCTCCTGGTTTTGCATTAGCAGGTATATTACCATATACAAATTGAGTTCTTTGACCATCGCTCAATAAAAATTCTACTGTTCCATCCTTTGATATGTTATACTCTAATACATTTTGAACCGTACCATCTTTAGGACTTACACTTTGAAGTGGTATTATAATAGGTTCTTTTCCTTTAGCAGCACCATTTTTTTTAAATTCACCAGTATCAGGATCATATGAACCCTCATAAACTTCACCTTGTAACATATATCCATCTCCGTTTACAAGTCTTCCTCCCAAAACATCCTGCAAAGGTCCTGCTGTTGCTTTAAATCCTGTATCTAAGTTAAAAGAACCATCTCTTGTATACATAACTGTTCCTTGTCTTACTACTGGAAGATATCCCTCTCCATCTATCATTAAATCTGATGGTCTATTAGTTGGCTGTACATTTCCTTGTATCATACTTTTATTTATACTTGATATCTTACTACCTACACCTACTTGTCCTAAGTTTGTTCCCCCTAATGCAGCTGTTGGAGCACTTGCATATAGTACAGTTTGGTAAAATGAATCTGTTATTCTAGCAGAACTTTTCTTAAAAGCAGTAGTACCTGCATTTGCTACATTATTACCTATTACATCTAACTTTGTTTGATTTGCTTTCATACCACTTACACCTGAATACATTGCTTTTATCATGAATATACCTCTTTTCTAATTTAATATTATACTTCTTCTGGAGAACTTTCTCCTTCACCTGATTCTGGAGAATTTTCTTCCTCATCTGAATTTGTGTTTACTTCTCCTATTTTTAGTAGTTTTTCATACTTAACATCTACAGTTTTATCACTTCCATCTACTTTCAGTTCTAAGTGTACCTCTCCATCTTTTATATATGTGGACTTTACTACACCTACAATGTTTTCATCTTCTTTCTCTTCTCCAGATACCTCGACTTGTTTACCAATTAATGATGTTGCCATACTCAAAGCAGAATTTATTAGAGTAGAGTTACTTAAAGCTAAAAGTACATCTAACTTATCATTCATAGCAGACATTTTTTCTAAAGTTGCAAACTGGGCTAATTGTGATACATACTCTGTTGGGTCTTGTGGATTCATTGGGTCTTGATTACCCATTTGTGCTACAAGTATTTTCATAAATAAATCTTTATCAGCATCGTCTCCCTGCCCTATAATTGGAGTTCCATTATCTGTTACTGTCTGATTTCCTTTACTTCTAACTTGTTTATTTGCAATATCATTAATATTTCTTTCAAGTTGGCTTAAGTTATTTGACCTATAGTTTCCTTGAGCACCTGCTAAAGCTGCTGCTACTCCGTACATACAATACTTCCCCCTTATTAAGCTAATAAATCTACTCTATCATCATCAATAATATTTTCTTTAATCTCATCTTCTATGACTACACTGTTATGCTTATTATTTGTGCCTTGTTTATTCATATTTTCTTGGTTATTTTGTCTATTCTGTTGTTCAAATGCTTTATCAAAAGTATCTGATGTATTTCTATTGTCACTATGCATTTGCACAGATACATCTTTTATGTTTACATTTGTAAGTTCAAGATGTTGCTTTAAATCTGTAATATTTTTATTTATAGAGTCAAATACATCTTTATTAAAAACAGTTACAACGGCCTTCATACTCTCACTATCTTTCAGTAATTGTATATTCATATCTCCCAATTCTTTGGGTCTTAATTTAATTGTTAGCTCTTGTATATCATTTGTTTTCATATGTTTAATAGCTTTAATCGAATCTTCCATGACATTTGATTCTATATGTTTTAAATTAACATTGTCATTTTTATTCTTATTTATATCAATACTTTTATTTATTACTTGGCTAAAGTTCCCGTTCTTATTTCCATTAGCCCCTGCTAATTTTTCTAAAATATCAGAACTATCATCTTTTTGCTTATTTAAGTTAAGATTGTCCATTCTATTACTATCAAAATTGTATAGATCTATGCTTTTAGTATCTTTCTCTGTAGTTTTACTAATCACTTCAAAGTCTTCATTGACATTATTGTCTAAAAGCTCTCTTAATTTCATCATATCTAAATTTTGCACATCATCAGATTTATTTGCATTAGCCTTATTTAATTCTGCATTCTGATTTACAATCTTATTTAACATATTTTTATTAAGTTTAATTTCTTGCTTCAATTCATCTGATACATTCAACTTTTCTATATCATTTAATATAGAGTTTATGTCTTTGTCTTTTTTATCATTATTTTTTAATAGATTTAGAAGTTGTTGTAATATATAATTAATCTTACTGTAATCTTTTTCATATGTATTTTCTTCTTCTAGTTGCCTACCTTTATCTTCAAAATGACACTCATTATCACTATCTTCCGATTTATTTGAGTTAACATTTTGATTACTTGTTTCTTTTCTATCTTTAACTGTTTTATTGTCTGTTGCCTTATATAAATTGTCTTCAAATTTATTCTTTTTTATATCTTTATCCTTAGATGAACTTTTTTTATTCCCAATATCTTTAATAATATTATAAGAATCTGCTTGTATCTTCATACAATAATATCCTCACTTCCTACTATTCTTATAGAACTTGTCTATTTCTCAAATAACTCATACTTGCAAACTCATCATTAGTTTTTTGTTCCTTTAAATTTTCTTCTCTATAATACTGACTATATTTTTTTTCTTTCAGTTTTTCTAATGATTTTCTTTCTATTTGTTTGTCTATAAGCTGTTTTCTAGCTTTTTCAAGTTCATTTGTTGACTTATCTAGTTCCTCTGATAAATCCGTTATAGAGTTATTTAGAGCTAACAAATAATTAATAGTTATCTTTTGATTTTGAATATTATCGTTGTCTTTACTTATAGAATATTTACTATAATTACTTTCCAAGTTTTCTAAATTAGTCTCTATATCCATTTTTTTTTGCTGAATTTTAGCAAATTCCATTTTTATTTTTTCTTCATCTTTCATTTTTAAGTCTAAAACTTTCTGCAATCTAAACTTAAAGTTTTTATCCAATTTCATCACAACCTATTCAGATATTTTTTTAAATTGTTTATTCAAATATTCTTTTCAAACTGCTTTCAGTTTCATCAAAAGAACTCTTTTCATTTATCCCTTGTTTTAAAAAATTAATAATATGCTCATGATAGTAGATTGCTTCATCTATTTTTTTATTGGTACCAGAAGCATATGCTCCTATATTTATCAAATCTTCCGCTTCTCTATACTCAGAAAGCATATCTCTTGCAAATGAAGCTACTTGTATATCTTCTTTTGAAGCAATCTCATTCATAAGTCTACTCAAACTATTCAAGACATCTATAGAAGGATAATGATTCTTATTCGCCAAGTCTCTAGATAAAACTATATGACCATCAAGTATCCCTCTTGTAGTATCTGCTATTGGCTCATTAAAGTCATCTCCATCAACTAATACTGTATAAAATGCAGTAATAGAGCCTTTATCTGATGTTCCTGTTCTCTCCATAAGTTTTGGTAAAATAGCAAATACAGATGGTGTATATCCTTTTTGAGCTGGCGGCTCTCCTATTGCTATTCCTACTTCCCTTTGTGCCATAGCAAATCTAGTTACTGAGTCCATCATAAGTATTACTTTTTTACCTTGGTCTCTAAAATACTCAGCTATTGCAGTAGCAGTAAGAGCACCTTTAAGTCTAACCAAAGGAGCTTTATCAGATGTCGCGCATACAACAACAGATTTTTTCATTCCCTCTTCACCTAAATCTTTATCAATAAAATCTAGGACTTCTCTTCCTCTTTCTCCAACAAGAGCAATTACATTTACGTCTGCTTTTGCATTTCTGGCAATCATACCTAGAGTTGTACTCTTACCTACTCCACTTCCTGCAAATATTCCTATTCTCTGTCCTTCACCACAAGTAGTAAATGCATCTATTGCTCTTACACCTGTTTCCATTATATTTCGTATTTTTTTTCTCTTCATTGGGTCAGGAGGTTCATTATTCAAGTTGTATCTATCTCCTAAAACAACTTCTGAGTTATCTATAGGATTTCCAAGACCATCAAGTACTTTTCCTAATAAATTATCACTACACATAACACTTAAAGGTATCCCCTTAGAAATAACTTTGCAACCAGGTGCTATTAATGTTAACTCTCCCAATGCCATTAATATAACTTCTGTATCTTTAAAACCTACTACTTCACAGTTTACTGTCTTATTGACTTGATTGTATATAACACATAACTCTCCAACAAAAGCTTTTATCCCTTCAACTTCTACAGTAAGCCCTATTATTTTCTTAACTCTTCCTTCTGATATAGTAAGTTCTAAATTTTCTATTTTCTTATTTATTTTGTCAAAATCTATAGATATATCAGTTTTATACATACTTTATTCACCAAGCAATTCTTCTTTTAGTTTTTCCATAGCACAATCAATACCAACTATTATTCTTCCATTTTCCTTTTGTATAATAGCATTTCCTTTATCTATACTATCATCTGCGATAACAAATACACTTGATTTGAATGAGGTTTCTTCTTTGAATAGTTCAAACGCTTTCTCTATATTATCTTTATAGAAAGAATTACATCTTACTATGAATGAACTACTTCCTTCATAATCTTGAATAATTTGTTTTAACAAGTCACTCATAGATTCTTCATCTTCAAAATGATTTTTTAGAACAGAGCTAGCCATATTGATAGCAAGCCTTATAATTTCTTTATTTTTTTCCTTTATGTACTCAGTCATTTTCTCATTAGCTTGTAATAAAATTAAATTTGCCTGATTTCTTATAAAATCTGCTTCATCTTTAGCTTTTTGGGTATATTCATCGTAGGATTCTTTATATCCATCCTCATATCCATTTTTTTGACCTTGGCTATATCCTTTTTCATAAGCTTGTTTTTCTATATTTTGTGCATTTGTTTTTGCTTCTTCTAATATTTCATTCTTTTTTATCTCAGCAGACTCTATAGCTTCTTTTATTACTTCATCTCTAAATCTACAATCATTTTCTTCGTTTATATTTGCTTCTCCCAGCCTAGCTTTATCTATTATAGATAAATCTAGAACTCCTTTATATGATGCTTTCTTACTTTTAATAATTTTATTATTCGACAAAGTCATCACCAAAATTCCTTACAATAGTTATAGCGCCTTCTCTTTCAAGTTTTCTTACACTATTTACTATTTTTTGTTGAGCACCTTCAACTTGTGCAACTTTTATGACACCAACCATTTCCATTTCTTCTTTAAGTGCTTCTGCTGCTCTAGAAGATTGATTTCTATATACAGCATCTGAAATTTCATCATCCACACCTTTTAAAGCATAGACTAAATCCTTCATAGTTACTTCTTTTAATACTTTTTGTATGCTCATATCATCTAGTTTGACAATATCTTCAAATACAAATATATGAGATTTAATTTGGGCTGCTAAAGCTGGGTCTTTTTCTTCAACAGTATTCAAAATATTCTTTTCTGTTTTTCTATCAGAATTAAGTAATATTTGAACTAGAGTAGCTATTCCACCATAATCTTTAAAATCTTCACCACTTATTGAATGTAATTTATTTTCTAATGAATTTTCAATTACTTTTATAACTTCTGGAGATATTGCCCCCATTGAACTTATTCTCATCGCTACCTCATTCTGTAGATTTAAATCTAAATGAGCTAAAACTTCTGCGCCATCTTGTGGCTCCATATGTGCAAGTAAAATAGCTATGGTCTGTGCACTTTCATTTCTAAGTATTTCTAATATCTTCTTTGTATCCAACTTTATAATATGTTTGAAAGGTTTTGTGCTTGTATCTATTGATATACCTTCAAGTAATTTATTTGCTTTAGAATTTCCCAATGCATTACTCAGCAATTCTCTTGCATATTCCAGTCCACCTTCTATAACATAATCTTTAGCTTTATTTATTTCTACAAACTCTTTTAATATTTCTCTTCTTTCTTTTGAAGCTATCGAAGAAATATTTGCAATTTCCAAACCTATTTTTTGAACTTGTTTATCTGGAAGGCTTTTTATTATATCACTAGACACAGTTGGTCCTAATGTCATCAAAAGTACAGCAGCTTTTTTTAAACCTTCGCCTTCTATTTTTTCATTTTGCTCTTTTTCACTTTCACTTATATCACTTAAATCAAATGCACTAACATTTGTAATTTCTGTGGACACATTCTATCCCCCTTACTCATTTAACCAAGTCTTTATTATTTCTGTTACTTGGTCTGGTTTTTCTTCTGCATACATTTTAACAGCTTCCTCTAATGTCAATTCTGGGTCATCCCCCAATAGAGGATTGTCTTTCTTATCAACAGTACCAGAATTAGTACTATAAACTTCATCCTCATAATCCATATCTTCTTGTTCACTTCTCTTTTTATATATTAGATATCCAATAATTCCTACTGCAACAACTGCTACTACTCCAATAACAGCCTTTATTATATTGGTTTTGAATCCTTCTTTTTTAATATCTTCCATTTCTTGTTTGGCTTCAGCTTTACCTTTAGGATCAAATACCATTGAAACAACACTAAGAGTATCTCCTCTCGCTCCATCCATACCTATAGCATTATTAACAATATCTTCTACATCAGCTTGAACACCTTTAGCTATTTTTCCATCTATAGCAACAGAAGCTGTCAATCTTTTAAGTTCTCCTGGTGCAACTATAGTATGAGTTTCAATCTTTCCTGTCTCATATTCAAAGCTCTCATCTAAACTATCTTCTGTGTTAGTGCCATTTTTATTTGCTTGATTATTCATATTAGCATCTACACCTTGGACATTATTTGTCGCAGATTTAGATGAATTTTTTGACCTTGTTTCCTTTATTGCAACTTTATCAGGGTCAATTTTTATTTCAGTTTTTTCAGCTGTATCAAAACTTAAATCAGCATTTACTGTAGCTTTTACTTTCCCTGTACCAAATATTGGTTCTAGCATTTCCAAAATAGACTTTTCTAATTGTTTATTCAATGCTTGTTCAGATGCCTTATTTTTATCAACACTAATACCACCATTTATTGGTTGATTATTTTCATCAACTTCTTCATCGTCTAAGATACCTTCTGATAATAAATTCATCTTATTATCAATAACTTGAACATTTTTCTCTGGTATATTTGTTACACTTCCTGATACAAGTGCCATAACAGATTTTATCTGATTTTTTTCTAAAGTAGTTCCTGGCTTTAACATTAAGTAAACTGCTGCACTTCCTGGAACTGCCTCTTTTTCAAACACTGATGATTCTCCAAATGTTATATGTACTCTAGTATCTTCCACTTGTGGAAAACTCTTGATTGTTTTTTCTATTTCACCTTGTATAATTCGTTGTTTCTTAATTTGAAATTCTTCATCAGTAAGACCTATAGAGGAACTATCATCCATTAGTGCAAATCCTTTAGAACCACCTGTAAGACTTGGAGCTAGCTCCAGTCTCAACTTATCAACTTCTGTTCTAGGAACATAAATTGTACTTCCCTTTACCTTAGTATCGATCTTTCTAGACTCTAATTCTGCTGATATATCTGCAGCATCTTGAACATCTAGTTCTGAAAATAAGACTGCATACTTATTTTTACTTGCAGATATTGCTGTAAATACTAGCGCTAAACATATAGCAACAATCCCTATACCTAATGCTATCTTAGTTCCTTTTTTTAAAGAACCTATTTTTGTCCTAGCTTTAGCAACTTGCTCCTTAATCTTATTTTTAAAACTGGTTATCATTGATTATTACTCCTGTTCAAAAGGCTAAATTTGTACTTTATTCATTTCTTGATATGCATCATGAATCTTATTTCTAACTTCTATTAGATATTGCATAGATAGTTGTGCTTCTTGGCCTTTTAACATAACCTCATGCATAGAAACATCTTCGCCTTTTATAAATTTTTCTTTCATATTATCTGCTGTCACTTGCTGAAAATTGACTTTGTCTATAGTGTCCATTATTACATCTTCGAAATTCTTTTTTTCTTCTTTATTATTAAGATTTAATGGTTTTGTTTCTCCAATCAAATTATCTAACTTTGCACCTTGCATTAAATTGTTAATTTGTGTAATTGGCATAATTTATCCCTACTTTCCTATTTCCAAAGCTTTCGATATCATAGATTTCTGAGCATTCAGTGTGTCTATGTTAGAATCATATGCTCGTGAAGCTGTTATTAAATCCGTCATTTCAACCAATATATTTACGTTTGGATATTCTACATATCCATTTGGCTTTGCATCTGGATGAGATGGGTCATATACTTCTTTAAGAGGTGATTTATCATCTTCAACAGATGTGACTTTTACTCCTAACATACCTAATTTATTATCATAGTTTTCTTCAAATGAAACAATTTTTCTCCTATATGCTTCTCCATTTGGACCTCTTGTAGCATTTATATTAGCCACATTTGATGATATGATATCCATTTTTAAACTTTCTGCTGTTAATCCACTAGCAGAGATTTCCATTCCACTGAACACACTCATCTTCTAGTTACCTCCCACTTATTATTGACTTAGTCATTGCTATTTTGCCATTTGCAAAACCTATTAAAGCATTATATTGTAACGTTGTCATTGCTTGCTTTACTTTTTCTTCTTCTATATCCACATTATTTCCATCTACTCTTAAGCCTTTAGAATTGTCTATTTTTTCTTCTATTTTAGGCATGGCATCATTTAATGTTTCTTCAAAAGTTACATAATGTTTTTTGTAACCTTCAGTATTTATATTTGCTATATTATTTGCTATTGTTTGACTTCTTAGATTAGTTGCATCTAGTCCCATTTTTATAATGTCATATGTATTCATGCTCATCCCTCCTCAACATATATTTATTTGCTACATTTAATAAAAAAATGAAGTTGCTATATTACAAAAAATGACTTCTTTGTTCATTTAAATCTATTGCAATTCTATTACATTAACATAATAATATATCATTTTAGTAAGAAAACGAATTTTTTCTCAGCAAACTCCAGTAAAAATAAAAAAAAAATTTAATATGTATTTAAAAATTTCTTTATAAAGTTGCCTTTTTTTGTAAAATGGCAACTTTTTTAGATAGTTTTCTTTTATTTCAAATTATAATTTGGTAAAATATGTTATTATATGTACTTTCTACTATAATAAAGTAATTTTTCCATAATAAAATGACCACCAAAAAGGTAGTCACTTCGACTAATCCTATGTATACAATACACCTAGGACTCTTTTTGGCAACTGGCTGACATAATTCGTATATACGAACCTTAGCCCCTATAGCTTTGCGTCACTAGATTTCTCTAGTTTTGCCTATTTAGTTTTAATTTAAGTATACAATAAATAATAAATTTTTTAAATATTTTTTTAAATATTTTTTATATATAACTTTTTAGTTTATTTTCTGACAATAATATTTACAATAATTAATCAATATAGTGTTTGTATATTAAAAATACACAAAGACTTACAATAAAAAACTAAATTATCTTAAGTTATCTCCAAACTAACTTATAAATCAAAAAAATATTTTAATTTTTACTATAAACAATCTTTTAACAAATCATAAATATAGTCTATATTTTGTTTTACATTATAATGATGATTACCTATAAAAAAACCATTATCATGTAATTTATTTGCATTACACAAATCGCCTTCTATTTTATAATCAAAATACTTTATAACTTCATTTCTAGTAAAATTTCCAGATACTATAGGTCTTACTTCTATTCCATTTGTTTTTAACTTATTTATTACTGTTTTTCTTTCAACATCTTTATTATCTAATATTATAGAAAAACCAAAATAAGAGCTATTTTGTATATTTTCTTGTATTTTTATGCCTTTTAAATCCTTAAATTTATTTTCAAAATACTTTCCATTTTCCTGTCTATTTTTAATTATTTGTCCTAATTTTTTTAATTGCTCTCTTCCTACTGCTGCTTCAATTTCTAATGGTCTTAGATTGTATCCAGGAACGATAAAATTGAACATTTCATAGAAATCGTCTTCATGTTTTATATATATTTTACTATCTTTTGCTAAATTTCTAGTCCATCCATGAGCTCTTAGACATAACAATATGTCTTTAATTTCTTCATCATCTGTTACTACAATACCACCTTCCATTGTTGTTATATGATGAGAGAAAAATGTACTGAATGTTCCCACAAGACCAAAAGTACCAGTATATTTACCTTTATAAGAAGCTCCCATCGACTCACAATTATCTTCTATTAGTATAAGATTATTTTTTTTACATATATCTATTAATCTATCAAAATCATTTGGATTTCCTAATAAATTAACCGCAAATATGGCTTTTGTGTCTTTGCTTATTGCTTTTTCTACTTCATCTAAATCAAAATTTAATGTATTTATATCGATATCAACAAACTTTAGTTTTAAACCATACTGTTGAAGTGGCATATATGTAGTGGACCAAGAAACAGCAGGAACTATAACCTCATCTCCCTTTTTTAGGTTATTATGTTTAGAAAACATTAAGGCTCCAATAGCTATAAGATTCGCTGAAGATCCAGAATTAACCATTATAGCATATTTAGAACCAATAAAATTTGCAAACTCATCCTCAAAACATTTTACTTCCTTACCCATACTATAAAAATTACTTTCTATAACTCTATTTATTGCCTCAATTTCTTTTTCATCCCAAGTAGTTGTTGCTAAAGGATAATTACTCATTTACACTAACCTCCTATTCAAATAGAAATTTATTATCTAAATACCATTTATATGTTTTATCTATACCTTCATACATATCTGTTTTCATATTCCAGCCTATATTCTTTATCATACTTATATCCATGATTTTCCTATGCATTCCATCTGGCTTTGATGTGTCAAATCTAATCTCACCTTTATATCCTACTATTTGTTTTATTAGTTCACTTAATTCTTTTATAGTTATATCATATCCTGTACCTACATTTAAAAATTTATGCCCCTTATAATTTTCCATGACATAAACAAGCGCATCTGCAAAGTCATCTACATACAAAAATTCTCTTAATTGAGTTCCACTTCCCCAAACATCTACATGAGATAATTCATTAACTTTAGCTTCATGGAATCGTCTTATTAAAGAAGCCATAACATGCGAATCTTCTAAATTAAAATTATCATTCTCCCCATATAAATTACAAGGCATTAGACTTATAAAATCCACACCATATTGTCTATTATAATATTCGCACATCTTTAGTCCAGCTATTTTAGCTATTGCATATCCTTCATTTGTAGGTTCTAGTTTTCCAGAAAGTAAATAATCTTCTATTAAAGGCTGTGGTGCATCTTTCGGATATATACATGAGCTACCTAAAAAAATTAATTTTTTTACATTATTATTAAAGCTACTGCTTATTACATTAGTTTGTATTAATAGATTATCTGTAATAAATTCTGATGGATATTTTATATTTGCAGCAATTCCTCCTACTTTAGCTGCTGCTAAAATAACACATTCTGGCTTCTCCTGTTCTAAAAATAGCTCTACTTCGTTTTGTCTTCTTAAATCAAGTTCTTTAGAGCTTCTGATTATTATATTTTTATATCCATTCCTAGATAATTCTCTAATTATAGCAGACCCAACCATTCCTTTATGGCCTGCTACATATATCTTTGAATTTTTATTAATCATAAATTATTTCTCCTAAAGTTTAATTCTCAAATTTAGACTTATACTCCTCGCCTTTCTTTAAAGATTTTAAGTCATACTCTACCATTTCCTTAACCAAATCTTCAAATGAATATTTTGGTTCCCATTTCAATTCAGTCCTAGCTTTAGTACTATCACCTAACAATAAATCAACTTCTAATGGTCTAAAATATCTTGGATCAATTTCTATAAGTACTTTTTTTGTCCTTCTATCTATTCCTTTTTCATCTAATCCAGCCCCTTGCCATTCTAATTCATATCCTAATTCTTTAAATGCAAGTTCACAGAATTCTCTAACTGTATGGGTTTCATTCATTGACAAAACATAATCTTGTGCATTATGTTGTTGTAACATTCTCCACATTCCCTCTACATAATCTTTAGCATGACCCCAGTCTCTCCTAGCATCCAAATTTCCCAAATATAGTTTATCTTGTTCACCTAAGTATATAGATGCAACTGCTCTTGTAACCTTTCTTGTAAGAAAAGTCTCTCCTCTTCTAGGAGATTCATGATTAAATAATATTCCATTACATGCAAATATATTATATGCCTCTCTATAATTTACAGTTATCCAATATGAATATAGTTTAGCTACTCCATATGGACTTTTAGGATGAAATGGAGTTTCTTCATTTTGTGGTGCTGTTCCTAAAATTCCTCCAAACAACTCACTTGTAGATGCTTGATAAAATTTAGTTTTAAATGAGTTCTCTTTTATAGCATCTAATAACCTTAGTGTGCTTATTGCAGTCGTCTCAGCAGTATATTCTGGTAAATTAAAAGATACTCCTACATGAGATTGTGAAGCTAAGTTATATATTTCATCTGGCTTAATTTTTTCTATTAATCTATTTAAATTACTTGAATCTGTCACATCACCATAATGTAAAAATAAATTTACATCCTCTTCATGTGGATCTTTATATAAATGGTCTATTCTCTTTGTATTAAAAGTACTCGCTCTCCTTATTATGCCATGTACTTCATACCCTTTATCTAACAATAATTCTGCTAGATATGATCCATCTTGTCCTGTTATACCTGTTATTAAAGCTATTTTTTTATCCATATTAATTCTCCTATAAACATACTTTCCATGTATAAGTTTACTATACTCTAATCCACCCACTAGGTATAAGTTCTGAACTCTTTTCATTCATTTTTTCATCTACATACCATCTTTTAGGTGCTATTACAATCTTTCTATAATATTCTCCTAGATACGCCGACCACCAACTAAAAGTACTATTAGCTATTATAAAATGCTTGCAAGACTTCATTAACTCAAAATCTTCAAAATTATAGGTAGTCATTAATCTATCTACATATGTACAGTTTTCTATCTTAAAGTTGTTTTTTACCCATTCAATATCATTAGAAAATACATAAAATTTCAGATTTGATTCTATAGACATTAACTTCTCTATAGCATTTTTATAGTACTCTAAAGAACATACTCCAAACATTCTATTAGCATTCTCATCATGTACATAATCACCTCTCCTAAAATGTATACAAACAGAATTACTTCTTTTTATATCTTCTAAAATTGCTTTTGCCTTTATGCTAATCTCCTTAATAATACTAAATTCATTTCTTAAGATATCTTTTATATCTTCAAAATACTTATAAATCCCAAAATATCCATCTAAATAAATAATGCTATTTGTACATTCTAAAAAACTTTCATTGAATTCTAAGAAATCTTGTTCCTCAATATATCCTTCAATATTTTCTTTACCTATACCATCAAATATATTCTTATATTTAAAATTGATTTCCATATCATTATTCATATTGAATATATCTAGATTAAAATCCCATACTTTATAATTTTCGTAAAAACTTATATCTAATATTAATTTTTTATTAGTTTTATTTTGAATGTTTCTGGCAATAGCATATTGAAACATTTGATTTCCTAATCCGCCTTTTAATCTCACAACTACTACATTTTCAGGGTATATCTCATCTTTGTATTCTAATAGAAATTTTATTCTATCTTCCTCAGATACACTCATAGATGCTTTTTTCCCTAAATCATAAATGCACCATGGATATTTTTGATAAGGTATGACTACTTCGTAATTTTTTCTATAAAATTCAAGACTTTGAGCTATATCATAAAACTCATTTTCATAGAATATATCCTCTCTCCATCTAATATCATATTGTGTTGCCATCACTATACCTGATATAGCTTCTACTTTTTCATAGCTATCGCTAAAATTACAAGTATTTAAAAGTTCCATTTTTCCAGACATGTTATTAAATATATTAATAACTCTTTCACCTTTGATGTCCCACCATATTCCACTAATTGGTATATTTTTTGCTCCTGCTACTCCTATCATTCCTATATCTTTGTTATTAAAAATTTCTAGCATATCATATATAAAATATTTATTAATTATAAGTGTATTTTGATGAATATATATTTTATATTTAGCATTACTTTTTTTCATGGCATAATTATATCCACTTGATATACACAATGTGTCTTTTATTGCTATTATCTCCAAATTAAATTCACTTGGAATATTTAAATTCCTTATATAGAATAAACATTCTTTGTAACTCTTTTCATTATTAACATATATTATAAAACATATATTTTTATTATTCATTTTTACCCTTTCTAACTAATTAATAAAATCTAAATATTATTCTTGCAATTCCTGTTCAAATTGTTTCGATAAGGATAATGCTCCTCTATCTCTATCTTTTATATATTTAACTGGTACACCTGCGTTGATAGTCCATGCTTTACACGATTTGTTAACTAATGCACTAGCTCCAATAGCTGCACCTTCACCAATCGTAACTCCTGGCAATATAACACTAGCTGTTCCTAAAATCACATGTTTTCCAATTGCCACAGATTCATTTGTAAGATTTTTATACTTATCTGGAACTGTGGGGTTATTCATAGTTTTTCCTGAAAAATCATCACTTTTAGAACATATTGTCACTCTCCAAGAAATAGCTGTATAATCTCCAATTGTTATCCTTTCATCTCCTGCAAAAAAGCCTCCAAACGGAGCTATATGTACATAATTGCCTATAGTTATTTTCCCACTAATAACATTAAAGTCATCTATTCTTACATTATTTCCTATGACTATTTCTGAAGCTCCATATATTTTTGCACATCTACTTATTAGTACATTTTTCCCAACACTTTTAAAACCCAATTTTAATACTTCTTCTCTTGATAAAAAACTTGTCATTACCCTTTTTCTCCATTCTAAATAAATTTTATTTTAAATTAGGATTATATACTATTTAATATATTAACTATTATATCTACATCACTTTTTTCTAGTGAATCATACAAAGGCAAACATAATATTCTTCTTGAGATATTCTCAGATATCTCCATCGTTTCTTTACAATTAATATATTCTAATGTATTTAGTGATGGGTAAAAATATCGTCTTGGATAAATACCATTTAAATTCATAACCTCTATTGTGCTAACAAGCTTCTCCTCACTCTCTAGCAATATTGGTAGATATGTATAATTTTGATTAGCATGTTTATTTTGTAATTGTAATGAAATTTGTGGCATATTTTTTAATTTAGATAAATAGTACATATATATCTCTTTTCTTGAAGCAATAACATTATTTATATCTTCTAATACACACATTCCCATTGCAGCTTGAAATTCATTCATTTTTGCATTTATTCCTAAATATTTTATCTCTCCATCTTCAAAGCCAAAATTTATCATAGATTTAGCTTTTTTATAAAGACTATTATCATTAATGATAATAGCACCACCTTCAATAGTATGAAAAAGTTTTGTACTATGAAAACTTACCACAGATATATCTCCATAATTTAGTATGCTCTTGTTCTTGTAGTTAATATTAAATGCATGAGCAGCATCATAGATAACTTTAAGATTGTACTTCATAGATAATTTTTCTATTTTTTCGACATCACATGCATTTCCAAATACATGTACTGGCAATATTGCACTTGTTAAGTTAGTTATCTTTTTTTCTATTTTCTCAATATCAATATTATATGTACTTTTATCTATATCAGAAAATACAGGATTTATATTTTGCCATAGTAAAGAACTTGTTGTTGCTACAAAAGAGAATGGCGTGGTTATCACTTCTCCTGTTAGATTTAATAACTTGTATGCTATTTGTAATCCTAAAGTTGCATTTGCAACTAACACTATATTTTTAACACCTAGATATTGTTCAAGTTTTTTTTCCAAACAATTTAGTATCTCTCCATTATTTGTTAGCCATCCAGATTTATATATTTTGCCTACATAAGATTTATATATTTCAATGTCTGGAAGGTATGTCTTTGTGACGTTTATCATAACTATACTCTCCTCACTCATAACCAAATTGTTAATGACATATATTTTCAATGAAAATTATACAATTTATAAAACAATCTATATATCTTGTATAAACTATTTATTAAACCTAATTTTCTAAATTATTGCATACATTTTTAACAATTAGTTCACACTTATCTATGAGCTTGTCCATCTCATACTTTAATCTATTATATTCATTCATCTCAAATTCTTCTGGTTTATATTCATAGAACATTTTAATTAAGTATGCACATGATTTATACCATAATAACATCTCTTTATCATATTGTTCTCTATTTTTAATATATAATTTATTTTTATAACAATACTCTATTATATAGTACCAATCTGGTGCAGAGCCACTAAGTATAAGTACATTATTACTATTTTGGTTTTTATTCAATCTAAATGAACTTAATACCTCATCTATGTACATCATATTACCTTTTTCTAATAGTTTAATCCATGCGGCAACATCTACTAAAGCTGTTATATAGTTCCCATCTAATGTAAATATACCTTCAGCTTCTATTATATTCTTAAAAATAACCATTGAAGGTGCTCCTATAAAATTTATTAGTTTTACTAATGTTTCTTTAATTACATCTTGTCCTGACATTTTAATATCTTTCCCTGATGATATAGACTGTTTTCTTACTACATTATTATCTTCATCTATATAATTCATACTAGAACTTACTAATACTAGGGAACCATCATTCATAAAATAATTCATCATTTTTTCAATTCTATTTTCATTATGTAAATCATCATGAAATAGATAACTTATATATTCTCCTTTTGCTACTTTAAGTATCTTCTCTTGATTTATATTTCCATTCCCACCTAATGGCCCTCCATTATTTATGTATTTTATATTGTTGTAGTACTTCATATATACTTTTACTAGTTTCTCAACGTCATCTGTTGTACTATCGTCCCCTATTATTATCTCAATTTTTTTATATGTTTGATTTAAAGCAGATGTTAATGCTTGACTAAGAAATAAGGTTTGATTATATGTGGGTATAAGAATACTTACTAATGGTAGGTTTGAATAAATTTCTCTTTCATATTCTTTTATAAATTTAACCCTATAATCTTCATATATATCAGTTCTATTAATTTTTTCTCCTAAATATATACACCAAGGTATTTTTAAATTTGGTATAATAATTTTATACTTTTTTTTATTAAATTCCATACATTGTGATACATCATAAAAATAACTGTTATCAAATATATCTTCTCTCCATTTAATATCATATTGAGTTATCATAATTAATCCATCAATCACTTCTACTTGTTCATAATCACCTTTTATGTCATCTTTACATATAAACTCTACTTCTCTAGTAAAATTATTATATACTTTAACTATATTATATTCTTCTAATTCAAACCATACACCACTAATAGGTAGCTTTTTAACCCCAGCCATTCCTATCATTCCTATATCTTTATCAGAATTGAATAAATCCAAAACATCATATATAAAATTCTGATTAATTATAAGTGTATTTTGGTTAATATATACCTTATATTTTGCATTTGTTTTTTCTAAAGCATTATTATATGCTTTTGACATACACAAAATATCTCTAATACCAATTATCTCTATACTAAAACCATCTGGTATTCTTAAATTATTTATATAAAATAAACATTCTTCATAATCTCTGCTATTACTTACACATGTTATAAAACATATTTTTTTAGAGTCCATGTCTTAATCCTCTCCTTGTATTCTGCACATATATAGATAGTTTTTATTTACATCCTGTAAATTTGTTTATTTCTTGTGCTATATATCTTATTTCTTCTTTGTTTAACTGCATGTGAAGAGGTAATGAAATAATTCTTTTTGACATTTTATGTGCATTTGGGCACTTTCCGTAATCGTACGAGTACATGTCATATTCTGTATTATCTTTATAATGTACTCCTGGAAAAATTCCTACATCATTCAATGCCATCATGAGATTATCTCTGTCATCTACTTCAATTGCATAAATATGATATGAACATTCCTTTTCAAATGGAGCTGGGATAGATTTTACATAGGAATTATTTGCGAAAAGCTCATCATAATATTTACACAATTCTCTTCTATATTCATTATCTGAATCCAAATATTTTAATTGTACTAAAGCAATTGCTGCCATTATTGAGTTCCCATGATTTTTAAACCCTAAATATTCAACATCGTATTCCCATTTATATTTTCCTTCACTATTACTTCTAGTGTATGTATCCTTATTTATCCCAAGCCAAGTAAACTTCCTACACATAGAATCTAATTTTTCATTGTTAAAACAAATCATACCACTATCCGCTGTAGGTAAATTTTTCACAGCTTGATATGAATATATAGCCACATCTACACCATCTAATGTACCTGGAAATATCCCATCCATACGAGTTCCTGCCATATGTGCTGCATCCAAAATTAATTTCAGATTATATTCTTTACATATTTTAATTATTTCTTTAAGTCTACCTACTCTTCCACCATAACCTACAAATACAATAGCTCTAGTTTTATCATTTATTTTATTCTTTACATCTTTAGGATCAAGACATAAATATTCATCTATATCTGCAAAACGTGGCACTAAATTCTCATACATAATTGCATGATTTGTTGACACAAATGTAAGTGGTGTAGAAATAATCTCATCCCCATCATTCCATTTATTTTCGAGTTTTAAAATCTTAATTGCAAGATGAAGCCCAGCGCTAGCTGAATTCAAGTAGTGAGAATTTTTATGACCTGTATATTCATTCCATCTATTTTCAAATTTAATAGTCTTGAAACCTAATCCAGTCCAGCCCTCTTCAAGACATTCCCTAATTTCCTCTAAACATTCATCAATGTGAAAAGTTGGTTTAAATAATTGTATTCCCATTTTTACTTATCTCCTCTCATTAGATTAAATTCTTTTTTTTCTAGTTGCATGCATTTAATAAGATTACTTTTACTTTCATTTATTTCTATAAAACCAACCTTTTCATATATTCTTATTGCTCTCAAATTTGACTTATATACTTCTAATCTAATTTTATCTAGATTAAGTATTTCAAATCCAATTATACATGCTCCCATAGTAGCATCATATCCAAATCCATTTTTTACTTTGCTATTATCAATAATAAGACGACCAAATTCCCCAATATTTTTATCAATATCATATAGCGCCACACTACCTATAAAGGTATTATTTAATTTGTCTTCTACAATAAACATAAAATCATTTTTTTTATGTTTATAACATTCGAACCACTTTCTTTGTTCATATTTTGAAATTTTATTTGAATTAATAAACCACATCCTGTTATAATCTTCATTTCTTAATTTTCTTAACAACTCTATATCGCCTATATTTAACGGTCTTATTTTTATTCGTTTCAGTTCTAGGTTATACTTATGCTGCACTTTACCTTTATCTCCTAAATATATTTTTTATATAAGTAATCGTTATCTAAAAATTTATCTACATTATTTTTTACTCTATTAAACTCTTCTTTCTCATCACTATTTGGAGTATAGTTATAAATATCTTTTAATTGTTTATCGAATCTGTCATATAATAATCTTATAACTTTCTTAAACTCTTCTTTATTCTTTTCCAAGATATTATTCTTGCAACAATGGTCAACTAAATAACACCAATCCAATACACTTCCGCTTTGAATAATTTGATTATGTGTGTTTTGATTCTTATGACTTCTAAATGAGCTTAATGACTCATGTAAAAAAATCATATCTCCTTGTAATAATACTTTAGCCCATATACTGACATCTCCTAAACAGGTAATCTGATTTCCATTTAAATCCATTATCTCATCATTATTTATTAAGCTTCTCTTGAATATAGCGGTTGTTGGCTCCCCTATAAAATTATATAGAGCACATGCTATATACTTAATTGCATCTTTTCCTTTTATCTTAAGATTTTTATCTGCGTTAAGAGATAATACATCTATTAAATTATTATCTTCATCAATATAATTTCTACTTGATGTTACTAAAGCTATAGACTTATCATTTTGAAAATACATCATCATTTTCTCAATTCTATCTAGATTATATAAATCATCATGCATTAAATAACTTATATATTCCCCATTAGATAACTTAAATAAATTTTCCATATTATTCTTTCCTTTTTCACCAAGAGGACCATTATTATTAATAAAAGTTATATTGTCATATTTATTTAAGTATTTTTCAACTAAATGTCTAACTTCAACAGTAGTACTATCATCACCTATAATTATTTCTAATTTTTTATAGGTTTGATTTATTGCAGATTCTAATGCCTGTTTAAAAAAATGTGTTTCGTTATATGTTGGTATAAGCACACTTACAAGAGGTAAATTATAGTATATATCATCTTTGTACTCCTCTATAAATTTCAATCTATATTCTTCATATCCATTTGACATATTTACTATACCACAATCATGTACACACCAAGGGTTTTCTTGTTTTGGAATAACAATTTTATATTTATTTCTGTTAAATTCCATACTTTGTGATATATCATAAAAATGCCACCCATCAAATAAATCTTCTCTCCATTTAATATCATATTGTGTTATCATTATCAAACCATCAATTACTTCTACTGGCTCATACATTCCTTTTCCTTCATAAAGAAATGTATTCTTCATTATTCCATCATAATTATCACACAATTGTGTTACTTGATTAATTCCAGATTGCCACCAAATGCCATTGATTGGTATTTTTTTTGTGCCTGTCATCCCAATCATTCCTATATTTTTATCTGCCTCAAATATTTTAATTACATCATATATAAAGTTTTTATTTTTTATTAATGTATCCTGATGTAAATAAACTTTATACTTTGCATCAGTTTCTTTCATCATTCTGTTATAGGCGGATGTCATTGAACTAGCATTTTTCATATAAATAGATTCAATATAAAATCCTGGAGGTATATTTAAGTGTTCTATATAAAAAATACATTCTTTATACATTCTCTCATCATTTACACATGTTATAAAACATATTTTTTTTTCATTCATACTGTTATCTCCCTATCAGATGAAGTATCTCTACTATACCAATATCTGTTTTAACTTCATCATTACTATTTTGTATGATTTCATATGCCATGTCATATTCTTCTAAACTACATAGCATGTAACTTATATTATATACAGTATCAATATCATTTCTATCTATTTCCAAGGCTCTCATAAGCATAGAAATGCTAAAATCAACCTCTTTTCGATTAAAACTTTCTATTGAAAGTTTATTTAGAATATCTATTTTATTTATTACATTAGTACTTATTAAATACTTAATATCTTCTAATAATTGGTCATCTATTTCATAATTATCAAATATAAATGATATACTTGCTTCGACATCCAGTTTATTATCTATTCTCATTAACATATATCTCAACTCAATCATATGATTAAGTTTGTATCTCTCAAAATCAATATTATTTTTAAATCTAATAAAATACTTACTTATCTCATATACATTTCTAAACTCTTCTCCAAATATTCCACATATTGAGTTAATAAAATTAATATCCTCTTGAGTCAATTTTTTTCTTTTTCCAAAAACATCATCTACTAAATAGTTATTATTAGCAAACATTTCTTCAACTTCATCAATTGTAAAAAATCTTAAATGAGATTTACTTAAAACTTCTAGATTTGAAGAATAAAACTTTCCTTTTATAATGGATTTCAATGCATCTATATACATAACATTAGAAATGCTAAATAATATAAAACCGTCTTTTTTCAAAATCTTTTTTATATTTTTTAGCATTTTGTTTGAATCTTTTATATCTTCAAATACATCACCCAACATTATATAATCAAAAAAACTTTCTTCATACTCTAAAGCTACATTTTCTATATCTCCAATAGTTATTTTACAAATATTTTCCGCTATTCTAGAAATGTCTTTATTTAAATCAATCCCATATACATCTGCATTCTTGTATCTATTTTTTATCTCATTTAGAGATGCACCTGTTCCACATCCTATATCCAATATATTAAATTTTGAATTTTCATTATTTTTTATCAAGGATATCAGGTCAAATTTTATTGTATTGTTTATTTTAGGATTAAATCCCCATTTATTAATAAATTCATTTAGATCTTTTTGTATTAGATTTCTATGCCTATATGTATTTTCTTCCTTTGATATAATATTAAAATTATGTAAAAAAGTATCCATACATACTACTAGTGAATATCCTAAACTAATTAATCTAAAAGAAAAATCATAATATCCAAATTCTTTAGTTTTAAAATTATTATCAAATATACCACATTCTTCTAATGCTAATCTTTTAAACATAATACAAAATCCTTCTAGATTTGTTCTTTTCCTCCAATAATTACAATCTGAACTATTATAGTTCTGTGTGAAATCAAGCATCTTATCATCATAGGAATACATGGCATCTATTTTCTGACCCTCTTGCAGATTATTACTTACAGGACCAACTGCACCTATCTTTTCATTACTCCAAAGAGCCACATGCAAATTATAAAGCCATCTTTGAGTTACTATGACATCACTATTCAAAAAAACTATATTCTCACCCTTTGCTATATTTAATCCTTTATCATAACATATTGCTAAGTCTTCAAGCATTTCATTATGTATAGATATTATATCTTTTTGCTGTTTAATCCAATCAGTAGTCTCATCATTTGAACAATTATTAACTACAATTATTTCATAATCATTTTTAGGTGTAAACTTTCTTATACTTTTAATACATAATTTTAGATGTTCTAATTCATTGTAATTTGATATTACTATACTAGTAAATTTTATATTTTTTTCTTCATTACTATACACATACTTATCTAAAGCGTTTGATATATCCTCTAAGTCACTAATTTTTGAATTCATAAATCCTCCTTTTTTGACTTTGACAGTGTTAATTATCTAAATTTTATTTTATAATACTTCTATATGCTTCATAGCCTCTAATTCTTTTATTAATTCCATTACTTCTTTTTTCTCATCACCGTTAGTAGAATGGCTGATTAAATTATAAATTTTTAATGCATTATCTATCTCCATATTTTTTTCATATGCATAAGCAAGATTGTAGTATATATCTATATTATTTTTATTAGATTTTGATATAGCACAAGTGAAATTATTAATAGCAATTTCATATTCTCCTGCTTTTACTGCTATTATTCCCTTTATATTTAGAAATTCTATATTATGTCTTAGCCTTTCATTATAACAAGTGACATATTCTAGAGCATCTTCAATTTTATTTTCTTCCATTAACAAATATATATCACTTAGTATATCTTGCTCTTTTTTAATATAGTTTGAAATAATATTCTCAAGATTATCAATATAATTATTTATATTAAATTTTTCTACTGATTCAATACATTTCATACTTGCTGGCAATTCTATTTGTTTTTTTTGAATAGATTGTAATATATCATACAGTCCATTATAATCTCCTCTTTTGAAAATCCAGCCATTCTCTCCTTCTTTTATTATATCTTTTGGTCCTTCACAATCACTAGATATTACTGGAATTCCTCTTCCCAAAGCTTCAACTAAAACTAGCCCGAAACCTTCTACATCAGATGTCAAGATTAATGCAGTTGCTAAATTAACAGATTCCCATGGTTTATCTAACCATCCACACCATTCAATATTGTCATATATTTCTAAATACATAGCCAATAATTTCAAATAATCTTCGTCTTCTCCACTTCCGATTATTTTCAAAGTCCATGAATTATCTAATAATTTTAAAGCATTAAATAGTATATCTAATCGTTTTTCTTTATTATGTAATCTCCCGATATATAATAAATCCAATTTCTCCCTATTTTGACTTATTGTAATCAAATTTTCTAATCTTACAGGATTACCTACATAATGTATATTACTCTCTTTTTCAACATAATTATGTATTCTGCCTCCTATATCATTTGATATAGCTAAATGAGCATCACTATACTTCAACAACTCACACATTCCATAATACTCAGGTCTCCCATGAATCCAAGAAAGTATTGATGGTTTATTATACTTTAGATTTCTTATTGATAGATTACAAATTAAGCTTAAAACAGGTGCATGTGTTGCAATTATAACATCTGGAACTCCCATTATATCAATTAAGTTACTATATCCTAAAGCAAGGCTATGTACATCATCTTCATCTAGATTATTTTTTAATCCATAAAAGTATATTTCTGAAATAGTTTTTTCCCATTCTACATGAATAGGTCTATACGCTTGAAATACTCTTACTCTATATCCTCTACCTAATAAATTATTACTAACCGTAGTTATAACATCTTCTAACCCACCTCTTCCTTGAGCATAAGCTAGAACTATATCTATAATCATCTTTTATTTCCCCTTAATAAATTCTTATGTATTTAATAGATCTGAATCTATTAAATATTGAATATTAAATATAATATCGTCATTACACATGTCTAGCGAATATGCTTTCTTAAACATTATACCTGCATCTTCATAATTTCCTTCCATCATATTAACAATACCTTTTATATTTAATATTTCTAATTCTTCACCAAACATATCTGCATATTCATTAATTAATTGCTTTGAATTCTTTGTATCTCCGCTATTTATAATTTTTTCTATATTATTTAGGAATTCTTTTTTTAAAATTTTAAATTCATTTTTTTCTTCCAATTCTCTTTCAATATCTTTTATAAGAATCTTGATTATTTTATTATAGTATGGATATTCACTTAATAAATCTTTTAAATCCTCTAAATATTTTTTTTCATTATTATTTCTAACTTCGCCCAATAATTTAAACTTTAATACAAATCTTTCTAAATCACTATTTATATATTTCAATAGTTGCTTATCTTCCATACTAGCATATATTTTCTTTATATATTGATATGAGTACATGATGTAAAGATAAAATAGCTCCTTGTATCTTTTTTCATTTAATGCATTACTATCTAAAACAACTTTGGAAAGTATTTTTAGTGTCATTATTTTATTGATATCAAAAGTAATCTGATATTCTAAAATATCTTTATACAACTTAAAAGCAAATTTTCTATCATAGCTAAGACTATAATGGATATATTTCTCTATCCATATATAATCTAATCTACAAAGTATATCAAATATATTTATATTACTTTCAGAAGCTATAATTATAATTGGTGAATATATTTCCATTTGTTCTAACTCAAGAAGTCTAATACATTGATTTAAAGATATATTTTTACTTAATCTTATTCTATTGAAATCTCCATAACTTCCTTCTATCATAGACAATATTCTGTATATATTATCTTTATCACTCTCCTTTACATTTTGTATAAATGATTCTAACTTTTCATAAAATATTTTTCTTTCAATCAGTGAATTAGGCAATTTCTTGTAATAATCAAATATATTTTCGAACATATCTAATTTATACAATGACATAAATACACAAAAATATACTTCTCTTTTTTTCTCTTCATCTATAATATTTTCGAATTCTTCCAGTACTGAATTATATTTTTCTAGTTTATAATAGATTTTTATTATTGTAATAATTGCCTTATCTTCCAAGCCAATAGAATCCACATCTGAAAACAGACTATTTGTTTGGGTACTTACATCATAATTAGTGGACAAATAAATGAATCTTTTGTATGAATCTATACTATTCTCATACTTACTTAGACCAACTTGTGCTTGAGCTAGATGATAATATATATCAATATTATTTCTATCTTTTTCTATATATTTCGAACATAATTTTTCACATTTTTTATATTCACCTAAAGCTAGATATGTCTTTGCTAAATTTATCGTTACATATCCTGGTATAAAACTAAACTTCCTATATAAATTATTACTTTTCTCCAGATAGAATAATGCATCTTGGTATTTCCCTAATATAATAAAATTCTTTCCTAGCTGGTAGTTAACGTATGGGTCTTCTTTATCATTTTCTAACATACTAAATAACAGTTCTTCATTTCTCTTAACTTTACACAATCTAACCTCTTCATCCTCAAATATATACCCATAGTGATCTAAATAAGCTATATTATGAAATATAGGATTTTTGTATAAAGGTTGTTCATGGACTTTACCTACATATTTGAAATCTTCATTTTTAAAAAGTCTTAATACAGAACTATATCCATATGAATCTTTGTCTAAAGAATATATATTTTTTAACTTTATTGATGCAGAATTAAATTTTTTATGCATATCACAATCAAAAAATTCTATTAATTTAGTACAATCTATTAATACCTCATCTGCATCAAGTATAAATATCCATTTACCCTTTGCATAAGATATAGATTTATTTCTCATATTTGAAAAGTCGCTATCCCATTCATGAAAATAAACATTGTTAGTATAATTCTTAGCTATTTCAACAGTATTATCAGTAGAACCAGTATCAACTATTATTAACTCACTCTCTATAGAATTTCTTAATTTTGTTAACGACTCTAGCATTTTTTTTAATATTTTTTCTTCATTCCTTACTATCATTACTATACTAAGTAGCATAATCTTTTTCCTTTCAATGCTATTATTAAAAAAGTAAAGAGCAAAGCATCGCTTTACTCTTTACTTTATAGGTATATTTTCATAAAATTTATCCTAATAATTGTAGGACTCCTTGAGGTTGTTGATTAGCTTGGGCAAGCATTGATTGTGATGCTTGTACTAATATATTCATTTTTGATAAAGTAACCATCTCTGAAGCAACATCTGTATCTCTTATTCTTGACTCTGCTGCTGTAACATTTTCTAAAGTATTACTTAAGTTATTTTGAGTTGATTCCAATCTGTTTTGTTGTGCTCCTAGTTTTGCTCTTGATTGGTTGATTTCTTTTAGTGCTACATCTAGACTAGATGCCATTTGCTTAGCTGCATCTGTTCCTGATGAACCAGAAACCTTCATATCCCCAATTGTAGTACTTGTTATATTCGCATTACTCATTACACTAGAAGTATCAACTAACTCTACAGTTATTTCATTGTCATTGTTACTTGTTCCTGATACATTTGTTCCAAAATTAGCTCCAACTTGTAATCTTACATTTGATGCACTTCCATCTAATAGTTTCTTTCCATTAAACTCAGTTGCACTTGAAATTCTTTCAATCTCATCTTTTAATTGACTTAATTCATCAGATATTTTTTTTCTTTCTTCTTCAGTATTAGTTTCATTTGCAGATTGTAGTGATAAAGTTCTCATTCTTTGTAATATATTTCCTGTTTCTTCTAAAGCACCTTCTGCTGTTTGTACAACAGATATACCATCTTGAACGTTTCTACCAGCTTGGTCTAAACCTTTAATTTGTGCTCTCATTTTTTCAGATATTGCAAGACCAGCAGCATCATCAGCCGCTCTCTTTATTCTAACCCCAGAAGATAACTTCTCCATCGATTTACTTTGACTACTTACGTTTCTTCCCATTTGATTGTTCGCTATTAAAGCACTTACGTTTGTATTAACTCTCATTAATTTACCCTCCTTAGTATAGCTGACATCCTTGTCATTTCTAATTTTAATTTTTTATGTTAACCTTTCACTCATATAATCGGACAAGTTAATCTATAACTTTATACTTTTTTATTAAAAATGTTTACTTTTTCTCTATTCAATTTGGAATACATTGTATTTACTTGCTTTGTTAACTTATATTCATGTAACTCTTTTTTAACTTCTAATAAGTTTTTTTGCAAAGTGTTTTGTATTTTACTATCAATATAAATTAACTTCATATCATTATAAATACTTATGAAATTTTCTTTATCATTTTCATCTATACTATTTATAATTTTTTGTCTATCGTCTAACCTATTGCTTATACATTGATATTCTTCTTCTTCAATAAGCTTTATAATTTGTAGAGATATTTCTTTATATAAATTTAATTTATCTTCCAAAATTTCCATTATTATTTACCTTGTGAAAAATAATTCATTTGAGAATTATACTGATTTAACAAAGATTCTAGAGCTGAATATTTTGCATAAAGTCTTTTCTCTTTATCATTCATTTTTTCAACCAATCTATTTATATTTTTTTCCTGCTCTGCAATTTGTTTAGAATATATATTTTCACTTGCAGAAGCAGTTTTTTCTATACCAGCCTTCTCTGCAAATTTAGAACCTGAACTGCCTGTATATTCATACATTATATCTTTTAATTTTTCAAACATACCCTTATCATCACTATTTGAAGAATATCCAGCTAAAACTTTATATACTTTATCACTATCTTCTATAATAGCATTTGAAAAAACACTTTCATCAAATGATATCTGTCCTTTTTTATTATAATTCTCATGTTCATTAATGCCTATTTTTCTTAAAGCCTCAATATCTGTTGCATCTCCAAAAAACATAGATTGAATATCTTCTACAAAGGCTCTTAATTCATCATCATTTCTAAGTACACCTTCTTTTGCCTTCTTATCCCATTTTTCTATTTCTTCTGTTGACATGTCTTCTTTTTGATCATCTGTAAGAGGTGGGTAATCTTTTGGCTTTTTAGTAGTTACTAATCCATATACTTTATCCATCAATTTATTGTAATCTTCTACAAATGCCTTCATATTTTTAGTAGCTTCTTCAGTATCAGTAACAGAAACTAGTTTAGCATTTCCTTTTGAGTTCACATTATAAGAAATGTTATCTATTACAAATGCGTTTGATTCTTTATTTATATGTACTACTCTTCCATTTTCATCAGTTATATCAGCTTCTAAATTTTTTCCATATGTAGATGCAACTTTATTACCAGCACCATCTGTTGTAAATGTAATTCCATTATCACTAGCAATTTGTGCAGCTAAATTATCATTCCCACTTACTTTTAAATTAAGTTCTGAGGATGTTCCAGTTTGCTTTCTGGAAATCATTAATTCACCTGTAAGCTCACTATATGAAGCTTTTATGTCTTTATCTTCACAAAGGGAATTTATTTTACTAACAATAGTACTTGTAGTATCCTGTTCAGAAATAGGTATGTTTACATCTCCTATAGTCAATGAACTTGCGCCACTAGCATTGGGAGGGAATTGTTGAACAATAGGTGTACTTGAATTTAGCTTAATTGTTACTTTTGCTGGTTCTGCCATTTGTGATATAGCAAACTGGTAGTTTATCTTATTTGCGCCAGCTGACCCATTTGCAACTATAACACTATCATCAGAACTTTTTATTTTCAAAGATGAATATGCGTTTTTGCTTATTATATTGTTCTTAGAATCAAGTCCAAAATATTTCTCATACATATCTTTTGATTCTTTGATAATATCTCTGTATATTTCTTGTTTCCATTTAACTATTTGTTGTGCTTGTTTTGCTTTGTCAACCTTTTCTTTATCTCTGACCATACTAGCTTCTATTATTCCTTCCATATCGAAGCTTCCTGAAAGACCTGTAACTCTTATAGGACTTATCTTTGACATACTTACTCCTCCTATCTGCTATCTTTTGATTTATTATTTGCTTCATACCACATATCTCTAATTTGTTGTATTATTGGTAGTACTTCATCTATTATTTTTATATCATTTGTCATACTTGCTTTTGATAATTCATATCTTATAAAATCATAAACATTGTACATATCTTTTGCCCATTGACCTACACTTTGATCTAATGTAGCCATTAATTCTGTAAATATATCTTGCACCCGAGCAAGTTCTTTATATGATTTTTGCATATCTCTATCTATCATTGTAATTCTTGATATCTTTGTAGATTCCACAGCTCTATCCAAAAGTGCCAATAATAATTCTTCTTGAGAAAGTTTATTTAATTCATCTAAATTTAATTTCATTGATTACCCTCTATTTCTTTCTTCTTTACTTTTTTTATCAGCTTCATGCCATGTATCTTTGATTTGCTCTATTACAGGTAACACATTATCTATTATTTGAACATCCTTTCTTATATTTGCTCTTGATAATTCATATCTGACAAAGTCATAAACTCTATACATATCTTTTGCCCATTGGCCTGCATTTTGATCTAGTGTTACCATTAATTCTGTGAATATATCTTGAACTCTTACAAGTTCTTTATGTGCCCTTTGCATATTCTTATCTACAATAGATAATCTAGCTATCTTTGTATATTTTACTGCTCCATCTACAAGCATCAATAGCAATTGTTCTTTTGATGCCATAAACACTGAATTTTGCTTATAATAATTATAAGGATTTTCTCCATACATAAACTGCTTCCTCCAGATACTTTTTATTTTAAATTATTCAAAATCTCTATATTTTTCTTTGTTGCTTTTATGTTTTCATCCTTTATCTTTTCATAAATTTCTTTTCTTAATATTCCTATATTATTTGGTGCCGATATAGCTAATTTAATATTATTTCCGTCAACACCTACCACCTTGACTTCAATATTTTCTCCTATAAGTATTGCCTCTCCCTTTTTTCTAGAAATAACTAACATCCATTATCACCCCTTGATAATGGATGCCTTATACAGTAAGTTTCATCTTGCGAAATTATTTGCATTCCATAATTATTTTTTACATTTATTATTATAGGAGCTTTCATATTTACAGTTGATTCTTTCAAAGTTGACCCAAGAGTTATTATATTAAACATAAGAATATCATTAGGAGATTCTACTTCGAGCTTTTCAATTATATCCTGATTTAGAACTATTTCATATTCATCCATAATCTCAAATGGTGATATAACAATAAATCCTATACAATCTTCTTCAGTAGAATTAAATTCTTTTAAAATGTTATTATTTTCTATATCTAAAAGCTCATATTCTTTTAGATTTTCAAATCCTAGTATTCCTTTTTTTAATGTAATCTTCATCATATCTGCGTTATTTTACTATATGTAGTCTAATATAGATACATTAAATAACTTTCCTCCTGTTTGTAGTGAAGCTTGATAAGTTAATTCTGCTGCCTTTAATTGAACAAGTTTTTCTCCATAATCTATCTCTTCATTTTGTGATAGAATATCCTTTAACTGTATCAAACTATCATCATTTTTTTCCTTCATAGCATCTACTGTATTCGCCTTTGTTCCATATATAGATCTAACATTCACTGTATTTTCTATCAGTTTATCCATATCACTTAAACAAGTTGTTGTTAACTCCTTTATAGCATCTTCATCTGGATTTGCTAGTTTTTTTGATATATTATTTAACTCTTTAAATGGGTCAGCCTTTGTTGGGTCAAATCCAAGACTACTCAACTTAACATTGTAATCTACACTTATTCCTTGGGCAACATCCATACTCAAAGAGTCTTTTAATTTATCAAGATTTATACTAGAGTTGAATTTTAAACTTACTGAGCCATCAGGATTATCTATACACTCAACAGGTGGTATACCTGTATTTGAGCCTGAAAATATGTACTTACCTTCATGTGTTGCATTCAAGGCATTTGCAATCTCCTTCATTTTTTCATTAGTCGAATTGCTAAGAGTTTTTAGTTCATCCTCTGAATATGCGCCATCTCCACTTGCTACCAATGTTTTCTTTATATCTGTCAATAATTTTCCAAGTTGATCTAGTGAAGTATCAGTAGTTTCTAACCAATTTCCTGTATCTTTACAATTTTCAATATAACTCTCCATAGTTTTTATTTCACTCTTTGAATTCAATATTTTTATTGCTTTATATGGATTATCAGACAGTTTATTTATTTCTTTTGTCGTATTAACTTGTCTATTAACCTTATCTAATCTTTGTAAATTATCTTGTAGCGAATTTAGATAACTGCTAGACATCATACCTGTACTAACTCTCATTATAAAATCTCCCTTCTATTAAATTATTCCATTTATTACAACATCCAACAGTTGAACAGCTGTTGACATAACTTTTGCACTAGCTTGATATGAACGTTGTACTTTTATAAGCTCTGTCATTTCTTCATCTAAAGATACACCTGAAACACTCATTCGAGAGCTATCAATATTATTTATAATTTTACGTTGATTCACTTCATCTTGATTTACTTTTTTAGAATCTAAACCTACTGATTCTGCAAAAGCTTTATAGTGGTCACTTATTGTACTTACTTTTCCACCAACTACCCCGATATCTATTTTTTCATCTTTTAGCTTAGCAATCTTTGAAGCCTCATCAGCAGTAAGCTTTAATTCATTTGGATTACTCTTTATTGCTGGATTTATTTTTATTATGTCTTCACCAGCCACATTTGAAGTTATAAAAAAATCTCTTACTGTTATCCCAGGACATGCATTATAAACATCATTTATCTGTTTAGCTAATCCATCAGATACATCTTTTAAATCGCTTTTATATGTATCAATTTTTCCATGCATCTCAAACAATCCTTGTAAAGTTCCTGATACACCTGTTTTCCAAGTTCCATCTACATTTTTTAATTCACTAAGTTCTAGTTTTCCATCTGCAAGCATATTTTTAACATCACTATTTTCAAGGTCTAATTTAAAACTTAAATCATCTAATATTCTATCTCTTTCATCAAGTAAATCATTTGGGGTAGAACCAGAACCAGATATAACATCAATAGACTTATTTAAATCTTCAAGACTTTTTAACATGTCATTTATCTGCTTTATTTCGGAGTTTATATTATCATCTATATCTCCTTTTAATTTATCAAGTTTTTTATAACTCTCACTTATTAAAGTTGCTAAATTTGATGCATTTTCTACCACGAGACTTTTTTTACTGTCACTATTTATATCCTTTGCTAATGATTCCCATCCTTTAAAAAAATCATCTATCCCTGCAGATATTCCATAATCAGATGGTTCATTTATTATAGTTTCTATAGTATTGTAGTAGTCATATTTTGAAACTGTCTTACCATATTTATGGGCTTCTGCTCTAAACTGATAATCATAAAAACTGTTTCTAGCTCTTGTTACATCGGTTACATATACACCTGTGCCTAATTGCCCTCTTCCAATTGCATTATTCAAGCTAGGCATATACATAGGGCTATTTGTGGCAAATTCTGTTCTTTGCCTAGAATAACCTTCTGTATCTAGATTACTTATATTATGAGAAATCGTCTGTATTGCTTTTTGATGCGCATTCATGCCTGAATTGGCTGTATTTAAAATGGAAAATAATCCCGCCATATTTTTCCTCCTAACATCTATTTTCTAATATTTCCATAAGAATTATAAGTTGTAGTTTGTTTATCCATTGGTTTTATAAAATTAATCATCTTTTTCGTAAAGATAAGTTCTTTCTTTATTAGAGAATCATTTGACTCTTGCTGATTTTTAGCCAAAGCAATAATATGCTTTAAGTCTGTATATATTTCTTTTAAATATTCATCATTACTATTTTCAACAACTTCACTCATTGAAACATCTTCATTAAAAAGTTGTCTTCTCTTTATCTCAATAGATGCGAGTTCCCTACTAATATCTTCTAGTTTAGGATTTAGCCTATTTAGATTCTCTATATCTTTTACAACTATATAATCAAATTGCTCTTCTAATAATTCCATCATATTACCAAGTATCTTTTTTTCTTCATATATTATAACTTTTAAGTCTGTAATCATGACTTTATCCTCGCATATCCTCTATCATTTTTTTAGCAATTTCTTCTGGTTTTATTTTGTAAGTTCCATTTTCTAATGCGCTCTTTATCTCATCTATTTTTTTATTTCTAATAGTCTCATCACTCATATTTGATATACTTGCCATTTCCTTCGCAAATTTAGATAGCTCTATCTTGTCTGTTTTACTGGTTTTTTGAACTTCTTGAACTTTTTTTACATCTGGTGCATTCTTTAAATAGTTATTTATTACAATATTTGAACTCACATTTTTAATATCCATAGTTTCACCTCCAAAATTACATTCTTATATTTTAATTATCGCTCAGAAAATAAAAACATTTATATGATTCAAACATATTTTTAATTTTTTATAAAAATATCCCCTTAGCTAAACTTATACAGAATAACTTAAAGGGATACTATTTGAAATGTTAATTTATATCTGAATCTTCTATTTTAGATAATCTTATAGATAATTTATCATTTGTAATAATGCTTTCTCCATAAGCAAACAATCTATCATTTGCATATATATCTAATTTCTCATCTACATTCTTATTTAATTTTATTATAGAGCCTTCTTTTAAATCTAATATGTTTTTTATTGTTTCTGTTGTTTTTCCTATAGAAACAGATACATTTACTTTTGCATTAAAAACATTTTGATTTTCTTCTATAACTCCAGTCTTTTCTTCTATTAGTTGACCAAAATTCAATTCATATATATCCTCTTTTTTGTTATTCATAAAACTTTTCTCCTTGTATAACCTTATCTATACATGTCTATTAACAAGCCTTGTATCATATCAACAGTAGAAACAATATCTATATTTTCTTTTTCTTCACTAATCAACTTATTAGTCATATCCTCAAGTTTATTATCAACAATCTTTACATTTTTGTAATACTGATGCTCCCAAAAACTACTATTTTTATCAAGTGTATACATGTTATCTACAACAGATTTTAAATATTCTTTTACAGCATTTTTATACTTATTAATATCTCCATAGTTTTGAGTAAGTACAAGCCTCTCTCCAGCCTTTTTTACACTTTCAAAATTCCTTTTTATATCTTCTAATGAAGAAGATTGTTTTACAAAACTTAGGCTATCAGAAAATTTATTATTTTCCTTTGTTTTCTTCACTTCTATATTTCTACTTGGACTTATGTTTAGCTTATCTACATTTATACCCATAATAAAGCCTACCCTCTATAGTATTTCATAACCTTAGGAATATAATTTTGTGTTTCTTTTGGCATTTTATATAAATCAGAAATTGATTCTACCCCTCTGCTTTTCATCCTTCCAGGACCACCATTGTATGCCATCAGTCCCATTTCTATACTACCTCCAAACATGTCTATATATTCCTTAATGTGCCTAGTTCCCGCATCTATATTCTGTTCTATATTAAAAGGGTCTGTAACACCCAAGTCTCTGCAATTTTCTGGCATAAGTTGCATAAGACCTTTAGCACCAGCAGAAGAAACAGTATTAGGATTAAAATCCGATTCAACTTTAATTATTGCTTTTATAAGATTCGAATCCACATTATATCTTTTTGATGCTTGCTCTACAGCATTTTCAATTCTTGACTTTGTACTTTTATCTTTTATATCCACATCTATAAACTTACTAGATGTATTATTTACTACATTATCAAGCTCATCAAATAAATTTTCAGAATTAGATGATAAATTGTAGCCATTAGAAGTCTGTTGATTATTTTGTGATAATGCTTTCAATAAAGTTATCATAATCACATCAAATCCAGATGAATTATTAGATGTACAATTACATTGATTTGTAGTGTTGCTACCAGATAATTGAGTCAATGCCAACATATTAATTAGTGAACTTATCTCATTCAATATGAAACTCCCCTTTCTAGATTTTATAAACTTTAAAATTAAACTGATAAAATAGCTTTCCACCAATATTCATGTTCTATATACCATTTAACGGTTTCTTTTATACCTAAATCAAAATCATATTTTGCCTTCCAACCTAACTCACTTTCTATTTTAGATGGGTCTATGGCATATCTTAAATCATGACCAGGTCTATCCTTTACATAGGATATCAAATCCTCAGACTTATCTAAAAGGTTTAATATGATTTTTACTATCTCTACATTACTTCTTTCATTATGACCACCTATATTGTAAATTTCACCTATATTACCTTTATGTATTATTAAGTCTATAGCAGTACAATGGTCATATACATGTAACCAATCTCTCACATTTGCTCCATTACCATACACTGGTAAGCTCTTATCCTCTAATGTATTTAGAATCATAAGAGGGATTAATTTTTCAGGAAAATGATATGGTCCATAATTATTTGAGCATCTAGAGATTGTTATTGGCAATCCATATGTTCTGTAGTAAGAGTTCACTAATAAATCTGCTGCCGCTTTAGATGCTGAGTAAGGAGAACTTGGATTAATAGCTGACTTTTCTGTAAAGAATAAATCCTTTCTATCAATTGGTAAATCACCATAGACTTCATCTGTAGAAATCTGATGATATCTTTTTATTCCATATTTTCTACATGCATCCAAAAGAACTTGCGTCCCTATAATATTTGTTTGTATAAATAATTGTGGATTTTCAACTGACCTATCCACATGAGATTCTGCAGCAAAATTAACAACTATATCAAACTTTTCTTCTTCAAATAATTTATAAACATTTTCCCTATCTGAGATATCACCTTTAACAAACCTATATTTAGAATTATCTTGTATATCTCTTAAGGTTTCCAGATTACCAGCATAAGTCAACAGGTCTAAATTAACAACAAAACAATCTACATACTTATTAAGCATATAATGTACAAAATTACTCCCAATAAATCCTGCTCCTCCAGTTATCAGTATTTTTTTCATATTTTTCTCCTAAATGTTAATTCTAATAAATTTTATTAACCTTCTATACAAATGTCTTTAAAACTTTTTTGTGTTCTGTCCTTTGCTGACAGTAATATTTCTTCAATTTCTTCTAAAGGCCAATCAATCGATATTTGCTCATCATTCCACATAAAGCCACTTTCAAATTCTGGATGATAATAGTTTGTACATTTATAAGTAAATATAGCTTTTTCTGACAAAACTAAAAATCCATGTGCAAATCCTTCTGGGATATAAAATTGCCTTTTATTTTTATCAGACAGTATTACTCCTACCCACTCTCCAAGTGTTTGTGAATCTTTTCTTAAGTCAACTGCAACATCGAAAACTTCTCCCTCTATAACTCTAACTAATTTACCTTGGGGATACTTACTTTGAAAATGCATTCCTCTTAAAACACCTTTCCTTGAGCTAGATTCATTATCTTGAATAAAACACATATCAAGCCCCTGCTCCATGAAATCCTTTTTATTGTAACTTTCCATAAAATATCCTCTTTCATCACAAAACACATTTGGCTCAACTATGTATAACCCTTCTATTCTTGTCTTTATAAAATTAAATTTTCCCATTACAATAAGCTCCCTTAATAAACTTTATAATAAATTTTATTTACCACATTACATGTCTTCACTAGCCAATTTTAACAGATATTGACCATACTCAGTTTTTATAAGTGGTTTGGCTAATTTCATTAATTGTTCTTTACTTATATATTCTTTTGTATATGCAATCTCTTCTAAACACGCTATGTACAATCCTTGTCTTGTTTGAACCACTTCAACATAATTAGAAGCGTCTAATAACCCTTTATGTGTACCAGTATCAAGCCAAGCCATACCTCTTCCTAAAAGTTCCACTTTTAGTTTTCCTCGTTTTAGATATTCATTATTTATAGAAGTTATTTCTAATTCACCTCTATCTGAAGGCTCAACAAGCTTTGCTATATCTACAACATCACTATCATAAAAATATAATCCTGGTATAGCATAATTAGATTTAGGTATTTTAGGTTTTTCTTCTATTGATAAAACATTAAAATCTTTATCAAATTCTACAACACCAAACGCATTTGGATTACTAACATGATATCCAAATATAGTTGCTCCAGTTCTTTTAACTGCATTCTCTAATCTTTCACTAAAGCCATATCCATAAAATATATTATCACCTAATACAAGAGATACACTGTCATTCCCTATAAATTCTTCTCCTATTATAAATGCTTCTGCAATACCATTTGGTTTCTCTTGAGTTGCATATGTTATTTTAAGACCTAATGAACTTCCATCTCCAAATAGTTCCTCAAATGCAGTTATATCTCTTGGTGTTGATATTATCAATATATCTTGTATACCTGCCAACATAAGAACTGACATAGGGTAATATATCATTGGCTTATCATATATTGGAAGTGTTTGTTTTGATATACATTTTGTTATAGGATATAGTCTTGTGCCGGACCCTCCTGCTAAAATAATTCCTTTCATATTTATTCCATCCTTAAATTTACTTTGTCATATTGTTATTATCGGATAAATAGAAAAAATATTTATATTTTATGAAATATCTTATTTTATTTTCTACAAATAAAATATTTATCTTGTGTTGATGTCATATTCTTTTAGGTACTCTTCTATAGACTCTTCCCACTTTCTAAATGAATTTAGCCCAATTAATTTCAGCATAAAGTTATCAAGTACAGAATATTGTGGTCTTTGAACTTTACTCTTAAAATCTTTACTTTTAATTCGATTTACTTTTATATCTATATTTTTTAACTCAAATATATTTTTGGCAAAGTCATACCAGCTACACTCACCTTCACATGTAGCATGATAAACTCCATAATTTTTTGTCTCCATGAGTTTTATTATAACCCTCGTTAAATCTACAGTACTCGTTGGACTTCCAAATTGATCATCAACTACATTAACTTCTTTATTTTCTTCAGAAAGTTTTATCATAGTCTTCACAAAATTATTTCCATCCCCATAAAGCCAGGCTGTTCTAAATATAAAATACTTATTTGAAAATTGTTCTACAAATCTTTCTCCCATAAGTTTACTCTTTCCATATACAGAAATAGATTCAGTTTTATCATCTTCTTTATAAGGACATTTAGAAAGACCATTGAATACATAATCAGTTGATATATGAACAAGATTAGCATTCACCTTTTCTGATGCTATCGCTATATTTCTAGCTCCTAAAGCATTTATTTTATACGCAACATCTATATGGCTTTCACACTCATCAACCTTTGTATATGATGCACAATTTATAACTATATCAGGTTTATTATACAAAATAAAATTATCTACATTAGTTTGATTAGATATATCTAAATCATTTCTTGTTGTAGCTAATATACTATATTTTAATTGATTCATACTTTTATTGATTTCCTCCAATTGTTTCACCAATTCTCTACCTAACTGACCATTAGCCCCTGTTATTAATACTTTCATTGATTATGCTTACCCTCCAATAAATATTCATCATTATTTAATAATTAATTATAACATAGCTTATATTTTGACTCGAATAGAATATATTTTTATGTAAGTAAAAAAGAGATGTAATATTAAATGATTATCATCATATTATTACATCTCTCTAAGTTTAAATATCCAAAATATAAATTGTAATTATCAATTAATTATCTAAACCTTATCTAAAATACTTAACTCCAGATTCAAATATCTTCTGGTCTTTTTCACCTATAATATTCTTATATACTTCCTCACCAATTCTCTCAGAATGTCCCATCTTACCAAACACTCTACCATCAGCACTAGTTATACCTTCAACAGCATAGAATGAACCATTTGGATTAAATTCAATATCATAAGTAGCTTCGTTATTAAAATCAACATACTGAGTTGCCACTTGCCCATTAGCAATTAATTCTCTCATAACTTCTTCACTAGCAACAAATTTACCTTCTCCATGAGAAACTGCTATATTATGAATATCACCAACATTAGTTTGAGCTAACCAAGGAGATTTATTAGAAGAAATTCTAGTTCTAGCAATCTTAGCTTGGTGACGACCAATATTGTTGTAAGTAAGTGTTGGTGCATTTTCACTTTGAACTCTTATTTCTCCATATGGAACTAATCCTAATTTTATTAATACTTGGAACCCATTACAAATGCCTAGCATTAGACCATCTTTTTTAGTTAAAAACTCATTTATAGCTTCTTGTACTCTAGGATTTCTAAATACAGTAGCTATAAATTTACCAGAACCATCTGGCTCATCACCTGCACTAAATCCACCTGGCAACATTATTATTTGAGAAGATTTTATCTCATTTACTATTGTATCTATAGAATCTTCTATATCTTTATAAGTTAAATTCTTAAATACTCTTATATTCGCATTAGCTCCTGCTCTTTCAAATGCTCTTGCAGAGTCATATTCACAGTTTGTTCCAGGGAATGCTGGTATAAATACTCTTGGAGTAGCTATACTTAATGATGATTTTTTAGCCTCTCCTTGTGAAATATAACTTATAGTCTCTATCTTTGATTTTACCTCTTCTGCTTTAGTTGGGAATATAGGCTCTAAAGTACCACAATGTGCTTTATATAATTCATCTAATGAAAGTTCTTCGCCTTTGATGAATAAACTAGCTTCTTTAACTGTACTTCCAAGCACTATGTAATTATATCCATCTAACACATTTAAATCATCCTTCGCTAATTCAAGTACTATATTTCCATAACTAGCCTCAAATAATTTATCATCTGTAAGTGCCTTTTCAGCTTCTTCACTAAACTTAAACCCTACTTTATTACCAAAAGCCATTTTACTTATTGCTTCACCCACACCTGCAAACCCTAATGCATATGTTGATAAAACTTTATTTCCATGTATAAGTTCTCTTACTTTATCCAAATTTTTCTTTAATTCTTCAAAATCTATAACATCATTTTCTGATTTATTTACACATAACATTACTACTTTTGAGTCTGCTTTTTTAAATTCTGGAGATACTACTTTTCTAGCATCTACTGTATCAACAGCAAATGAAACCAATGTTGGCGGAACTTCAATATCTTTAAATGTACCAGACATACTATCTTTTCCACCTATAGCAGGTATCTCAAATTTACTTTGTGCATAGAATGCTCCTAAAAGTGCTGAGAATGGTTTACCCCATTTTTCTGGATTGTTACCAAGTTTCTCAAAATACTCTTGGAATGTAAGTCTTGTCGTACTGTAATTTCCTCCAATAGCAACCAACTTACACACAGATTCTACTACTGCATATAAAGCACCATGGAATGGACTCCATTTTCCTACCTTTGGATTGTATCCATAAGTCATTATTGTAGAAGTATTAGTTTCTCCACCAAGTACTGGTATCTTAGCAACCATACCTTGAGTTGGAGTAGCTTGGTACTTTCCACCAAATGGCATAAGTACTGTATTACCACCAATTGTATTGTCAAACATCTCAACTAATCCTTTTTGAGAACAAACATTAAGGTCAGATAATACTTTTGTAAATTTATCTTTCATACTTGCACACTTAGCATCTTCTACTATTTCATTAGAGTTAAAGAATGTGTTTTCTTCATCTACTCTAGTAACATGGACATCAGTAGTTTGTTTTACTCCATTTGTATCCAGGAATTCTCTATTTATATCTACAATTGCTTTTCCATTCCAGAACATTCTTAAATATCCTGTATCTGTTACTGTAGCTACATGTGTAGCTTCTAAGTTTTCTTCTACTGCTAATTGTATAAATTTATCTTTATTTTCTTTTTTTATAGCCACAGCCATACGCTCTTGTGATTCTGAAATTGAAAGTTCAGTTCCATCAAGTCCATCGTATTTTTTAGGTACTAAGTCTAAGTTTATGTCCAAACTATCAGCAATTTCACCTATTGCAACACAAACTCCACCTGCTCCAAAGTCATTACATCTTTTTATCATTTGAGCAACTTCTTTATTTCTAAAGAATCTTTGTATTTTTCTTTCGTTAGGAGCATCTCCTTTTTGAACTTCTGCACTACAAGTTAAGATTGATTCTTCACTATGTTCCTTAGATGAACCAGTTGCTCCTCCACAACCATCTCTTCCTGTTTTTCCTCCAAGAAGAACTATTACATCTCCTGCTTCTGGTCTTTCTCTTACTACATTTTCTTTTGGTGCTGCTGCTATAACTGCACCTATTTCCATTCTCTTTGCAACGAAGTTTTCATCATATACTTCTGCAACTTGTCCAGTTGTAAGACCTATTTGGTTACCATATGAACTATAACCATGAGCCGCTTCTGTAGTTATTTTTCTCTGCATAAGTTTTCCAGGCAAAGTATCATCTAAAGTTGTTCTTGGGTCAGCACTTCCTGTAACACGCATTGCTTGATAAACATAACTTCTTCCTGATAATGGGTCTCTTATAGCTCCACCTAGGCAAGTAGCTGCTCCACCAAATGGTTCTATTTCAGTTGGATGGTTATGAGTCTCGTTTTTAAACATTACTAAATATTTTTCCATCTTACCATCAACTTCAACATCTACATTTATACTACATGCATTTATTTCTTCACTTTCATCTAAGTCATTTAATTTTCCATTTTTCTTTAGTTCTTTTACTGCAACTGTAGCTATATCCATCAAACATATATCTTTATGTCTGTTCACATATACATTGTCTCTTGAGTTAAGATACATTTGATACGCTTCTTTTACTATATCATTAAACTTACCATCTTCTATTTTTACATTTTCTATTTCAGTCATAAAAGTAGTGTGTCTACAATGATCAGACCAGTAAGTATCTAGAACTTTTATTTCTGTTATAGTTGGATTTCTTTTTTCTGTATCTTTAAAATATTTTTGAACATGTTGTAAGTCTCCTAAAGTCATTGCTAATCCTTTTTCACTTACAAATGTTTTTAATCCATCTTCATCTAAATCTATAAACCCGTCTAATACTTCAACTGTTGTTGGTATTTCAGTTTCCATTTTTAATGTTTCTGGTTTTTCTAAAGATGCTTCTCTGCTATCTACTGGATTTATACAGTAATCTTTTATTTTGGCAAACTCTTCGTCAGTTACTTGACCTGATAATATATAAACCTTTGCTGTATTAATAGCAGGTCTTATCCCTTGATTTACAATTTGAACACATTGAGCTGCCCAGTCACCTCTTTGGTCATATTGACCAGGAAGAAATTCTATCGCAAATACTCTTTCGCCATTTAATTTTGGTATTTCTTCATAATATACTACATCTAGATTTGGTTCAGAAAATATTGTTTTTGCTGCATTTTCATAAACTTCTTCTGATATTCCCTCTACATCATATCTATTTAATATTCTTAAATTTTCTATATTACTTATGTGTAAACTTTCCAACAAGTCTTTTTTTAAAGCTTTAGCCTCAAGGTCAAAACCTTCTCTTTTTTCAACTAGTACTCTTCTAACCATTGAGTCTTTATTTTCAGTATTCAACATACCTTATCCTCCATTTTAGAAAAATTATCTTCCTATGTCTGTTCTATAGTGCATCCCCTCAAAGTTTACTTTCTTTATATTCTCATAAACTTTTTCTGCTGCATCCTTTACTGTAGCTGATTTTGCAGTTATACCAATTACTCTTCCTCCATTAGTAACTAAATTACCATCAAGCATCTTAGTACCACTGTGGAATACTACTATATCCTCATCCAAGTTATCAAGACCAGTTATAATTTTTCCTTTTTCATAACTGTCTGGATACCCTCCTGATGTAAGCATAACACATACTGCTTCATCATCACTATAATTTATTTCTATATCTTTTAATTTATTATCCAATATAGCTTCCATTATCTCATGTAAATCTGTTTCTAATCTAAATAAAACAGATTGTGTCTCAGGGTCTCCAAATCTTACATTGTATTCAAGTACTTTCTCTCCATCTTCAGTTATCATAAGACCAACAAATAAAATACCTTTAAAATTAAGACCATCTTTTTTGAATCCTTCTAAAGTTTTTTCTAATACTGTCTCTTTTACTTTATTTGCTAATTCTTCTGTATATATTTCACTAGGAGAAAAAGTTCCCATTCCACCAGTATTTGGTCCTTGTTCATAATTATTTACTTTCTTATGGTCTTTTGCACTTGCCATAGGAACTATTGTGTCATTATCTACAAATGCCAAGATTGAAGTTTCTATTCCTTTTAAGAACTCTTCAATTACTATTTTATCTCCAGCAGCTCCAAACTTCTTATCTGACATCATTTCTTTTAAAGTCGCTATAGCATCTTCTCTATTTTCAGGTATTACAACACCTTTTCCAGCAGCTAATCCGTCCGCTTTTATTACTACTGGATATCCAAAGCTATCTATTTCTGATATAGCTTCTTCTAGATCTGTATATTCTTTATATTTTGCAGTAGGTATGTTATGTTTTATCATAAAATCTTTTGAAAAAGCTTTACTTCCTTCAAGTTGAGAACATTTTTTATTAGGCCCAAAAACTCTTAGACTTTCCTTTTCAAACTCATCTACTATACCCATAACTAGTGGTACTTCTGGTCCTACTATTGTAAGACCTATTTCATTTTCTTTTGCAAATTTTAAAAGTTCTTCTATATTAGTATCACTTATATTTACACATTCTGCTACATTTGCAATTCCTGCATTACCTGGTGCGCAATAAACTTTATCTATATTCTTTTCTTTGCTTAGTTTCCAGCATATAGCATGCTCTCTTCCGCCACCGCCTACAACCAATATCTTCATAATATCCTCCTTAGTGTTTGAAGTGTCTTATTCCTGTAAATACCATAACCATATCGTACTTATCACAAGCTTCTATTGAATCTTTATCCTTTATAGAACCACCTGGTTGAACTACTGCTGATATTCCATATTCATGAGCTAATGTTACACAATCATCAAATGGGAAAAATGCATCTGATGCTAAAACAGCTCCTGTAAAGTCTTTATCTTTGTTATTTTCAAGAGCATTTTTTAATGCCCAAATTCTTGATGTTTGTCCACAACCTAAAGCTAAAGTTTGACCATTTTTGACTATCGCAATTGCATTTGATTTCATATTTTTTACTACTCTCATACCAAATTCCATATCCTTAAGTTGCTCGTCTGTTGGTTTTGCTTTTGTTACATTCTCACTTTTTTCTGCTAAAATACTATTTCTATCTTGTATTAATAATTTTCCATCTAAATATTTCATTTCGTATGGTTGTAAACTATCTTCTATCTTAGCTAATTTTAATATTCTTAAATTTTTCTTTTGTTTAAGTACTTCTAAAGCTTTTGGCTCAAAGTCATATGCTACTACTATTTCTAAGAATATTTCATTTAGTTTTTCTGCTGTAGCTTTGTCTATAGTAGAAGTTATTCCTACTATTCCACCAAATATTGAAACTTTATCTGCTTCATAACATTTTGTATATGCTTCAAAAGCATCTTTTCCTAATCCCACTCCACATGAATTAGCATGTTTTATAGCTACTGAAACTACTTCTTCGCTATCTTTAAATTCTCTCATTACTTCTAAACATCCATGTAAATCGTTTAAGTTGTTAAAAGAAAGTTCTTTACCGCCTAATTGCTCATAATTTAAGATTGGATTTTTTGCATTTGATTGTGAATATAAGAAACCATTTTGATGTGGATTTTCTCCATATCTTAAAGTTTGTTCTTTTTGGAAAGTTAAATTTAATATGTCAGGATATGTATCTCCAACTTCTCCAGCAAAATAGCTAGATATTAACGCATCATATCTTCCTGTAGTTGAAAAAGCTTTATATGATAATTTTTTTCTATCTTCTAATGTCATTGTGTCTGTTTTTAATTTTTCTATTATAGAATCATAATCTTTTATATCTACTACTACTATTACATCTTTATAGTTTTTAGCAGCAGAACGTATCATAGATGGACCACCAATATCTATGTTTTCTATCATTTCATCATGGCTTTTCCCAGCCTTTAAAGTTCCTTCAAAATCATATAAATTTACAGCTACTAAGTCTATTGAATGTATTTTGTGTTCATTCACAGTTTCCACATGAGATTCTTTGTCTCTTTTGTAAAGTATTCCACCATGTATATATGGATTTAATGTTTTTACTCTTCCATCTAATATTTCTGGGAAGTTTGTAACATCTTCAACTTGCATTACATTAACTCCATTTTCTTTTAATGTCTTAAAAGTATTTCCTGTAGATATAATTTCATAATCTAGCTTGTTTAACTCTTTAGCAAATTCTACTACACCTGTCTTGTCAGTTACACTTATTAAAGCTCTCTTACTCATTTATAAACACTCTCCTACCTTGAAGTTTTAATTTATTTTCACAAAAAAGACTTAAACTCTCTTTTAAAATTCTATGTTCAACTTCTAACACTCTTTTTGCAAGTGTCTTTGCATCATCATCTTGATTCACCTTAACTACATCTTGCATTATGATTGGCCCAGTATCAGCACCTTCGTCAACAAAATGAACTGTAGCACCAGTTACTTTAGCTCCATAATCTATAACACCTTGATGAACTCTTTCTCCATAGAATCCAGCTCCACAGAATGAAGGAATTAATGATGGATGTATGTTTATCATTTTGTTTCTAAACTCATTAACCAGCTTTGGGCTGATTATTTTTAAATAACCAGCCAAAACTACTAAATCTATTTTATTTTCTTTAAGAATTTCTATTATCTTGTCTTCGTTAGTTTCACAAATTGCCTTTATGTTATGATTTTTAGCTCTCTCTAAACCATAAGCATCTTGCTTACTTGAGATAACTACTTTAACTTGACCTTTTATTTTTCCAGACTCAGTTCCATCTATAACTGCTTGTAAATTTGTTCCTCCACCAGATATTAAAACTCCTATATTTAACATAATTCTACACCTTCATGACTATCTACTACTTCACCAATTATATATGCTTTATCTTCTAATAACTCACTGTATTTTTTATCTACATAAGCAGCATTGTCATTTTCTCTATTGTTTATAAAGTCTACAACATTGTTAGCATCTTCTTTATTTACTATTAAAACTAGTCCAATACCCATGTTGAAACTTTTATGAAGTTCTCTCTCATCAACAGCATTAAAACCTTCTATCATTTTAAATATAGGAGGCTTCTCCCAAGATTTTTTATTAATGTCTAATCCTAATCCTTTAGGTATAACTCTTGTTATATTTTCTATAATCCCTCCACCAGTTATGTGAGCTATAGCTTTTATATCATGTTTAGCTAATACATCTAAAGCTAATTTAACATATATTTTAGTTGGTGTTAAAAGAGCTTCCCCAACTGTCATTCCTAGCTCTTCAACATATTGTTCCATCTTATAGTTGTAAGTTTCTAAAAATATCTTTCTTATAAAAGAAAAACCATTACTGTGTACTCCACTTGAAGATATACCAACTAATACATCTCCTGATTTAACATCATTTCCAGAAACAATCTTTTCTTTGTCTGCTATACCTACAGAGAACCCTGCTAAATCATAATCATCTTCTCCATACATACCAGGCATCTCAGCAGTCTCTCCACCAATTAGTGCACAACCAGACATTTTACAGCCATCTGCAATTCCACCAACTATTTTTTCTATATGCTCAGGAACTAATTTCCCAAGAGCTATATAATCAAGGAAAAATAATGGTTTTGCTCCTTGACAAATTAAGTCATTTACACACATTGCAACTAAATCTATTCCAACAGTATCATGCTTGTCCATTATTTGGGCTATTTTTAACTTAGTCCCAACACCATCTGTAGATGCAAGCAAAACTGGTTCTTTCATTCCTACAAAATCTTTTAAACTGTATAATCCACTAAAGTTACCTAAATCTCCAACTACATTTCCATCATAAGTTCCTTTTATTTTACCTTTTATAAGGTCTACTGCTCTATTTCCTTCATCTATATCTACACCTGATTCTTTATATGTTAACATGAAAATAATTCCTCCTTATCAATTTTCTTAACTGGGTATTCTCCATCAAAACAAGCTTTGCAGAAAGTAGACTTGTGTTCTGCTGCATCTAACATTCCTTCTATATCTAGGAATTTTAGACTATCACATCCAATATATTCTCTCATTTCTTCTACGTTGTTACTTGATGCAATTAATTTAGAACGATTTGGAGTATCTATTCCATAGTAACAAGAGTAAGCTACTGGAGGAGATGTTATTCTAAGATGAATTTCTTTTGCTCCTGCTTCTCTTAAAGATTTCACTAATTGTTTAGATGTAGTTCCTCTTACAATTGAGTCGTCTACTAAAATTATAGATTTTCCTTTTATTATTGTTGAAAGAGGATTTAATTTTATTTTTACTGCTATTTCTCTTTCTTCTTGTGTAGGTTTTATAAATGTTCTTCCTACATATCTATTTTTAACTAAGCCTTCACTTATTTTTAAACCACTAGCATTTGCATAACCAATAGCTCCTGGCCAACCTGAATCTGGAACTGGAACTACCATATCTGCATTTACATTTTCATTTTGAGCTAATCTTTCACCACATTTAATTCTGAATTCATATGCATTTACATTGTCTATAGTTGCATCATTTCTTGCAAAATATATGTGTTCAAATATACAACTCTTCTTAACTGGCTTATAATTTTCTGAATAAAAATATGATTTTAATTCTCCATCTTTAACTATTATTATTTCTCCTGGCTCTACATCTCTTATAACTTCTCCGCCAAGTATATCTATTGCACAATTTTCTGATGCAAATATATATTCATCACCCTTCTTACCAAGTACAAGAGGTCTGAATCCATGTGGGTCTCTAACTGCAACCAATTCTTCTTGACTCATTATTACAAGAGCATATGCACCTTTGATATAATCCATAGTCATTTTTAAACTTTCTACTATATCACCTTTGTAATATCTTGCAAGTATATATAAAATCACTTCTGTATCTGAATTAGTTTGGAACATATATCCATCTTCTTCTAACATGTCTTTTAAATAATTTGCATTAACTAAATTTCCATTATGAGCTATGGCTAATTGTCTTTTTCTACAGCTTCCAACTAAAGGTTGACAGTTAGAAACATGACTTCCTCCAGCTGTTGAATATCTAACATGTCCAATACCTATATTTCCTTTTAACTTAGATAGTTCACTTTCCTTAAAAACATCTCCAACTAATCCCATATCTTTTTTGTACTTAATTTCTCCATCATCTAAAAGAGCTAAACCACAGCTTTCTTGCCCTCTGTGTTGCATAGAATATAAAGAATAATATAGTTCTTTAGTTACATCTTTATTAGAGTAAATCCCTAAAACTCCACACATACATTTGCCTCCTATTTATTATTCATTCTTGAAAGTACTTCCGTATAACCTTCTACAAGGTCTCCTAAGTCTCTTCTAAATCTGTCTTTGTCTAATTTTTCATTTGTGTTTACATCCCAAAGTCTACAAGTGTCTGGTGATACTTCATCTGCTAATATTATGTTTCCTTCTGAATCTTTACCAAATTCTATTTTAAAGTCAACTAACTTTAGGTTTAATTTTAAGAAAAATGCTTTTAGCAATTCATTTATTTTTAAAGTCTCTTCTCTTAAGAAGTTTAATTCTTCTCTAGTTGCTAATTTCATTGCTACTGCATAATCGTCATTTAACATTGGGTCACCATAAGCATCGTTTTTGTAGCTTATTTCAAAGATTGGCTCATCGAACACTATACCTTCTTCAAGACCAACTCTTTTGCAAATAGAACCAGCAGCGATATTTCTTACTATTACTTCTAATGGTAAAATCTCTACTTTTTTAACTAGCATTTCTCTATCTGATAAACTTTTTATAAAGTGTGTATTTATATTATTTTCTTTTAACATTTCAAAGATTATTGTTGATATCTTATTGTTTAATATCCCTTTTGAAGATATTTCTGCTTTTTTCTCTCCATTAAATGCTGTTGCATCATCTTTATAATAAACAACATATTCATTTTCATTATCTGTAGAATATACTTGTTTTGCTTTTCCTTCATATAATAACATTTCTGCTACCCCCTTAAATTCTTGTCGTCTTCTAGCACCTTTTGTGCCATTTCTTCTCTATATGATTTTAAATCCTCTTTTAATTTTGGGTATTTCAAAGTCATTATTTGTAATGCCAGTAAGGCTGCATTTAAACCTAAATCTATTGTAACTGTTGCAACGGGTATTCCTTTTGGCATTTGAACTATTGATAAAAGTGAGTCTAGTCCATCCATAGTTGATGATTTAATAGGTAATCCTATTACAGGAATTAATGTTTGTGAAGCTATTACTCCTGGTAAATGTGCTGCCTTACCTGCTGCTGCTATTATTACATCAGTATCATCTTCTATTTCTTTTAGGAATATTGAAAGTTGTTCTGGTGTTCTATGAGCAGATAATGCTCTTGCTACAACCTCTATTCCATATTTTTCAAGTAGTTTTATCCCTTCTTCTAATTTTGGATAATCTGATTTTGAACCCATAACTACTGCTACTTTCATTAGACTTCCCCTCTCCGTTTATAAGTTATTTTACATTCTAAATCATTCGTATAATTATACGAATTATATATATTAAATTTTATATTAATATACATATATTATCAACTCTTTTTTGAAATTTTTTAAAAAAAATATTACTTGTGTTTTTTTCGTTCGTTATGTCACGAACTTTTTTCTTTAGTCTTTTATAAAAACAAAAAATCATTTTTATCTTTTCTAATAAATCTATTTTTTAATAAAAAATAGATTTATTAGAATTTAAATACATAATTTTGCATATCTGTTTTTAATTATTTTATATAATTCTATTACTAACATTTCATTTACTACATACTTTCATAAATAAAGACATTAAATCCTCATACTCTGAAATTACAAAATCAGGCTTATAAAGCAATTCTTCTACTACATGACTTCTATGATTCATCCAAATACTCTTCCACCCAGCTTTTTTAGCACCTACTACATCATTTTTATAAGAATCACCTACATAATATGTATTTTCTCTATCTAAATTCATAACATTCTCAGCCATTCTAAAGATATTGATATCTGGCTTAAAAAAACCAACTTCACTAGAAATAAAAATATGATTTTTGTCAACCCAGTTTTCAACATTCAACTGCTTTAACTTCATTCTTTGATGTGCTGATGGTCCATTCGTTATGATTCCTATATTAATATTTCTCTCTTTAGAAAAATTCAAAACTTGCTCAATTTCTGGTATTAAAGTAATTTGTGATTGTTGATATATATACTCATCTTGAAAATTTTGAGCATCCTTTTCTGTAATAGGATTTCCTAATTCTTCAAAAGCCTTCATTATTCTATATACATGCATTTTCTCAATTGGCATTTTTCCACTCTCAGTCAAATGAAACACCTTGTCACTATACTTTCTACTACTTATATATAACTCTTTAACAGAAATACCTTTCACTGAAGAAAACATCTTATCATATGCGATATAAAAAGGTGTCAATTGATTGTATAAAGTATCATCTACATCAAAAATTAAATTAATCAAAATATTAGTCCTCCTAAATTTAATAGTGGTAAGTATAAGTCATATTATTTATTTAAAATACTTGTAGTAACTTCTTTTAAATTATAACATTCTGCATTTTAATTTTTATATCTCTAAAGAAGTAACTCTCTTTCTATATTCAGAATAATACAATAAGACTTTAGCCACAACTTACAATATTTGAAAATTATTTTTACAAAATTTGTAGCTATATTTTTTTAGTAAATATACAAATAAAAAAGACAGGCTATATTTTTAATTATATAACCTGTCTAGATTTTTTATTTTATATACTTAATCATTAGATATCTTTAAAATTTTTATTTTATTATTCTCATATGTGAACTCTTCAAATTCGGATATTAAAAGTGGTTTAGAAAAAACATAACCTTGTATATAATCACATCCTATATTTTTTAGAAACTCTACCTGTTCTAGTTCTTCAATTCCTTCAGCAATTACCTTCATGCCAAGTCTTCTGCTAAGTTCAATAATAGACTCAATGACTACCTTACCACGTTCTATATTATTTTTACTGATAAAAAATGAGCGGTCCAGTTTAATTATATCAACTTTAAAGTCCTTTAATATTCCCAGTGATGAATACCCAAATCCAAAATCGTCTATAGAACATTTAAACCCCTTATCATGAATATCATCTATTACATCTACAGATTCTGGATTTTCTAAAAAGATAGATTCTGTAAGTTCTAAATCTATCAGATATGTTGGTACATCATATTTATTACATATAAGTTCATATTTTTCTAAGAATGAATTATCATTTAAGTGTTGTCTAGATACATTAACAGAAATCCTCAATACTTCTTTACCTTCTTTTATCCATTTAGAAATCAATTTACATGTCTCCTCAAGTATATATAAATCTAACTTACATATAAATCCACTTTTCTCAAAAAGAGGAATAAAATCACTTGGATAAATTATGCCTTTTTCTGAATTTTTCCAACGTGCAAGAGACTCTGCTCCACTAATTTTGCCATTTTTTATATCAATTTTCGGTTGCAAACATATAAAAAACTCTTTATCTTCAAGGGCTTTTTCCATTAAATTTGAAATTTCCTTCTCAGAGATTAATCGTTTTCTTTCTATATCACTATAAAAAGAAAAATCACTTTGATGAGCCTTATTGAAGCTTTTTCTTGCTGTATTTGCATAGTCTTGTATTGTGATTAAATCTTCACTATGATTTTCAATTGTGTAAATACCTGCTGATATTCTTAAAAAGTACGGATTTTCTCTATTCTTATTAAAATAATTTATATCATCTTCTATTTTATACAATAACTCTAAAACTTCTAACACAGGTCTATTTTTAATAAATAAATAGAAAAGGTCTGCATCATGACGACATACGAATTCTTCATTTTTAGTAATATTTTTGGATAAAACATTATAAATATGTTTGAGTGTCATATTTCCTTTATCACTACCAAAGCAATCATTTATTAACTTAAACTCCTTTATATTTATCGCTATCATCATATAAGTGCTATCTGGTGATTCTGAAATTAAAGGTTTGACCAACATACTAAATTTTGTTTGGTTAATACCATTCGTTATATTATCTAAATACGCAATATTTTCTATTTGACTTACATATTTTTTTCTTATTGTATATAAAAGCCATGTTATAATCCCAATAATACATGTAACTATAAATGTCATTATTATTGTAAAAGAGTTTAACTTATTAAGTTCCCCAAGAACAGCTTCTTCAGGTACTATAAGAACAAAATACCAATCATTTAAGCCTTTTGTCATTGGATAATAAGTTAATAAACATTTTATATTTTTTGATGAAGTTATTACAATATCTCCTGACCTTTCATTTTTAAAATCATTAAGCATATTTTGAGCCCAAGGCTCATTAATGGAATCTTTATACTTATAACTAAGGTCTTTTATTAATTCACTATTTTTGCCTATAAAAAGTGGTATTCCTTTACTGTTGATAATCTCAATAGTCCCTTCTCCATTAAAATTCTCTATGTTAAGAATATCATTCATACTTTCTTTATCAGAGACACCTATTAAAAGGCTCGACACCTCATGCCTATCATCAACTATAGGCACAGTATAGAGAACAACACCTAACGACTCTATTACCTCTGAGTATTCTTTACCTTCTATTCCTTTTTTATATGAAACAGTATTCTTTAAATCAAATTTTTTTCCGCTTAAAAACTCTGCCTTCCCTTCTAAATCAATTATTCCAATATCATAATACTTATAACTAGTCTTTCTTTTAGATAAGTACTCATATCGACTATCACCCTCATATTGTTTAATAAAATCTGCCATTATTCTTAAATCAGATAAGATAAATTTTATTTTAGAATCAACATTCATTACAATTTGTGTAGATACATCCTTTAAATAGCTTTTAGTTTGTTTATTAGATATATTGTGCAGTTTTATGGTACTGAAAATAATAATTACAAGGATTGAAATAATAAGTGAATATAAGATTATAGACAAAACTAAACTATTTTTCTTATACCTTGATAATTTCATTTTTTGTCCTCCAGGTTATAAATCTATTTTTTAAATGTATATTAGCACCTACAAATTTCTCTACTAAGAATCTATCCATACTATATTATAGTATCCTATTTCTTAATATTCAAGAATTCCATATTAACATTATGTTAATAATTCGTAAATAATATCTTTATTAATCAATCATATGAGATATAATTCTTTATGTGCATAAATATAGTAAATGGAATAAATGCAATGCCTAATATCTATTAATAAAAAAACTACCCCTAATTTTGAGATAGCTCTTTATTTTAATAATGTCTTCAATATTTCATGAATAAATATATTGCAATAGTTCTCACTTATTTTCTCTAATAACATGACAAGGATTACCGTAAGCTATAGTATTAGATGGTATTGATTTTGTCACAACACTTCCTGCACCAATAGTTACATTATCTCCTATTGTTACACCTGGTAAAATAATACTTCCTCCACCAATCCAAACATCATTCCCAATTTTAACTGGAGCTGTTATAGTTTTACAAAACTTAAATCCATCATCAGTTTTTTCTCCAAATCTATCTTTAGCATTTGTTGGATGAAAAGCTGTATATATTTGCACATTAGGAGCAATTAAGGCATTATCTCCTATTATGATTTCATTATCATCTAAAAAAGTACAATTCATATTTACTTCACAATTATCACCAAAATAAATATTATTTCCATAGTCAACATAAAAAGGTGCAGTAATCCATATATTCTTCCCTCTTTTACCCAAAAGATTAGTTAAAATACGTTCCTTATTAATATTGTCATCTGATTTCAAATTATTATACTCTCTAGTTAAATCTTTTGCCTTATGCCATTGATACAACAATTCTTTATCCCCACAATCATACAATTCTCCTGCTAACATTTTTTCGCGCTCTGTCATTTCATCCTCCTACAATATTTAAGTGTTTTGACTAAATATAATATTTAATGCTACCCCTTGTATATCATTTCAGTGAAAAAGTAAATATAAAGATAGTAAATAATCATAGCTTCTACCTAAATTAACTCTATGCTGTATGTTCCTCTTAACTGAATCAAAATTTCTGACAATATCTCCATTCTTGCTTCTTGTTAATATTTTTGCCTTTAATAATTTAGATAAATTGCACATACATTCTATATTCACTACACAAATATAACACAAACTATATTTGTATTACAATTCACTATTATACTGTTTATTTATTTATTTTTGAATTTTAGTGCCTAAATTAAGTATTACTTATTGTCTCATTAAAATTTTAATGTTATAATGAATTTAAAACAATTCCGAGATAAGTGTCGGTTTTATTGCTAGAAAGGAGTTTAAACATATTTATGGATACTAAATTAAAAATACAAAAAGAAACAAGACGATTAATTTTAGAAAACGGCTATGCATCTATAACTATGAACAAAATTTATAGTTCATTAAAAATATCTGCAGGTGGTTTATACTATCATTATCATTCAGTTGAGGAAATACTATTTGATATTATCGAATCAGAAACAAATGATGTTTGGACTATTTTTGATAAAGTAAACACTTTTGAAGACTTTCTTGAATCCCTTAATGAGTATCTAAAGTTGGAGCAAAAAGATTTGCTTGATATTGATAATTCTCTAAATTCAATACTATATCAATATTATTTCAGTTTAAATCCAAAAGATAGACAAAAAATTCTGAAAAAATCACATACAAATGTACTTAATAAGATAGAATCCTTATTATCAAAAGTATTTTTGTCGAGAGAACATATCGAAGTTATAAGTAATCACTTATTTGTTATGCTTCATGGACTTACTTTTCTAGCAATGTCTGGAGAAATTAATGAAGAGAAAATTAATAATGAATTTGAATATACATTAGAATTTATTTGTAAATTACACAGGCTTGAGAAATTAGTACAAAAAAATTAGTAATGAATTTAAACATATATTAGAATTTACTTATAATTTCTGTAGAAAGGAGATTAAAAATGAAAGTAAAATTAATAAAAAAAGAGAATTATAACCTTGGTAAACTATATATTAAAGAAAAAAGTATAGAAATTGATAATACTGAATGGAAATATACAGTAAGTGGTAATGGAAACAAAGTTATATTGGCAATTATTGCTAATACTACAGGTCATTTACTAGCACTTCCTTTAGCAGAAAGATTTTCATTGTCCCATACAATAGTAGCTCTTTCGGTTCCACCAATTTCCACATTTTCTAAAACTGCTGATGGGCTTAAAGCACTGTTGGATTTTGAAAATATTTCTTCTTGTGATGCTATTGGTCAATCAAATGGAGGAGTCTACATACAAAATTTAGTTAGCAAATACCCAGAATATATAGATAAAATAGTCTTCTCACATAGTTTAACTTCAATGAATAAAAATGATGCTTACACCATAAATGCGTCTGAATTAAAAGTCTATAAAAAGATGAGAACTATATTAAAAATATGTCCTGTATCATTTATTACTTTTGCTCTTCAAAAACTCTTTGTACCTAAAATACATCTTGCTTCAGGAAATAAAGCTACAATTAAACTAAAACATCTTTGCAAATCGGACTTAAATAAATTAACAAAACAAGATTTCTTGACAATGTCCCAATGTATGGAAGATTTTTTGTATAACTATACATTCAACTCTACTCCATACTCTATAAAGCCTGACAAAATTTTAATTATAGATAGTGAATCAGATAAGCTTGCAAATCCTATGCAAAGGCAAGAAATGCGTCGCTTGTGTCCAAAGGCTAAAGAATATCACTTTAAGAGTGGAGGACATGTTACAATACTTAATTGCCAAGAAGAATATTTTTCAGTATTAGAGAGATTTTGGCTTGGTTGATACATCTACTTATATAATAAATATAATTATCATTCTAATATAATATAGTACTAAATCCTAAAATAGATTAATGATTATTCTATACTAGTCTATTTTTCTCTCTTCAAGTTTATAGAATTAATGTTAAATTCACCTCTGATACAATACAACAAAATACATATTAAGATATTTTAATAAATCTTATTACAAAAGGATTCTTATTTTACACTTTTTCTAATATCTAAAAAAATTTGAATTACCCTTGAATCTGACACCATGTTAGGGTATATCATACATTCAGAGAGGTGAATAATAGATGATAATAAACAATTATAAAAAACAAAGTATTATTACAAATCCTAGAATATTTGAAAATGAATATCAAAATTTGCCAAGCTCTCCAATAGAATTACTAAAAATAGTTCAGAACCTAGTAATTCATGGAGACCAAGGGAAACTATATGGTATAACCCTTAATAAGCAACAAACTGATGAAGAATTACTTCGTACAGTCCCCCAGATGTTAGAAAAAATATTACAAATAGATTCTCATCCTTTAACTATTCCAAGGGAACCAAGACAGAGATTGGTTGGAATGTGCAGAAACTATTCTTTACTTCTTGTATCGTTCCTAAGGTATCGGGGTTTTGAAGCTAGAATGAGAGCTGGTTTTGCTAATTATTTTGATAGCGAACTTCTTTATGAGGACCACTGGCTTGTAGAATATTATGATACTATAACAGAAAACTGGATAAAAATAGATGCACAGATAGATAGTGTACAAAAAAAATATTTTCAAGTTGAGTTTGACACACATGATGTAAAAAAAGGAGATGGATTTTTAACTGGTTCAGAAACTTGGATAAGTTGCCGACAAGGTCATACTCACCCAGATGACTTTGGATATAATAAAAATTGGAAAGGTTGGCATTCTGTAAAAGGCAATCTTCTACATGACTTTAACAACATAATTGGTTTGGAATTACTTCCCTGGGATTTATGGACAGAATTAAGTTCTAAAAAGTACAATCAATTGACAAGAGAAGAAAAAAATTTGTTAGATGAAATGGCCGATATATTATCAAATAGCAACATCAAAATAGAAGACCTCAACTTATTAATAGAAAAATTACCTGAAGATTATTTTTCATCAATCTTTTCTCAGTTAAAAATATTAGGTATTTCAGAAACAAAAAAATTATGTAATCCTTTTGAACTAGAAAAGAAATTCAAACTTACAGAAACAACAAATAAGCCAATTAAACATTCACTTTGTCACAATAAGCCTTCTATCTATTTAAAAGGAGGAAGACAAAATAATTTAAAAGATGTTGAAGTAACAATCCCCAAAAATCAAATAACTGTGATTACAGGTGTAAGTGGTAGTGGGAAATCATCTCTAGCATTTGATACAATTTATGAAGAAGGTAAAAGGCGCTATTTTGAAAATCTAAGTAGTGGAGCAAAACTTTCAGAACAGCTCCAAAAACCTGATTTTGATTTGCTTCAAGGATTAACACCCACTATCGCTATCGAACAAAAAAAGGGAAGTCAAAATCCTCGTTCTACTGTTGGTACTCTTACAAGCATTTGGGATTACTTACGAATGCTATTCGTATCAATTGGGAAAAGCTACTGCCCCTATTGTAAAATTCAGCTATCAAAAAAGAATAGTACAAAAAATTATTGCCCACATTGCAAAACTATTTTTTCTAAAATAAATACTTCAACATTCAATACTAATTCCCATACTGGTGCTTGTCATAATTGTAATGGATTAGGTTTTACCTATCAAGTTAACCCTCAGTTAATTATAAAAGACCCTACTATTTCAATATTAGATGGTGCCACTTACTATTGGGGAAAATTGAGAGGCAAAAAACCAAATGGCAATTGGATGGTAGGTGAATTATATGCAATAGCAAAAGATAAAAATATTGACCTTGATATGCCTTGGAATGCATTACCAAGAGATTTTATAGATGCAATATTATATGGTACAGGCAATAAGATATATGAATTTAGTTTTGAATCAAGGGGTCGAGAATCAAAGATTAAAAGACCTGCTTCAGGAGCAATCAATCATATCCAAAGGCTTTTTAGGGAATCTAGTTCTCAAAATAATACATTGCATCAATATATGGACAAAATTCCTTGTTCTACATGTAGTGGTGAATTACTATGTATTGAAGCTAGGTTTACCACAATTAAAGGCTATAGATTCCTTGAACTAATAAAAATGACCATAGAGCAATTATGGAATTGGTTGTGTGAATTACCAAATCAACTTCAACAAAATGAACTATATTTAGTAAATGATATCTTAACAGAATTAAAAATTCGAGTTAGTTATTTATTAAAGATAGGTCTTAGCTACCTATCAACAGATAGAACAGCTCCAACCTTATCTGGAGGTGAACTACAGAGAGTACGATTATCGAGTCAGCTAGGAAGTGAATTGGTAGGATTAACATATATCCTGGATGAACCATCTATTGGTTTACATCCCAGAGACCATAATTTAATCATCCAAACAATTAAAGAGCTAAGAGATAAGGGAAATACAGTTATAGTTGTAGAACATGATAAGGACACAATATTATCTGCTGATTATATTGTTGATGTGGGTCCAAATGCTGGTACAAAAGGTGGTTTTATTATTGCAGAAGGTACCACTCAAGAAATTATAGAAAATCCAAACTCTATAACAGGTCAATATCTGAGAGTAACTGATAAGGTAAGTTCACAATATAAAATTAAACCAAATAATTGGTTAAGCTTAAAGGGATGCCATGCAAATAACTTAAAAAATATTGATGTGGAAATCCCATTAAACTGCATGTGCTCTATTACAGGTGTTAGTGGCTCTGGTAAAAGCTCTCTTATATTTCACAGTTTACTTCCTGCTTTAGAAGAAAAACTAAATCAGAAAGCTATTCCAAATAAAAAGTATACTGAACTTACTGGATTTGATACCATTGATGATTTTATATTAATGGACCAAACACCTATTGGAAAATCTAATCGCTCCATACCTGCTACTTATATTAATATTTTTGATGAAATTCGCTCTCTTTTCGCAGAGACTACTAAAGCAAAGGAAAAACTATTTGATGAAAGCCATTTTAGTTTTAACAGCAAAAAGGGACAATGTCCAAACTGTCAAGGACTAGGTAAAACAAAAGTTACTCTACAGTATATGGCAGACCATTGGATAACTTGTAACGAATGTCATGGTAAAAGATATAAAAAAGAAATACTGTCTATACAATATAAAGGAAAAACAATTGCAGACATACTTGAGATGGAAATAGAAGAAGCAAAAATATTTTTTAGTGACTGTCCTGATATATATAGAAAACTCTCTATATTAGATGAAGTGGGGCTTGATTACTTAAAATTAGGTCAAAATACATTAGGATTAAGTGGGGGAGAATCTCAGAGAATAAAATTAGCAAAAGAGCTAGGAGCGAAAACTAAAAAACGAATGCTATATATATTAGATGAACCTACCACTGGACTTCATTTTAAAGATATAGAGAATTTATTAATTACTTTCAGAAAACTAGTGAATGAGCAACATTCTCTTTTAATTATTGAGCATAATATAGAAGTTATATGTGCTTCTGACTGGATTATTGATATAGGTCCAGATAGTGGTATAAATGGAGGAGAAATCATTGCTTCAGGAACGCCTGACGAAATAAGAATGAATCCAAATAGCATTACAGGACATTTTATATAAAACAAACAATTAACTTTAATATATCACTGTGATAAAATATGACTACTATAAAAATTATTATATCTTTGTAATATAAGGAAAGGAAATCAAATGAATTGGCAACATATAAGAATACCTAATGGAGATACAACTATTTTTTGTAATTCATTCATCACTGGAAAATCTTCTATGAATATTATTGTTACACATACCCCTATTGTTACTACTCTTGAGATGCAACAAGCTTATGAGCCACTTACTCAATATAATGTAAATATTTTTGCTTTTGACTTTTCTGGAACAGGTAAAAGTGATGGGAATGAAAAAGATTTTTCCCGTAATTCAATCTTAAAAGACTTAGATTCTGTTGTTACATATATAGAAAAAAATTACTCTTCTAATATACATTTATATGGGAATACTGGTATTGGTGGTATGTTTGCACAGTATTATGCATGCTCAAATAATAAATTAAAAAGTTTTGCTCAGTTTGCTTGTGTTGATTATAAAAATACTACAGGAGTAGGTTATTCCTATCCCATTGTTAAATTATTAAACTTTTTTCTCAAACTTCTCCCTAATTTTCACATAACAGTAAAACCTCCTAAATATGAAGGTTATAATGAAGTCTATGATAACGAATTTTATAAAGTATTTGAAAAGAAAAATCCTCATGTTTGGAAAAATAGCACAAAAATAATTAATACTATGTTAGAATGTTTTATTGCACAAGATAGTACAATAAAAAATGGAATTAGCATACCTACACTTGTCTTTAAAACACTTCATGACAGATATTTTAAAAGACAATATTTTGATAGTTATTATAGTTCATTAAAATGTAAAAAGAAACTTGTTGAGATTAATAATGTTCATAATAGTTACTATTTAGACAGTGACAGATTTTGTCAAGAAGTATATGATTGGTTTGTAGAAAATCAATGATGTGTATAAGTTATGTTAATAAGTAAATATTATATTAATAGTCAATGTAATTGCTTCAACATTAAGTCAATATATGTTGAACTTAAATGTCTAAATATCCTTATTCTATGGTTATTTGGACATTTTTACTATTGATTGATATAGGTAATAGCTCACCCAAACACAGAGCTTATATATCGTGTTTGAGTGATGGCATTATAAATAAAAAAGTATCCCTACTATACCACTTATTAGCATAATTATGATGGGATTGGTTTTCCATTTACGCACTATCAATAACATAACACAAAATATCATTAATGCAATCCAATTTAATTTATTAAATATAGAGTTGAGATATACTGTACTTGTTCCAAATAATGTAAGGATTATAATTGTAGTTGCTGCTGAGATAATTAGACCTAATGATGCTGACTTCAAACCATTTAACACTTCAAATATGTAAGTAGAATTCTGGTTCCTTTGAAAAAAGTTATATAAAAATAGAGATATTGCTACCCCACACAATATACAACCTAAGGTAGCCGAAACTGCTCCCCATAACCCTCCAATTTGAAGCCCAACAAAAGTAGAAGTATTAACAGCTAATGGACCTGGTGTCATTTGTGAAATAGTTATAATGTCTGTAAACATCTTTTCGCTTATCCATTCAGTTTGGTTTACTACTTGCTCTTGAATTAAGGGTATGATTGCATAACCACCACCAATACTAAGCAAGCCTATTTTTAAAAATATAAGAAATAAGTTCCAAATTGTATTCATTTATTTTTCCTCTTCTTGCAGAATACTCTCACTACGCACAAACAACAACAAACAACTAATATGAGAGCTACATTTATACTCATAACAAAATTTGCAAAGAAAGCAACAGGTATCATAGCTGATAAAAATATAGACTTTTCTTTTAGTATCATCGAGCACATGTCAATAATTAAATCCACTATTAGTGCAGCAACTCCAGCCTGCATTCCTTTTAATATAGCATTGACAATAGCATTGGATATAAAAGTTGTATAAAATACTGATACTAACCCGAGAATAACTAGTGGTGGTATTATAGCAGATATACAACTAATGATAGCCCCTAAAGTACCTGCTACTCGATAACCTGCTAAAGCAGATAAATTGATTGCAATTGCTCCAGGAGTTGATTGTGCAATTGCTGCCATACTCATCAAATCATCCTCTGTAAAATATTGCTTCTGTTTTACAAAATAACGTCTAACCATAGGTACAACTACATACCCTCCTCCAAAAGTAAACGTGCTAATGAATAAGTTGATAGTTAGAAGCCAAAAATATGTTTTTTTGCTTTTATTCAAAATCTATCTCCTTCTTTCTTCCTTACCTTATTTAGTGTACCCCTTGCCTTGTAATCTGTAAAATGATAGAATTTGATAGAATCAATTAATTTTATTCATGTCTAGTGAGGATATTTATTATGAATATAAGATATTTAGAGATTTTAGAAGCAATCGAGCAAACTGGAACATTCACAGGTGCTGCAAAAAAATTACATATTACACAATCTGCAGTATCTCACGCCATAGCTGAACTTGAACAACAGGCTGGCACCGCACTATTTGATAGATTTCCAAGAGGAGTATGCCTGACTAGTTGTGGTATTTCTCTTTTAGAAGAAGCTCGCAGTATACTAACTGCTTGTCGCAATTTAGATAAAAAAATCAGCCATTTAGAGGAATGTACACCTATAAATATTGTATCAAGCATTACAATTGCTTCTTTTTTACTTCCACCAATTTTAAGTCGATTGAAGAATTCATTTCCATCTCTTAAAGTGAATGTACGTGTTGAAAGTGCTAATTCAGCTATGGATATTTTAAAAAGTGGAGAAGCCGATATAGCTTTTTGGGAAGGTATAGAACTACAAGGAGCATTTCGCACAATTCTATTAAGCTCATATAAATTATGTGTTGCATGTGCTCCAACTTTTCCTTTATCAGAACAGGTAATATCTCTGCACCAATTATGCACGTTTCCATTGTTGTTGCGTGAAAAAGGAAGTGCTGTTCGTGATACTTTAGACAGTGTATTATCACTTTCTAGCCAAAAGGCTTATCCTGTTTGGGAAAGTGTTAGTTCTTTTGCTCTTATTAAAGCTGCAGAGGCAGGGTTAGGTATAACCATTTTACCAGAAAATTTATTATCAGATTCACTATTACATAATAAATTACGATTGGTTAAATTAGATGGAATAGATATGGAAAATAGAATGTTAGCAATCTTGCATAAGGATAAAAATATCACACAACCTTTGAAAATAATATTAGACAATCTAACCCATATACTCTAGTTTAAAGATTTAATTTTTTAACATCAATTTTTTTAAATAAAAAAAGTGTGTATTATTCTTTAATATTGTGATATTTTAATTATCACTACTCTTTAGAATAATACACACTTTATTTTAGACATCATCTAAACTGAAATAAGATGATAGTCTCTATTGTATATGTTTTAAATTAATAATATATTCTTGTTTACCTTTCTCAACTCTAAACTTATCATTTTTGTTAGGATAAATAGTCACAACATTATCTTTATACTCTGATTCATCATATTTTATATTAAGTGGCATAACTTCAGATTCTGCACATAGATAGGTAACAGGTTTATCTTTGTTCATTACAACAATCTGTACCATGCCATCACCCTTTGGAGATGATATATTTCTCCATTTATATCCTACTGTTTTATATATATCCTCTGCGGATGTCCCAGATTTAAAAACATATATTTTATCCCATTCAGGAGTTGTTACTTCTGATAATCTTATTTCGCTCTTATCTTTACTGACTTTATTAACTGAAGAAATGAACTCTCCAAATTTTTCATCTTCTTGATTTTTTTCAAATTTAACTAATTTACTAGTTTTATCAACCACATTCCATTTGTCATTATTTTTCTCTAATTTAAAGTTAATCTTAGAAATACATTCTCCATGTTTTCCTGGTTCAGTAACTATAACATTTTCCCCTGATTCATTTTTATAATCATGTTGCTCAATTTGAACATGATTATGTCCAGCAACTATAGCATCAATTCCATCAACTTGTTGTGCTAAGTCTTGTATTCTATTTCCTGGATTTCTAGGTTTTTTAGGTTTTTCACCTGTATGTGCAACAGCTACTATGATATCAGGTTTCTCTTTTTTCAATATACTGACCCATTTTTTAGCATCCTCTACCAAATCATTCATATATAATTCACCATTATATCCTTCTTGATCTTTTAACTCTAATGATTTAGTATCTACAAGCTCTCCATCTTTCCATTCTTTTCTCTCACCAACTTCTTTTATAGTAAGTCCTAAAATCCCAAGTTTTACATTTCCTTCAGGCGTATTAATATTTTTTATTATGTATGGTTTCGTATAATTTTCTCCATTTTTCTTATAAGTATTTGCTGATAATATATTTATTTTTTGTTTTTCAAAATCAGATATCATATTATCTAAATAGAATTTATTATTAGATATGAATTCATGATTACCAAGGACTGCAACATCATAACCTACTTCTTTCATATCTTTTGAAATAGGGGTTTCGATATAGCTTTCAGAGTCACTATCATTATTTTTTTGTCTAGCGCTAAAATAATCATTCATACTGCTACCTGATACTTCCCCACTATCAAAAAAATCTCCAGCATCTACTAAAGTTAGATTTTTATCTTTTTCTCTTTCTTCTTTTACATAAGAAGTTAATTCATAAGGTATCACACCATGTAAATCAGTAGTCGCTAACACATTTATTTCTGTTGTTTTCTTTGAGGCACACCCAGACATAAGTGCTGCAAATAGAAAAGTAACTACTATAATTGTTTTATTTTTCATAATCCCTCCATATTCTAAAATATTCATTTTAATATACTAACTACCAAGTTATTTTATAGTATTAATATTAATACATTATGTACAGAAATCATCTTTATTTTCATATACATAAAATGTTAAAAATTAAAAAACTAGATAACTTAATCTCTAGTCTTTTTTATCTTATCTTACTTAATATCATTTTCAATATTATCAGGTCTTTGCTAATAAGTATAATTTATGTACTTATTACTGTCAAGTTTACCTCACCGCCTCTACAATATATCTCAAAGTTACCTAATTTTTATTTACTCAATTTATTAACTACTTCTATTTTCTCCAATTTATGCAGCCTTCTCAATTTAACTTAATTTAATAATAGAAGCTTTTTAATAGAAAAACTACAAGGGAAATTTATCATAATCAACACATCTAATCTGTTCTTTGAAGTAAAATAACATTCATATGCATAAATTTATTCAATTTTCAAATAATCATGTTGAATAATAACTAATTCTGTTGTATTATTGTAGTTGTAGAATAAAACTAAATCGGCAAAGCTAGAGAAATTTAGTGACGCAAAGCTATAGGGACTAAGACTTATAAAATTAATTATGAGTTATGTCAGCCAGTTGCCAAAAAGATATATTCTTTTTGTTTTTCATGAAAGTTTTTTAGGGGGATAAATATATTATGTTTGGAGATAAAATGGACAGATGTACACATATATTGACTGCTTATATTGGTAGCTCATATGATTATTGTGATTTTATAGATACACAGCTAGATGATTTTATACTAGAGTACGGAGAAAATGTGGTAGAATCTTGCCTACATCAGCTGATGATATTGGTAAGTAAGTATAATTAGGTAGGTTTTATTTTCTAGAGAAACCTTTTTAGTTTTATCTACATTTAAATAATCTTATTGTAAAAAATTTAAATATCTTTGTAGGAAGTGAAAAAGCACAACTCTATTAAAAAATGTTTACTTACAATTATAGGGTTGTATTTCTAGTACATTTATATTTGATTGTTATAAAAGAACTAGAATCAAACACATAGAACCAATAATCTGAAATATTTAATTACTTTTATGATTATTGGCTTATTTTTATTACATAACACAAGGTAGCAAAATGGAATTGTACAGTTTTTGATATGTATGATATAATTATCACAAATATCAAACTAGGGAGGAAAAATAAATGAATTTCCATTGTGAATTTAATTACTACTTTGAAACACTAGGACTTCTCTCTTATTGCAATAATTTTTCTACAGCAAAGATAGAATTAATAGAAGAATTAAATAGATTGGGTGTTGATGGAGAAAAAGTATATAATACTCATATGGCTGATTGGGAGAAACTGATTACCACTTTTGATAAAATGAAGGTCATAAATGAAGATTATGATTTTTATTTTAAAAACATCATTAGTGAAGAAAAGAATTTTTATATATTTATAATTGCTATAGTGTCAGAATATTTCGAGTCATTTGATGATGAAAAAAAATCTGATGATTGTTTTCGAAAATTTTTTATTGAGTTAATTTGTATTATTGCAGAAAAAAGTAGTATAGATAAACAACTTTCCTCTTTGGAATTCTACGAATTTCTATCTATATTGGATTTTAATGAAAGTGAAAAGTGGAAATTTTTTTCATTCTATCAATCTCCTAGAAAACTTATTAATAAACTCTTTACACTAATACATTCAAATTTATCTATATGTGAAAAATTATATCTTGAAATTGATACTAAAGCACTAATTTCAAAATCTTCCATTGTGCTTGAGAATTCAAAGGAAAAGAATGTAATCTCAAAGAGGGGAAATGGTCTTCCTATTTATCCAACTTTCATAAACCCCTTATTTCAAATAATTTTAAAAACAAAATGCTATTTTGGATTACTGAATTTAGATATGTTTAGCGAAAATGATTTTTCTAAAGAAATTGATGATAACATATTGATAAAATTAAAAGCACTTTCAGATAAAAGTAAGTTTCAAATATTAATTTATTTAAAAAATAAACCAATGTATAGCCTAGAATTGGCTAATGAGATTGGGTTATCTGCTGGAACGATTTCATATCATATGGCAGTTCTACTACAATTAAACTTGGTCAATATAGAAAAAAAATCTGGAAGAGTTTATTACCAATTAAATAGTGATGAAATCGAAGAAATAATAAAAGGACTTGAAAATCTATTATTTAAATAAATTTGATTAATATAGATAAATTTAAAAAGCTATAAGCCTTGAAATCACAAGGCTTATAGCTTTTTTATCTGTTATTCCCACTCGATAGTACCTGGTGGTTTTGATGTTATGTCATAAACTACTCTATTTACTCCATCAACTTCATTTATTATTCTATTAGAAATTCTTTCTAATACATCGTAAGGCATCTTATACCAGTCAGAAGTCATTCCGTCAGAAGAAGTAACTGCTCTTAAACCAACTAGATAAGCATATGTTCTTTCATCTCCCATAACTCCAACAGTTTTAACATCTGGTAATGTTGCAAAAGCTTGCCATATTTCTCTATATAAACCTGCTTTTCTAAGCTCGTCCATATAAACAGCATCCGCTTCTCTTAAGATGTCACATTTTTCTTTAGTTACATCACCTATAACTCTTATTCCTAGACCTGGCCCTGGGAAAGGATGTCTAAATATTAATCCTTCTTCTATACCAAGTTCTAATCCTATTTTTCTAACTTCATCTTTAAATAACTCTCTTAATGGCTCTACAATTTCTTTGAAGTCTACATCTTCTGGAATTCCACCAACATTGTGATGAGACTTTATTGTAGCAGCATTTCCATGTCCACTTTCTATAACATCTGGATAGATTGTTCCTTGAACTAAGAAATCCATTTTTCCTAATTTATTTGACTCTTCCTCAAATACTCTTATAAATTCTTCACCTATTATTTTTCTCTTAGCCTCTGGTTCAGAAACACCTTTTAATTTAGATAAGAATCTATCTTCTGCATTAACTCTTATTAGATTTATATCAAATTTCTCTCTGAATATTCTTTCTACATCATTTCCTTCATTTTTTCTAAGTAATCCATGGTCAACAAATATACAAGTTAAATTGTCCCCAATTGCTCTATGAATAAGAACTGCTGCAACAGAAGAATCAACTCCTCCACTTAAAGCACATAAAGCTTTTTTATCACCTATTTTTTCTTTTAATTCTTTTATTTTATCTTCTATAAATGAATCTGTAGTCCAGTCACCTTTTACTTTACAAATATTGTACAAGAAATTTGTAAGTATTTTATCGCCTTCTAAACAGTGTTCTACTTCTGGATGGAATTGAACTCCATATAAGTTTTGTTCTACATTTTCCATAGCTGCTACTGGACAATCATTAGTATTTGCAACTATATTAAATCCTTCTGGAACTTTTTCTATTAAATCCGTATGACTCATCCATACACTATTTGTAGTTATACCTTCAAATAATGATGATTTTCCATAAGTTATAGATGTCTTTCCATATTCTTTTTCTTGTTTATTACCTTTTCTTACAACTCCGCCTAATACATGAGACATTATTTGAATACCATAGCATATTCCAAGTATTGGAACTCCTAGTTCAAATATTTCTTTTGATATTGTTGGTGAATCTTCTAAATATGCACTATTTGGTCCACCAGTAAATATTATCCCTTTAGGATTTTTTTCTTTTATTCTTTCTATGCTTGCAGTACATGGAAGTATTTCACAATATACGTTGTTTTCTCTAACTCTTCTAGCTATCAACTGATTATATTGTCCTCCAAAATCTATTACAAGTACTAATTCATGTTTCATAAATTTACATCTCTCCTTGTATAATATAGTTTTTATATATTTATTTTAACACAATACAGTCTAAATTATATTAAATCTTTTTACACAAAAAACCTGTATAGTAACTTCCATAATTTCTAACAAAAGTGAAATTACTATACAGGCTTCCAAAATGCCCTTTATCTTATAGCCAACACATAGGGAGTATAACTCAGCCTACACATTTACTTAACTAGGTCTTTTGGTATAATAATTTCACTCATAGTCAAGATATTTACGGTATCTTGGTAGAGACTCTCAGACCATATTTCTGAGCATATACGAGTGAGTTTATATTTTATATATTTTTTTCTGTTTGCTTTTATTTAATAAAGCTGAGTATTAATTTATCAAAATTTATTGCTTATGTCAATAAGTTTTCACTAAATTTTTCTTTTATTCTAAAATTTATATCATCAAACACTTTTTTTATAGGAATATCTTCATCTTTTGCTATAATTTTACATTCATTATATTCTGGAGTGGCCTTTACCAGTTCGTCTTTATAATATCCTAATTTTACTGTAACCACTCCATATTTTGTATCCAATTTTATAAATTTTCTATCTAGAATTTCTCTATTATAAGCATTATATCGCACTCCAAATGTGCTAGTTTCTAAAAGTAATATTTTAATAAATTTTTCTAAATCTGATTCATTACATAAAATTGACACTTTTGTTGCAGGCCTATTCTTCTTCATATAAATACTCTCTGTATAAATATCTAATGCTTTCTCATCTAATGCTTTTTCATACAAATAAGAATAGATTTCTGAAGACATATCATCAATGTTTGCACTAATTTCATAAATTAATTCTTCTTTTTTTTTTCACCTAATACAGTTCTCAACATGTTTGGAACTTCAAACTTCTTATGTCCTATCCCATATCCAATTTGTTTTGGGGAAAACTCAAACTCATCCACAAACTCGTCACATAAAACTTTTATGATTGCAGCCCCTGTTGGAGTCGTGCATTCTCCTTTTATATTATTTAATTTAATTGGTACACCTTTTAAAATTTCCATAGTTGCAGGTGCAGGTATAGGTATAATTCCATGTTCACATTTCACAAAACCTGAACCAACAGTCACTGTACTAGCACAAACTTTATCTACACAAAGTAAATCAACCAATATAGAGGCTCCTACTATATCTACAATTGAATCTATAGCCCCTACCTCATGAAAATGTATCTTATCTATTGTAGTTCCATGAACTTTAGCCTCTGCTTCTCCAATTACCATAAATATTTTTTTTGCTTTAGATTTTACATTTTCATTTAAATCACTTTCATCTATAATCTCAAATATATCCACTAGATTTCTATGTGTGTGTGTTTCTTTTGTAATTACTTCTACCTTTGTACCTACTATTCCATTCTCATTTTTTGAGCTGATGTTTATATTAAATTCATCACTCATTTCTAGTTTATGAATTTCCTCCAAAAAAATTTCCTTAGGTACACCTAAATTTAATAAACTTGCAAGGGTCATATCCCCTGATATGCCACTTATTATATCAAAATAAAGTATTTTTTCATTCATATATGTCTCCTCAATTTTAATAATAAAATATAATAGAAGTTAGATTTTATTATATAATTTATGTTTAATTTATATCAATGTATTTATTATAGTTTATTTATCATTGCTGCTAAATATCCTGCTCCAAATCCATTATCGATATTTACAACAGATATTCCAGATGCACAACTATTTAACATAGCCAGTAATGCTGCTAAACCTCCAAAGTTTGCTCCATATCCAACAGAAGTCGGAACAGCTATTACTGGAACATCAACTAATCCTCCAACTACACTTGCAAGCGCACCTTCCATTCCTGCAACAGCCACTATTACTCTAGCACTGTCTATTTTATTTCTTTTATTTAAAAGCCTATGTATACCTGCCACTCCTACATCATAGATTCTATCAACATCATTACCTAGAAACTTAGCTGTATAATATGCTTCATCTGCTACTGGTATATCAGAAGTTCCTCCTGTAGCAATCACAATTTTGCCCTTTCCTATATTTTTTATAGCATGATTTTGAATTTTAAGAATTTTAGATAACTCTTCATACTCAGCATGATTATAGATTTCTTTAATTTTTATAAAGGTTTCTTTTCTACATCTTGTCCCCAATATATTAGAGCCTTTTTGATTCATTTTATCAATAATTCCTAAAATATGCTCATCACTCTTTCCTTCACAATAAATAACCTCTGGGTATCCATTTCTTAGTTCTCTATGATGGTCTATGTTTGCATATCCAAGGTCTTCATATGGTAAATCTTTTAATCTATCTAATGCAACATCTATATCGATGTTCTCATTTTTAACTTCTTCAAGCAACTTTCTTAAATCCATATTCTCGCATCCTTTTTAATTTTGATTTTTTATCTAATAACAATTATACCTCAATTAGTATTTGTGTAACATTACTTATACAGAAAAGAACTATTCCAACTTAGAAATTAAAACTAAGTCGAAATAGTTCTTTATATTAAGATTTATGTTCTAAATTTTTTAAATTACATCATACCTGGCATTCCGCCACCCATTCCTGGCATTCCTGCATCTTCTTTCTCAGGAAGGTCAGCAACAGCAGCTTCAGTAGTTAAGAAAGTACCTGCTATTGATGCAGCATTTTGTAGAGCACTTCTACTAACTTTAGTTGGGTCAACTATACCAGTTTCTATCATATTTACATATTTTTCATTTAATGCGTCAAATCCAGTTTCCGCTTCAGAATTAACAACATTTTGCACAATTACAGCACCTTCAAGACCAGCATTTATAGCTATTTGTCTTAATGGCTCCTCTAATGCTTTTTTAACTATCTGAGCACCTAGTTTAACTTCTCCTTCTAAACTGTCAACTAGTGTACCTATTGCTGGTATAACACTAACAAAAGCAGTTCCTCCACCAGCTACTATTCCTTCTTCTACTGCTGCTCTAGTCGCATTAAGAGCATCTTCTATTCTTAGCTTTCTTTCTTTTAACTCAACTTCTGTAGCAGCTCCAACTTTTATAACAGCTACTCCTCCAGCAAGCTTAGCTAATCTTTCCATTAGTTTCTCTCTATCAAAATCTGAAGTAGTTTGTTCTACTTGATGTTTGATTTGAGCTACTCTATCTTCTATAGCTTTTTTATCTCCAGAACCATCTACTATTGTAGTGTTTTCTTTAGTTACTTTAACAGATGAAGCTCTACCTAACATAGATAAATCAGCTTCTTTTAAATCATAACCTAATTCTTCTGATATTACTTGAGCACCTGTAAGTATTGCTATATCTTGAAGCATTTCTTTTCTTCTATCTCCAAATCCTGGTGCTTTAACTGCTACTACATCAAATGTTCCTCTTAATTTATTAACTACTAATGTAGACAATGCTTCACCTTCTACATCTTCAGCTATTATCAGTAATTTTTTACCTTGTTGAACTATTTGCTCAAGAACTGGTAGTAATTCTTGTATGTTAGATATTTTTTTATCAGTAATTAATATATATGGGTCATTTAAAACTGCTTCCATCTTATCTACATCTGTAACCATATATGCAGAAACAAATCCTCTATCAAACTGCATACCTTCAACAGCATCTAATTCAGTGTTCATAGTTTGAGATTCTTCAACAGTTATAACTCCATCTTTGCCTACTATTTCCATAGCCTCTGCTATTAATTTTCCAACTTCTTCATCACCAGCAGATATAGAAGCAACTTGAGATATAGCTTCTTGTGTTTCTACTATTCTTGATTGATTTTTTAATTCTTCTACTGCTACTATTACTGCTTTTTGTATCCCTTTTCTTAATAATATTGGGTTAGCCCCTGCTGTTACATTTTTTAAACCTTCTCTTATTATAGCTTGTGCTAAAACTGTAGCAGTTGTAGTACCATCTCCAGCTACATCATTAGTCTTTGTTGCAACTTCTTTAACTAATTGAGCACCCATATTTTCAAATCTATCTTCTAACTCTATCTCTTTTGCTATAGTTACACCATCATTAGTTATAAGTGGAGAACCGAATTTTTTATCCAATATAACATTTCTTCCTTTAGGTCCTAATGTTACTTTTACTGTATCTGCTAATTTATTTACACCAGCTTCTAAAGCTCTTCTTGTTTCCTCTGAAAATTTAATTTCTTTAGCCATTTTAAACCCCTCCTAATAAACTTATTCTATATTTATTCAATAACAGCTAATACATCACTTTGTCTTAGTATTGTATACTCTTGTCCTTCTATCTTAACTTCTGTTCCAGAATATTTTTGGAATATAACTTTATCTCCTACTGTTAATTCCATTTTTATTTCTTTTCCTTCAACTATTCCACCTGGTCCAACTTCTACAACTTCAGCTATTTGAGGTTGCTCTTTAGCTGCTCCTGGTAAAACTATTCCACTTGCAGTTTTTTCTTCTGCTTCTACTTTTTTAATTACTACTCTGTCAGCTAATGGTCTTATTTTCATTCTTTACGCCTCCTAAAATATTAAGTATAGACTAGTTTGCCTATGTTTTTAGCTATTTTTAAATTAATACTACTTTTATATGTAGATTTATATATATACTTTTTATTTATTATCACTCTATGCAATAGAGTGCTAACAATTATTATAATATACCAATCACACATAATTTTCAATACCTTTTTTAATAATTTTTTATAATATTGGTGAAAATAATCTTGCTACAGATTCTTTAATTTTTTGTATTATACTTCTATTCTTAAATACCTCTAAATTAAGCTCTTCACAGTGACTTAAATCTTCAAAGAAATCATCTGTCATTACTCCAATAACTTCTTCATCATAGATAAATGCATTTACTTCAAAGTTAAGCATAAAACTTCTTAAATCCATATTAGCTGTACCTGCAGAAGCAATTTTATCATCTATTATTACGACTTTAGAATGTATAAATCCTTTATTATATAAATAAACCTTACCACCTGCTCTTAATATTTCTTCAAAATAGGAATAGGATGCTATGTTTACTATCTTGTGGTCTGCAATTTTGGGAAATATTATTCTAACATCTACTCCGCTAAGTGCAGCGCTTTTTATAGCTTTTAGTAAACTCTCATCTGGTATAAAATAAGGCGTTTCTATATAAACATTTTGTCTAGCTTGACATATTGCAGAAAAATAAGCATAATGAATATCTTCCCAATCACTATCTGGACCACTTGCAACAACCTGTATCATACTTTCACCAATATTCCCAACACTTGGAAAGTAGTTTTTAGTCACTAAAACTTCTTTTGTTGTATAATACCAGTCAATCAAGAATGTCATTTGAAGCATGTATACAGAAATACCTTTAATTCTGATGTGAGTATCTCTCCAATACCCAAACTTATCATTTTTACCTAAATATTCATCTCCTATATTTATTCCACCTGTATATCCAATTATTCCATCAATAACAACAATTTTTCTATGATTTCTATAGTTTAATTTTCCTCCTATTATAGGAAATTTTGTAGGTAAAAATGCTGCTATTTCTATACCAACTTCTCTCATTTCTCGGAAGAATTTTCTATTAAACCAAAATCTCCAACATCCTACATCATCATATAAAATTCTTATTTTAACGCCTTCTTTAGCTTTTTTTATAAGTTCCTCTTTTAACACCCTACCTATATCACTATCTTTGATAATAAAGTACTCTAGATGGATATGGTCTTTTGCTTCTCTTATATCTTCTATAAGCCTTTTAAACTTTTCATTTCCATCTACAAAGACATCTACTTTATTATTTTTAGTGAATGGAAACATACCAGTCTTTAACAACATGTTTATTACTCTTTTTCTGTAACTACCGTCCTCTTCATCTCGTAAAAGCTTATTTTGCTTTATAGATTCCTTTTCTAGTTCAACGATTTCTGTTATCTTTTCTAATGTATCAAAAAGTTTCTTTTCTTTTATACTATTAGCTAGTTTTTGAGTCTTAAATAATTTTCTCTTTCTAATATTTCTACCTGAAATAGCATATACAATTAAACCTATTCCTGGAAATATAATAAACATTAATAGCCATGACATGGTTTTTGCAGGATCTCTATTTTCAAGTAATATAATCACAGAAATTATGGCTCCAGCTAGATATGATATAATCAAATAGAACAGAAATATTGTGCCTATTACTCCCATAATTCCTCCCCCTTAATTTTATTTTCCTATACCAAGTTCTCTTGCATAGTAAAATAAATACTGTTGAGCAAATCCAGACATATCTCCAAATTTATCAATCCCATAAGTTCTCATTTTAGGTAAACTCATATCTTCATCTATGTAGAACTCTTGCATAACTCTTTTAACCCAAACATCCACTGGAAAAGAATCATATTTTTGCATGCCAAATAATGCAATACAATCACATACTTTTGGTCCTACTCCATTGAATTTTAAAAGTTCTTTTCTACAGTCATCTGTAGTTAAATTTGTATATTCAGATACCTTATCATTATTTTCTATAACTGCCTCTGTAGTACTTTTTATGTACTTGTCTCTAAATCCTGTTTGACAGGCTCTTATTTCTTCTTGTGAGGCCTTATTTAGCTCTTCTGGTGTAGGGAATGCATAGTATTCATTACCTTCGTACTCACCTATGTACTTACCAAACTTTCTTGATAAATTTTCTATAGCTCTTTGTATCATAGGAATTCTATTATTAGAGGAAATTATAAATGATATAAGCATTTCCCATCCATCTTGTCTTAGTATTCTTATTCCACATCCAAACTCAGTAGCTTTATTTAAATATTCATCCATATTTTTTAGCTTATTTTTTATTTCTGTATAATCAGTTCCTAAATCAAAGTAATTATACCAAATACTATTAAACTCCTCTAAATTTGTATTATTTAAATATACTTTATCATTTTCTTTTTTTACATTTAATATTCTACCCTTTGCAACACCAGTGTATGAGTCATCATCTTGTTTATGCCATCTAAAACATTGACCACACTCAAATATATGTTTTGGATCAAAATCTGTTACCCCTTCTAGTATAACTCCATTATCCTTTTCATAAACATTCATAACCAAATCTCCTTAATATTTATATTTTTATTTTGTCCATTTATTTAAAAACTTAACTTTAGTATGTGTATTTTACTTATTTTAACACAAAGATAAGTAATTTCAAAATTTATAATGTTATTATTATGTAAAATAATATTTTACTTTAAATTTTCACTTAAAATAAAAAATGAATTCCTATAAGTTAATACCCATTTAAACTTATCGAAATTCATTTTTTATTTATATTATAAATTATTAGTATCATATTATTTTAATTAATCCAGCTAGTAATAAAAATGTTTTTATATTATATAAATATTTTTATTAAAACTATAGCTGATACAACTTGCACTATACCTACAAATAAACCATATAAAGAAACTTCTTTACCTTGTTTCACTAAATCTTTTACATTTACCTTTAATCCAATTGCTGCTAAAGCTATTATTTCAAATTTGTTACTTATTTCTTTGCATAATACAGATACATCTTTTGGTATAATATTCATTGAGAAAAGTGCACAAGTTATAAAAAATCCAATTACATACCATGGTATATTTACTTTTTTCTTTTTTACTTCATCTTTTTCTTCTTCAAGTATTTCACAATTAGATTTATTTTTCATATGCCCAAATACTAATACTACAACAACCAAAAATATTACTCTTACTATTTTAAAAATAGTTGCCAAATCTTTTACATTTTCTCCAACTATCGCCCCACTTGCTACAACTTGACCAATTGACTGTAAAGTTCCTCCTATCATTGCTGATGTTTTTACAAGCTCATGGCTATATAAAAATTGAGATATTATTGGAAGTAAAAACATAAGAAATATACCAGTAACATTTACAATAGTTATTGCAATTCCCTTCTCTTTGTCTGTGGCATTAACTACTGGAACTGTTGCTCCTATAGCAGAAGAACCACATACTGCGTTTCCACTTGCCATTAGAAATCTAAAGTTTTCTTCAAAGCCTAATTTTTTACCTATATAAAGTGCTGCTACTATTGTTATTGTCATTTGCAACATTATAAATAAGATTCCTGAAATTTTTAAGTCTATTAGAGTAGATACACTGAGTGTCGCTCCTAATAGTACTATTGAGTATGATAGCAAATCTGTCTCTGAAAATTTATAGCCTTTTTGAAACACCTTTTGATTTAAGAATAAATTTCCTACAAACATGCCTAGAAATATAGAAATTGATGCAGCACCTACCTTAGGAATTAGAGTAGAAATAAATATACTAATATAACCTACCAATACTGATACAAACAGTCCAGGTAATATTTCTTTTATATTTTTTAATGTTAGACAGCTTTTATTCTTTAACATAATATACCTACCTTATAATTAATATAGTTTTCTTTACAATAATAGTATATAATTGTAATAACCATAAGTAAAATAAATATATAATATCGTAATGATTAATATTTTTGATGATTATTACATGTAGTATAATTATTTGTAGAAAGTATATAAAAAATGTAAAATTTCATTAAGTAAAGGAGGTATAAAATTGTTTGAAGAATTAAAAACGTTTGTGGCTGTTGTTGAATATAAAAATTTTACTAAAGCTGGTGAATACTTAAATTTATCTCAGCCAAGTGTAAGTAAACACATTAAAAATCTAGAAAATTATTTTAAAGTTGTACTTATAAATAGGTCTATTAAGCAAAAGACTATTTTTATAACAGAAAGTGGACAAATATTGTATAAAAGAGCTAAGGAAATATTAAATCTTTTAAATATTACCTATCATGATGTAAGTCAAGTTTCAGATGCTATAACTGGTCGCTTAAAGATTGGTGCGAGTTTAACTATTGGTGAATATATTCTGCCTAATTTCTTAGCATTATTTTCACAAAAATATCCTGACATAGATGTAGAAATCTTCATAGAAAATACCTCAATTGTGTCTTCTCATGTTAAAGATTATGTTTTAGATATTGGACTTATTGAAGGTACTTGTTCTTCACCTTCATTTATTCAAGAATATTTTTTTGAGGACAAGATGGTTTTAGCACTTCCTTATAATAGTCCTCTGTTAAAAGGCTTCAGCTTTGACAAGCTTCAAGACCAAAAATGGATAGTTAGAGAAGATGGCTCTGGAACTAGAGATTATTTAGATATGTTTTTAAGTGTTAAAGAGATTATTCCAAAAAGTATGATGGTATTTGGAAGTAACTATGCTGTAAAAGAATCTGTTAGAAATAATTTAGGGATTACAATAGTATCTAATCTAGTGACAAGCTTACCTGTTTTAAATAATGAACTGTCTGTCATAGAGCTTGGAAGTAACTACAACAGACACTTCTCATATATATATCCAAAGGATATAACTTTATCAAAAGCAGCAAATATTTTTATTGATGAATTAAAAATATTTAGCAATTTAAACAATTTATAATATTAATAAAATTTAAAACAAATAATTATCAAAGTCGTTTGTAAATACTATTTAAAATCTACTTTCAATTACTTTTATCATATAAAAAAAAGTCTGATTTATAGGTGTAGATATGTTATATTTCTTTCCAAGTTCACAAATATTCTTAGAAAACATATCTACTTCTGTAAGTCTATGAGCTTCTACATCTTGAAGCATTGATGTTCTTCCTTCTTTTGAATGCTTTAGTATTCTATGTAATGAATTTTCTACATCCTCTTCTGTAAGACAAATACCTTTCACCTGAGCTATAGCAACTACTTCTCTCATTGCTGATTTTGCTAATTCTCTTAGATGTTCTGAATTTTGGAATACTCCATAAGATGCACCAAGTATAGCTGAGGTTTGATTTACACCAATATTAACCATGTATTTCCACCACATATCTCTTTGAATATTTTTTGATAAGACATATTCTATATTTACACTGTCAAAGACTTCAGTTATTATATTAGTTTTTCTATCTTCACTATTATCTTTGTTACCAAATACAATTATTCCATTAGTAGTATGTATAATATTATTATTAATTTTCTTAGCATCTATATTGGTAACATATGAATATACCATTTTTTCAATTCCAAATCTTTCCCCTATTATATCTTCACTATCAACTCCATTTAATAAAGACATTATTACTGTATTTTTTCCAACCAATCCATCTAATTCTTTTATATTTTCTTTCAAATTATTATATTTCAAGCCTATAATTATAAAATCAGCCTCTTGTTTATACTCGTCTCTAGTTACATAATCAAAATCATACCTTTTCTGATTTATTATAAATCCATCTTCTAAATATCTTTTCTTTCTTTCCTCATCACAAAGAATTTTAAAATCATATTTGGAATTTAAAAATTGTTCTGCAAAAGTTGCTCCTACTGCTCCTACTCCAAAAAATACAACCTTTTTCTGAGTTTCATTCAATTGATTTTTCACACTTACCCCTCCTCAATATATAATAATTTTTTTATATTACACTTATATTGTACTGCTATTATCTCCTGTTTTGTAAATATATTTTTAACAAAAAAACAGTTAACCTTAGTTACAAGGCTAACTGTTTTTATCTTTGATTTATATTCTTTAAATACTACTAAACTTAATTGAGTTATTTATTACATTCCTAATTCTTTAAATTCTCTACTTCCTGGTTTAACAACTGGTAATTTTCCTTCTTTACATAAAGGACACTCATCAGATTCATAAACTTGTATATCAAGCTTTATAGCACTATATATAGGCATACCTATATCATGATTAGTTCTATCTGCTATACATGCAACACCTATAACTTCTCCACCTAATGCTTCTAACACTCTTTTTGTTTCTATAGTTGATTTACCAGTAGTTACAACATCTTCAGCAATTATTATCTTTGCACCTTTTTTAACTTCAAATCCTCTTCTTAACTCCATTGTATTGTCTTTTCTCTCAGTAAATACAGCTTCTTTCCCTAACTGTCTTCCTAACTCATAAGAAACTATTACTCCGCCCATTGCTGGTCCTACTACTAAGTCTATATCTAGGTCTTTTATTTGTTCAACAACTGTACTTAATACTTCAGCAGCATACTCTGGGAATCTTAATACCTTTGCACATTGTACATATCTATTACTGTGCTTTCCTGAAGATAATAAAAAATGTCCTTCTAATAATGCATCACTTTTCTTTAATATATCTACTACATCTACTTTACTCATATTATTTTTCCTCCATATTAATGTTATAAAATTATTGTTTGCTTAATCTATATTTTTTATTTTTAAAATACTATTTATACTACCTTATATAATTCCTCTGATTTCTTGTAAGCTCTTTATTCCTTCTTTTTCCATAAAATCATTAATTCCATCTATTATTTCAAGACCTATTTTAGGATTCATAAAGTTTGCAGTTCCAACTTGAATACAAGTAGCTCCTGCCATTATGAATTCTATAGCATCTGTAGCCTTAGTTATTCCGCCCATTCCCATTACAGGTATATTTACATTTTTACACACTTCATGTACCATTCTTAAGGCTATAGGTTTTATAGCTGGTCCAGATAAGCCTGCATATACATTCTCAAATACTGGTCTTCTATTTTTTATATCAATTGCCATCGCCTTAAAAGTATTCACTAGAGATACTCCGTCAGCACCCTCTTCTTCACAAACTTTTGCCATTCCTACAATGTCTTCTGCATTAGGTGATAGTTTTATTACTAAAGGTAGTTTCGTTATGTTTCTTACCTCACGAACAACTTCTCTTGCCACTTCATTTTTTATACCAAAAGCCATCCCTCCAGCTTTAACATTTGGGCAAGATATATTCAATTCAATAATATCTATAGGTTTGTCATTTAACATTTGAACACCTAATAAGTAGTCTTCTAATGTTCCACCTCCAACATTAGCTATTCTAACTAAGTCTAATTCACTAAAGAAAGGTAATTCATTATCTATAAACCCTTGAACTCCAGGATTTTCAAGTCCAACACTATTCATCATTCCAGATGGTGTTTCATGAACTCTCATACCATTGTTTCCAGGCTTTTTATTTAAAGTAAGTCCTTTACTGCTTATACCACCAAGTTTTTGTATGTCATAAATGTCATTATATTCTCTTCCAAATCCAAAAGTTCCAGACGCCATTATTACTGGATTTTTAAATTCTATACTTCCAAATTTCACATTTAAATTAGCCATTAAAAATCACGTCCTCTCCCCAGAACACTGGACCATCTTTACAAGTCTTTTTATTTCCTTCATTCGTTTTACATGTACATACTAAACAAGCACCGATTCCACATGCCATATGATTTTCAAGAGACACCATAATTCTTGTTTTAGTACCTTCTACCATCTTAACTAATTTTTCCATCATTGGAGTTGGACCACATGTTAATATGTAATCATATTTCTCCACATCAATTATATCTGTTACAAAAGTATTGCCTATTGTTGTATGAACTTCCTTACACACTTGCTTATACTCATCTTCTAATATAACATCTTCTCTAAATCCAAGATACGCATCACAGTCTTTTATATTTTTAGCAACTAAGTATAATGGAGCCACACCGATTCCGCCTCCTACTAGAGCTACCTTTCCATCAACCTTTGTATATCCATTACCATAAGGTCCTTCTAACTTTATAGTATCATTTACTTTTAGATTACTTAAAATTTGAGTTCCTTCTCCTACTACTTTATAAAGAAAAGTTATTCCTTCTTCATCTATATCATGTATACTTATAGGTCTTGAAAGTACTGGATAAGTATCCCATGCTCTTAGCATATAAAATTGTCCCATTTTACCTTCAAAATTACCTTTTACTTTCATTCTATACATATCTTCGCCTATATATATATTCTCCAGAATTTTATACATCCCAAAATCTCCTTTACTTTACTATTATATTAGAATCATTAGTCTTCATTTATACCTAAAAGCTTTATTATTAAAGCCATTCTGACATACATTCCATACTTAGCTTGTTTAAAATATACAGCTCTATCATCATCATCTACATCTACATCTATTTCATTTACTCTTGGTAATGGATGCATTACTAACATGTCTTTAGATGCTTTTTCTAATTTAGCCTTATTTAAAATATAATAGTTTTTAAGTCTTTCATATTCTGATTTATCTTCAAATCTTTCTTGTTGAACTCTAGTCATATATAAAACATCCAAACTTCCTATAACATCATCTAAATTGTTAGTTTCGTAGTATGCATGTCCCTTTATAGCTTCTTTTATATAATCTGGCATTTTCAGCTCTTCAGGCGCTATAAATACAAACTTTGTGTTTTTGTATCTTGCCATAGCCTTAACCAAAGAATGTACAGTTCTTCCATATTTTAAATCACCACATAATCCTATTGTATGGTTTTCTAAAGTTCCTTTTAATGATTTTATAGTAAGTAAATCTGTAAGTGTTTGGGTTGGATGTTGATTTCCGCCATCTCCTGCATTGATAAATGGCACTTCTGTAAATCTAGCAGCCTCTGATGCTGCACCTGATTGAGGATGCCTCATAGCTATTATATCAACATAACCAGATACTATTCTCATCGTATCACCTAAAGTTTCACCTTTTGATGCAGATGATGAGCTAGGCTCTGAAAAACCTACAACACGACCCCCTAGTCGGTTCATTGCAGATTCAAAGCTTAATCTTGTTCTTGTTGATGGTTCATAAAATAATGTAGCTAATAGTTTACCTTCACATATACGAGAATATTTTGACGGATTGTCAATTATTTTTTGAGCTAATTCTAATATTTCATCTATTTCTTCTATTGAAAAGTCTTCTGGTTGGATTAAATTTCTTGATTTTAACATCTTTCGTCCTCCTTTTTTAGCCTCTCTGAACTAAAATTAAAAGTATTTTTGTACTGTTAGTAGCTTACCACCTTTGCCTTATCCTGTCAAGGGATTGCACAAATAATCATTATATGGAAAGACTACTATTTAATAGTAATATTAGCTTGAATATTGGTTAAATGTAAATCAATACAAAAACACTCTATATTACATTTAAAATATAATCATTTTTTGTTGCCTGATTAAATTAAATATAGTATAGAGCGTTTATATTTATGTATTTATCAATTTGTCATATTACAAGTTGATTATAATATTCTTTTTGCTGTAACAAATCTTGCTGTATAGTATGCTGAGTTTATACTAGTCACACGAACTGTTTTTCCTGTTGATGGCGAATGTATCATATTACCTCCACCTACATATATACCAACATGACTAACAGAACCAGAACCATTAGTTGTGAAGAATACTAAATCTCCTGGCTGTAAATTTGCTTTGCTTACAGTTTGTCCATAATTAGATTGTGCTTTAGATGTTCTTGGTATTTTCTTTCCTACTGCATTTCTATATACATATTGTGTAAATCCAGAACAGTCAAAAGTATTTGGTCCTTCTGCTCCCCAAACATATGGGCAACCTTGCTTAGAATATGCCAAGTTAAGTACAGCTTGAACTGCATTAGAGTTAGCTATTGGCACATTTGAATTATTGTTTTGTTGATTGTCATTTGTATTATTTTGTTGATTACTATCTGTGGAATTTCCATTTTGATTAATACTTGGATTTACTTCTGGTTCTTCTACTACTGGAGCCTTATCTGATATATAAGATGCTTTTACATATCCTTCAGTTTCTCCATCTTTAACTTTTAACCACTCTCCATTTTCTTCCAACACCAATAAAGAGCTTCCTTTTTCTAGCTCTTCGATTACTTCTGAACTTTCGCTCTTATCTTTTCTTAAATTTACTTTATCAGCATTAGTATATCCTACACCTTCAGATATATCTACATATCTAGTAGCTAACCAGCCTTCTCCATCTTCAACTTTAACCTTAACCCATTCCCCTTGAATTCCTAGAACAGTAAATTCATCTCCAGAATAAGCTATGTTTTGAACTTGACCTTCTTCTCTTATCTTTATAGCTACTCCATCTTTTATCTTTGCAACTTTATATTTTACTTCTTTATATTCGCCTAAATTTAATTCAGTATTTGTTTTATCATCCTTATTTTGAGATGAATCATTTACTTCATCTGCATTTACAATTGAACTTACTGATAATGCCATAACTGATGCAAATACTGGTATTAATATCTTTTTCTTCACGATAAACCTCCTAAAATTTTCCCATAATTATCTTATGATTCTATTTTGTAGGTGAAGTGTACCTAAGGATAAAATATTAATACACAATACATTAATAAAAGCTCTATCTGTAACTTTTTTGTAAACCACTTTATATAACTTTTATAGTATCATTATATTAATAAAATAAATTAGTTTATCCAATATGTCACCTAAATATACATTATTTACTTAATTATATAATACGAGTCTGTAAAAGTAAAGATTTTTGTACCTTTAGAGGCTAAAGTACGCATAAATATTGTTTTATGTGTTTTTTTATGCGTTTTCATGTGGCATATATTTTTTGATGAAATAACTATAAAGTTGGTCATTTTGTGAATTTTTTTACAATCTAATATAATCATTAATGCTTTCTTTAGGAATTTTGTAAATGTTTACTTCTAAATTCTTTTGGATTTCAGCTATTTGTTATTATATGAGCATCTATCTTGATAAAAACATATTTATTTAAAAATAGGTAGTTATTTAGGATTGTTATAAATTAAAATTAAGTAAAATACCCATACCTTAATCATCTTGCCAGACTATCCAACTTGTCATAAAATTTTACACCAAAGCCTATTTTATCAGAATCTTTTGGAATCGTACCTACTTCTTCACAATTTCTTTTATATTGTTCTCTCACACTTTTAGGAGCATCTGCATATGTAAATTCTAAAAGTGTAACGTTTCCTCTAAAAAGGTGTAGCTTCTCCATATCATACTTAGGCAGTACATTAAAATTGACAATACTAGTTGCATTAACTTTCAAAAAAGTAATAGAAGATAATAGACATAAAGTTAATGCCATTAATATACCATTCTTATATTTTTCATTAAACATGTTCTTTACTCTTTTTTTAATGTCAGATTGCTTATGTAGACCAGCTATAAATTTATTTGAAGTATTTGAACCCTTTCTTATCGCATTTAGAATTGTTAATGCATAATCCTTCTTTTCCTCTGAACTACGATTTTTTAAAACTCTTTCATCACAATAAAGTTCACAATCTAAATCTATATGTTTATCCATTATATATACAAATGGATTAAACCAATATACTATTTTTAAAAATAAAATTACATATTTTAAATAAAGGTCTCTACTCTTAAAATGCATAAGTTCATGCCTAAAAATCCAATCTAGTTCTTTTAGCTTATAATCATGTGGTGGTAAAAACACACATGAATTAAAAAATGCTGGTGTTTCAACTTCATATGAGTACTTGAGCCTTATATTTTTTGTTATATCAAATTCTTTCAATATACTTTTATAAAGATTTACTATCTCTTCATCATCAACTTCATAAGATAAATCAACTATTAAGTTTTTAAGTTTTATATATTTGAATATAGTATAAATTAAATATATCATTACAGATATAATCCAAAAGTATAGTAAAATACTACTAATTATAATTGAAATATTATTAAATCCCTCTAAATTTATGTTATTGATATTAATGTCTTTTTTACTTCTCAATATATTTATTGTAAAAGTATAATATGTAAATGGCAAAAATAATTTAATAACAACTATCATCCATATATAATAGTTAAATTTTTTACTAAATCTTTTAAATACATTTTTCTTGAATATTAATATCAGAAGGATACTTAAACTACTCACTATAACAGTTCTAAAAATACCATTTAGAATGAAGTTAGACATATATTCCCTCCTTAACCTATTTAATATTATTTTGCACCTTAATTTAATTATTTTGAGTTTTCAATAATATACTTTAGATTTTTTAACTTAATTCTCAACTACAACTATTCGTCTCATTATTTCAAATGCACTTCCAGGTCTATCTAAAGAAATGCTACTTTCAATAATACTAGATGAATCAAATTTCATGAAAGTAACCAACGACAATATACACAAAACTAAAGCTATCAATACACCATTTTTATATTTTTCATTAAACATATTCGTTACTCTTTTTCTAATATCAGATTGTTTATATAGTCCAGCTATAAATTTATTTGAAAAATGTGAACTCTTTTTCATTGCATTTATAATTGTTAATGCATACTCTTGTTTTTGTTGGGTAGTACAGTTTTTTAAAACTCTTTCATCACAATAAAATTCACAATCTAAGTCTATTAATTTATCCATTATATATATGAATGGATTAAACCAATATACTATTTTTAAAAGTAACATTATATATTTTAAATAAAGGTCTCTACTCTTAAAATGCATAAGTTCATGCCTAAAAATCCAATCTAATTCTTTCAATTTATAATCATGTGGTGGCAAAAGCACACATGAATTAAAAAATGCTGGAGTCTCAACTTCATATGAGTATTTGAGTTTTATGTCTTTTGTTATATCAAATTCTTTTAATATACTTTTATAAAGTTTTACTACCTCTTCATCATCAACTTCATAAGATAAATCATTTATTAAACTTTTAAGCTTTATATATTTAAATATAGTATAAAGTAAATATATCACCACAGATATAGCCCAAGTGTACAGTAAAATACCACTAATTATAGTTGAAATATTATTAAATCCCTCTAAATTTAGGTTATTAATATTAATGTCTTTTTTACTTCTCAATATATTTATTGTAAAAGTATAATATGTAAATGGTAAAAATAGTTTAATAACAACTATCATCCATATATAGTAATTAAATTTTTTACTAAATCTTTTAAATACATTTTTCTTGAATATTAATATCAGAAGAATGCTTAAACTACTCACTATAACAGTCCTAAAAATCCCATTTAGAATAAAGTTAGACATGTACTTTTCTCCTATCTTATTTAATAGTGTTTTACAGCTAATTGTTATTTCTTAATACCTTCATATCATAGTTATTAATTAAAATATATGTTTTTTGTAGTAAATAACTATGTTTTTTATCTTATATTATATTTATTTTAAGGCATGATTTATTGAAATATTCTTATACTTAATTATAGCTTAGTAATGATTACTGTGCATTAAAACATCATTAATTGATTTAACTATCTATAAATGTGACAGTTAGAAATATACAAAATAGACACTATAATAGAGCAAAGATATTTTTCTTAAAAGCTAATATTAGAAGAATACATAAGCTACTCACTATAAGAGTTCTAAAAAGTCCATTTAAAATTAAATCAACCATCAATTCTCACCTATATTACTTATAGTATTTGAAATTTTTAGTTCCATAATTTATAAATTAAAACAAAAAATGACCCACATTATCTGAGCCACATAATTTAAGGGCTGTACTATGTACAGCCCCTTTATATCTTAAATAATTATATCCTATTATTTATTAAGAGTAAATCCTAGTACCATCCTCTTAATTTCATAGCTTCAGCAACTTTCTTAATTGAATGCATGTAAGCAGCTTCTCTCATTGTAACATTGTACTCTTCTTTGATTTTCCAAATAGATTCAAATGCTTTAACCATAGCTACTTCTTCTTTTTGTTCTACTTCTTCTTCTGACCAGTAGTATCCATATAAGTTTTGTACCCACTCGAAGTAAGAAACTGTAACTCCACCAGCATTAGTTAATATATCTGGAGTAAGAACTATTCCTCTTTCAGCAAATACTTCATCAGCTTCTGGAGTAGTTGGACCATTAGCAGCTTCACAAACTAATTTAGCTTTTATAGATTCAGCAACTTCTTTAGTTATAGAGTTTTCTAATGCAGCTGGTATTACTATATCAACATCTGAAGCCCAGAACTCTTCTAAAGATATTCTCTTAGCTCCTGGGAAGTTTAATAAGTTACCATGCTCTTTCATATGATCTAACATAGCTTGACCATCTAATCCATTTTCATTGTATATAGCATAAGAACCTTCTGCTTTACACCATTCAGCCATAGCTACAACAGTACCACCAAGTTTTTCACAGTTAAGAACTGTGTAAGAACCAACATTTCCTATACCTTGAATAGCTAATTTAGCTTTTTTCATATCTATTCCTAATTTAGCAGCAGCTTCTCTTGCAGTAACAGCAACACCAAATCCAGTAGCAGCTGTTCTTCCTAAAGAACCACCAAATTCAACTGGTTTACCAGTTAAAACACCTATAGCACTTTGTCCAGTTAATTTATTGTACTCATCAACCATCCAAGACATTATTTGTCCATTAGTGTTTACGTCTGGTGCAGGAACGTCAACTTTCTCACCTATTAATTTATATATTCCATCTATGTATCCTCTACTTAATCTTTCTAATTCACCTTGAGATAAAGTTGATGGGTCTACTATTATTCCACCTTTACCTCCACCATATGGTATACCTGTTACAGAACACTTGAAAGTCATCCATATAGATAAAGCTTTTACTTCGTCTCTTGAAACATTTTGATGGAATCTTATTCCACCTTTTGTTGGCCCTACTGCATCATTATGTTGTGATCTAAATCCTTTAAAAGTTTTTATAGAACCATCATCCATTTTAACTGGAATTGAAACTTCTATAACTCTCATAGGTTCTTTTAATAATTCATAAACTGCTGGTTCCATACCTAATTTATCACATGCATTTTTTACTTGAGATTGCGCCATCTCGAAGACATTTACATCTTTTCCTGACATTTGAAAGCCCCCTTATAAATACGTTATAATTATGTATACTCCATTTAGAAAAAACCATTTCCTAAATTTACAGTTTAATTATAGCACACTTTATTGCAAATTAGTATATCATTTTTTCAGTTTATTTTTTAACATGGGAGGAAGTTTATTTTTTTAATTTTATGAATGTTAATATCTATTTTTTGTACATTAACTAAAGTCATTTTCTCAATAGACTTTTTTATTATCTGTTGCATATCTTCAATTTTTTTTATAACTTCTAAATCATTGATATTTATACTTACAAAAATATTCATAAAATTATTGCAATTCTCTATATTGATTTTATTTATTCTATCAATGTTTCCAAAGTTGTATACTTCATATTCAATAATCTGTTTAATTACATCTTCATTAATATAAAATTTTCCAATATAGCTAAAAGTTGGTCTTATTATTGTTTTTTCTAAAACTACCATATTTCTATTATTTCCTTTTTTAAAAAGTCTCTTTAATGGATTTATACTAAGACCACTTGCCATACTTTTTATTTCAACTGCTGGAACAGGAATTACATGATTTCCTTCTTTTCTAGATTGTTTTGCTATTTCTATTTCATATTTAGTACTTATCTCTTGAATATTTATAAATTTATAAATTCTTTCAATTGACAATCTATCTACAATCTGATTAACCATTTTTTTTGATGTCCCAATAATGAGAATCTTGCTTATATTTTCTTTTTTTATTGTATCCCTAACTTCTTTCCTGTGCTCTACATTGTAAAAAATAGCTCTTTTAACTGCTTCTATAGTAGTATTTGCTTGTTTTGCTGATATTCCAGCTAAAACCTTGTTTTTATATATTAAAATACCATCATCAATTATATAATCTATATCATTTTCATATGCAAACTCTAAAGCCTTAAAACTCTTTCCTGTGCCACTTGACCCAACCAAGGCATATACTTCCATTTTACATCTCCTTCATAAAATAGCTTTAAGCTATTTACTCAAAATTTTATTACACTTTATTGATTAAAATTATTATATCATTAACAGTTGAATATTATATCCCATATGAAATTTTATAAGCAAAAAACATACTACAATATGAAATTCTTTTTCAAAAGATAGATTTCCTTCAAGCAAAAAATTTATTGAAAAAATTTTACTTTTTTAAAAAAAGGAATATAATATATTTTAAAGCAAGAAAAACTTACTAGATTTACATTAGAAGGAGCTGGTAATATGAATATTACAAAAAATTTTTTAAAAGACTATTTAGAAAGATTTGGCGAGACACCATTTCTAGTTAGGCTTAAAGATGGAGAAGAATTTCCAATTGGAGAGGGTTCTCCTCAGTTTAAAGTTATTGTAAATAATGATATTAGCAAATCTGAACTACTAAAAAGTACATCTTTAGCACTTGGAGAAGCCTACATAAATAGAGATATTGAAGTTGAAGGAGATTTATTCTTAACTTTAAACCTACTTTTAAAACAAATAGACAAATTCAATATTGATAATTCAGCTGTAAAACATCTATTACACTCATCAAATTCAATGAGACATCAAAAGAAAGAAATACATGCTCACTACGATATTGGTAATGATTTTTATAGCCTATGGTTAGACAAGACACTTAGTTATTCTTGTGCATATTTTAGAAATGATAATGATACTCTTTATGAGGCTCAAATCAATAAAGTTCACCACATATTAACTAAACTAAATTTAGAAGAAGGTATGAGTCTTCTTGATATTGGTTGTGGTTGGGGATTCTTACTAATAGAAGCAGCAAAAAAATATAAGATTAATGGTGTTGGAATTACACTTAGTGAAGAACAGTATAAAGAATTTAACAGAAGAATTCAGGAAGAGAATCTTCAAGATTATCTTGAAGTAAAACTTATGGACTATAGAGAGCTTAAAAACTCAGACCTTATGTTTGATAGAGTTGTAAGTGTTGGTATGCTTGAACATGTTGGTAGAGAAAATTATGAGCTTTTTATTAAAAATGTAAATGCTGTTCTAAAGGATAGCGGATTATTTTTACTTCACTATATAAGTGGTCTTAAAGAGTCTTATGGAGACCCTTGGATAAAAAAATACATTTTCCCAGGAGGGGTTATTCCTAGTCTAAGAGAAATGATACATATCTGTAGTGATTACAAATATCATACTATAGATGTAGAGAGTTTGAGATTGCATTACGTAAAAACTTTATTATATTGGCAAAAAAATTTCTATGAAAATCTTCCAAAGATTAAAGAAATGTTTGATGATAAGTTTATAAGAATGTGGGACTTATACCTTTGTTCTTGTGCTGCTGCTTTCAACACTGGTATTATAGATATACATCAGATACTTTTCACTAAAGGTATAAAAAACGATTTACCTCTTACTAGGGAATATATGTATCCTTGTTCAAAATAATATCTTTCTATAATATAATTTAAACTTAGTTATAAAAATAGAGCTATTTCTAAATAAGATTCCTTATTTTAGAATAGCTCTATTAATTAATTCATTGAGTTTTAAGTATTACTCTACATATGTCTTTATAAGCTATAACAAAACTCTCCATTTTCTTTTATATCAAAGAAGTCTGCATAACATACATCAAATATTCTATTTTCTAAATCAGATATTTCAACTTTGTTTTTTATCAAATAGGTTAATACACCCACATATGAAATATCTCCTTGTATAACAGCTCCATAAATTACATTATCTTTAAAAACAAATTTTTTATAATCATCAATTCCATCTCTAGTTAATACTCTATAGCTATCATCTACAGGTGTATTCATACCTATAGAAATAGTTGGTATATCCATAAAATTCATACTATTTTTAAAAGCAAATTCATCTTCTATCTTTTTACCTTCTCCAACCATATTATACGCAGCTACAATTCCTTGCTTTACTGCTAAAGGCCAAATAGCATTTTTACCAACAACATCACCAGCTGCATATATATCTTTTTGTGTTGTTTGGCACATATCATCTATTATTATACCTCTATCATATTCTATTCCTGTTCCATCTAAAAAATCAGCATTTGGTTTAACTCCTGTAGCCACAATTACCATATCTGCATCAAGAATCTCGCCATTTGAAAATGCGACACCTTTAACATCTTTATTATCGTCCAAGATAATTTCTTGGATAGATGCACTTGGGTAAAATTTCACACCCTTTTCTTTAAACTTGTTTTCATATACTGAAGCTGTATATTCATCTAATTGTCTATCTAAAATGTACTTTTCCATAAATGCTACAGAAATATTTAACTGCTGATATTTAAATAATCCAACTAATGCATCTATACCAACTAGACCAGCACCTATTATTACTACATTTTTAGAATTTTCTGCTTTTTCTTTTATTTTATAAATATCATCTATGTTTCTCACAGAATATACAAAATTTCCATCTCTTAGATTTTTTATTGGGGGAATAGCAGAAGACGCGCCTGTAGCTATTAGAAGCTTATCATAATTTACAGTAATATCTTCTGTCTGAACTACTTTTTTACTTATATCTATACCTTTAACAGTTTCACCTGAAATCCAATTTACATTATTTTTCTCCATAAAATCTTCATCAACAAAATTTATTTGTTTTAAAGTTCTGTGTTCAGATATAACATGATGTAACATGCATCTTGAGTATATATTTTCATCTTTAGAAATTACTACTATATTTGAATCTTTATCTAATTCTCTCAATGTTTTTACTGCATTGATACCAGCAGCACTAGCCCCTAACACTACATAATTCATCATTTTCCTCCTTCTGTAGTTCAATTGCTCCACTTGGGCAATTAGCTACACATCTAGGATACTCCTCATCTTTACATAAATCACATTTAAGTATGTTTTGCTTGCTTCTATCATCTGGCTTTAATAATCCATATGGACAAGACATTACACACATATAACATGAACCACATTTTTCTTCATCATAAGAAACGATTCCACTTTTACTATCTTTATGCATTGCGCCACTCATACATGCTAATACACATTCGGGTTCATCACAGTGTCTACAAAGAATTGGAACTGGATTATTATGTTTGCTATCTAATTCTATATGTCCTCTACTATCATTATCTATATTTTCTAAATCAAGAGTATACATGTCATAGTCTTTATTGTGCTTTAGCATACATGCTAATACACAACTTTTGCATCCTGTACATAAATCTTTATTTATAAAAATTCTATGCATTACATTCCACATCCTTTAACCCTAAATTTTTTCTTCTGTCTATTATTATTTCTTCTAATTGATTAGCTGAAGATTTAGGGTCTGGATTCACTATAACATGTCCTCCTGTTAAGTCTTTTAATTTTTCTGTTAATACTTCTGTTACTAATTTTCCTCCTGTTATAAATGGAGGTAAAGCTAAATGAAGAGGTAAACCAAGAGCAAGACCAAAGGCTCCATCAGCCAATGCTTGTTCTTCTAACCATTGTGGAGCTGAAAGCACCAATGGTAATTGTGGTAAATCTATTCCAAGCTCAGCTGCTAATTCAGTTGCTACTATTTCTAGTCTTCCTATAGCTAAACATGGACCAAAGTTTAATACTGGTGGTATTCCTAGAGTCTTACATACTTCTTTTAAGTTTTCTCCTGCTAATTCTTCTGCTCCAGGTGACATAAGACCAACATTTTCTAGTCCTCCAGTAGAACATCCTGCTGAAAGTACTATTATATCTTTTTTAATCAATTCTTTAGTAAGCTCAACAGTATTTACATCATGTCCTCCTGCTGTCATATTTGAACATCCTACAACAGCTGCAACACCTTTAATTTTTCCTTCTGCAATTAAATTAATAAGAGGTTTCCATGAATCTCCTAAAAACGCTTTCAAGTTCTTTTCACTTACACCAGTTAAAGATTGTTCAAATCCATGGTCTTTTGGTATATCTATTTCAACACTTCCTCTTCTCTCCTTATAAGATTCTAATGCTTTTTCTATCAATGTATTACTAAGTTCATCTAATTTACTTCTGTCTAATCCTATATATTCTGCATTTGCCTTTTTGGCAACATCATCTAAACAGACCATTTTCACTTTATATTTATCTGCTATTGGCTCAAGACCTGGTATAGTACAGTTAAACTCTGAAAGAACTATATCTATTGCTCCAGTTGATAAAACTGCTTCACTCGTAAAATTGTTACCTGCATGTCCAGCAAATACTTCTTGATAATGTTCTCCTCTTAATTGTAAATCTTGACCAACGCAAGTACATCCTACTAACTTAAAGCCTTTTGCTCCAACAGCTTGAGCTAATTTTATAACATCTTCATCTTTTAATCTATCTTGGAAATTTGCAAATGTTGAATGTTGATGACCTGTTATCATTATATTTATGTAATCTGGGTCTATTACATTAAATCCTACAGGAGCCATTCTTATGACTGGTTCTCCTAGCATAACATCATTTAAAAGATTAGTTAGTGTAAGACCATATAATCCTGTTGATATACCTAGATTTAAACAATTAACTAACATATCTACTGGATCACTATTTAAATTTGTTGATGATTTTACTATTGCATCAAAAACTTCTGATTTTGCACCACCAGGCATTATGCCCAACTCTTTCCATTTCTTCACTCTAGGTGCATAAGCTATCTTTTCTACTAATTCCATTTTGTCATCTCTTGATTTATATAAATCATTAATGACTTTATCAGCAACTTTTATACATTTATCATATTTTTCATCACTTTCTATTCCAAACATCTCTGCTAATTGATTTAATGTTTTTTCTCCTTTAATAACACCTTTAGTTATTCCAACATTCTTTAAATTCTTAGCTGTATTTTCTACCACATGTAAATAACAAGCTGCTCCAGATGCTACAGCTCTTAAAAAGTTTCTTGCTACTATAGTATCTGCATCTGCTCCACATATACCTCTTGGAGATTTAGGAGTTACTCTACATGGTCCATTTGAACAGAGTCTACAACAAACCCCCTGAAGTCCAAAACCACATTTAACTTTTTGATCTTCTGTTCTATGAAATGCTGTTTCAACATCCTTTGAAGCTACAAAACTTTCTAATTTCTTGTCTGCACTTTCGCACATTTTACAAGTGTTACAAGCCATTACAAATTCCCCCTTATATTTTTATATTAAAAAAGTAGATTAAATAGCTTTATTATAATTGATTATAATTTAACTATTAAAATCTACTTATTTAATACCACGTTTTACCATATCCTAAACAAAATATAAATTATTAAAATAAATATATATATTTATTTTTTTTTACATTTTTATTTATTCAAATCTTTACTTATTTTTTCTAGTTTATTTAAAACTCTATCTTTCTCACTTCCATCTAGCACTTTTGGTTGATAATTATTTCTAGAACTACTAGATGTTATTGATGTTGGTATTATATTGGGCTCTTTAATTGAAGTTAATTTGTTATCTGAAAAAGAAAAAGTTTGTTGATATATATAGCTATCTGTATCAGAAGGATTCTTATTTCCTCCAAAACAAAAATTTCCTAGACTATAAGCTATGTACTTATCTTTATATTTTTCTATGCCTTGGACAACATGTGGATGAGAACCCATAACTAAATCAGCACCCTTATCTATTACATAATGAGCAAAATCTTTTTGTTTTTTATCTGGATAATAATCTAATTCTATACCCCAATGAAAATACGCCACAACAACATCTGATTTTTTCTTTAGTGCTTTAATATCATCTTCCATTTGTTTTAAGTTCTTTTCATTATACTCAGTTGATAATCCATTATATCCTAATAATCCTACCTTAATTCCTTTAACATCTATAACAGCATCTTTGCCTAGACCAAAATAATTTATTTTATTTTCATCTAATATAAACTGTGTGTCTTTCATTCCTTCTTCAAAATAATCTTCTGAGTGATTATTTGCAACACTTACTACATCTACACTTCCAGATTTTAAAATATTTACATATCCTGGAGTACCTTTAAATGCAAACTTCTTTTCTTTTGCATTTGACGCAGTAGTAAGTGGCCCTTCCAAGTTAACTACTGTTAAATCATCTTTTTCAAATACAGGTTTTACATTTTTAAGAAAATAATTATAATCTTCTCCTTGTCTTTTAAATTCATGGTCAAAGCTACCATAATATGATGAGCCTTTATAGTTTCCCATAGTTACATCACCAGCGAAACTTATAGTTATATCTTTTTTTACAGGCTCTCTTTTTTCTTCAACCTTACTTTGGCTATTCTTAGAATCCTTTTTAATATTGCTTTCCTTATTTGGATTATTAGAACATCCTACTACAAATAACACTATACTCATAATACATATGTAAACTAATTTATTTTTCATATTAAATCTCCTTTGCATTAATAAATTCTAAGATAAAATATACTTTTTTAGAGTATAACATTTTTAAATAGAATCGATGCCATATTCTTTAACTTTAATTTTATTTTTTAAAATAAATTCCTTTAAGATAAATAAAAATATAAGCAGATTAAACTTTGTTGTAAAACTTTCAAACAAGAATATCACAATAAAGTTTTTGTTGTAGAATTAATTTAATTGTTATATTCAATAATATTTGTTATAATGTTATTGAATTACAATACATATAAAAGGGAGGATTTCAAAATGGCATATAAAATTACTGACGCTTGTATAAGCTGTGGTGCTTGTGAGGCTGAATGCCCTGTTAGCTGTATATCAGCTGGAGACGACGCATATGTTATAGATGCTGGTTCTTGTATAGACTGTGGTTCTTGTGCAGGAGCTTGTCCTGTAGATGCACCTCAACCAGAATAATAATTCGTTATTCATAAAGAGACTGATTTTATTTTATCAATATTAATCAGTCTCTTTTTAATTATGTATAATTCAAGCATCATAATTTATATACTTTGTTATATTCTATATATTTCCCTTCTTAATATACTATTAATCTACATCTAAATACTTTTAATTTAATATAAATTTAATCCTCTTCGTAAAATCTTTCATATTTATCAAAGCAATCAAGGCATACTTTTTTATTTTCTTGAATCCTTATATACTGCTCAGGTGCAAATTCACCACATACTTCACATTTAAGAGATTTAAATATTCTTGCCTTTTCAGGAAGTCTTAACTTCGTATCTGTAACCTCAAATATATCTTCAAAATCGCTTTCTAATAAGTATTTTTTATATCCTTCTCTATCCATATCAAATGGTTTAGATTTTACATATATTCTTATAGATTTTCCATTTTCTCTATTAAAGAAATGATATACTGATTTCCCAGTCATTCTAAGTAGTAAATTCCCCTTGCCCATTGTACAACTTAGCACTACTTGTATACCATCTATTCCACAAGCATCATTTTCAGAAATGCAAACAATCTCCTCATCTCCTGATTGTTCGCATCCTAAATATTCTCGTGCTACAAGTGCTGCTTTAAACCCTATGGCTAAACCTGGACATTCATGCCCATGAAATTCAATAGCCTTTGCCCATAACTCCTCCACCAAAAACTACCTCCTTAATATTGTTTATTTGTATACATTATTTAAATTTTTATTTTATCCTAATACTTCAAAAAGCCAGAGGATTTAATATTAAATCGTCTGACTTTCTTAATACTTTTCATAACTACTAATTATTAATATATTTAAGTTGTTTACTTTCCTTCTTTCATTAAATATGATAAGGTAAATAAGCTTTCTGTTAGGTTTACATTTTCAACTATAACACCTTTCGGAACTTCTAAATCTAATGGTGCAAAATTCCACACACCTTTTATTCCAGCTTTTACAACTCTATTAATAACTTCTTGTGCTCCATTTTTAGGTATACATAATACAGCAATATCTATATCATTATTTTTTATAAAGTCTTCTAAAGTATCTGAATCTAATACTTCAAATTCTCTTATCTTTAAACCTATCATTCTAGGATTTGCATCAAATAAAGCTTTTATCTCGAATCCAGCTTTTCTAAATCCTGCATAATTGGCTATGGCTTGTCCTAAGTTACCTGCTCCTACAAGAACTGCGTTATATGGTCGATCCAATCCAAGAATTTTACCTATCTCAGTATGAAGAGCCTCCACGTTATAACCATACCCTTGTTGTCCAAATCCGCCAAAGTTGTTTAGGTCTTGTCTTATTTGAGAAGCGGTAAAACCTATTATATCACTCAATTCTTTAGAAGATATTCTTTGTATATCCCTATCTAATAAGTCTCCAAGATATCTATGATATTTTGGGAGCCTTCTTATAACTGCCATTGATATATTTTTATTTCCCAACATCTTCACCTCCTAAAAGTGTCCTCTTTTTTGTTTGATTCACAATAAAATATTTCTTTTTCAAAACTACTACATATAACCTTGATTATATTATATCAAAACATTATAATTTTAGATAGTTCAAGGAGGTAGAAATTTATGATTGTTTTGTCATGTAATAACTTAAATAAAAGTTTTGGCATAGATTCTATATTAGAAAATATTAGTTTTACAGTAAATGAAGGCGATAAAATTGGTATAATTGGGGTTAATGGTACTGGGAAAACTACTTTATTTAAAATAATTTCAGGAATTTATGGTTATGATAGCGGAGATATTTACACTTCTAAAGATTGTGAAATCGGATATTTAGAACAAAATACCAATTTTTATTCGGATAATACTATTTTAGAAGAAGTGTTAGAAGTTTTTAAAAATTTGATAGAGATGGAATCTTATCTAAGAGAATTGGAGGTTAAAATATCAGAAGAAAGCACAAAAACAAACTCTCCAATTCTGGAAAAAATAATGGATGAATATTCACATAAATTAGAATTGTTTTCAGACTTAAATGGATATGGTTATAAGTCTGAAGCCAAAGGTGTTCTAAAAGGATTAGGATTTAGTGAAAATGATATGGATAAACCAATAAGTATACTTTCTGGTGGTGAGAAGACTAGGGTCCTTTTAGGAAAATTACTTCTTAAAAAGCCAACTTTATTGTTACTCGATGAGCCTACTAACCACTTAGATTCTGAGGCTATAGAATGGTTGGAAGTATTTTTAAAACAGTATAAAGGTACTGTTATGCTAATATCTCATGATAGATATTTCCTAGACCAATCTGTAAATAGGATTTTTGAAGTTCATAATAAAAGACTTAAAGTGTATAATGGTAACTACTCTAAATTTGTTGAGTTATCAAAAGTGGAAAAAGAACTAGAACTTAAGAAATTTGAAGACCAGCAAAAAGAAATAAAAAAGCAAGAAGAATCAATAGAAAGACTTAAAGCTTATGGTAGAGAAAAACATCTAAAACGTGCAAGAAGTAAAGAAAAAGCATTGGATAAAGTAGATGTCCTAGATAAACCAGAAGCGTATAGAAAAAAAGCTCGTATACAATTTACTCCTTCTGTTCAGAGTGGTAATGACGTTCTTCAAATCAGAGATGTATCCATGGGATATGGAGAAAGAATACTTTTTAAAGACTTGGATTTAGATATATATAGAGGAGAAAAAGTTGCTCTTATTGGTGCAAATGGTATTGGTAAATCTACATTATTTAAAATAATAACTAACGAATTGCAACCTCTTAGTGGTAATATTAAGTTTGGAACTAATGTCCATGTTTCTTACTTCCATCAGGAACAAAAAACTCTTAATTTAGATAATACAATAATTGATGAGATTTGGGAAAATAATACTCATCTTACTCAAACTACTTTGAGAAATATGTTAGGAGCATTTTTATTTGTTGATGAAGAAGTTTTTAAAAAGATTTCTACATTAAGTGGTGGAGAAAGAGCTAGGGTTGCCATACTTAAACTTATATTATCAAATGCAAATTTATTATTATTAGATGAGCCAACTAACCATCTAGATATTGACTCTAAAGAAGTTCTTGAAGATGCATTAACTAATTATGATGGAACTATATTTACAATATCACATGATAGATATTTTCTAAATACAGTTGTTGATAAGATTTTGGTTTTAGATGAAAATGGAGTTACTGAATATCTAGGAAATTATGATTATTATATAGATAAAAAAAGGCAAATCCAAGAGATGAGTCTCCTAGAAGAAAAAGAAGAAAAAACTAGAACTCAAATAAAAGATGAAAAAAGAAAAGAACGAGAACAAAGAGAAGTAGAAAAGAAAAATAGAATAAAAAGACAAAATATAGAAAAAGAAATCGAAAAATTAGAACTTAAAATTGAAGAGTTAGATATACTTTTATGCCAAGAAGAAGTATACTCTAATCCAGATAAGGCTAAAGAAGTTAGCCAAGAAAAAATTAATTTAGAAAATAACCTTGCCTCTCTATATGATGAGTGGGAAGAATTTATGTAAAAGGGAGAGGATTATTTGCAAGAACTATTTTCTTTAAAAGACGAAAATAAAAGATTTTATAAAATACTTTTATCTTTATGTATACCTATTATCATACAGAACTTAATTTCTACTTCTGTAAATGTAATAGATACAGTTATGATAAGTAGTTTGGGAGAGGTATCTGTAGCTTCAGTTGGAGTTGCAAACCAGTTTTTCTTTCTTTTTAATATGTCATTATCGGGTATTACAGGAGGGGCTGGAGTTTTTATTTCACAGTTTTATGGAAAGAAAGATGTCAATAATATAAGAAAAGTTACAGGTCTTACTTGTTTATTGGCTATTGTCCTAAGTTTTGTATTTGTTATTCCTGCTTTGCTAACACCAGAACCAATTATACACATATTTTCTTATGATTCAGAAGTTGTAAGACTTTGTATAGATTACTTTAGTATTGCAGTATTTAGTTATCCATTAATAGCTATAAGTACAGTATTTAGCACTGGTTCTAGAGGTGTTAGAAATCCTAAGTTAGGTATGATTTGTAGTGCATTCGCTCTTGTAACAAATGTTATTTTAAATTATGGGTTTATATTTGGTAACTTCGGTCTTCCTGCATTGGGGGTAAAAGGAGCCGCATTAGCAACTGTTATTGCTAGAGTATGTGAATTAATTTTAATGATTACTTATGTCTATTTTTATAAAAAAGACTATATATTAAAATTTGGTTTGAAAAATTTAAAAGCTATTGATAAGATTTTTATAAAATCTTTTTCATCAAAAAGCTTCCCTATATTTGTAAATGACTCTGTCTGGGCAGTAGGAACTGTTCTATATTCTGTTGCATATGCAAGAGCAGGTACATCTGCTATAGCAGCAAGCCAAATAGCAACTAGCACAGGTAACTTCTTCATAATGACAGCTGTATGTATTGCATCTGGTGCATCTATTATGCTTGGAAATGAACTTGGAGCTGACCATATTAAAAGAGCTATTGAGTATGCTAAAAAGTTTTCTATATTGGTGTTTTTAGCTGGCTTAATACTTGGAATTATTTTAATTTTAAATATCCCATTATTATTAAAAATGTTTAGTGTTTCTGATAGCTTATCTTCTGATATAACTAAGATATTCTTCATAATGGGAGCATTAATGGCTCTTAAATCCTTTAATACATTAGTCATAATTGGTATTTTAAGAAGTGGTGGAGATACTAAATACGCTCTATTTTTAGAATTAGGATGTATGTGGTTAGCTTCTATCCCCTTAACTTTTATAGCTGCATTTAAAGGCGCTCCTATATTTATTCTTGTTCTACTCACTTATAGTGAAGAAGTAGTTAAATTTATATTTGGCGTTCCTAGAGCCTTATCTAAAAAGTGGGCTATTAATATAGTAAAGGAAATTGACTAATAACGATACTCTACCTTATAAGTATAATATTTATAAATAGTCTCATTGAGAACAATTAAGATATTCTTGATTTTCAATGAGACTATTTCTATATACTCTATTCATCTTCCAGAAACTCTTTTACTTCGAATGATAACCTATGTAATTCATCATAATTTAAAATCTCATATGTATTGCTTACTTTTTTTATTATCCCTTTCTCAGTCAATTTTAATAGGGAATAATATCTACTTTTTCTACTAATAGAATATATTTCACTAAAATGGCGAATAGCTTTTATATTACATACATTATTTTCTTGTTTTTTAAAAATACAATAGGCAATAACTTCTGTACAAGAAAATAACTCTCTTACCATTCTAGTTTTATATAGCTCATATATCCTTCTTGTACATTTGCTGTGAAATAGAGCAATAAAATCTGATTTAAGATAAAACTCTTCAAAGATATGTTTCTCAAATCGAAATAATTTTATATTGGTCTTGGCGAATATGTCACATTTCAAATTATGTTCATATATATAACTTATTTTACCTATAAATTCATTCTCTGGTACAATGTCAACAAGAAATTTATTTCCTCCTCTAGTAGTACATTCTACTAAAGCAACTCCCTCTATTATAAAAAATACTTCTTGTAAATCTTTATCTGATGCTACAAATCTTTGCCCTTTTTTATATTCAACAATTGATACTTGATTTAAATTATTTTTAATAATTGGGTATATACTTGTTTTTTCTGCTTTCCTGAACCTCTCATGACTAAAGTCACAGAGTTCCTGCTTCATAGAATTTTGCATACTAAAATATGTCTTACTAACTCTCCACAGGCTATCCCCGTAGTTCCTATGGTTCTTACATAAGTTATCTATTTTAAACTCTTATTAGTCTTAATCCTTCTTTTAGTATATTTATACTTGCATTTATATCTCTATTGTGAGTTACATCATAACAAAGACAAATCCATTCTCTCGTATTAATTTGGTAGATAGTTTTTGTAGAAAATCCTCTCTACAATTAGCTATATGTTCTTGAAGTCTTGCAACTTTTAATCTTGCTTTATTTCTATTTAAACTACCAATTGTTTTTCTTGATAATTCTCTTTGTAATTTAGCAAATTTGTTTAATGACTTCTGAAGATACTTAGGATTTTCTATAAATTGTCCACAACTTGAGATACAAAATTCTTTAATTCCTAAATCTAAACCTATCTGACTATTAGTATTTTCAAATGCTTCAGTCTCTATATCAGTATAGCATAATGATACATAATATGTACCACTTGGTTCTTTGGATACTGTAGCATTAAGTATTCTCCCCTGAGGTACTTGTTTATCCCTTACTTTAACCATACCAAGTTTAGGTAATTTTATATATTGACTACAGTACATAATATTTCCATTTGTAAAGTTAGTTCTATATGAAAATCTATTAGTTTTCTTTGATTTAAATTTAGGAAATCCTGTATTTTCTTTAAAGAATTTTTTATAT
>JABBZI010000090.1 GCA_012955965.1 Clostridioides difficile
TGGCCCTTCCACGCAGAACCACCGGATCACTAAGTCCGATTTTCATCCTTGCTCGACCTGTATGTCTTGCAATCAAGCTCTCTTTTGCCTTTACACTCTACGTACGATTTCCGACCGTACTGAGAGAACCTTTGAGCGCCTCCGTTACCTTTTGGGAGGCGACCGCCCCAGTCAAACTGCCCACCTGACAGTGTCCCAAGACCAGATTCATGGCCTATGGTTAGAGTCCCAGTACTACAAGGGTGGTATCCCAAGGATGGCTCCGCCAAAACTGGCGTCCTGGTTTCAAAGCCTCCCACCTATCCTGTACATGTAGTACCAAGACCCAATGTCAAGCTACAGTAAAGCTCCATGGGGTCTTTCCGTCCTGTCGCAGGTATCCGGCATCTTCACCGGAATTACAATTTCACCGAGTCTGTTGTTGAGACAGTGCCCAAATCGTTACGCCTTTCGTGCGGGTCGGAACTTACCCGACAAGGAATTTCGCTACCTTAGGACCGTTATAGTTACGGCCGCCGTTTACTGGGGCTTAAGTTCACTGCTTCGATTACTCTAACAGATCCCCTTAACCTTCCAGCACCGGGCAGGCGTCAGCTCCTATACATCGTCTTGCGACTTAGCAGAAACCTATGTTTTTGGTAAACAGTCGCTTGGGCCTATTCTCTGCGGCCACCGGATGGTGGCACCCCTTATCCCTAAGTTACGGGGTCATTTTGCCGAGTTCCTTAACAACAGTTCTCTCGCGGGCCTTAGGATACTCTCCTCACCCACCTGTGTCGGTTTGCGGTACGGGTACCTTTAA
>JABBZI010000091.1 GCA_012955965.1 Clostridioides difficile
CTTTTTGTTAATATTAATAGATAAAGATAAACTAAGGTGGTGATTAAACTGACAATAGAAGAATACAAAAATAAATACTCTACTGGAGATAAAATTATACTTTCCTTAAAGAGTTTTGATAATAAAGAACTATACTATCATGAAACTGATAACATATTAAATTCAATAGATGAAATAGATAGATTAACATCAAGTAAGATATTTAAAATAATAGAAGATAAAAATGATTTAGCCTTAGAGTCTTATTATTCTAGTGTAATAGAAGGTGCCTTTTCAACTAGAAAGATTGCAAAATCTATAATTAGAGGAAAGATGAAACCAAGTAATAAAAGTGAGTATATGATTTACAATAATCATAGAGCCTTAGAATATGGATTAGATAATTTAGATAAATTATATAGTCACAAATTTATATATAATTTACATCATATATTGGGTGAAAACTGTTTAGATTCAGAAGAATATGAATACAGAACTGAAAAAGTATATGTATGTGATTCAAAAGGTGAGATTATACATACGGGACTTGATCCTTTAAAAATATATGACTTCATGGATGAATTGATAACTTTTATGGAAAATAGTAAGGTAAATGATTTAGTAAAGAGTACAATAATTCATTTCTATTTTGTATATGTCCATCCTTTTAGTGATGGTAATGGAAGAACATCAAGAGACTTATCATATCTATATTTAATTAATAAAGGATATGATACTTTTAAAGAGTTTTCAATATCATATATGATATCTAAAAACAGAACTAAGTATTATAAGGCTATACTAGATGT
>JABBZI010000092.1 GCA_012955965.1 Clostridioides difficile
TGTTATTGTATTCGCTGATGTATTCCCTACTGCTGTATAATCTAATCCTGATGGTAATCCTGTTACTTCAACATTCGCTTTTACATCTCCATTTGTTACTGTTCCATTTGTTAATGTTAGTACATATTCATTATCTGATGGATCTACCATTTCATCACCTGATGCCATTTTTATTTGTTTATCTGTTGCATCAAAAGTTAATTGACCTACTGCTGGTGCTACATACTTTTTAACTTCAAATGTTGTATTTGCTACTGAGTCTGTAGCTCCTGTTCCAGATACTGCTCCTGCTTTAACTAATACACTTACATTATCTAAATCATTTTGTACTGCTGGATTTGCTGTTCCTGATACTGTTACTGTTATTGTATTCGCTGATGTATTCCCTACTGCTGTATAATCTAATCCTGATGGTAATCCTGTTACTTCAACATTCGCTTTTACATCTCCATTTGTTACTGTTCCATTTGTTAATGTTAGTACATATTCATTATCTGATGGATCTACCATTTCATCACCTGATGCCATTTTTATTTGTTTATCTGTTGCATCAAAAGTTAATTGACCTACTGCTGGTGCTACATACTTTTTAACTTCAAATGTTGTATTTGCTACTGAGTCTGTAGCAGTTGCTTCAGATACTGCTCCTGCTTTAACTAATACACTTACATTGTCTAAATCATTTTGTACTGCTGGATTTGCTGTTCCTGATACTGTTACTGTTATTGTATTCGCTGATGTATTCCCTACTGCTGTATAATC
>JABBZI010000093.1 GCA_012955965.1 Clostridioides difficile
AGTAGTTCCACCATTTTTATCTTCAAGTTTATAAAATACTTCCACGCCATTTCCAGTTGTATCAGACGCATTATAGTGTATGCTTGTAAATAAATCTGGTCTTAATGAATTAGATAAAGCAGTTCTATTTCCAAGTGATAAAGTTTTATCTGTATCTCTAGTCATAATTACGTTTATGCCTTTTGAACGTAAATATTCTGTCGTTGCAAGTGAAGTATTTAAAGTATAATCTTTTTCTTTAATACCTCCTAATGGTTTCCCTGTTGTACCAGTATCTGAACCACCATGTCCTGGGTCAATCATAACTGTCTTAGCACCAGTATTACTTCCTGGGTCTGTTGGAGTTGTATTATGCTTAGATAATGATGCTGCTATTGAATTCATTACATTTGAAGTCAATCCTCCACCTATTTTATATACCTTATTAGCTGATTTAGCTTCTAAATTTGATTTATGATATGCAGACACATATGTCTTTGGTGTTATAAGTATTGGTGACTTTAAGTTAGCAGCTAATGGACCTGCTGCTAAAGCATCAACAAGTACATCTGATTTAGCTACTAAAATAGCTTCCAATTCATCTTCTGTATAGAATTTTTTTATTACATTTGCATTTGTTTCATGTCTATCTGCTCCATATACTCTATTATTAGTAACACTATCCTTAGTTATATCATTTACTTTATTGATAACATTTGTTGATATCATTT
>JABBZI010000094.1 GCA_012955965.1 Clostridioides difficile
AGAGTAGTAGTACCTGATGATGAGAGACTATTTGACTTAGCTGAAATGATAAGAAGAGGCTACAAAGTAGAAATGATTTCAGAAATAACTGGTGTTGATAAGTGGTTTATAAATAAATTTAAATGGATAGTAGAGCAAGAAGAAAAATTAAAAGTTCTAAAAATAGAAAACCTAGACAAAGAGTATTTACATGAATTGAAGAAAAAGGGATTCTCTGATAAAGGTATATCTGACTTAATGAAGATAAGCCCAGAAAAATTATATGAATTGAGAAGTTTATATAACATACAACCAGTTTATAAAATGGTTGATACATGTGGGGGAGAGTTTGAAGCTCTATCACCTTACTATTATTCAACTTATGAGCAATATGACGAAGTAGTTGTTAGTGATAAAAGAAAAGTAATAGTACTGGGTTCTGGACCAATAAGAATAGGCCAAGGTATAGAGTTTGACTATTGTTCAGTTCACTGTGTGAAATCTTTAAGAAAAATGGGAATTGAAACTATAATTGTAAACAATAACCCTGAGACAGTAAGTACAGACTTTGATACATCAGACAAGTTGTATTTTGAACCATTAACAGAAGAAGAAGTTTTAAATATAATTGAAAAAGAAAAACCAGAAGGTGTAATACTACAGTTTGGTGGACAAACAGCTATAAAATTAGCTAAGTTCTTACATGAGAAAAATATACCTATATTAGG
>JABBZI010000095.1 GCA_012955965.1 Clostridioides difficile
TTGTTATCCATCATTTTTAGATAATTCTCTGTTGTTTCATATTTCCAATCAATTTCATCACTTTCACCATCTAGGCCTGCTAAATTTTTTCTCCAAGAAGATATATGTTCTTGAGGTAGAGGGGCCATAGATATACCATCTTGGCCCAACACTTCTGTAGTAATTCCCTGTCTAATCTTTACCTCATTATATGGATTAACTAAAATCACTAGGTCTGAATGGCTATGAGTATCTATGAAACCTGGACATATAACTCTACCTTTTGCATCTATAACTTTGTCAGCTTCTTCATTTAAATCCTGTGATATTTTTAATATTTGCTCATCTTCTATTAAAATATCTCCTTCATATGCTGGTGTTTTACTTCCATCTACTATAAGCCCATGTTTTATTAAAGTTCTCACAAAACCATCTCCTAATTATTTTTTATAAACTGATTTTAATATACCATAATATCCTTCTGCACCTTTGAATAATTGGTCTAATTCTATATGCTCATCTATTGTGTGAGCAAGATTTTCTTTAGAAGGACCAAATCCTATTGTTCTTATTCCAGCCTCACCTGCATAGTGGCTTCCATTTGTACAGAATGAGTATTGAGTTATTTCTGAATCTATTCCAGCTTCTTTTAATCCTTTATATGCTGCTTGAACAAATTCATCCTCTTCATCATATAACCAACCTG
>JABBZI010000096.1 GCA_012955965.1 Clostridioides difficile
TCCTCACTCTCTAGCCATTTATATGTATTATTTGTAATACTATCTTTATCAGTCAATATAATTGGTTGCTTATCTTGACCTGCTTTTGCTGCTATAGTAAGTGCATCTACTTCTCCACCAGTAGCATTTGTTATATACACCTTATCTACATCATGATTTTTATCTATTTCTTTTGCTATCAATAAAGATGTCTCATATCTATTGGAACCACTTAGACGTGTTTGACTAGCATTTACAGTTGATTTTATCTGATTAGCACTAGTTTTAGAAATTGAGTTCTCATCTCCAATTATGATTACATCTTTAGGATTTAGACGTTTTAATTCTGATTTTACACTATCTGGCACATTATTTTTTTCAACCAAAAGTATAGGTGCATTATATGTAGTTGCTAATGGAGTTGATATAATTCCATCAATACTTACATCTCCACTTATTACAATTACCTTATCTGAACCATTTTTCCAGCCTTCTTTACTTATTTTAACTGCTGTTTCGTATCTATCACTTCCTGTAAGTTCTGTGATAGGTGCAGAAGTTTTTCTCAAGTATTTACTTACATCTTTTCTCGAAGTTATATCTTCAATTATACATTCCTGCGTTACATTATAATCTTTTAAATTTAATCCCATCTTTTCTAGGTCTTGTTTGTTTAAAGTTTTAGGATTAGTTTCACTATTTAT
>JABBZI010000097.1 GCA_012955965.1 Clostridioides difficile
CTTGGAAAATAGTTCATAGATGAATAATTAATCACATATGAAGGCTTAGATGCACTTTCAGGATATATCAACTGAGTGAGTAATATAAATAATGTTACGAAGTACACTAGGAATATAAAGAGACCTGTTGTAAAGTAGGCAATGAAACGAAAATATAATTTTTTCAATATATCAACTCCCATCTGGTGGTATAAACTTATAGCCAACTCCACGAAGGTTTGTGATAACCTTGTATGGTTTATTATCATCTAGTATCTTTTTTCTAAGTTTAGATATATGTATTGTAACGGTCTTTTCATCTACATATCCTGATAGTCCCCAAACTGTATCATACAAATGTGATGTGGTAAAGACTTTATTTGGGTTTTGGCAAAAGAATTCCATTAGTTTGAGTTCTTTAGCTGTACATTCGATATCCTGATTATTTACAGTAAGTATCGCACGTGTCATATCGAGAGTAATATAGCCATAACGATAAATTATAACACTTTCTGAATGAGTGTTTAATGCTGAACGTTCGAGTTGCTGACGTCTAAAAATAGCCTTGATTCTCGCTACAAGTTCCATTGTATTAAATGGTTTTGTCATGTAGTCATCGCCACCAATGGCAAGTCCTGATAACTTATCGTAATCACCAGTT
>JABBZI010000098.1 GCA_012955965.1 Clostridioides difficile
TGCCAACTGCTCCACTCCGCGATATTGTTTTATAAGTGCCGAAGACCGGAATCGAACCGGTACGAGAGGTAAGTCCCGCAGGATTTTAAGTCCTGTGCGTCTGCCAGTTCCGCCACTTCGGCTTTTTGGCTCCAAGGGTGGGGCTCGAACCCACAGCCTACCGGTTAACAGCCGGTTGCTCCACCGTTGAGCTACCTTGGAATATCCACGTGGCTATGTCCTACTCTCCCAGGCAGTTTCCCACCAAGTACCATCAGCGCTAAAGAGCTTAACTTCTGTGTTCGGAATGGGAACAGGTGTATCCTCTTTGCTATTATAACCACATATTGCCTATTTATAAGACAAGTATTATATTAACATCTTTATTTTTAAATGTCAATAGTTTTAAAGTACTAAATAGTAATTGTTCAATATGATATATACCATATTAATTGAAGTTAGTACTTTACATAGAATTAGCACTCTAAAAACTACACATATATTTTACTGAATGAACATCAAATAATTTGGTCAAGTCCTCGACCTATTAGTATCGATAAGCTAAATACATTGCTGCACTTACACCTTCGACCTATCAACCAGATAGTCTTTCTGGGGTCTTACCCTTGCGGTGGGAAATCTTATCTTGAAGTC
>JABBZI010000099.1 GCA_012955965.1 Clostridioides difficile
TAATACCCTGAGTACAGGAAAAAACAGTAATATCATTTGCTGTAGAATTATTAGACATTTTAAGTGCGATTTCACCAAAACCACCAAAGTCTACATTTTCATAATGACCAGGACCTTCTAGTGTATTCTCACATACAATTGCTGATATATATTTTCCTTCATGTGCAAATTTTATCTTATGATGAAATCCTGGTTCTCCATTTGCAGGAGGTTCTTCAGGTGACTGCACATTATCACAGTTATCTGATTGAAAAGAAATGCTTTTAATACAGTGCTTTACCCCCTTTACTGTTATCATTGTAAAACTTTCCATTGTACCATTTTCTACTTCTTTCTCATCGAATTTACCAGAAAATTGTGTTGCTCCTGAATAATACTCTGGATCATTTGGGTGATTTGACCTAAAAAATGTATCTCCACATAGTGTTAATCGCTTGTTAATCTCTATACCACTTGTAAATAAGTATTTACCTCTTGGAAAATATATAATAGAATCTTCTGGTGTAGCATTTATAATTTCTTGTACCCTAGAACTTACATTTTCTTTTTCAGTATTACAAACTCCATAATCTAAAACATTAATCCAGCCATCTGTTTCTTTAATTATTATAGGTTCTCCCATAATTCACTAC
>JABBZI010000009.1 GCA_012955965.1 Clostridioides difficile
GAGCAATACTATGTGTATTTATATGCTTGTCATCTATATTTATATTTACTCAATTAGCAAGAGTATTTATTAATAAGAAAAAGATTAATCAGAAAAATAAATTGAAAAAAGGATTTAGATATGATAGAGATTTGATTGAAACGAAAAGAGAAGATGTACATATAAAAAGCAATAATATTAACAAAACTAAGAGTAACAATAGCAATAAAAAATTAAAGGAAGAAAAAGTATTCAAATATGACAATGGAGACCTGTATAAAGGTGAGTTTGTTGATGGGAAGAAAAACGGATTTGGAATATATATTTTTTCAAGTAAGGAAAGATATGAGGGATTATGGAAAGATGATAAGATGCATGGAATAGGAAAGTACACCTATAGAGATGGTTCAATATATACAGGAGAATTTAAATACGGATTAAAAAATGGTTTGGGAAAATTAACATATCCAAATAATGATATTTATAAGGGATATTTTCTAGATAATAAGAAAAATGGTAAAGGTGTATTATATAAAAATGATGGAAATAAACAGGCAGGAATATGGGAAGATGATGAACAATGTAAAAGTTTAGATTTTAAAGATTTAAATAATAAAGAGATAAATAATATGTATAAAAATAGATTAAATAATAATAAAGTGAAAATTTAGTGATTATAAAAAAATAATCTTTATTTAGAATGGAATAAATAATATTTATATGTTGTAATTTGTAAAATTTTTCTATATGAGATAAAATTAAGTATTGATTAGTCTATTACATAAATATAGAATATAAATATATCCATTAGATAATAAGGAGAAGAGATATGAATGAATATGTAGTTGTGGATTTAGAAACTACAGGCTTAGATCCATATAAAGGTTGTGAAATAATAGAAATAGGAATAACAGAAATAAAAAATGACGAAATTGTAAAAAACTATTCAAGGTTGATAAGACCTAAAGGCATAATTTCTTCATTTATAACAGAATTGACACATATAAGTAATGAGATGGTAGAAAATGAAGAACCTTTGGAATTGGTTTTACCTAGATTTAGAAAATACATAGGAAATAGAACTATAATTGCACACAATGCAAAGTTTGATTTAAAGTTTTTAAATTACTATCTTAGAATATTAGATTTAGAACCAATAAACAATTATATATGTACACTAGAATTATTAAAAAAATGTAAAAGTTATAAAGGAAAAAATAAGAAGCTTGAAACAGCTTGTGCTTATTACAATATAGAGAATATAAATGCTCATAGAGCTGACAGTGACACTTTAGCAACTGCAAAACTATTTTTGAAAATAAAAGATGAATATTAATCTTAAATATAGAGAAAATTAGTGAAAATATCCTTTATAAAATTGACCCTTAAACTTACAATTTTGTTCTTTGATTTATTTTGTAGAACAATGTATAATGTACCTTAGTATAAAGAAGGGAGACTAAAATGGGTTATTACGATGATGATGATAATAATAAAATAAGACGTAAAAAAGTCAATAATAGTAAAGATAGTAATAAAAAATCTAAGCATTCTTATACTTCAACAAATAAAAAAAATAAAACCTCTAAGACAAGTTCTAGTAAAAGAATGAGTGAAAAAGTAGATTCACAGAATCTTATAAAAAGAGAAAGAGAAAGTTTTACAAGAGATAATGTAAGACCTTTAAATACAGATTACAATCAAAGAGAAAGAAGAAGAGTAGATTATAAGCAAAGAGAGAAAAAGCTAAAAAGTAAAAAAAGAAAAAAACAAAAAAGGATTAAGATAGCTAGAGCATTGTTATCTATTATGCTAGTCGCACTGATTATATTTTCAGTAGCAGGTGCAATATTTACAGTTTCAGCTATAAAAGGGTCACCTGAAGTTACTAAAAAATTAATTAGGTCTAAATATATAAGTAGTGAGGTTGTAAGTATAAAGCAAATGCCAAATGACTTAAAGCATGCTATAGTTTCTATAGAAGATGAGAGATTTTATAAGCATAAAGGAGTAGATGTTATTTCTTTAACTAGGTCAGTACTCAATAATGTATTTACAGATACAACACAAGGTGGAAGTACTATAGATATGCAAGTTTCAAAAAATCTGCTCACTAGTGATGATAAAACTATGAAACGAAAAATAAGGGATATGTATAATGCTAAGCAGATGAATAAGATTATGAGTAAGGATGAAATTCTTGAAGCTTATTTAAATAACATGTATTTAGGTAAAAATGCATATGGGGCTGCAAAGGGAGCAGAAGTGTATTTTGGTAAAAAAGTTAGCGAGTTGAATTTATCTGAATGTGCTATGTTGGCTGGTATGACGAATAATCCTGCAAGGTATATTGACCATGGAGAGGCTAAAAAGAGACAGTTGATTGTATTATATAAGATGCATGAGCTTGGTTATATAACTGACAAGGAATATAGAATAGCCAAAGCTGATGACACTCCGTTTAAGTCGGAAATTGATTAAGAAAAGATAAAATCTATTGTTTTCAGCCTAGTAATATATAATAAAAAATTATTTTTCTACTATAATTGCCATCCAAAATCGTAATTTGGTGGAAATTTGTTTTATTGTATAAAATGTAAAATATAGTATTGTTTTAAATATTATATTATGCTAAAATTTACTTGTATTTTATAAAACAAAAAAATGTATTTTAGTTTTCTAGGGTTCCGCATTTTATAATGGTCAGGTCCAAGAGAAAACACACAATTATTGTGTACACGGAAGGATAAAAGCCTGGGAGATATTTAATAATATTTCTCTAGGCTTTTTTGTTTTATATATTTTAAACTTTAGGAGGTATTCTAGTGAAAAGATTTGTTATTGAGGATGCGTTTTGGAATCTATTTCCCAGTGCTAAGATTGGAGTTGTTATTTGTCATAATATAGATAACTCAGCAAGAAGTGAAGAATATAAAAAAATGATTTTACAGGGAGAAGAAGAAGCATTAAAATACTTAAAAGATTCAGAGTTTAGTAAGAATCAAGTAATTAAAGTATGGAGAGAAGCATTTAAAAAATTTAAAACGAAAAAAGGAGCTAGGTCGTCTATTGAAGCACTATTAAAAAGAGTACATAGTGGAAACAAGATAGGAACTATCAACCCTCTAGTGGATATTTACAATTCTATCTCACTAAAGTATGCATTACCTTGTGGAGGAGAAGATATAGATAAATTTATAGGAGACATTAGATTAACTAGAGCAACTGGAAATGAGGCATTTATTCCATTGGGAGCAGATGAGAATACATCTCCATATGAAGGTGAGGTAGTCTATAAAGATGATGAAGGGGCAATTTGTAGATGTTGGAACTGGCGTGAAGCAATAAGAACAATGCTTACTGAAAGTACAAACAATGCTTTTTTATGTATTGAATTGGTGGATGAAGGTCGATTTGAAGAGTTTGAAAATGCTTTAAGTGACTTAGCTAAAACAGTTCAAGAAAATTTAGGTGGTACATGTAAAATTTCAATTTTAGATACTAATAATAAAGAAGTATTGATAAATTAATTTGGAGATGATATAGCGATGAGTGGGTTTAGCTATAAAGACATCTATATTGAAGATTGTAAAAAGATATTAGAAGCTAAATATACTTCCTGAAAAGTACTGGAATTTTGATTGTATATTTTGTCCTATTGGAAGGTCAAATAATAAAGTAGATACACCACAATCTTTTGATAATATTAATGGCTCATTGAAAGTGTTAGAAAGTATGCTAGAAAAGAATGGTGAAAAGTTTAAGAAAAAGCTTGGCATATCTGATGAAAGATTTAAAGAAATTTCAAAGGAATTGTGTAATATTAAAATTTAAACTAATTTGATTAAGATTACTATTTAAAATAAGATTATTTGGTAATCTTATTTTATTATTAAAATTTATTTACTTATTAGACTAGTCTATTATTAAAAAAAGTATTATAATATCCTTTGTATGTAAATATAGGCATTTTTATGAAAAAAATTTAGTGTAAAAAAATTACTATGCATTTTTGTAATTAAATATATATAAAAATAAAATATTTAGAAAAGTATATTTCTAAATCTAACTTTTAATATAGTATAAAAATTAGAAAATTAACAAAAAATACAAAAATTCACATTTTTTTCATAAATTGTTTGACTAAAAAATTCACGTGTTGTAGAATTATGTTAGCGGGAGTTTTGGGGGAGGTGTAAATGATGATAAAAAAAATACCACAAGCAGAACTAAAAGTAATGAAATTTATTTGGAGAGTAGATGCTACAGTAACATCAAAAGATGTTATTGAAGCAATGGAACAAAAATATGGCTGGAAACAAACTACAACACTGACACTTTTATCAAGGCTAGTAAAAAGAGGATTCTTAGATGCTCAAAAAATAGACAGATATACACATTACACAATAGTGGTAAAACATAAAGAATATTTAAGCTTTGAGACAAAGGATTTCCTAAGCAATATACATGATGATTCTTTTACAAGTTTAATTTCAGCATTACATGAGGATGAAAATTTAGGCAGAGATAAGCTGGATTTTTTAGAAAGTTATTTTGATAATTTAAAGGATGAATAATTATATGTTGTATGTCTTTGACAATCTTATACAGACAACTATTATATGTAGTCTTGGTATTTGTCTATTATTATTTTTGAAAAGATATGTGTTTAAGAAGTTTAGTAAGAGATTCAATTATTATATTTGGTTGATAATAGTTTTTAGAATGCTACTTTTTCTATTTAATTATACAATAATGTATGAAGTAAAAGAGCCTAAGAGAAATGTAGTAGGTAATGGAATTACTGACATTTCTACAGGTAATAATATTATGCTATATTTATCTTACTTATGGATACTTGTAACCATAGCCATTGCAGTTTATACCTTTGTAAAGTATACAAAATTTAAAAATCTTGTTGTTGATGTATCTTATGATATTGAAGATAATGATGTAAACTGTATCTATAAAAATTTATTGAAAGAATTAAATATAAAAAAGAAAATTGAGTTAAGAGGTTCTGATGAATTGATAAGTCCAGCAGGTATGGGATTATTTAAGTCATACATATTCTTGCCAGATTATCCTTATAGTAAGGATGAGTTGACTTGGATTTTAAAACATGAATTAATGCATTTTAAGAACAATGATATTTTGATAAAGTTTGCAGTGTTGTCTGTCAAAATAATATATTGGTTTAATCCACTTGTTTATATAATGAGTAATAAAGTAAATCTAGATTGTGAATTATGTTGTGATGAAAGTGTTTTATCTGATTGTTCTTTAAAGGATAAGAAGGAGTATGCATTAGCACTTATAAAGTCAATTAAGCTAAGTAAGAATTATAATAGTGGGCTTTTGACAACTGAATTTAATAAGACAAATTTAGAAAAGAGACTTGATGGTATTGTTAAGAAGAAAGGTAGAAGTGGTATTTTGATAGCATTTATTTTGATTTGCATATCTTCAATAGCCTATTTTGATATTGAAACAATTAGTTTTAATAATTTTGATACTTTAGGAACAATGGGAATTATTAATGATAAAAAAGCTAATCCTAAAGGTGACAATGTATTAAATCGTAAGGTTATTTATTCAAAGTATTAAAATTTCAAAGTAAATATTTGTATTTAATATTTTTTATGAAGAATGATATAAAATTTAATGCTCAAAAAATATATAGTTATGCACCTTATAACAATAATATTAAACAAAAGGATTTATTAAGTAGTATATAGTGATTCTTTGAAACATTTAACTTAAGTGTTATCATGAAGAGAAGATATAAGCTGTATTTCTCAAAAAGATATTTTAATAATCTAAGGGATGGGTAATCATATGTTACATATCTTTGAAAAACTTATACAAGCGACTGTCATATGTAGTATTGGCATTTGTATATTATTACTATTAAAAAAATATTTGTTTAAGAATTTTAGTAAGAGATTTAATTATTATATTTGGTTGATAATAGTTTTTAGAATGTTATTTTTTCTATTTAATTATACAATAATATATGAAGTAAAAGAATCTAAAAATAATTTTTTTGAAAGTAATATTGAAAAAATCAATATTCCTATGCATAATAGCTTTATATTTTATGTAGCATGTTTATGGATTCTTGTAATTACAATTATAGCAATATACACATTTGTAAAATATATAAGATTTAAAAATTTTATTGTTGATGTATCTTATGATATTAAAAATGATGATGTAATTTGTATATATAATAGCTTATTGCTAGAGTTAAATATAGAGAAAAAAGTTGTATTGAGAGGTTCTGATGAATTAATAAGTCCAGCGGGTATGGGATTATTTAAGTCATACATATTTTTACCAGATTATTCTTATAGTAAGGATGAATTAAGCTGGATTTTAAAACATGAATTAATGCATTTTAAGAACAAGGATATTCTAATAAAGTTTCTGATGCTCTTTGTCAAAATAATATATTGGTTTAATCCACTTGTCTATATAATGAGTAATAGAGTAAATCTAGATTGTGAGTTATGTTGTGATGAAAGTGTTTTAAGGAATTGTTCTTCAAAGGAGAGGAAAGAATACGCATTAGCACTTATAAAGTCAGTTAAATTGAGTAAAAATTATCAAAATAGAATTTTAACAACAGAGTTTAATAAAACAAATTTAGAAAAGAGACTTGAAAGTATTGCTAAAAAGAAGAGTAAAAGTGGGATTCTAATAGCATTAATTTTAATCTGTATATATTCAATAACTTATTTTAATATTGAAACAATTAGTTTTGACAATTTTAATACTTTAGGAACGATGGGAATCATCAATGATAAAAAAGCTAACCCAAAAGGAGATAACGTATTAAATCGTAAGGTTATCTATTCAAAATATTAAATTTTAAAGTAAGTATTTATATTTAATATTTTTACAATAAAAATATCAAGGAGGAGTAAAAGAGTGAACAAAATAACAAAAACTTTAGTAATTACAAGTTGTCTAACTTTTGCATTTAGTAATGTTGTATTTGCAAATTCAGACAATCAAAAATTTAACTATGTAAATGTATCAAATGAACAATCTGATGTAAAATCATTTACAGTATCAGGTTATGAATTTACGTATCAAAATGCACCAGAAGAGGTCAAAGAAGATTATGAAAAGAGTTGTGAAGAATTTAATATAAATCCTTCTCCAAATAACTTAATTTTTGTACCTGATACAGATGCAAGTGCTTATAATTTAGAACAATATCAGGATGCTAGAACTTTATTTGATATTGAGTATAATAAAGATGGTTATTTTAGAGTTCTTGGAGATGGCAAGAATTATACTGTAAGCACAAGTGTTACTGTGGGTTATGGCTATGTTCAATCTGGTAATGCAGTGCATTTAGCTCAGCTTTTATGTAATGAAATAGCTAGTACTGATATTAAGCCTGATAGTCAATTTGGAAGTGCTACATATAATGCAGTGAAGAAATTACAAGGTAAGCTTGGCTTATCACAAGATGGAGTCGTAGGAAAACGAACTTGGGAAGCAGCAGCAAAACGATTACCATAAATATAAATTTAAAAATAATAAACTTATAAATTTATAAGTTTATTATTTTTTTTAATTAAATTGTTAACTTATATAAAGTGATACTAATAATTCAGATTAAACATAAATCATTTCCATATAACCCTACTATCAATATCCCTAATCTCTTGACACCCAGTCAAAATCATAGTCTCACATAACTCATTCCTAACCTTCTCTATAAAAAACTCAACACCATCAAGACCACCACCAAAAGAAGCAGTAACAAAAGGTCTTCCCATCAAAACAGCATCAGCACCCAATCCAAGCATCTTAATTACATCAACACCAGTCCTAACACCACCATCAGCAAGTATTGTTATCTTTCCTTTTACAGCCTTAGCTATATCTGGAAGTACCTCACAAGTACCAGGAGTATAATCAAGTACTCTTCCTCCATGATTTGAAACAATAATAGCACTAGCACCAGACTCTACAGCCATCAAAGCATCATCCACAGTCATAATTCCTTTTATAATAAAAGGTAATCTAGTTGACTCAACTAATTCTCTAATCTCACTAATCGTCTTAGGAGAAAAAGGATTCTCTTGAAGTTGATTATTAATCAATCCACAAGCATCAAGGTCTACACCAACTGCAAATGCACCTGCCTCTTCAGATAATCTAATTTTTTCTATTATCTTTGAATTTTTCCAAGGTTTTATAAATACAATTCCATTTCCATCATTATCTTTTAATACATCTAAATTATTCAATAAAAAAGTATCCACATTGGTATCACCAACCATAGCATAAATTCCGGAATTAGAACAGCCTCTAACAACAGGTTCTATGTATTCTTTTTCAGAAACTTTACCTCCCATATTTAATATAGTACCTGATACAGGTGCAGCGAATATAGGGGAACTCATTTTTCTACCAAACAATTCTATAGAAGTGTCTGGATTTGAAACATTATGTATTACTCTCATATTTATCTTTATTTTTTCTAGACTCTTTCTGTTTTCAATAAAAGATGAGCCACTTCCTTTGCCCCCCATGCCAGGAACATTTCCAGCACAAGCTAATCCATTACAAATTTTACAGACTTTGCATGTTCCATTAAAGTTCTCTCTAGCTGATTTTAACAATTCATTATAATTCATATAAAAACTCTCCTTTTCATAATATTAAAATTGAGTAGTACTATACTGAAAATATCTTGATTGTAAGTGTAGAAATGATATTATGATGAGTTAAACTAGATAATACATATTAGATATTTTTTATCGTTGTAGATACTTAAAGTATAACATATGAACTAAGTTAATTGTAGAAAAATAAATGGCGTTTATTCAAGTATACGTTTTGAAAAAATTTAAAAGGACTATATATAGATTTCTTTGAAAATCTATATATAGTCCTTAAATTTATGTCAATTCTTTTTTTATTAATGAATATATAATATAGAATACAATATACAAAAAAGTTTCTCAAAATGCTACGCTAATCCCCATTTACAGAGCAACATCATTATACTGTGTAAATTTGAATCAACAATATTTTCTCCATATCTAACCATAAAATCATCTAACTGTGTGTCAATAAAAGAATAATATCCACTTATACTATCAATGTAGGCAGTCATTAAGTGTATACATTCATCACTTTTATCTTTATACATATATATCTCCCCCTATATACAATATATAAATTTAGATACTAAATTGTATCATATAAAATATTTGAGCATGTCATATCTATCAAGTTCTATATTTATATCCTTATATTAATGGCTAAAGTGAGTTTTGACAATAGGTTTTGAAAAACTGGATATTTAAAGCGTAAACTTGGATTTTAGGGTAATTAATTAATGTAAATGTATGGCGATATATGTATACACGATTTAATTAATTGGAGATATTATAAACAATTACTTTTATTAAGGTTATTTAAGTGGTAGAATAACTTGGAGATTAATAATTACAAGGAGGATATAATATGAGTTTATACAAGTTTATATATGATGATAAGGAATATTTGTTAAAAGAAGAGAATTGTAGTGCTTTAATAAATGATGAAGAAAATCCAATTCAAGGAATAACTATTTCAAAAATAATTGATATACTTAATGAAACAGAAGAGGTTGATTTTGACATAGAATATTATCAAGAAGCATGTCCATTATGTTTAGAAGGAGTTAAAGAAAAGAAAAAATTCTTTCCTTTCTTAGAATATCATTTTTATATTTTCAGTAAAGATGGGAAATATGTAATAAGTAACATATCTAGTGACTATAAAGGATTATCTTTTAATAAATTATCAAGAGCAAATAAAGTTGATAATAGTTATATTGTGAGTATGATAATTTGCGAAAATTGTCAAGATTATATAGTTCAGGTAGAAAATTGTATAGTTTAATATAAAGTATGTCTTAATTTAGGAGAAATTTCTAAATTGAGACACCGACTTTTTTATCAAATAGTATGGAAAATTACTAAATTTATGAGATAATGTAAGTCGGAGGTGAGTTACAATATATATTAAATGTTTGGAAGAGATAGATGATACAATTTTAGATTTAATGTTTAGGTTAACATTGAATGAAAGATTATTGAATAATAATGATTTTATTGAAAATAACATTGATATAGTAAAGAATTCAATCGATTGCTATAAAATTGAACAAAACAGTTTGATGTTATTAAAATTAAATTTTTTGCTGGCTTTATTATATGGTATTCAAGGGCTTAGTGAAAAAATGAAAGAGTATATTTTGATTTCCTATAAATATATTGATAAATACTTACCTGAAGATTATAAATTTCTAGCAAGATTTTATTCACAAATAGCTATTCTAAGTTTAAAAAATGAAAATATAAAAAATGCAAATTTGCATATAGATAAATTTAAAGTTATTTGTAATGATAATAATTGTTTAGTTGAAGATATTATTTTTAAAGCACAACTTATTTATATTAAGGCAAGTAAGTGCATAGAATCTTCTATAATAATTAAAGAAATAGAAGATTTATATATAAAGGTAAAAGAAATTAACGATTTTAATTGTAAAAAAATATATTTTTTTATTGTTGGTAAAATATATTTTTTGTTTTTAGATGATGCTATAGTTGCTAAAGTAAATTTTTTGAAAGCAAGAAAATATGCAGATTTATTGAAAGATATGGGAGTATCTTCATTATGTAATATAAAAATAGGTGAATGTGAGTGTTCATTTGAAAATTATGAAGGTTCGATAGAATATTTTAATGAAGTAATAAGTAATAAGAAATATATAAATGTAGATACCATACAAAAATATAGAGCATCAAACAATATAACTAAAATATTAATAAAAACTAAAAGCTATTCTGAGGCGATAAATAATTTAGCAAAATCTGAAGTGTACTTGGAAAAAATTAAAAATAATAGTTTAAAAGAATTTGAGAAATTTGGATTATTTATAAATTTAGCTATGTATTATGCGAAAAGTAATGAAAGCTCATTTGAACAATCAATTTGTTATTTAGATAGGGCTAAAGATATGTTAAGTATTATAAAAAACGAAGAAGAATATATATTGTATGATTTGGAGGTAATTTATCATCAAGTAAAGGTATATTATAGTTTTGGGGATTATAATAATGCATTAGAGACAAGTAAAAAACTACTTGAGAAATCTAAAAATGCTAAAAATTATAATTATGTAAGACTAGCCTATAAGAATATATATATGTGTTTTGAAATGATTCAGGATTATGAAATGAGTATGAAATACTTTAAAATGTATTATGAGTTAAAAATGATGTATGTAAAAGCTAGAAATAGAAATTATATAGATTCTTTAAATTATAGGCACGAATATGTTGAAAAAGAAATAAATAACATGAGAAAAGTAAAGATTGATTTAGATAAGAAAAAATATATTGACCATTTGACAAGTGCGTATAATAGAGTTTTTCTAAATAATTTTTTAGAAGGACAAGAAGTTAGCGAATATAGTACTGCATTCATGATAGATGTAGATTACTTTAAAGACTACAATGATACCTATGGACATTATAATGGAGATATTGCTCTTAAAAATATAACTACAATAATAAAAAAATATCTAAAAAAAGACATGCTTATGATAAGGTATGGTGGAGAAGAATTTTTAATACTATCTATATGTAAAGATTATAAAAAAAGTAAAATATTTGGAAGAAAGTTATGTAGAATTGTAAAAAAATCTTTAAACAATAATTTAACGGTTAGTATTGGTATTGATACCTGCAAAAATAGTAGTATAGATATAAGTGAGATAATTGGAAATGCGGATAAGGCCTTGTATAAAGCCAAACAAAGTGGTAGAAATAGATGTTTGCATTATCATGATTTTAAGAATTTTTAACTATTTAAATAGGATTGGTGATTTACTTGAAAGGATGTTTAATAGAAGATTTAAAGAGAAATATAAAAAAGATAGAATATGATATGTTGACTAAATTCTATCTAAATTTAACAGATTTAAACTACATCTTGGATTATCACAAAGAACTTTTAAATACAAAAATAGAAGTTAAGAATAAAGTTTATACTTTATATTTAATTAGCCTTATAAACTATATAAAAAAAGATAGAGAAGCATCATACAGATATCTGCTAGATTCATTAAAAGATATTAAAAAATTGCCTTCAAAAGAGAATGCAGAGATAATATCTAAGATTTATATTTATCTTACACTATCAGCTATTTCTATAAGAAAATATGATAAAGCAAATAACTTTTATTTTTTAGCAAAAAAAAGCATAAAACAATACCACTTAAACGAATTGTTAGTCTTATTTAATATGAATTTATGTGTAGAAATAAGTGCATTATATAAGACTAAAACGGACGTAATATCTTTAGTGGAAGAAGTATCTTTTTTTAAAAATTTAAAAAATAAAGTTCTTGTAAGTAGAGCAAATTATATATTTGGAAGAGTTTATCTGTATTTATTTAATAACTTTATAAAAAGTATGGAGTACCTAATTGAATGTTTAAGGTTAGCTCAAGAAAATAACTTGTATTCCATAGAAGCTTTCTGCAAATGTATAATAAGCTTGTGTTATTTAGAAAGTGGAAATAATATAGAAGCCATAAAATACATAAAAAATGTACTAGATGTCGCACACAATAATAATTCAATATCATTAACTGAAAGAGTAGCCATAAAAATAGACCTTATATGGGCCTATTTAAAGGAAGATATGAATAAAGAAGCAGAAGATGTTCTAGTGAAAGCTATAAAATTGATGAAAGTTGTTGAAGGTGTATATAAGGATTATTTATACTCATTTATATTTTTGTATTCAGCTGAAATTGAGTTAAAGAAAAGTAATTGCAACTTTGAAAAGGTAAACGCATATTTGATTTTATCAAAAAATATATATAAAAGCTTTGGAGATGTTTTTATATATAATTCTAAACTAGATTATATATATAAGTTGTATGGAGATTTATATATAAAATTTGGTAATATAGATGAAGGTATAAGTTGTTATCTAAAAGGCTTAAATTTGGTCAAAAAGAGTTCATTAAACCCTAAAAAAATGTCTATATTTTATGGGCTAATAGCAAATGGATATGAACTAAAAAAAGATTTTAAACTGGCAATTGAGTATTATAAAAGTATGGATTGGTACTCTGATAAATGGGAAAAAAATAATTCCTATAAAACATCCCAAGGAATTCATAAACAATATGAACTTAGACAAAAACAAGAAAGTTTAAGAGCACTTGTAGATAATAATAAAAAATTAGAAAATGATATTTTAAAAGATGGACTTACTAAACTATATAATAGAAGATATTTAGAAGAACAATTAGATTCATTTAATGGAACTAGAGAAAAAAATATGGTTGCAATATTGGTAGATATAGATTACTTTAAGAGTTACAATGATAACTACGGTCATCTAGCAGGAGATAAAGTTATAATTAAGGTAACTGATATTATAAGAAATGTGTTTATAGACATTACTGAACACATAATTAGATATGGAGGCGAAGAAATTTTAATATTAGTGGATTCTATAAAATCTGTAAATGCTGAAGAAATTGATAATATAGAATTATACATTAAAAGAGTATTTAAACTTCTTGAATTTGAAGGCATTGAACATATGTATTCTAAAGTAAAAAATTACATAACTATAAGTGCTGGAGTAAGTATAAAAAGGTGTCATGCCAGAAAAGATGCTGAATTATTAATTGAAGATGCAGATAAAAACCTATATAAATCAAAAAAAGCAGGTAGAAATCAATACATTATAATTTAAAATTGAGGTGATTTTGTTGCGAAAAAAAATAGGAATTATAGCCTCTGATATTGAATTAAAAGAAAGAATAGAAGAATTATATAGAGAAGATGTAGCAAATGGAACTATTATAATCGACATACTTAATTTAGACTTAATGGAAAATCAAGGACGTATACTTGTTGAAAAAGGTGCCCAAGCTATAATTGGTAGAGGTGGAGGTTATAGTTTAGTAATAGATACAGTAAATGTACCTGTTATACCAATGAACATGAAATCGACTGACCTCTTAAGAGCAATAGAAATAGCAAAGCGATATTCTAAAAAAGTAGTATTGATTCTTGGAGATAATGAAGTTTCTTTTGATTATGTTGGATGGAGAAATGTAATAAGTACTGAGATAACTGAGGAATGGTTTGAATCTAAGTATGAGATAAGAAGTACGGTTGTAAAATATATAGACCAAAAAGATGAAGTTGTAATAGTAGGTGGAGGTCTAGCTTGTTCTTTTGCAAGGCAATATGGCATTGATAGTGTATTTGCAACTGCTAGTGACGAATCTATAAGAGAAGCAGTTGAGTATTGTAAGAAATTATTAGATACATTAGGTGAAGAAAAATTTAATAACGAAGTTTTGCGAAATATACTTGATGGTATAAAAGATGGAGTAATAGCGATTGATAATAATGGTAGTATAATTTTATACAATGAAAGTGCAAAAAACATGCTTAAAGTAGAGAGAAAATGTGCACTCAATAAATATATACTAGATGTATTTCCAAAAATGGAGTGGATGTTAGACTGTTTACATGAAAAAAATGATGTAGAAGATAGAAAGATAAGAAATATAAATAATTTAATTGTTAATACTAGAACGACATTGATAAAAGTGGATAATAGTACTTATGGAGTTTTAGGAATAATACAAGATATAACTAAACTACAAAACCTAGAAAGAAAAATAAGGTTTGATTTAAATCAAAAAGGCCTTTATGCTAGATATACTTTTGATGATTTTTTATTTAAAGATAAATTAACTAAAGAATTTATTGAAGAAGCTAAAAAAATTGGAAAAAGTGATTATACAACTTTACTATATGGAGAAAGTGGGTCTGGTAAAGAAATTATAGCTCATAGCATACATAATATAAGTAGAAGGAAAGATAGACCTTTTGTTGCAATAAACTGTGCTACTATAGCAGAGAATTTGCTTGAAAGTGAACTTTTTGGATATGAAGAAGGTGCATTTACTGGTGCTAGAAAAGGTGGAAAAAGAGGGCTATTTGAACTTGCACATGGAGGGACACTTTTTTTGGATGAAATAAATAGTCTATCTTTTAATATTCAGACAAAACTATTAAGAGTAATAGAAGAACGCCAAATAATGAGAATTGGCTCTGACTATATAATACCTTTAGATATAAGAATCATAGCAGCAACAAATGAATCATTAACTGAGAAAATAGTTATGGGTACATTTAGAGCAGACTTATTTTATAGATTAAGTAGTTTGGAGATAAATATTCCTCCTCTAAGAGATAGAAGGGAAGATATAATTCCATTGTTCAATAACTTTGTAAATGAAGTATTAAAGGATGATGGTCTTAATGGAATAAATAGCATAGATGAAAACTTTGTTTTAACTAAAGATGAAATTGATAAGTTGTATAATTATAGTTGGCCTGGAAATGTGAGAGAATTAAAAACAATAGCCCAAAAATATGTTGTAACAGGGAAAATTAAATTGATAAAAGAACGAGATTTTAAAACTCAAAAGGTAGCATCTAGTTCTGAAATAGACAAATTTAATTCTGAAACGACAGCCAGTGTTGAAATTCAAGAGGAAGTTGTAGATATAAGTAAGATAAATGATGGTAAGGTATGTATAGATATAAAAGAGGTAAATAAGTATGTTGAAGAAAAAATAATCAGCATGCTCTTCGCTCAGGGATTGTCTAAAAATGAAGTAGCACAAGTCCTTGGAATAAGTAGGACATCTTTATGGAAAAAGTATAACAAAAATATATAAATACATATAGATTATTTTAAAAGTAATGTTAATTTTTTAAAACAAGTGTTAAAAAAAATTAACATTACTTTTTTGCAAATTTTTATTTTTTTAGACAAGCATATATATTTATAAGAAAAATAACTAAAATACTTAATTTAATAATGAAAAAAATCAGAATTCTAAACAAAAGTAGTTTTACATAAAGTAAAATTTGTTGGCATGCTAATTGCTTAATATATAATGTAAGAGTAAATACAATTTTAGGGGTGATGGTATGAGTCAAAGTATGGTTGGTAAGCATGCAATGTGGCCAAAAGAAAATGATGTTATATTTAGCATATCTGGTAGAGCTCAAGCAGCAGAGAAGGCTTTAGGCATTGATAATGTAATAAATGCAACAATAGGCGCTCTAATGGATGATTCAGGAAAATTAATAACAATGAAAACTGTATATGAAGAATATAAGGCATTAGATAACTGTGAGATAGGTGCATATGCAGCTCTTGAAGGTCAACCAGATTACTTAGAAGCAGTTAAAAAAGTATTTTTCAGAGATTACTTACCAGAAGGACATATAAGAGTATTAGCTTCACCAGGAGGAAGTGGTGCAATAAAATTGGCTGTATGGAATTATACTAATGAAGGTGACGAGGTTTTAACATCTGATTGGTTTTGGAGTCCATATGTAAGTATAGCTGAAGAAGCTAATAGAAAGGTAGTAAACTATCAATTGTTTGATGAAAATAGAAGATTTAATTTTGAGTCATTCAAAGAAAATTTTGTAAATATAGCAGAAAAACAAGATAGAGTTTTTACAATCATAAATACACCAGCTCACAATCCAACTGGATATAGTGTTGCAGATGATGAATGGGATAAAATATTAGACTTATCAAAAGAAATTGCAAAAGATAAAGATAAAAAGATAATATTTTTCGTAGATTCAGCATATATTGACTTTGCAGGTGATGATGATGTATGTAGAAAGTTTTTTAAGAAATTTTCAAATCTTCCTGAAAACGTTCTCGTATTAGTTGGATTTAGTATGTCAAAAGGATTTACTGCTTATGGTATGAGGATGGGAGCTATAATTTGTATATCTTCAAGTGAAGATGTAGCTGAAGAGTTCCATTACTCATGTGTTCATTCATGTAGAGCAAACTGGTCAAATTGTAATAGAAGTGCCATGGCAGTTTTATCTAATATTGTAAATGACCCTAAAAAATTCAAAGAATATGAAGATGAAAAAGATGTATATAAGAAAATGCTAACTAGAAGAGCAGATGTATTTGTAAAAGAAGCTGAAAGAGTAGGCTTAGAAATTCTTCCATATATAGCAGGATTCTTTGTAAGTATACCATGTGATAATCCAAGAGAAGTATGTGAAGAATTGACTAAACATAATCTATTTGCAGTTCCATTAAAGATGGGCTTAAGATTTGCAGTTTGTGCAGTTTCAGAGGAAAAATGTAAGAAAGCACCAAGTATTATAAAAGAAGCACTTGAAAGTTTAGAAGTAAAAATAAATAATTAATTTCATTGAACAAATTGGGTGGACTATGAATTTAATAATTGTAGATGGAGGGAATTTTATATGAAACAATTGATGACAGGTAATGAGGCAATTGCACGTGGAGCCTATGAGGCTGGTGTTAAATATGCATCCGCATATCCAGGGACTCCAAGTACAGAAATATTAGAAAATATAGCAACATATAAAGATGCAATAGTTGCAGAATGGGCTCCAAACGAAAAGGTAGCACTTGAGGCTGCTATAGGGGGTTCAATTGCAGGAGCGAGAACAATGGCTTCTATGAAACATGTTGGTGTGAATGTTGCAGCTGACCCAATATTTACTTATGCATATACAGGCGTAAATGGTGGTATGGTACTTATTACAGCAGATGAACCGGGAATGCATTCATCTCAAAATGAGCAAGACAATAGGATGTATGCAAAATTTGCAAAGATACCTTTATTTGAACCATCAACTAGCCAAGAAGCTAAAGACATGATAAAAGAAGCGTTTGAAGTTAGTGAAAAATACGATACACCAGTTTTATATAGAGTTACAACAAGACTCTGTCATTCAAAAGGTTTAGTGGAATGTTATGATAGAGAAGAAGTTGAAATTAAAGAGTACACTAAAAATGCTAAAAAAATGGTAACTGTTCCAGCAAATGCCCAAATAAGAAGAGGCGTTGTTGAAGAAAGAATGGAAACTCTTAAAAAATTCTCAAATGAAACTGACTTAAACTACTATGAAATAAATGATACAAAAATAGGAGTTATAGCTTCAGGTATGTGTTGTAATTTTGCCAAAGAAGTATTTGGAAAAAATGCATCATATATGAAGTTAGGATTTACAAATCCATTACCTTATGAAAAAATAAAAGAATTTGCAGATAAAGTTGATAAAATATATGTAATAGAAGAAAATGACCCATTTATAGAAGAACAAATAAAAGCATATGGAATAGATTGTATTGGAAAAGATGTAATGCCTCCATATGGTGAAATGACACCAGACGTTTTGAGAAAAGCTATATTTGGAAAAACAAATGATACTATAGAATACAAATCTGAATTAGTAACACCAAGACCACCAAGTTTCTGTGCAGGATGTCCACATAGAGGATTCTTCTATGAACTTGGAAAGAGAAAAAATTTAATAGTTGGTGGAGATATAGGATGTTATACTCTTGGATTTGCTCCTCCATATAATGGAATAGATTATGTTGTTTGTATGGGTTCTGCTTTTGGAACTGCACATGGAGCTCAAAAAGTTCTTAATATGAAAGAAGGAAATGAAAAACGATTAGTAGGTGTACTTGGAGATTCAACTTTCTTCCATACAGGAATAAATGGCCTTTTAGATGTAGTTTATAATAGAGGAAATTCTATATCAGTTATATTAGACAATAGAATAACTGGAATGACAGGTCACCAAGAGAACCCAGGTTCAGGATATACTTTACAAGGTGCTAAAACTAAAGATGTTGATATAGAAGGATTAGTTAAAGCTTGTGGAATAGAACATGTAAGAGTTATAGACCCTAACAATCTAAAAGAAGTAAATGAAGCATTAGATTGGGCTTTAGCTATAGAAGATGAACCATCAGTAATAATTACAAGATGGCCATGTGTACTTAAAAAATTCTCTAAAGAAGATATAGAAGAATTTAATAACCCATTTAAGACTAAGTGTAAAGTTGACCATGATAAATGTATTGGATGTAAATTATGTTTGAAAACTGGATGTCCAGCCCTATCATTTGATAAAGAAAATAAATTATCAAATATAGATAGAAATCAGTGTGTAGGATGTGGCGTATGTTCACAAGTTTGTCCAAAACAAGCAATAGTTAAGGAGGAAAAATAATATGACTAAGAGTATACTTTTGGTAGGTGTAGGAGGTCAAGGAACTATACTTGCTAGTAAATTATTAACTATGGGATTGATGGAAGCTGGATACGATGTAAAAATGAGTGAAATACATGGAATGAGTCAAAGAGGAGGTTCAGTTTCCTCACAAGTTAGATATGGAGATTGTGTGCATTCTCCAGTTATAGAAATTGGTGGAGCAGACATATTAGTATCTTTTGAAAAGATGGAAGCTTTAAGATGGTTCAATTATTTAAAACCAGAAGGAAAAGCTTTAGTAAACAATTATAGAATAGATTCTATGACTGTCTTAATTGGAGGAGCTGAATATCTAGAAAGTGATATAGATGAAGAGTTAAATAGACTAAATGCAAAAGTTATAAATGCAGCTGATAAAGCTGAAGAGCTAGGGAATTCAAAAATAATGAATGTTATTTTATTAGGATGTTTAGTTAAGTCTATGGAATTAGAGTCTATCGATTGGGAAAAAATTATAAGTGAAAATGTTAAACCAAAATTTATTGAATTAAATATAAAAGCTTTCCATGAAGGGATGGAAATGGTTAACAAATAGTTTATAATAGATATAGATAAACTATAGAAATTAAGGTGAAAGGAAGAAAATTATGACTTACAGAATATTAGCCATAAATCCAGGTTCTACTTCTACAAAAATAGCAGTATACGATGGAGAAGAACAAATTCTTGTGAAGACAATAGACCATCCAGCTCAAGAGATTGCAAAATATAATACAATACAAGACCAATTTGAAATGCGTAAAGAAGCTGTTTTGAATATTCTTGAAGAAAATAATATAGATTTGAAATCTCTTAGTGCAATAGTAGGAAGAGGTGGAGTTTTACCACCAGTAAAATCAGGAGCATATTTAGTAAATGAAGAAATGATTGATGTACTTAGACATAGACCAGTGCTTGAACATGCTTCAAACTTAGGAGCTGTTGTGGCACATGCGATATCAGAACCACTTGGAATAAACTCATATATTTATGATTCTGTTGCAGTAGATGAGCTTATAGATGTAGCAAGAGTATCTGGACTTTGTGGAATGGATAGAGCAAGTACAGGGCATGCATTAAATACTAGAGCTATGGCTTTAAAATATGCTAAAGATAATGGAAAAGATTATAAGAATTTAAATCTAATAGTAGCTCATATTGGTGGAGGAGTAAGTATTTATCTTCATGAAAATGGAAGAATGGTTGATATGTTATCTGATGATGAAGGACCATTTTCTCCAGAAAGGTCAGGAAGAGTACCTGCTACAAAATTAGTGGCAGCTTGTTATTCAGGAAAATACTCAGAAAGAGAAATGACTAAGAAAATAAGAGGTAAAGGTGGTATAGTTTCATATCTAAATACTGTAGATGCTAGAGAAGTTGAAAAAATGATAGCAGAAGGAAATAAAGAAGCAAAAATTATTTATGAAGCAATGGCTTATCAATTAGCAAAAGGTATAGGAGAATTATCAACTGTAGTAGATGGAAAAGTAGATGCTATAATTATAACTGGAGGAATTGCATATTCTGAAATGTTTACTTCAATGGTTAAAAAGAAAGTTGAATTTATAGCACCAGTAGAAATTATGGCAGGGGAAAATGAGTTGGAATCACTTGCTTTTGGAACTTTAAGAGTACTAAATGGAGAAGAAGAAGCTAGAGTTTATAGTGAGAATTAATAAGAACAACTAAAAATGTTTATATATTAAAAAGTGGTATATCCATTTTTATACACTAAAGCTTACAATATAAGTGAAAGCGTATAAAATATAGATTGCCACTTTTTTTATAATTGAAATTTTATATTAAATTAATGAAGAGTTATGTAAAATTTTGTATTTATATATATATTTTATTGTTATTTATTGTTATTATTATTATGAGGAGTGATTTTTGATGGGAAAAATAAATTTAAAAAGTATGGTAAGATTGTTTTCAGGTTTCTTTATATTTGCAATTTCTTCTGTATTGATGATTAATGCGCATGTTGGGCTCATGCCTTGGGATGTACTTCATCAAGGGTTATCTATAAAATTAGGTATAACTATAGGTCAGGCATCTATAATGGTCGGAGTTATAATCGTTATATTGGATGCAGTTTTTGGTGAAAACATAGGATGGGGTACACTACTTAACATGACATTTATAGGAATATTTATTGATTTAGTAATATTCTCTGAAGTAATACCTCATGCAAGTAACACTTATGTAGGTGTATTTATGGTTGTTATAGGAATTATTTTAGCAGCTATAGCAAGTTTTCTATATTTAGGTGTTTGTCTAGGAAGTGGACCAAGAGATGGTCTTATGATTGCTCTTCAGAAGAAAACTAATAAATCTGTCCGTCTTGTTAGGACAGTTCTTGAAATACTAGCTCTAGTTGTTGGTTGGTTATTAGGAGGTTCTGTAGGTATTGGTACGCTTGTAAGTGCATTAGGACTAGGATATGTATTACAAATAGTATTTAGGATGTTTAATTTTGATACAAAATCGCTTAAACATAGATTTATTATAGATGATATAAAAGAATGGAAAGAAAAGAAAAGTGATGAACATAAGTGTAAATCAAGTATTGCAATAAAAAATGAGCAAAATTAAGTATACTAAAATATATTTGTATTTTGTCTAATTTATGTAAAGGTAAGGAGATTTGGAAATGGAATTATGGGATTTATATAATACTGATGGAATTAAAACAGGAAAGGTTATAGAAAGAGGTAATTCTATTGAAGAAGGTTATTACCATTTAGCAGTTGAAGTATGGATTTTAAATAGAGACTCTCAGATTTTAATTCAGAAAAGGTCTAAAAGTAAAAAGACATTGCCAAATATGTGGGGAATGACAACTGGGTGTATTATTTCTGGAGAAGAGAGTTTGGAGGGTGCAATTCGTGAAGCAAAGGAAGAAATAGGGATAGATATATCTAAAGATGAAATGAAAGTTTTTAGAAGTATGATTCATGGCGACACTCTTTGGGATGTATATTTTGTCAAGAAGGAGTATGATATATCAAAAGCTATTTTGCAGGAAGAAGAAGTGAGTGATATAAAATGGGTAAGTACAGATAGAATAAGACAATTGATAAAGGATGGTTTATTTTTTGAATATCCAGAAATATATGAATTACTATATGATATAGATAATAATAATTTAAACTTATGATAGGGAGCAGATTTTAGTATAAACATGATTATATAGAATTATCTTCTCTAAATTTTAATATTGTTTTATGAAGAATTAATAAGTTGTTTTTAAAGCTTTTTGATTATTTTTAGAATTAGAATAAAAGAGTGGCACTTTAAAGTCATAAAAATTTGGGGAGGGTTTAAACTGTGAAAGATAACAAAGAATTGGCACATGACGGTTCAAAATATAAAATTGTTTCTATATCTGTTGTAGTAATTATTTTAATTACATTCTGGTACATGTTAAATATGGTGCTTTTAACATTTATAATGACTTTTATTTTCTATAACTTACTTGTAGCCATAAGAAAACGAATTAATAAAATATCTTCTAGAATTATCCCAGATTCGTTGATAATTGTAGTACTATACTTACTATTTGCTGTATTATTGGTATTGATTAGTTATGCAGTTGTACCAATAATTATAGTACAACTTACAGAATTGAGTAGGATTTTTAGTAATTTTGATGTAAATCAATTTGCTCAATCTTTAGGCCCAAAACTTTATCCTGTTGTTTCAAAGTTAGATTTTAATAAATATGTTTCACAGGCAGGGTTGCTTATAGCATCAACAGCGACAAAAGTTGGAAGCTTTGGAGTAAACATATTGTTAGGATTCCTACTGAGTTTACTTCTTTTACTTGAAAAAAATGATATTAAAAAATTTGGAAATAAACTTGCAGATAGTAAGATTTCTTTCATTTATAATTCTCTTGTATTTTTTGGAAAGAGTTTTGTGAAAAATTTTGGCGAAGTAATGAAAGTACAAGTAATGATTGCATTTATAAACTCTGTTGTTTCCATGATTTTTTTAGGTTTCATGGGATTCCCTCAAATATGGGCTTTAGGATTTATGATTTTCGTATTAGGTCTTATTCCAGTGGCAGGAGTTATAGTATCATTAATTCCTCTAACTGTAATAGCCTTTAACATAGGTGGGATAACAAAAGTACTTGGAGTTTTAGTGATGATTTGTATAGTACATGCAGTAGAAACATACATATTAAATCCTAAATTGATGTCAAATAGAACGAAACTTCCAGTTTGTTTTGTGTTTATTATTTTACTTGTAGGAGAGCATTACTTGGGTGTATGGGGATTATTAATTGGAGTTCCAATATTCATGTTCCTTATGGATATTTTGGGTGTTAAATTTACTTCCAGATAAATATATTACAATAATAATTAATTTTATGAATATGATTTATGATTTGTTTTAAAAAAGAACCTATAAATAGACAACATTAATAAAAGAAGTCTGTTTTATAGGTTCCATTTTGATTTTCATAAATGTTATACAATTAAATAACAAGAAATTTATTTCATTTCAAAAGTCTCACAACTTGCATTTCCTGAATTTATATGAACTTTTTCAGCTTTACAAAGTTCATTTTTATTGTATTTACATTTTACAGCCTCACAATGAATATTATCTGTATCAACTTGATTAGTATCATTAGAACGACTAGTTATTCCTGAAGTATATTTGTCTTCAAAAGAAGCACAATAAGTATTTCCTGTAGTAGTTGCTTGCATTCCATCTACTTTTATATTACCAGCATAACAGTATCCACTAGTATTATAAGCACAATTAGTAGCATCGCAATTTAAATTATTATTTTTCATAAAATAACCTCCTAAGTTTTATTTAAACTTATTATGTGAAGTTATTTAAATTTTATACACCTATTTACAATTACATTTATCACATCTAACAGCTACATCTTTTGAAGTTTCTCTTCCTAAATTTTTATTGACATGGTATACATCTATATTTTCAGTTGAACCACATATAGAACATTTAAAATTGTTTTCTAGTAAAATTCTTTCTCTAAATAACTTCCAGTACATAGAATTGATGTAATCATTGTAGTTAACCTTGAGACATGTTTCAAGAAAGTTTATGTATAAATTATCTAAATCTCCTGTATCTAATTCTGTATATTCTGGTTCAAAATATTCACAACAACCTCTAAAATCAGGTTTAGTATCCGAAATAACACATCTAATATCATATCTATAGTCTAGGCTAGGCCCCTTGAATGAAAGATGTGTGCAAAAAGAACAAGATGTCTCTGGTAGATTTTTTTCAAGTTCATGTAATTTATTATTCATAAGTATTCCTCCAAAAAAATTTATTTTAAGTATATAAATGTGTAGATTATTTTAAAACTTTTATTTATTTATATTAGAAATTCAGGATAAATATTCCAATAAAGAGTAAATACTTAGTTATTTATGTGTTGAATGAAAAAGAGACAATCTCTAAGTTGAGATAGTCTCTTTTTATGATTTTTATATTAAAAATTTAATCTAAGTGTAACTTTAGTTGATTTTAGTCAGCTAGTTTTACATCTGCTTTGTTTTTCAACTTTCTACCATAGTAGACCGTTAAAACAGCATATAATACAGTAAATATAGCAGCTAAAATATAAGATATATTTATATTTAAGTTAAATCCAATTTGAGCATTAAATATATAGCTAGATATAATAAAAGAATAAAACATACCTGGAATTAAGCTTATAATATAATTTTTTTCTTTTATTATAAGGTAGACTGTAATCATTGCAAATGCAAATATAGCAATGGTTTGATTACTCCATGAGAAATATCTCCATAATATATTAAATCCAGAAGCACTGAGTTTTGCAAATATGAGTATAGCTATGACAGGAATAAATATACAGATTGATAGTATGACACGATGTTTCTTTTCCTTTTGGTCATAATGGAAATAGTCAGCAAGCATTAGTCTTAGAGATCTTAAAGCTGTATCCCCAGAAGTTATTGGTAAAACGATAACTCCTATTATTGCTATGATTCCACCAATAGAGCCAAGTAAATCTCTTGCAACTAAGCCTATTACATCAGGAGAGCCTATTAATTCCTTAGGTATACCTTTATTGTAAATACCCATAGCAGCTGCAGCCCAAATCATTGCAATTAAACCTTCTAAAATCATCATATTATAAAAAGTGGTTTTTCCTTCTTTTTCATTTGAAACAGATCTTGCTATAAGAGTGGCTTGAGTTGAGTGGAACCCAGAAACTATACCACAAGCAACTGTAACAAAGAATGTAGGGATAAGAGGAATTCCATCAGGATGAATACCTTTCCAATTCGCAAGACTTAGATTAGCTAAATCATAACCTTGTGTAAAGATTCCGATTCCAACACCAGCAGCAGATAAAAGTAGGATTGCTCCAAATATTGGATATATTTTTCCTATAATCTTATCAATTGGGAATAGTGTTGCACATAAATAATATACAAAAATAATTCCGTAAACTATCCATACAACTGGATTATTTATAGTTGACTTCATATTTAAGATTTGTGTAACAACCAAATCTCCAGGTGTGTAAATAAAAACTGCACCAACTAAAAGCATTAATAGACAAAGAAATATATTATAGACTTGAAATACTTTGTTACCTAAAAATCTACTGATAAGGGAAGGCATCTGTGCTCCTTTTTCTCTTATACTAATCATTCCACTCATATAGTCGTGTAAAGCTCCTCCAAATACACAACCAATAGGGATTAGTATAAATGCTATTGGACCAAATAATATACCTTGGATAGGTCCTAGAATCGGTCCTGTACCAGCTATATTAAGCAATTCAATGAGACTATTCTTCCATTTTTTCATTGGAACATAGTCTACACCATCACTCTGAGCAAGAGCAGGTGTTTTTCTGTCATCTGGGCTAAATATTTTTTCACAATAAGCACCATATAAAGCACCTCCTATTAGTAATATAGCCAATCCAATTAAGAACGTTGTCATAATATCACCCCATTTATAAAATTTTTTGGATTCTGTATACGTATTGAAATAACCTACCAATTCTATAAAATACTAAAAGTAATATAATTTCAGAAATTAATACATACACATAATCATGTACTTAGTATACATGTATTTGGTAAAATTTTCAATATTATAACAATAAAGAATATAAACAAAATTCTGATAATATTTTACAAAAAAATAAAAAAACATAAAAAATAGTTTAAATAGGTAAGTAAAAAAGAGAAATCAATTGATAATTTAAATGTCTATATCTTAACAATATTAAGAGGTCTAAAATTCTTGAAGAAAGAATAGTCAAGTGATATAATGAATTTACAGGTGTATATACACTAGTACATATAGAAAGCGGTGCAATTATGGATAAAGATTTAACATATCTAATCAAAGAGCTAAAGAAAGAAAAAAATGCAATAATACTTGCCCATTTTTATCAACCATCAGAAATACAAGAATTAGCAGATGCAGTTGGTGACTCATATTACTTAAGTGAAATTGCTAGAGATTGTAAAGAAGATGTGGTTGTATTTTGTGGAGTAAGATTTATGGGAGAAAGTGCTAAGATATTATCACCTGAGAAAACTGTATTGATGCCAGTAAGTAACGCTGGGTGCGCTATGGCAGATATGGTAGATGAAGAAGGCGTGGTAAAACTAAAAGAACAGTATCCAAATGCTTTGGTTGTATGTTATATAAACTCTACAGCTAAAGTCAAGGCACATTGTGATGTTTCTGTTACATCGTCTAGTGCAATTAAAATATTAGAAAACATAGATAATAAAGAAATCATATTCCTTCCAGATAAAAACTTAGGAGGATATATTGCAGAAAAATTTCCAGATAAAGACTTTATATTTTGGGATGGATATTGTAAATACCACAATAATATAAAGGTTGAAGAAATAATTGAATTAAAAGATAAATATAAAGATGCAGAAGTATTGGTACATCCAGAATGTAAAAAGGAAGTAAGAGATTTAGGAGATTATGTAGGTAGTACAGCAGGAATAATAAAATATGCTACTAGTAGTGAAAATAAAGATTTTATAATAGCAACTGAAGAAGGAATATTACATGAATTAAAGAAAAAGAATCCTAATAAAAACTTTTATATCCCTGGAGGAAAAATACTATGTACTGATATGAAAAAGACTACATTAGAAAATTTATACAGTACACTTAAAAATATGGAAAATGAAGTTACTGTAGAAGATGAAATTATGGAAAAGGCTTTAAATTCACTGCTTAATATGCACAGATTAGCAGAAGGATAGAGGGATAGACTTATGAATTTAGAACAAGATGTTTTAATAGTTGGAAGTGGTATTTCAGGATTATATTGTGCATTAAATTTAGATAAAAATTTAAATGTATTAGTAGTATCAAAATCTACAATTGAAAACAATAATACATATCTTGCACAAGGTGGAATTTCAACTGCTAGAAATATTGATGATATAGAGTCTTTTGTGGAAGATACAATGAAGGCTGGTCAGTATAAGAATAGAGTTGAAGCAGTTCAAGTTCTTGCAGATGAATCTATTGAAAATGTAGGACAAATAGTAGATTATGGTATGCCTTTAGATAGAGAAAATGGAGAAATAGATTACACTAGAGAAGGTGCCCATAGTGTAAATAGAATAGTTCATAGTAAAGATAATACTGGAGAGGTTGTTTTTAAGACTTTATTAAAAGAAGCTAAAACTAGAGAAAATATAACTCTTATAGAAGATGCGTATCTTTTAGATATATTAAAAGATGGTAATAAGTGTATAGGAGCTAGAATTTTTAAATCTCAAAAAGAAATTCATGTTTTTTCAAAAGTGGTAGTTTTGGCTACAGGTGGAATCGGTGGACTTTTCAAAAACTCTACCAACCAAAGACATCTTACAGGTGATGGAATTGCTATAGCTTTAAGAAATGATATAAAAATAGAGAACTTAGAGTATATTCAAATACATCCTACAGCTTTTTATGAAGAGAATAGTGAAGGTAGGAGAATGCTTATATCTGAATCACTAAGAGGAGAGGGTGCTAAACTTTTAAATAAAAATAAAGAAAGATTTGTCGATGAACTTCTTCCTAGGGATGTAGTTTCAAAAGCTATTTTTGAGCAAATGGAAAAAGATAATTCACCTTATGTATATTTAGATGCAACTCATTTATGTAGTGAATACTTAATTAACAGATTTTCTTTTATTTACAATGAATGTTTGGTTAGAGGGACAGATATAACTAAGGAATATATAAAAGTATCACCTGCACAACATTATTTTATGGGTGGGATACATGTTGACTTGGATTCGAAAACATCTATGGAAAATTTATATGCAGTTGGTGAGATTAGTTGTACAGGTGTTCATGGAGCAAATAGACTGGCAAGTAATTCTTTACTTGAAGGGCTTGTATTTTCAAAGAGAGCCGCCAAAAATATAAACTCAGTTATGGGCAATATAAAAGTTAAATTTATAGATATACCAGATATGGACATAGATATAGAAAAGATAAAAAAAGAGAATAAAATATTAGTAATAAAAGAAATTGAAAGAACAAGTGAGGATTTTGGCGATGAATTATTTGATTATTGATAGAATGATACAGGATGCTTTAATAGAAGATGTTCCAAGTGAAGATATAACAACTAATTCTATTGTGGATGAAAATTCTAAGTCTACTGTAGATTTGATTTGTAAGCAAGATGGTATAATAGCTGGATTAGGTGTATTTAAGAGAGTTTTTGAGATACTTGGAAATGTAGATGTAGAGTTATATAAAAATGATGGTGATAAAGTAAAAAATCGTGAAAAGATAGCTGTATTAACTGGTAATACTAGAAATCTACTTGTAGGAGAACGTGTGGCATTAAATTATTTACAGAGAATGAGTGGTATAGCTACTACTACTAGTAAATATGTTGAAAAGCTTGAAGGTACAAATACAAAGTTATTAGATAGTAGAAAAACAATACCTAATCTTAGAATATTAGATAAATATTCTGTAAAAGTGGGTGGAGGATGTAATCATAGATTTAATTTATCTGATGGAATATTGCTTAAAGATAATCACATTGGAGCTGCTGGTGGTGTCAAAAATGCAGTTGAATTAGCTAGAAAAAACACTTCTTTTGTCAGAAAAATAGAAGTAGAAGTGGAAACATTAGATATGGTAAAAGAAGCTATAGAAGCCAAAGCAGATATAATAATGTTGGATAATATGAGCTTAGAAATAGCAAAACAAGCTGTAGATATTATAAATGGAAGGGCAATTGTAGAATTTTCTGGGAATGTGAATTTAGATACTATAGAATCTATCGGGAAAATTGGGGTGGATGTCGTTTCTGTAGGAGCACTTACACACTCTGTCAAAGCTCTTGATATAAGTATGAAAAATCTGAGAAATATATAAATTTGATATTGATATAAATTTAATTAAAATAGACTCCTTAAATTTACTATGTAAATTTAGGGAGTCTATCTTTTGTTTATTAAAATTAATAAAAATAGAGAAAAATTTAATTAATAATTTAATTTATATAGATAAACACTATATACACTTTTGATTGCATAGTTATTATCTATTTTACAGATAAATATAAAAGAACTTATAATATAGTTGTATATGTAAAAATTTGTATAAAATTTAGGTGAAAATTGGATGGAGGAATAAAAATGAAAGTAGCATATATCTTCAATAGTACTAATGTACATAAAATTTTAGACAAAATGATAATACCACAATTAGAACAAGGAACTCATGGAGTAGATGTTCTAGGGATGTTTTTCTTTATGGATAATACATTATTTTTATCTAAAGGGAATCCAATAGGAGAAAAACTAAGTGAATTACATAAAAAAACGGATATGATAATAATGGCTTGTGACCAATGTGCTATAGAGAGAGGTATAGAGAATAACTTGGTTGATGGAGCTACGATTGGATGCTTTCCAAACTTATATGCTTGTTTAGGTAGTGCAGGTGTAGACCAGGTCATAACATTATAAAACAGTTTGGTATACAATCCATGGGAAAACTTATTTTCTGTGGATTATTTTAAGTCAAGGATAAATTGTTTGAGTAGGAGATGAACAAATGTCTAAAATTTTAGTTGAATTTATAAATACTTGACCATCTTGTGATGAGCATGGAGTGTTTATAAAAAAAATGTCAGAAAAGTATACTGATAAATTGGAAGTGAAACTGTATCAGGCAGGTAAAGATTTTTCATATGTAAAAAAATATGGAATTATAACAAAAGGAACATTAATAATAAATCAGAAAAAAAAATATGACAGATTAAATAAAGATACAATTGAAAAGGCAATAGTAGAAGCTATAAATAATAGTTAAAAGTTTAAAATTAGGAGTATCAAAAATGAATATATTAGAAATTGTTTTAAATGGACTTAAAGAGACTATAGTAGCTTCTATAGTTACATTGAATGGAGCATCAGGATGGCTTATGATAAGTTTTATATTGGCAGGTGTGCTTCACAATGTTTTAACTCCAAGAAGGTTTCAAAAACAACTTGGAAATAAGAAGTTTTCTTCTTTGCTTAAAAGCACTATCTCAGGAATGTTTTTACCAATATGTAGTTGTGGGGTAATCCCACTTGGTATAAGCATGTATTATTCAGGAGCATACTTAGGTCCAGTGCTTGCTTTTATGACATCAACTCCGATAATAAATCCAATAGCTGTAGTTCTTTGTCTAGGTCTTTTAGGACCTAAAGTTACAATTATTTATCTAATAGCTGGTTTTTTAGTGCCATTTTTAGTAGGATTTTTAGGAAATTGTTTTGGAAAAGAAGAATTGTCTTTGCATAATGATTCAGACGAGGATGTAATAGAATTAGAGGAAGAAAAGAGAAGTTTTATAGAAAATATGATTGATGGTCTCAAATGGTCTTTTGGAGAATTAGCTCTTACCATTAGTAAATATGTAGTAATGGGAATGCTTTTTGCAGGCTTTATAACAACAATTTTTCCAAATAGCATAATTCAAAAATATTTAGGTAATCCAGGATTGCTATCTCTTGGAAGTATAGCAATACTTGCATGTGTTATGTATGTATGTGCAGTAGGACATATTCCATTTATAGCAGCTCTTGTTGCCAGTGGAGCATCTCCTGGGATAGCGATAACATTTCTAATAGCTGGAGCAGCTACAAACTTACCAGAACTTATAAGTATGTTTAAACTTATTGGGAAAAGAACTGTTATTATATATTCAGTAACCTTGACATTATCCTCAATAGTAATTGGATACATAACAAATTTACTTTTAGTAAATGATAATTCAGTAAATTTAGATACAACAAATTCTTCAATACAGTTGGCAAATAAACTAATGTTAAATATACCAGATAGTTTTGAATATGTGTGTACAATTTTAATTATTTTATTTGCATGTAAATCAATAATACCAAAAATGAAAGAGGTCATAGGAAATCATGCTTAAAAAAATAGTTATAATATCTTGTATAGTAGTCGCATTAATAATTTTATCAAAAATAGTGGATGATAACCTTGAAGAAGATGCCTCTATTCCAAACGTGAATAAAGAAACATTAGAATATTTTAGAAAAAATTATAAAGAAGATATAATAACTTGTGCTGAAGAAGACTTAAATAATGATGGAAAAAAAGATTTAGTAGTTATATATAAAAAAGGTAGTAATTCAAATGAAATGGTAGTGATAGTTTCTGATAAAGGCAGTCATTATATAACAAAACCAATACCAGCACCTATAGAGAATCAAACTATAACCTTTAAAAATATTGATGATAAACCACCAATAGAAGTAATCGTGTCAGGTTCTAAAAATGGTAATGTAGGGTATGCAATTTATAGGGTAGAAGGCAACAAGTTTGTTGATTTATTTGGAGAAGATATGGACAAATGTTGCTAAAAATAAAAATAATACATAAAGGTGGGAAATTTAGATGAGAGTATCTAAGAAGATTCAAGCATTAATCTTAGTTAGTGTAATGGGGGCATCTATACTAACAGGCTGTAGTAGTAAACCAAAAGAGAAAGAAGAAGCAAAAGCTGGAAAGGATGATTATACAATAACAGTAGGGTATTATAATTGTGACCATATGACTGCTGGACCAGTTGCAGAAGCAGCAGGAATATATAAAGATTTAGGTCTTAATGTAAAAACTGTTGGAAATGGTAAAGTTCCTGAAGCTATGGCAGCAGGAAAAATGGATGCTGGTTATATAGGAACAAAAGGTCTAGTGGGAGCTATACCTAAAGGTTCACCAATAACAATAGCAGCTAATAATCATACTGGTGGTTCTGAATACTTAATAGTTTCAAAAGATATAAAAGAGCCTAAAGATTTAGTAGGTAAAAAAATAGCAACAGATATGAGTGATTTCTTATGGACAAGTGATTATGGGCCAGAAACAGGTCTACCAACTGACCCATCAAAATATGAAATTGTAAATATGGATTCAGACAAAGATAAATATTTGGCTCTTAAAACTGGGAAAATACAAGCCTTTACATCTTGTGACCCTTGGGGTTCTGTAGCTGAAAATGATGGTGTAGGAAAAATAATAGCATCTACTCAATATAAAGAAAAAGCTAATGGCAAAGAATATAACTGCTGTTCATTCTCATTAAACAAAAACTTTATAAAAGACCATCCAGATTTAGCAAAAAAATTAGTTTTAGCTCATACAAAAGCAATAGAATATATATATACAAATCCAGCTGAAGCTGCTAAGGTATTTGCAAAATATTATAATGTAGAAGAAGAAGTTGCACTTAGAACTATTTATAAAAAGACAGTTGGAGAAGGTAGAACACTTACTTGGAAGGTTACAGGGGACGAATATAAAAATAATCTACAATTGTACAAAGACTTAAAGGCATTAGATGATATACCTAAATATGAAGATACAATTGATACAAGTTTATTGGATTCTTGTGGAGCAGATGATTTTGATAAGTTTATAAAAGAAAAAGTTAATCCAGAGTTTCCAGAAGGTATGAGTTATGAAGATTGGAAAGCAAAGGTATTATAAATAAATGGAGAATATAAAAAATATAATAATACTTTTTATTATTGTTTTGGGAAGTGTATTTATAATATTTTTTAATTTTGAAGATAAAGAAGAAATAGAGGGAAAACTAAGAATAGGGGTATCTGATGATACCTCTGGTTTTGTAATAAATTATATGGTAAATAGAGACTACTTTGAAAATATAAAAGTAAGTGATATAATGGATACTTTTACAATTAATGATTGCTGAGCAAGTACAATGCAATGGGCTCTGAGTTCAGAGGAAATAGATATAGCAATTATATGTAAAGATGCAGCAAAACAGTATGTAAATTCAACGAGTGGATTTGAAGTTGTTGGTACAGTGGTTCAAAATTCAGATATATTCCTATTAAGTGATAACAATCCTAAAAAAATTGGAATTATTCAAAATAGAAATTATCAGTCAGAATTAGTTAAGAAATATTATAAAAATGTAGAGATATCTCCATTATTAGGGACTGCATTAGCGTATGGATTAGAAAGTAATCTAGTAGATGGCGTTGTAATGGACTGTATAAAATCAATCGGATTAGAAGGTACAAGGAAATCTACAACTGAATTGAGCGATTATGATACTTATGTATTAGTTGTAAGCAAAAAATTTAAAAGAAGTAATGTATATAGTGATTTTATAAAACTTTACAATAAAAGTGTTGATGCTTTAAATAATAAATCTACATTTAAGAAAGCACTGAAAGAGTATAAGAATATAAGAAATATAGATATGGAGGAAATAAGAAATTGGAAATTAAAATTTCTAAAGATAAAAGAGACAGATTAACTAAGAAAAAATCTGGTAGTAATATGGATATTTTATACAAGATAATACTCTTAGTAATTATATTTTCAGTTTGGCATTTTGCAGCAAAAGATATAGGAAGTTCTTTATTACTCCCAATGCCATTAGATGTAATAAAAGGTTTCTTTTATTGCATAACAGACATAGAGACAGTTACTAATCTTTTTATAACATTACAGAGGGTACTTAAAGGGTTTATGTATGCACTATTATTTGGACTTCCTATAGGATTTATCATGGGATTTTCTAAAACTTTTGAAAAAGTTTTATCTCCAGTAGTAGATTCTGTAAGACAAGTTCCTATAATGGCATGGGTACCTCTTACTATAGTGTGGTTTGGTATAGGAGATGGTCCAACAATATTTTTAATAGCTTTTTCAGGAGTTTTTCCTATAATCCTAAATACCATTCAAGGTGTAAGAGCAATATCAAAAGATTATTATAATGCAGCTAGGAGTATGGGTGCATCACCATTTGTGATATTTACAAATGTAATAGTACCAGCGTCTCTTCCTGATATACTAACTGGTTCAAGAATAGCTATAAGTACAGGATGGATGTCTGTTATCTGAGCAGAGTTTATAGCTACGAGTGCCGGTCTCGGTTACTCAATGGTACAAGCTCAAACATTGATGCATACAGATGTATTAATTGGGCTTATGATATTTGCAGCTTTAATAGGATTTATAATAGATAGAGTATTAAAGTTTATAAATAAAATCCTTTGTAGATGGAGGTTTGCAGATTAATGAAGTTAAGTGTAAGAGATATAAATAAAACCTTTGTAAATAATAAAGTACATACAAAGGTTTTAGAAGATATAAGTATTGATATAGAAAATGGTCAATTTGTTTGTCTTTTAGGACCATCAGGGTGTGGAAAAACGACTCTACTTACTATAATAGGTGGATTTCAAAAATCAGAAAGTGGAGATGTTTTTATAAATGATAAAAAAGTTAAAAAACCTGGCATAGATAGAGCTTTTATATTTCAAAATTATGCTTTATTTCCTTGGAAAACTATAAGAGGTAATGTTCTATTTCCTATGAAACAGCAGAAGATACCAAAGGAAAAAAGAGAAGAGATATTAGAAGAACTTTTAGTGATGTCAGACTTAAAAGGGAAAGAAAAGTTGTTTCCTCATCAATTATCTGGAGGGATGAAACAAAGAGTGGCTATGATAAGGGCTTTAGCATGTAATCCAGAAGTATTATTAATGGATGAACCATTGGGAGCAGTTGACTTTCAAATGAGACAAAACTTACAAGAAGAACTAGAAAGAATATGGACAAAAAAGAAAATAACTGCATTAATGGTAACTCATGATGTTGACGAAGCTGTATATATGAGTGATAGAGTTATTGTAATGTCAAGAGATAAAGGAAGAGTTATTGACGATATAAACATAGATATTCCAAGACCTAGAGTTAGAGGAAGTAAAAAATATGAAGAATATAAGAATAGATTAACTGATACTTTATCGAAGTGTTATGAGGTTTAAAGAGGAGTAGATATGAGTCAAATAGAAAAATACAATAGTTTGGATAATGTACAACAAAAAATAAGACTATCTATTATGGACGTGATAATAGATAAAGGTTCTAGTGTTGCACTTCAAGAAGTGACGGAATATATAAGTAATAATTTGAAGTTAGAAAAGGTATATATAGAAAATACATTAAAATATTTTATTGATAAAAATATAATGGTTGTTGATGAAGATAGTATAAATTTTATATATCCTGTATCAGCATTACCAACTAATCATAAAGTAACTTTGAGTGATGGGAGAAGTTTTAGTGCAATGTGTGCTATAGATGCTATAGGAACTTCTTGCACATTTAACCAAGATATAAGAATAAATTCTATGTGTAGTGTTACAGGGAAAGAAATAGAAATCTTTATAAAAAATGAAAAAGTTGAATATGTGAATAATCCATATTTAAGAGTACTTCATATAAATCTTGATAAATATTCAAATTGGGCGGCAAGTTGCTGAAATATAATGAATTTCTTCTGGACGAAGAATGATTTTGATGCTTGGATAAAGGAAGCAGGATTATCAGATGATGATGATGTATATTGTTTAGATATTAATGAAGCAATAAGTGAATCATATAAAATATTTAAATTGAAACAAAAAGTATTATTATAGAAATACATATATGAAAAACTAAAAACAACCTTTAGCTAAAAATATTAGATAATATTTAATCTATATACTTTTATTATTAAGTATATAGATTAAATAGAATTTAAAACTAAAGAGGTATTTTAGTTTTTTATATGTTTAAATAGCTCTATTAAGTATATATTTATTTATAACCTTTGCAACTCCATTTTCGTTATTGGTATCTGTAACATAATCAGCAATTTCTTTTATACTATTACGTGCATTTCCCATAGCTACACCAAGACCTGCATATTTTATCATATGTTGGTCATTTTCTTCATCGCCAACAGCAATAGCTTTTTCTATAGGAATATCTAAATTAGTACACAATGTTTTAAGGGCAGTTCCTTTATTAGTAGTCTTACCTAAAAACTCCAGATAAAAAGGAGCAGACCTTACTATAGTATACTTGTTGAATAAATTTTTAGGTAGTTGTTGTATAATTTCTTCTAATCTTTCTGGTTCATCAACTATCATAATTTTACAGATTTTAATAGATTCATCAATTTTATCTTTTTGAATATATTCAACATCTATATTGTTTAATTTCGCTTCATGAAGTGTATACTTACCAGGAATTTCGTTTGGTGTAATTAAATTCGTCATTGTATTTATGTGTATTTTGGTATTATATTTTTTACAAACGTTATTATATATAAAATCAAAGTCATCTAAAGTCATTTCTACATCATGTATAATTTTTTCACTTTTAACTTCTTGAATAATGGCTCCATTAAAACATATAACATAATCACCTTCATCCGTTAAGTTTAATTGATTTAGAAGTGTTTTTACACCAGGAAGAGGTCTACCTGTGGTTATAACAACTTTGGCTCCAGCCTTTTTTGCTTCTTGAATGGATTCAAAGACTTCACGAGTAACCCTTTTTTGTGTATTTAATATTGTTCCATCAATATCTAATGCGATTAATTTGTACATATCAACCTCCAGTAAATTATATACTCAATTTCCCTGTGAAAACGTTGACACAACTAGTGTTGAACAAAATTTCAGTGGAAAATATGATTAGTTTTGTATACTATTATACCAAGAGATAAGCAATTTAGAAAGTTTAATAATATTAATTTTTTGATAAAAATATTATCTGTGCAATATGCATATTTAAAAAGTAGATTTTTAATTGTTTTGTAAGTATCAATTATAAAAATGCTATTGTTTGCATTATTATGTAAATAGAAGTATTTGTTATAAAGGTCACGGTTTTTATATGAATATTTTTCTAATAATATACATGGTAGTTGGTTTTATATTACAAAATATTGTAATTATATCAATCATATGTTATTATTCAACATGATTACAATGTAAAGAATATTTAATATATATAATAATTTATAAATTAGAATTAGGCAGTATATAAAACTATGTATATCAAAGATATAAAAGTATGATATAAAGATATAAAATAAAGTTGTAAAGGAGCGTTTTAAATGAAGTTTTCACAATTTAAGTACGAAAGACCCAATTATGATAGTATAAAAAAAGAGTTTTTGGAGTGTGTAGAAGATATAAAGAAATCTTGTAACTATGAAGAGCAACAAGAAAATATACATAAGATTAATTTATTGAGAAATAAAATAGAAACGTTGTCAAATATAGCATCAATAAGATACAGTATAGATACACTTAATAAATTCTATCAAGAGGAAAAAAATTACTGGGATGAATATTTACCTTTGTATGAAGAATTAAATTCTTATTTTTATGATGCTATAATAAATTCAAAGTTTAAATGTGATTTGATAAAAAAATTCGGAGAACAATTTTTCACAATAATAGACTATTCTTTAAAAAGTTTTTCTAAAGATATAATAAGTGAATTGCAAGAAGAAAATAAATTGTGTTCAGAATATACTAAACTTTTAGCATCAGCACAAATAATGTTCGATGGAGAAGAACGAAATTTATCTGGTATGGGAAAGTTTATGTATTCTAAGTGTAGAGAGACAAGAGAATTAGCCAACAAAGCATATTATAATTTTTTTGAAGAAAACGAATCTAAATTTGATGACATATTTGATAAATTAGTTAAACTTAGAGATAAAATATCTAAAAAATTAGGTTTTGAAGATTTTGTAGAGCTTGGATATATTAGAATGATGAGAAGTGACTATAGGGAGGAGATGATAGAAAATGTTAGAAAACAGGTATTAAAATATATTGTTCCAATGGCTAATGAGCTTTATGAAAAACAAGCTAAAAGACTTAGTCTAGAGAACTTAAGTTACATAGATGAAGATGTGGAGTTTTTGACAGGAAATGCAAGTTTAAAAGGAGATTCAAAATACATAATTCAGAATGGGCAAATGATGTATAGTGAACTCTCAAAAGAAACAGAGGAATTTTTTAATTTTATGCTAGAAAATGAACTTATGGATTTAGAAACAAAGAAAGGAAAAGGAGCTGGAGGTTATTGTACTTATATACCAGATTATAAGTCACCATTTATTTTTTCTAATTTTAATCAAACTTATGATGACATAGATGTATTAACACATGAAGCAGGACATGCGTTCCAGTTATACATGTCTAGATGGATTGATATGCCAGAGATTAATTTTCCTACACTTGATAGTTGTGAAATTCATTCAATGAGTATGGAATTTATAACATGGCCATGGATGAACTTGTTTTTTAAAGAAGATACAGATAAATATAAATTTACTCACTTGTCGACAGCAGTCAAATTTATACCTTATGGAATAATTGTTGATGAGTTTCAGCATTATGTTTATAAAAATCCCAACGAGGATAAGGCAAAAAGAAAAGAAAAATGGAGATATTTAGAGAAAAAGTATTTACCTCATAGAAGATATGATAATAATTCTTTTTTAGAGAGAGGTTGTTGGTGGTTTAAGCAAGGTCATATATTTAAAAATCCGTTTTATTACATAGACTATGTACTAGCTCAAATTTGTGCATTACAATTTTGGAAAAAAATGATTCAAGATAGAGATACAGGATGGCAAGATTATATAAATATTTGTAAAGTTGGAGGAACAAAATCATTTTTAGATATTGTAAGTATGGGAAATTTATATTCACCATTTGATAATGACTGTATTAAGTCTATAATAGGCGATGTTAAATTCTGGTTTGATGAAGTAAATGATAGCAAATTATAAACAATTATGAGAATTTTATTGTGTAAAAGTGAAAAATTAAAAAATATATAAAAATTAAAGGTTTGATACGAAAATAGTTATATTTTTAATCGATTTGATAAAATAAACCAAAAAAGGTTTGTGCTTAAAAAAAAAAGAAAATACAGGAAATATGTAATATCAACATTTGGAAAAAAAAGTAAAAATGTATACAAAATACATATAAAAAAACTATTGCAAATTTTATAGAATGTTTATATACTTAAGTCAACAGAGATAGAAAAAAGCTATTTATAGAAAACAAAGGATAAATTGCTTAATTTTCAATTTTCTGATAACTTAATAATCCGGATGAAGAGTATGGGAGACTGCTTTATAGAAAAGCGACCGAAGGGACAAATTTAATCCTATTTACCCAAAAGATTAGATGAAATTCTCAGGTAAAAATGACTGTACTTGGACGGGGCTCTGAAAATGATTTTAACAGGGAAGACAAATTGGGAGATTTGTTTTTCCTGTTTTTTATTTATCAAGTAATAAATAAAAGATTGAAAGAGAGTAAAAAAATGATAATAATTACAAATAATCCGAAAGTAAGAGAAGAAGTTCAAGAAAGAGAAGTTTTGTTTAAAGACACAACTTATATTGGAATCTTAGAAGCAAGTAGAGATTTGATACATGAAGGATATGAACTTTTATCTCATCCACTCTATGGGAGTGTAAAACCAAATGAGACACCTTATAGAACTGTTATACTAAAAAGAGGAAATCGTTTGGATATAAACTCTTTAACCTTAATTGAAGAAGCAATCATCACTGCAAGTAAATTTCAGAATAATAAAAAGACTCCAAACTGGACAGAAAGTGTTCAAGATGACTTTAGAGTAATTGATTATGATATATTTTATAATACAATACAAAGAATGCAGTATGAATAAAAAAATTTGTTAAAAAGTTATTAAAGAAGCCTAAATATTAATCTAATTTAATATTAAATAAAATGAGAAATCTAATTAGGGAGGATAAGTCAAAATGGAAAATGTGTATGACTTAGTAATAATTGGTTCAGGACCAGCAGGACTTGCAGCAGGGCTTTATGGGGCAAGAGCAAAGTTGAGTACTCTAATCCTAGAAAAAGACAAAACTGGTGGGCAAATTGTAATAACACATGAAATTGCAAATTATCCAGGGTCAGTTCCAAATGCAACAGGACCAAGTCTAATAGCTAGAATGGTTGAACAATGCAAAGAGTTTGGAGCAGAAATTCTAAGAGATAACATTGTAGATACTGAACTAGATGGAGATATAAAAGTTTTAAAAGGACAAAAAGCAGAATATAGAGCTAAAGCAGTAATAATAGGAACAGGAGCAACTCCAAGAAAAATTGGTTGCCCAGGAGAAAAAGAACTTACTGGTAAAGGTGTTTCATATTGTGCAACTTGTGATGCAGACTTCTTTGAAGATTTTGAAGTATTTGTTGTAGGCGGAGGAGATAGTGCATTAGAGGAGGCAATGTATTTAACTAAATTTGCTAGAAAAGTAACAATTGTACATAGAAGACAAGGATTTAGATGTGCTAAGAGTGTTGAAGAAAAAGCAAAGGCTAATCCAAAGATAGAGTTTTTATTAGACACAGTAATAGAAGAAATCAAAGGTGATGGAATATTAGAGTCAGTTGTATTTAAAAATAAAATTACTGGAGAAACTCATGAATATTTTGCAGATGAAGAAGATGGAACAATGGGAGTATTTGTTTTCGTTGGATTAGATGCTCAAACTGATTTATTTAAAGGTAAAGTTGATATGGATGAAAAAGGTTATATAATAACTGATGAAGACATGAAAACTAACATACCAGGTGTATTTGCAGCAGGAGATTGTAGATCTAAAACTCTAAGACAGGTTGTAACTGCAACTAATGATGGAGCAATTGCATCTATAGTAGCTGAGAAATACATTGATGAAAAGTTTGGAAACTAAAAGTATGTAAATTAAATTAAATGAATGATATTTAAAATAAAATAAAAATTTCAAGGGGGAAAAATAACATGTTAGATTTAGATAAGGCTACATTTGAAGAAGAAGTTTTAAACGCAGAAGGTTTTGTATTTGTTGATTTTTGGAGTGAAGGTTGTGAGCCTTGTAAAGCTTTAATGCCAGATGTTCATAAATTAGCTGAAACTTATGGGGACAAAATAAAATTCTGTAAGATGGATACAACAAAAGCTAGAAGATTAGCTATAAAACAAAAAGTATTAGGGCTTCCAACTATGGCTATATACAAAGATGGGGAAAAAGTAGCTGAAGTTACTAAAGATGATGCTACAGTTCCTAATATAGAAGACATGATTAAAAAATATCTTTAAGATATTGGCGAAATATTAACAATAAAATAAAAATATGTTTTAGTCTGAAGATAATAAGATAAAAGAGGTTTTTATATCCAAGTTTGTTAAAAAAATAATTTTAAATAAAATAATTTTTTTACAGTAAATATTTTTTAATAATATAACAAATATTTAAGACATAAAAATACTATATTATAAAATTATCTTTAATAAAAGTTATAAAATGATATAATTTTGAGAAAAACTCAAATGCATATACACAAATTAAATAACAGGAGGTGCAAGTATGCGTCTTGAATTAGGGAAAATCTTTATAAAAGATATTCAATTTGGTGATGTAACAGAAGTAAAAGATGGAGTATTATTCATCAATAAGCAAGAGATGCTACAAGAGATTGGTGGAGATGAGCATATAAAATCTATAGATATAGAATTAGCTCGTCCAGGTGAAAGCGTAAGAATAACACCTGTAAAAGATGTTATTGAACCAAGAGTAAAAGTTGAAGGTAATGGAGGAATATTCCCAGGTATAATGTCTAAAGTTGACACTGTAGGAGAAGGAAAAACTCATGCTTTAAAAGGTGTAGCTGTTGTAACTACTGGAAAAATAGTAGGTTTCCAAGAAGGTATAGTAGACATGACTGGAGAAGGAGCTAAATATACTCCATTTTCTAAATTAAATAATGTTGTAGTGATAGCTGAACCTATTGATGGTTTAAAACAATACGCTCATGAAAAAGCTGTTAGAATGATAGGATTTAAAGCAGCAATGTATCTAGGAGAAGTAGCAAGAAATCTTACTCCAGACGAAGTTTCAGTATATGAAACTAAGCCTCTTCTTGAGTCAATAAAAGAATATCCAGAACTTCCAAAAGTAGGATATGTTTACATGCTTCAAACTCAAGGATTATTACATGATACTTATGTATATGGAGTGGATGCAAAACAAATAGTACCAACTTTATTATATCCAACAGAATTAATGGACGGAGCAATTGTAAGTGGTAACTGTGTTTCTGCATGTGACAAAAACCCAAGTTATGTTCATATAAACAATGGAGTTGTTGAAGACTTATATGCAAGACATGGTAAAGATATAAACTTTGTAGGTGTAATTATAACTAATGAAAATGTTTACCTAGCAGATAAAGAAAGATCTTCAAACTGGACTTCTAAATTATGTAAGTACTTAGGATTAGATGCGGTTATAGTTTCACAAGAAGGTTTTGGAAATCCAGATACTGACCTTATAATGAACTGTAAAAAGATAGAAATGCAAGGAGTAAAAACAGTTATAGTTACAGATGAATATGCTGGACGTGATGGAGGTTCTCAATCACTTGCAGATGCAGATGTAAGAGCTGATGCTGTTGTAACAGGTGGAAATGCTAATCAAGTTGTAGTACTTCCTAAATTAGATAAAGTAATTGGTCATTTAGAAGTAGTAGATGTAATAGCTGGTGGTTCTGATGGAAGCTTAAAGGCTGATGGAACTATTGAAGTTGAAATACAAGCTATAACAGGTGCAACTAATGAAACAGGATTTGGCCATTTAACAGCTAAAGGATATTAAGAAGTATTTTATTAAACGATTGAGTAATGTTAATTAAATATATTATAGATAAATTATAATAAATGTTATAGATATAAAAAATATATTAGAAATAGAATAAGGAGGATTATTATGAGTTTACTTAGTAATAAAAAGGTTCTTATAATAGGTGACCGTGATGGTATACCAGGACCTGCGATAGAAGAATGTGTAAAAACAGTAGAAGGAGCAGAGGTTGTTTTCTCATCTACAGAATGCTTTGTCTGAACTGCTGCTGGGGCTATGGACTTAGAAAATCAAAACAGAGTTAAAGAAGCTGCTGATAAATTCGGAGCTGAAAATGTTGTGATTTTACTAGGTGCTGCTGAAGCCGAAGCTGCAGGTCTTGCAGCCGAAACAGTAACTGCTGGGGATCCAACTTTCGCTGGACCACTTGCTGGAGTTGCTTTAGGATTAAGTGTTTACCATGTTGTAGAGGAACCAATGAAAGCTTTATTTGATGAAACTGTATATGAAGATCAAATAAGTATGATGGAAATGGTTTTAGAAGTTGAAGAAATAGAAGAAGAAATGTCTGGTATAAGAGAAGAATTCTGTAAATTTTAATGCCTAAAAGCAAAAGGGGTGAAACTAAGAGATGGGAAAACTAAAAGCGGTACATTATATTAATCAGTTCTTTGCTGGTATAGGTGGAGAAGAAAAAGCTGATACTAAGCCACATGTGGCAGAAACTTTACCTCCAATAAGTTTACAACTTGATAAATTATTAGGTGAAGATATTGAAATAGTTGGAACAGTAGTATGCGGAGATAGCTACTTCAATGAAAATATAGATAGTGCAAGTGAAGAAGTTTTAGGGATGATAAAAGGTTTTGAACCACAACTTTTCATAGCTGGTCCTGCATTTAATGCTGGTAGATATGGAGTTGCAGCTGGAACAATAACTAAAGTTGTAAAAGATGCTTTAAATATACCAGCTCTAACAGGTATGTATATTGAAAATCCAGGTGCGGATATGTTCAAAAAAGAAGTTTATGTAGTAGAAACTTCTGATTCTGCAGCAGGTATGAGAAAAGCACTTCCTAAAATAGCAAAACTTGCAGTAAAACTTGCTAATGGAGAAGAAATTGGAAATCCTAAAGATGAAGGATACATGGCTAGAGGAATAAGAGTTAATTACTTCCATGAAGACAGAGGTTCTAAGAGAGCTGTTGACATGTTAGTTAAGAAAATAAAAGGTGAACCATTTGAAACTGAATACCCAATGCCAAACTTTGATAGAGTTGACCCAAGTAACGCTGTAAAGGATTTATCAAAATGCAAAATAGCTTTAGTTACTTCAGGTGGTATAGTTCCAAAAGGAAATCCAGATAGAATAGAGTCTTCTTCAGCTTCTAAATATGGAACTTATTCTATAGCAGGAGTTATGGATTTAACAGAAGAGACTTATGAAACTGCACATGGTGGATATGACCCAGTGTATGCAAATTTAGATGCAGATAGAGTATTACCTGTTGATGTTCTTAGAGATTTAGAAAAAGAAGGTGTAATTGGAAAATTACATGAAACTTTCTATACAACTGTAGGTAATGGTACATCTGTTGCAAACTCTAAAAAATATGCTTCTGAAATTGGAGCAGCATTAGTGGCTGATGGTGTAGATGCAGTAATATTAACTTCTACATGAGGTACTTGTACTCGTTGCGGTGCAACGATGGTAAAAGAAATAGAAAAAACTGGACTTCCAGTAGTTCATATGTGTACAGTAGTACCTATTTCATTAACAGTAGGGGCTAATAGAATAGTTCCAACTATAGCAATACCTCATCCACTTGGAAATCCAGCGCTTGACCCTACAGAGGAAAAAGCCCTAAGAAGAGGCCTTGTAGAAAAAGCATTAAACTCTTTAACTACAGAAGTAGATGGTCAAACAGTATTTGAAAAATAAAAATAATACACACATATATTATATAGATAAAAATATAAACACACACTAAAAATAAAAAATAACTATACACAAAAAAATAATATAGATTTCATGAATGGGTAAATTGGAGTTATTCATTCATGAAATCTTAAAAAATGTTAAAATACATAAACAATAAGAAAATTAAATATACAACAAAACAAAAATACAATAATTAGAGTCTTTAATCAAATTAAAAAATAAGTGTTCATAAAATTTATGGAGGTGCACAAAATGACTTATCCAGTTTTAAAAGGGGCAGGCTATGTACTTATTCATACTCCAGATATGATAGTGCAAAATGGAAGTACTTGTACAGTTGAAAGAGCGACAAATCCAGATTCAGAATTTTTAAAAGAAGTAAGTAATCATATAAGAAGTTACGAAGATGTAGTTAACTACATGCCAAATCAAGTTTATATAGGAAATAGAAGACCAGAGGAATTAAGAGATTTACCAATGCCATGGTGTGAACAAAAGATTGAGGGAACTAGAAATGGTAAATTTGGAGAAATAATGCCTCAAGATGAGTTCATAGCTTTAATGCAAATAAGTGATGCATTTGATTTAGTAAAATTATCACAAGAATTTATTGATGAAGTAAAACCAAAAATCGAAAATAACTACCCTGAAATTGCACCATTTGTAGGCAAATTAAAGGGTGATGATATAGAAGAAGGTAAAGAATTAGTAGCAACACACATAGCAGAAGGATTATACCATGATGGAAAATTCATTGGTTATGTAAAAAGAGCACATGATGTAGATGTTAACTTAAATGCCCATACAATGTTTGAAAATTTAGTAGTAAAAGCATCTGGAGTTTTATCTGCTATTCAAATGCTAAGACATAGCAAAATAGACCCTACTGAAATAGATTATGTTATTGAGTGTTCAGAAGAAGCTTGTGGAGATATAAACCAAAGAGGTGGAGGAAACTTTGCTAAATCAATAGCTGAGATAGCAGGACTTCAAAACGCAACTGGTTCTGATACAAGAGGATTCTGTGCAGCACCAACACATGCATTGATTCAAGCTGCAGCTCTAGTAAAAGCTGGAATACATAAAAATGTAATGGTAGTAGCAGGTGGAGCAAGTGCTAAGCTTGGAATGAATGCTAAGGACCATGTTAAAAAAGGACTTCCTGTACTTGAAGATGTTGTTGGAGGATTTGCAGTACTTGTATCTGAAAATGATGGTGTAAATCCAGTTATAAGAACTGATTTAACAGGTAAGCATACTGTTGGAACTGGTTCTTCACCTCAAGCAGTTATGACAGCACTTATAACTTCAGGTCTTGATAGAGCTAATTTAAAAATAACAGATGTTGATGTATACTCTGTTGAAATGCAAAACCCAGATATAACTAAGCCAGCAGGAGCAGGAGATGTTCCAGAAGCAAACTACAAAATGATAGGAGCACTTGCTGTTAAGCGTGGAGACTTAGAAAAGAAAGAGTTAAAAGAATTTGTTTCTAATAAAGGATTACCAGGATGGGCACCAACTCAAGGACATATACCATCAGGAGCTCCTTATATAGGATTTTTAATAGATGATTTAACTACAGGAGAGAGAAATAGAGCTATGATAGTTGGAAAAGGTAGTTTATTCTTAGGAAGAATGACTAACTTATTTGATGGAGTATCTTTTATAGCTGAAAGAAATACAGGTATTGCTGAAGAGACTTCAGGAATATCTAAAGATGAAATTAAGAAGATAATAGCTGAATCTATGAAAAAACTAGCACTAGACATGTTAGAAGAATAGGGGTGAGGATATGTCAAAAAAAGTAATCGCAGATGTATTCTTAGAAGTAGCTAATGCAATAGAAAGCGGAGAATTTGGCAAAAAAGTAAAAATTGGTGTAACTACACTTGGAAGTGAACATGGTGTAGAAAACATGGTTAATGGTGCACAATTAGCAAAAACTAATTTATTTGATATAGTACTTATTGGACCAAAAGTAGAAACTGACCTTGAAGTAGTTGAAGTTAATGACGAAAAAGAAATGCATGCAAAGATGGAAGAATTATTAGATTCAGGATACATTGATGCTTGTGTTACTATGCACTATAATTTTCCAATTGGTGTGTCTACAGTAGGTAGAGTAATAACTCCAGCTAAAGGAAAAGAAATGATACTTGCAACTACAACAGGAACAAGTGCTACTAATAGAATAGAAGCAATGGTGAGAAATGCTATTTATGGTATTGCTACAGCTAAATCAATGGGTAATAAATGCCCAAAAGTTGGAATACTTAATGTAGATGGAGCAAGACAAGTTGAGAAATGTTTAAAAGAATTAAAAGATAATGGATATGACATGGAATTTGCTGATTCAATTAGAGCAGATGGCGGATGTGTAATGAGAGGTAATGATTTACTTGTAGGTGCACCTGATGTTATGGTCACTGATACATTATCTGGAAATATATTTATGAAAGTATTTTCTTCATATACTACAGGTGGAGATTATGAGGCTCAAGGCTTTGGATATGGTCCAGGAGTTGGAGAAGACTATGATAGAAGAGTTCTTATAGTATCAAGAGCATCGGGTTCTCCAGTAGTAGCAAATGCACTAAAATACGCTTATGATGTTGTAAAGGGAGATATAAGTGATGTTGCAAGAAATGAATTTGCAAAAGTTAAAAAAGCAAAATTTGATGATATTATAGTCTCTCTTACTAAGAAAGAAGTTAAAACTGAAAAAGTAGAAGTTAAAATGCCAGATAAAGAGGTTGTTACTCGTCAAATAGCTGGTGTTGATATAATGGATTTAGAAGATGCTGTATCTGAGTTGTGGAAAAATGGAATCTATGCTGAAAGTGGTATGGGTTGTACAGGTCCAATAGTTTTAGTAAATGAAGCTAAAGGTGATTTAGCAGTTGAAACTTTAATTAAAGCTGGATATACTGCAAAATAAGTATAGATTATACATGTAAGTAAGAACATATAGTTAGAATCTTAGTGATTATGACTATATGTTCTTTTTATTGTCTAAAGACTTAGAATATTAAATTTATAGAAGTCGAGTTTATATAAAACGAAAAGAATTTAATATAATAGAGCCTATGAATATAAATATAATTTGTAAGTGTAAATATACTCTAAAAAACTAATGAAATTTTAAAATAAAATTAGAAAAACATGAAAAAATTTTAGAAATAAAATATCTATTAGATAAAAAAGAATATTAGTTAGTGATATAATATAACTGAGGTAAAATTTATTATTTGGAGGCAAAATCATGAGCAAAGTAAAAAAAGTAGTTGAATTATTGGAATCCAAAGGTCTTGATGCACTGTATTTAACAAAGAAGACCAATGTAAATTATATAAGTGGTTTTCCTGATGAGGAAGCATATGCAGTGATTTGTAAAGATGGAAATTTCTTAGTTACTGATAGTAGATATATGGAACTTGCAGAAAATGTTTGCAAGGGGTTTGAAATTATAAATTGGCATAATTTTGATAGAAGTGTGGCAAAAGCAGTAAAAAGTGTGTGTGATAAAGTAGGTATAAAGAGACTTGGATTTGAAAGAACTAATATAGTGTTCGATAAATACGAGGAACTTAAAAACCTAATTGAGAAAGATAATGGAGAATTAATACCTACAGAAAACATAGTAGAGACATTAAGGTATGTAAAAGATGAAGAAGAAATTAAGAATACAAGAAAAGCATGTGAGATAGCAGATAAGGCATTAGAAGAACTGATTCCACATATAAAAGCTGGAGTTAGCGAAATTGAATTAGCTACAAAATTGGAGTATTTTATGAAGATGAATGGAGCACAAAATATAGGGTTTGAGACTATATTGATATCAGGTGCAAAGACTTCATTACTTCATGGTAAACCTAGTGATAAAATTATAGAAAAAGGCGATTTTGTACTTATAGACTATGGTGCTATGTATAATGGATATATATCTGATACAACTAGAACATTTATAGTTGGAGAAGCCTCTGAAAAGCAATTAGAGGTATATAATTTGGTTAAAGAAGCACAAAATGTAGGTGTTGAAAACATGAAAGTTGGTGTACATGCTACAATTCCAGATGCTGAAATAAGAAAAGTTGTTAAGAAATATGAAGATTACTATTATCAAGGAATAGGTCATGGAGTTGGTAGAGACATTCATGAAGAGCCTTTCATTGGTAATTATGGTGATAAAATCATAGAAGAAGGATGTATAATAACAATGGAACCAGGTATTTATTTTCCAGGATGGGGTGGAGTTAGAATAGAGGACACTGTTCTAATTACTAAAAATGGTCCAGAAAGACTTACTAAATTTCCTAAAGATTTGATGATTTTAGACAAATAATTTAATTTTTATATGTTTTTTTACATAAAATATAGCATAATCTCACCATTAAGTTCTCTTTACATATTATAGTAAAGAGGGCTTAATTTTATTGTGAGAGGTGATAATATCTATGTATAAAAAACATAAATTTATAAAAAATATAAAAAAAGCCTGGTATAAAATCAAACTAATTGACAGATGTCTAATAATTGTAATGGCAATACTCATGTTTCAATCTATATATAATTTATTTGTTAATGAAGTAAATTCACAAGATACTACAACCATTGATGTAGTAGTTAGAACAACTTCAGCAGCTATATTTGGTTATTTTCTAAGTGCAAATTTTATAAAGAGACCTTCAAGAAAGTATATAAATACAGATGTATCCTCAAATCTTTTTATAGACGATAATTCATCTAATAAAGCTCAAGAATCAAGTCAAAATAATGTAATGAATGTCAAAAATACCATTGGGTTTACTTCAGAAACAGATAATTACGAAAAAAAAGCACCTGTTAATAAAATTGAAAGTGTTGAAGAAGGAGAAACTAGTGAATTACAAATTATTATAGCTACTGTAATTTGTGTTGTAGCATTAATAGTACTTTTTGTTGTAAGGAATTTTACAACTGTAGCTCCAGCTTCTTTAGGTACTATTTCACAGATGAGAGATTTTGTCTCAGGATGCGTGGGTTTTTTGTTAGGTTGTCCAAGTAGACCAGATTAAAATATGATTATCAATTAAAAAATATTGTTAAAGTATCAGTATAATAATATTTAGATGTAAATGTATACAATTACAATTTTCTAAGATTATATATTTTATTTTTATGCTGATACTCTAAAATATTTATAGTGTATTATTTAAATTAAATATTTGTACTTATTATAGTATAAAAGATACTAATTTATCTGAATAGATGCCATATATTCAATAAAAAGCCTCATACTATGAGATATATATTGATTTCTTCTCCAAAGAACACCAATGTTTGCAGTAATTGCACGTTCTAACGGAATTGAACAGAGATTTTCTGTATTTTGAAATATCTCTTTATACAATATCGTTGAAGCTAAGTTATTTTCTAATAAATAACGTATAGTAGAAAGTTGATTTGAATGCAAAATTATATTTGGCTTAGCTTTTTCAAGTCTTTTTGTTATAATCTTATAATGATAAGAACCTTCAGATAATATGACAAAAGGTATATTTTTTAACATATAATTTGAAATAATAGGTTGTTTTGCCAATTCATTTTTAGGATTTGTAACTAAATACAATTCTGTTTTATAGATTGTTTTTGAATCTATATCATCATAAATATCACTATCAATTATACCAATACAAAAATCAAGTGAAGATTCTTCAATCATTTTAGCTCCAACAAATGTTGGAACTTCAAATATTTTAAGTTCTATATCTGGATAAATCACATTAAATCTAGGCAGTATTTTTGAAAGCAAAAAAGTACCTAAGACTGTAGGAATACCTATTTTAAGAGAGGCTTTTCTCTTTTTTCCTAAATCTAGTGCATCACTTTGAAAATCTTCAAATTGTCTTGTGAAATTTTTTGATTTATCTAAAAAAATATTTCCTTCAGGAGTTAACTCTATTTTGTTTCCTATTCTGTAAAAAAGCTCAAAACCAAGTTCTTTTTCTAATTCCTTGATGGCTAATGTTATGGATGGCTGGGAAATATGAATACTTTCAGCAGCTTTAGTCATATTTTTATACTTACAAACAGTTTGAAAATAATATAGATAGTTTATATTCATTGGATATTAATTCCTTTCATTTATATATTAGTGACAAGTATATAATTAACGACAATATAAGTTTTGTATATTGTTGTAAAAAAATAGAATAGTTTTAAACTATCATAGCATAAGTTTTTGATATTTTCAATCTATTAAGAATAGTGATATTATTAAATTAACAAAAGGAAATAGCTGATATAGCTTGATGAGAATTAACTTATAAGGCAGTTATAGCAACGAATATTAAAAATTTAACTATTTAAAAATAAATAATTATTTTTGAGATTAGATTGTTAATTAAATCCTAAAGAAAAAGATTGATATTAATAAGAGAAAATTTTTTTAGTTAGAAATGTTAATTTAATAACAAAATAAAGTTTTAGGGAGAAAGGAGGAATATATTTTTTAGTAAGAATTGTTAATTTAATAACGATAAAAGGGAGTGATTTAGTGAAGTTTGAGTTAATGGATTTTTTAATGAATCCTTTTGTCCTTATGTTTGCTGCTGTAATTACAGGAATTTTATTTGGAAAAATTAAATTTGGGAAGTTTAATTTTGGGGTATCAGGAGCATTATTTACAGGATTATTTATTGGATGGCTTGCATATAGCTTGGGGAATTCAGTAATAGCAAAAGGAGAAACAGCAGCAGGATATAAGGCAGCAACTGTAATGATGGGAAATGGAATTATTTCTCCTGACTTCTTTGATTTCTTTTTAATCATATTTGTTGCAGCAGTTGGTTTATTGGCAGCAAAAGATATGAAAGCTGTATTAAAGAAGTATGGAGCAAGATTTGTAGTTTTAGGAGTTCTTATAACTTTTATAGGTGGTTCTATGACTTATGCAATGACTTTACTATCAAGCGATAAAGGAAGTAGTGCTTATGAAGTTTCTGGTGTTTATACAGGAGCATTAACAAGTTCACCTGGATTAGCTGCTGCGCTAGAAACAGCTGGTAAACATGCAGAAGATGTATCAAAAGAGTTTGAGAAAGCTTCAATAGAAGATAAGAAGGAAATTTTAAAAATTGTTGACCCAGAAGGAAAACTGGATGTAAAAACAACTACATCACTAACTCAAGAGCAAATAGATAAATATATTGCTTATGCTGAAGCTGGTGTTGGTATAGGGCATGCAGTTGCATATCCTTTTGGAGTTTTAATAGTAATACTAGGTGTAAATTTCCTTCCAAGAATATTTAGGATGGACCTTAAAGAGGAAAGAAGAAAATATGAAAAAGAAATGAAAGAAGCAAGAGATAGTGTTGCAGGAAAAACGATACCAGAAGTTCCATTTAATATAATAACATTTTTCTTAACATGTCTAGCTGGATACTTAGTAGGAGGAATAAATGTATTTATGGGCCCATTAGGATACTTCACACTAGGAGCTACAGGAGGTTCACTAATTGTATCTCTAGTACTTGGATATATAGGTAAAATAGGGGCAGTAAATTTCAGAATGGAAGAAAAGGTTTTAAATATTTTAAAACAAATAGGTCTGGTATTTTTCTTAGCAATAGTTGGATTAAGATATGGTGGTAAAGTAGTTGATTCAATTATGACATCAGGTATGCATCTAGCTTTTGTAGCAATAGTAGTAGGTGTTACAGCTATGATGATAGGATTCTTAGTTGGTAAATATATATTTAAATTAAACTGGATTTTACTATCTGGAGCTGTCTGTGGTGGTATGACATCAACTCCAGGTCTTGGAGCAGCAGTTGATGCTCTTGATAGTGATGACCCAGCAGCAGGATATGGAGCCACGTATCCATTTGCATTGTTAACTAAAGTTATATTGGTTATAGTTTTACACAAACTTCCAATGTAAATAAGACTTTATATGGGGGGATATTTATGAATAATGAAGGAGTATTTGAAGAATTAAGTGAAAGATTAAGAAATAAAAAATTATGTGATTTAATTATGAATGCAGATGAAGCTGCTAAAATTATAAATGATGGAATGGTTGTTGGACTTAGTGGATTTACACCTTCAGGTTATCCAAAAGCAGTGCCATTAGCAGTTGCAGAAAGAGCTAATAAAGGAGACAAGATAAAGTTAACTGTATATTCAGGAGCATCTTTAGGTCCAGAGGTAGACGGAGCATGGTCAGAAGCAGGTATAATTGAAAGAAGACTTCCTTATCAAACTAATTCTACTCTTAGAAATAATATTAATAAAGGTGTTGTTAATTATATAGATATGCATTTAAGTCATTCTACTCAATTTTTAAACTATGGAACTATACCTAAAGTAGATGTAGCTATAGTAGAAGCACTTGCAATAACTGAAAATGGGGATATTATACCTACTAGTGGAATTGGGAATTCACCTTCCTTTATAAAAAGTGCAGATAAAGTAATAGTTGAAATAAATCTTGCAAAACCAATGGAGATGGAAGGAATGGCAGACATATATATTACAGAAAATCCTCCAAATAGAAAGCCAATAGAAATAAATCATCCTAAAGATAGGATTGGAACGACATATATACCTTGTGGCTTAGATAAGATTGCAGGAATAGTAATCACTAATATGCAAGATAAAACACGTCCATTAGGTGTTGTAGATGAAGCTTCAAAAAAAATATCAAATAATATTATCGCTTTTCTAAAAGAAGAAGTAAAGTCAGGTAGATTGTCAAAAAATCTACTTCCACTTCAATCTGGTGTAGGAAGTGTAGCCAATGCTGTTTTATATGGATTGTGTGAATCTGAATTTGAAAGTCTAACTTGCTATACAGAGGTTGTTCAGGATTCTATGTTGGATTTAATAAGAATGGGTAAAGTTACAATGGCATCTACTACGTCTGTAAGTCCATCACCAGAAGGATTAATAAAATTTGAAGAGGATATTGATTTCTTTAAGGATAAGATTATATTGAGACCTCAAGAGATTAGCAATAATCCAGAAATAGCTAGAAGAATTGGAGTAATTGCAATGAATACTGCAATTGAAGTTGATATTTATGGAAATGTAAATTCTACTCATATTATGGGTTCAAAGATGATGAATGGTATTGGTGGCTCTGGTGATTTTGCTAGAAATGGAGCAATAACTATATTTAGTACTGAGTCAATTGCAAAAAATGGTGATATATCATCAATAGTACCTATGGTATCTCATGTAGACCATACTGAACATGATGTGATGGTAATTGTAACAGAACAGGGGTATGCTGATTTAAGAGGTCTTGCACCTAGAGAAAGAGCTATAAAAATAATAGAAAATTGTGCTCATCCAGACTATAAAGAACAACTTAGAGATTATTTAAATAGAGCCTGTCAAAATGGAGCAAAACAAACTCCTCATATATTGGATGAAGCTTTATCATGGCATAGTAAATTTATGAATACAGGTACAATGAAAAAGTCTGAAACTTTTAAAAGTGCATTATAAAAATATTTAATAAATTGGAGGCAGATTGAAAATGGAAAAAGCAGTAGAAAACTTTGAAGATTTAAGTAAGGAATACATTAATGGTTATATTGAGAGAGCTAGAAAAGCTCAAAGAGAATTTGAATGTTATACTCAAGAACAAGTAGATAAAATAGTAAAGATAGTTGGAAAAGTAGTATATTATAATGCTGAGTACTTAGCTAAACTTGCTGTAGAAGAAACTGGAATGGGAGTATATGAAGACAAGGTAGCTAAAAATAAAAGTAAAGCAAAAGTTATATATAACAATCTAAAAGATAAAAAGTCAGTTGGTATAATTGATATAGATAGAGAAACTGGAATAACAAAGGTAGCTAAACCAATTGGAGTAGTAGCGGCGATAACTCCTTGTACAAATCCAATCGTTACACCTATGAGTAATGCAATGTTTGCACTTAAGGGAAGAAATGCAATCATTATCACACCACACCATAAAGCAATTGGATGTAGTACTAAAACTGTAGATATGATTAATGAAGAATTAGAAAAAATAGGAGCACCAGAGAATTTAATACAAATACTTGACCAACAATCAAGAGAAAATACAAGAAATTTAATTTCATCAGCAGATGTAGTAATTGCTACTGGTGGAATGGGAATGGTAAAAGCTGCATACTCAAGTGGAAAACCAGCACTTGGTGTAGGTGCAGGGAATGTTCAATGTATCATAGATAGAGATGTAGATATTAAAGAAGCAGTGCCTAAAATTATAGCAGGAAGAATCTTTGATAACGGTATAATTTGTTCAGGTGAGCAATCAGTGATAGTAGCAGAAGAAATGTTTGATAAAGTAATGGATGAATTTAAAAATAATAAAGGTTTTATAGTTAGAGATAATGCACAAAAAGAAGCTTTTAGAAATGCTATGTTTATAAATAAAGCTATGAATAAAGACGCAGTAGGTCAATCTGTTCATGCAATTGCAAAAATTGCAGGTGTTGAAATACCAGAAGATACAAAAATAATAGTAATAGAAGCTGATGGTCCAGGAGAAGAGGATATACTTGCAAAAGAAAAAATGTGTCCAGTTATATCTGCATATAAGTATAAAGACTTTGAAGAAGGTGTAGCTATTGCCAAAGAAAATTTAAATGTGGAAGGAAAAGGACATAGTGTATCTATACATTCAAATACAGTTAAAAATATAGAATATGCAGGAGAAAATATAGAGGTATCAAGATTTGTTATTAATCAATGTTGTGCTACTAGCGCTGGAGGAAGTTTCTTTAATGGTCTTGCGCCTACTAATACTCTAGGTTGTGGTTCTTGGGGAAATAATAGTATTTCTGAAAATCTTGATTATAAGCATTTAATTAATGTTTCTAGAATTGCTTATTATATGCCAGAAAATGAAGTTCCTACAGATGAGGAACTTTGGGGATAGAAGTTAGACAAAAAAATATTCATTCTAAATTAAAATATGAATATGTTTTAATTTAGAATGAATTTAAGACATAAATCAAATTTAGAGCAGAGTATTATACTAAATTCAAAATATTAAGAAACAGACATAAGAAGTAAGTATTATAATTAACATAAATAAAAATTTTTATAAAAAAAAGGAGTGGTTTTATTATGGCATTAATGACAGGAGCTCAATATATTGAAAGTTTGAGAAAATTAAATACTAAAGTTTATATGTTTGGAGAAGAGGTTAAAAACTGGGTGGACCATCCTATGATTAGACCATCTATAAATTGTGTAGCAGCAACTTATGATTTAGCTCATGACCCAGAATATGCAGATTTAATGACAGTTACTTCAAATATTACAGGCGAAAAAATAAATAGATTTGGGCATCTTCATCAAAGTACTGATGATTTAGTAAAAAAAGTAAAAATGCAAAGACTATGTGGTCAAAAAACAGCTTCTTGTTTCCAAAGATGTGTTGGTATGGATGCGTTTAATGCAGTATATTCAACAACATTTGAATGTGATAAGGCTCATGGAACTAAGTACCATGATAATTTTGTAAAATACTTAACTTATATACAAGAAAACGATTTAGTAGTTGATGGAGCTATGACTGACCCTAAAGGAGATAGAGGATTATCACCTAGCGCTCAACCTGACCCAGATATGTTTCTTCATATAGTAGAAAGAAGAGAAGACGGTATAGTTGTAAGAGGAGCAAAGGCACACCAAACTGGTTCAATAAATTCACATGAGCATCTTATAATGCCTACTATAAGTATGACAGAAGCAGATAAAGACTATGCTGTATCATTTGCAGTTCCTTCAGATGCTGAGGGCGTATTCATGATTTATGGAAGACAATCTTGTGATACTAGAAAATTAGAAGAAGGCGCAGATGTTGATTTAGGAAATAAAGAATTTGGTGGTCAGGAAGCTTTAGTAGTATTTGATAATGTATTTGTTCCAAATGATAGAATTTTCTTATGTGGAGAGTGGGATTATTCTGGTATGTTAGTTGAGAGATTTGCTGGATACCACAGACAAAGTTATGGTGGATGTAAAGTAGGTGTAGGAGATGTAATAATAGGTGCAGCAGCTTTAGCAGCCGATTATAATGGAGCAAACAAAGCTTCACATATAAAAGATAAATTAATAGAAATGACTCACCTTAATGAAAGTTTATATTGTTGTGGTATAGCATGTTCATCAGAAGGACATAAGACAGAAGCTGGAAACTATCAAATAGATTTACTTCTTGCAAATGTATGTAAACAAAATGTAACTAGATTCCCTTATGAGATAGTAAGACTTGCAGAAGATATAGCTGGTGGTCTTATGGTTACTATGCCTTCAGAAAAAGATTTTAAATCAGACCTTAAAGTTGGAACAAGTGGAATGACTATTGGGGAAGTATGTAATAAGTATTTTAAAGCTTCTTCAGTGGCTTCAACAGAAGAAAGAATGAGAGTATTAAGATTCTTAGAAAATATATGTCTTGGTTCATCTGCTGTTGGTTATAGAACTGAGTCAATGCATGGAGCAGGTTCACCACAAGCTCAAAGAATAATGATTTCAAGACAAGGGAACATAAATCAAAAGAAAGAACTAGCTAAGACAATTGCAGGAATAAAAAAGGAAGAAGCTCTAAATTTATAGGAAATTTACAAGTTGATATATAAAAGGGAAAAGTATATCGATTTTAATTAATAAAAAAATATATGGGATAAGAAATAATTATAAAATAGTAGTGGATTTTCAAAAAAAGAAATTTTTAGAAGGAGAATTTACACATGACCTGTGGAGTTAGATTTTGTGGGGGCTGTAACCCTAGATACGAAAGAGGGAAGGCTCTTACAATAATCAAAGAGCACTTCAATGGTAGAGTAGATTTTAGTATAGCACAAGAAAATGTGGAATATGATTTGTTACTTATAATTGGAGGATGCGCAACTTTATGCGCATCCTATCAACAATATAAAGTGAAAAATAAGTGTATTAAAATATGGGATTTTAGCCATATAGAAAGAGCTATAAATATAATTGAATCAGCAATTTGTGAAACTTAAAAAAGAGCTAAATGGGGGGATTTCATTGAATTGGCAAGAATTATATCAAAGTAAATTATGTAGTGCTACAGAGGCTGTAAAGCAGATTAAAAACGGAGATACTGTAGTATTTGCACATTGTGTAGGTGAACCTCCTGCACTAGTAGAAGCTATGATTGAAAATGCTGAGCAATATAAAGATGTTGAGATTAAACACATGGTAAGTTTAGGTAGTGGTGGATATACTTCTAAGGGAATGGAAGCTCATTTTAGAGTAAATCCAATGTTTGTAAGTGGAAATGTAAGAAAAGCAATTGAGAATGGAGATGGCGATTTTACACCTGCATTCTTTCATGAAGTACCAAAGTTAATCAGAGAAAAAAGGTTAAAATGTGATGTTGTTTTAGCGCAGGTAACTCCACCAGATGAACATGGATATTGTAGCTTAGGGACATCAGTTGACTATACTTATGAAGCTATTAAAACTGCTAGAACAGTAATTGTTCAAGTAAATGACCAGTTTCCTAGAACTTATGGTGAAGTAGTTCATGTGTCAGAGTTTGATTATATAGTGGAAAAATCACAACCTTTATATGAATTACAACCTGCAAAGATTGGAGAAGTAGAAGAAGCAATAGGTAAAAATTGTGCTTCACTAATTGAAGATGGTTCTACTTTACAACTTGGAATTGGTGGAATTCCAGATGCAGTTATGTTATTTTTGACAGACAAAAAGGATTTAGGAATTCATTCAGAAATGATTTCAGACGGAACTTTAGCTCTTTTTGAAAAGGGCGTTATAAATGGTAAATATAAAAATTTTGATAAAGAAAAAATGACAGTTACATTCTTAATGGGTACTAAAAAACTGTATGATTTTGCACATAATAATCCAGCAGTTGAAGTTAAGCCTGTAGACTATGTAAACCATCCAGCAGTTATAATGAAACAGCATAAAATGGTTTCTATAAACTCTGCTATACAAGTTGACCTGATGGGACAAGTGGTTGCAGAAGCAATGGGTCTTAGACAGTTTAGTGGAGTTGGAGGACAGGTAGACTTTATACGTGGAGTATCTATGGGAGAAGATGGAAAAGCAATTATAGCTATGCCTTCAATAACTACAAAAAAGGATGGTACAGTAATTTCAAAAATCGTCTCTATTGTGGATGAAGGTGCACCTATAACAACATCAAGAAATGATGTTGATTACATTGTAACAGAGTATGGAATAGCAGAGCTAAAAGGAAAATCTCTTAGAGAAAGAGCAAGAAATTTAATTAATATAGCTCATCCAAGTGTAAGAGAAAGTCTAGCATTAGAATTTGAAAAAAGATTTAATGAGAAATATTAATAATAGAGGGGTGTTAATAATGGAAGCACTTAGAGTAGTTCCAAAGATATTTTATTTTGATACATTTAAAGAGTTCAACGAAGAATTTAAAATAGGAAAAAATGATTTAGTAATCACAAATGAATTTATATATGAGCCATATATGAAGCCTCTTGGAATAGAGACTAATCTAATTTTCCAAGAAAAGTTTGGAACAGGTGAACCTTCTGATGAAATGATAGATTCTATGACAAAAGAAATGAAGAAATTTGATTTCAATAGAATTATCGCTTTTGGAGGAGGAACAATAGTTGATATATGCAAGATATTAGCACTTGATGTTCCAGAAAAGTCTATTGACTTATTTGAAGGAGATGTAGCACCTAAAAAGATAAAAGAGTTAGTAGTAGTTCCTACAACATGTGGTACAGGTAGTGAAGTAACAAATGTAGCTATTGCAGAATTAAAATCTAAGCATACTAAAAAAGGGCTTGCAGTAGAAGAAACTTATGCAGATTATGCAGTGCTAATTCCAGAAACAGTAAAAGGATTACCTTATAAATTCTTTGTTACAAGTTCAGTAGATGCCCTTATACATGCTATTGAATCTTATCTTTCTCCAAAAGCTAGTCCATTTACAGAAATGTATTCTTTACAGGCAATAAAAATGATTATGGATGGCTACAAACAAATAGTTGAAAAAGGGGATGAGGAGAGATTTAATCATCTTAAGGACTTTGTTCTTGCATCAAATTATGCAGGAATTGCTTTTGGAAATGCTGGTTGTGCAGCAGTTCATGCTCTATCTTATTCAATTGGAGCAGCTTTCCATGTTGCACATGGTGAAGCAAATTATCAATTCTTTACTGAAGTGTTTAAGATGTATTCTAGAAAAAATCCTGATGGAAAAATTACAAAATGTACAAAAATTCTAGCAGATGCTCTTGAGTGTGATTCTAATTGTGATGTTTATGGAGAATTAGAAAAGTTTTTAAATAAATTAATAGCTAAAAAAGCTTTGAGAGAGTATGGAATGGTAGAAAGTCAGATAGATGAATTTACAGATAGTACAATAGCTAATCAACAAAGATTACTTGCTAATAATTATGTAGAGCTTAGCAGAGAAGAAATAAGAGAGATATTTGCAAATCTTTATTAATATAAATTTTCATTAATATGTATAGCCAAGATAAACAATGCTAATTATATTTATATAAAAATAAAAATGAGGGAACTTAAATTTAGTTAAAGTTGAGTTCTCTTATTTTTATATGGAGTTAAATATAAGTATATTTTTGATTTAAAATATACTTATATTTAAGTCTATTACTTTATTTGAATTAATTTGTAGAAATTCAAATTCCTTGACAGTAATAAGTAAGTAATTGTATAATCAAACTGCAATATATTAATAATATTAATGAAAATGAAAGGATATAAACTATGTATAAATCAGAAAATTTTTCCAAAAAATCTGTGTTAATAAATTCATTTTTAAGTAAATTTTTAAAAATAGTTGGTTGGGGTCTAGTTGGCTTATTTACGTTATCAGCTCTAGTACTTTCAACTATTTCTATTATAATTGGATGGGCTGTAATACTTCCTATTCAAGTATGTGCAGTATTTTTAATTATAGGAGGCGTTTGTATTTTTAAAGGAAAGAGATTAGGAGACCAAATTTCTCGTTATAAAAAATATTGTACAATAATAAATAATAGAAATATTATTCCGGTAGAACTTATTGCAGAGAGTACATCTAAATCATTAAATTTTATAATAAAAGATGTACAAAAGATGATAGACAAAAACTACTTTATAAATACTTATATTGATAAAAGAAGTAATCAAATTGTGTTGACAAATGAAGATTTTATTCCACCAAAATATGAAGATGTAGCATATGAAGTTAAAGAAGAAGAAAAAACTGATGAAGTTAATGAAGTTGATAAAATTATAAATGCTGGAATGAATTATTTAACACAAATAAAAGAAGCTAATAAAAATATTAAATCAGAATCAATGTGTAATAAAATTGTACAAGTAGAAGATGTTACAAGTAAAATATTTGATGTTGTAAAACATGACCCATCAAAACTTACTCAAATACAAAAATTTATGGACTATTATCTTCCAACCACTTTGAAGCTATTGAATTCATATCATACATTGGAAGAACAAGGGATAGATAGAGAAAATATAACAACAACTATGGAAAGTATTGAAAACACAATGAGTACAATTGTAATAGCTTTTGAAAACCAATTAGACTATTTATTTGAAGATGAAGCAATCGACATATCTACAGATATTACTGTTTTAGAGAATATGTTAGTTCAAGAAGGATTAACGAGTGGTAAATTTTAACTTCAATATAAAAAATATTCTGTTATTTTTGAACAATTAAGTAGTTATAAAATATGTAATATATAAGTTATCAGTACTTTATAAAGGAAGAGGAGAGAAAGATATAATGAATAATTTAGATGATATACCAGTTATGCCAACTTTAACACTTGACCCATTTGGAGAAGAATCAAATACAAGTGATATAAACAACTCTGACCTATTAATGAAAAAGAAAGAAAAAGACCCAGAAGAAGAAAAATTATCTGAATCTGAACGTAAGATGGTAAAGGAATTTGCAGAAAAAATAGATATTACAAACACAAATATGATTTTACAATATGGAGCTGGAGCCCAAAAAAAGGTAGCAGGGTTTTCTGAAACAGCTTTAAAGAGTGTTAAGACTAGAGATTTAGGAGAAGTTGGAGATATGCTTACAAATCTAGTTACTGATTTAAAAGCATTTTCAGCAGATGAAAAAGAACAAGGTGGTTTTTTAGGAATTTTTAAAAAAGCAAATAATAAAATTTCAAATCTAAAGACTAAGTATGACAGTGCAGAGGTAAATGTAGATAAAGTAAGTAAAGAACTTCAAAAGCATCAGGTTAAAATATTAAAAGATATAGCGATGCTTGATAAGATGTATGAGCTGAACTTAGCTTATTCAAAAGAACTTACTATGTATATTATAGCAGGGAAGCAAAAGCTTAAAGATATGAAAGAATACGAAATGCCAAAATTAAGAGAAAAAGCTAGTTTATCTGGCTCAACAGAAGATGCTCAATCTGTAAATGATATGGTTTCACTTTGTGACCGATTTGAAAAGAAGATTCATGACTTAGAATTGACTAGAATGGTATCACTTCAAATGGCTCCACAGATAAGACTAGTTCAAAATAGTAATAATTTGATGGCAGAGAAGATTCAATCAACTATAGTAAATACAATTCCATTATGGAAAAATCAGATAGTACTTGCTCTTGGAATTTCTCACTTAAATCAAGCTATGAAAGCACAGCGTGAAGTTAGTAATATGACAAATGAGCTTTTATTAAAAAATGCAGAAACCCTAAAGATGGGAACAATAGAAACAGCAAAAGAATCAGAAAGAGGAATTGTAGATATAGATACAATTAAGAAAACTAATCAATCTTTAATATCAACTATTGATGAAGTAGTTAAGATACAACATGATGGTAGAATAAAGAGACAAGAAGCAGAAGTTGAACTATCAAAAATAGAAAATGAACTTAAAAGTAAGCTTCTTGAATTTACAGTTAAATAAAATATTATATTAAAATAAAAAAGTGTAGTTGATTTTATAATCAACTACACTTTTATTTATATTATAAATTTCTATTGTCTTTTAACATAACATCATGAGCTCCACCTTCAACTATACTAGTAGAAGATACAAGTGTAAGCTTAGCACTCTTTTGAAGTTCAGGTATGCTAAGAGACCCACAGTTACACATAGTAGAACGAACTTTACTTAAAGAAAGAGTTACATTATCCTTTAAAGAACCAGCATAAGGTACATAAGAGTCAACACCTTCTTCAAAAGAAAGTTTCTTATCTCCACCAAGGTCATATCTTTGCCAGTTTCTAGCACGTGCAGAACCTTCTCCCCAGTATTCTTTCATGTAACTACCATTTATATTAACTTTATTAGTTGGACTCTCATCAAAACGAGAGAAGTATCTACCAAGCATTATGAAATCTGCACCCATAGCTAAAGCTAAAGTTATGTGATGGTCATAAACAATACCACCATCAGAACAAATTGGAATATAAATACCTGTTTTTTCAAAGTACTCATCCCTAGCTTGTGCAACTTCAATTATAGAAGTAGCTTGTCCACGTCCTATACCTTTTTGCTCACGAGTAATACATATAGAACCACCACCAATACCAACTTTAACAAAGTCAGCACCAGCTTCAGCTAAGTAAAGGAATCCTTCACGGTCAACTACATTTCCAGCTCCAACCTTAACTGTATCACCATATTTTTCACGAATAAAGTCAAGAGTTATTTTCTGCCATTCAGAAAAACCTTCTGAAGAGTCTATACATAAAACATCAGCACCAGCTTCAACTAAAGCAGGAACACGTTCAGCAAAGTCTCTAGTATTAATACCAGCTCCAACTACATATCTTTTAGAAGAATCCAAAAGTTCAAGTGGATTTTCTTTATGAGAAGAGTAATCTTTACGGAATACCATATAAACAAGATTACCATTGTCATCAAGTACAGGAAGAGAATTAAGCTTGTGGTCCCATATAATGTTGTTTGCTTCTTTTAAAGTAACATCTTTGTTAGCATAAACTATGGATGACAGAGGAGTCATAAATTCACTAACTTTAGTATCTAAATCCATACGACTTATACGATAATCACGACTTGCGACAATACCTAATAATTTACCAGTTGAAGTCCCATCTTCAGTAACAGCAACTGTAGAATGTCCAGTTTTTTCTTTTAATTCAAGTATGTCTTTTAGTGTATTCTCAGGTTTAATATTTGAATCACTTACAACAAAACCAGCTTTGTGAGATTTAACACGTGCTACCATAGCAGCTTCACTTTCAATACTTTGAGAACCGTATATAAATGAAATCCCACCCTCTTTAGCAAGTGCAATAGCCATCTTGTCATCAGAAACAGATTGCATAATAGCAGAAGTTAAAGGGATATTCATATAAATATCTGCTTCTTCGCCCTTTTTAAATTTAGTAACAGGTGTTTTCAAACTTACATTAGCAGGTATACAATCAGTAGAAGAGAAACCTGGGACAAGAAGGTATTCACTGAAAGTATGTGATGGTGTATCAAAATAAAACGCCATTTTTTAATCACTCCTTATATTTTTATACTTTTTATAATTGATAGTATTAATTATAACTTATTCTTTAATTTTATTAAAGTATTTTGTCAAATATTGAGATTTTTGAAAAATTTAAACTATTTTAATTGAATTTGTTTAATATATATTGCTCTATAGGGTAAAACTGTATATTAAATAATGTTTAATGTTGTATAGTAGCTAATTAGAAATTAATATTTAGTTATCCATACATTATACTTATACACTTTATGTTGACAATATTGACATAGAGCGTACAAATCTCAAAAGCACAGGTCAAATAAGTCTATATTAGTATATCCAAAAGTACCTCTAATAAAATTATTTAATTGAATTATTGTTGGTTTTTATATTAAAGTTAATTATTTTATAAAAATAGTATTATTTGCAACACTAGATACTATAAAATACTACATAAATAAAGTTAAACAAAAACTAAAATGACAAATGTCATTATCTTAAGTGACATAGAAACGATTTCTTAAAGTTGTTACTAGAAAATATAAACTCTATAATAAAAGTATAACAAAAGGGAATCATATCGATATAGAATATAATTCAAATGGAGGTAAAATTATGAGCAGTTCTAATCAATCGACAATAAAGACATCTATACAGCGAATAGGAAAATTTTTAAGTGGTATGGTAATGCCAAATATAGGAGCTTTTATAGCATGGGGTCTTATAACAGCATTATTTATACCAACAGGATGGATGCCTAATGAGAAATTAAGTACTATAGGCGACCCAATGATAAAATACCTTTTACCACTATTGATAGCTTATACTGGTGGGAAGGCAATAGCTGGACAAAGAGGCGGAGTAATAGGTGCAGCAGCAGCGATGGGTGTAATCGTTGGAGCAGATATACCAATGTTTATCGGAGCTATGATAATGGGACCATTTGCAGGATGGATAATCAAGAAATTCGATAAATTTGTAGATGGTAAGATACCAACAGGATTTGAAATGTTAGTAAATAACTTTTCAATAGGTATAATAGGCATGCTTCTTGCAATATTAGGATTTTATGCAATAGGACCAGCAATAGTAGCAGGTACGGCTCTTATAGAGTCTGGAGTTCAATTTATAGTTAGCAAGAGTTTATTACCTTTAGTTTCAGCATTTATAGAGCCTGGAAAAGTATTGTTCTTAAACAATGCAATAAATCATGGTATATTAGGACCTATAGGTATAGCTGAGGCAAAAGAAGCAGGTAAATCTATAATGTTCTTATTAGAAAGTAACCCTGGACCAGGTTTAGGAGTTCTATTAGCATACTGGATGTTCAGTAGAGGAAGTGTAAAACAATCAGCACCAGGAGCTGTAATAATACATTTCTTTGGTGGTATACATGAAATATACTTCCCATATATATTAATGAATCCAGTTCTAATATTAGCTACAATGGCAGGTGGAGCAGCAGGAATATTAACTTTCTCAATATTAGGAGCTGGACTTGTAGCAGCACCATCACCAGGAAGCATATTTGCACTTATGGCACTAGCACCAAAGGGAGGGTTGCTTCCAGTCTTAGCAGGGGTTGCAGTGGCAACAGCAGTATCATTCTTAGTAGCAGCACCATTTGTTAAGAGAGCTTCTTCAAATCAAAATGAAGAGGATGGTACTTTAGAAGAAGCTAAAGCGAAAATGAGTGACATGAAATCTGCAAGTAAGAATTCTGACAAAAGTGTTGAAGAAAAACAACTTGAAGTAAATGAAATTAAGAAGATTGTGTTTGCATGTGATGCAGGAATGGGTTCTAGTGCAATGGGAGCTTCAAGATTTAAAAATAGAATAAAAAACTTAGATTTAAATATAGAAATTACGAACTCATCTGTTGATAATCTTCCAGATGACACACAAATAGTAGTAACTCATAATACATTGGTTGAAAGAGTAGCTAAGAATAATTCAAGTGTTGAGATAGTTTCAATAAACAACTTTTTAAATGACCCAAATTTAGATACACTATTTAAAAGATTAGAATCTAAATAAAAATAAAAAGTACCACTGATTAGGAGTGGATAATTTGAAAAAAAAGAAGATTACATCTAGACAAAAAAAGATAATACTAATGATAGTAGAAAATTCAAAAAAAAATATCCCAATAACTGTTTCTGAGATTGCAGGTGAGTTAGACTTAAGTTCAAGAACTGTACTTAGAGATATGTCTGGAATTGAACAATGGTTTGATGAAAATGATTTTAATTTTGTAAAAAAACCAGGAGTTGGGTTAATTTTAGAAGAAAATATAGAAAATCAAAACTTTATAATCGAGTTATTAGAAGAAGAGAAAATAGAAAAAGAATATAGTAAGGAAGAAAGAAATTTAATTATATTATCAAAGCTATTAATTTCTAACGAGCCAGTAAAATCTTATTATTTTGCAAAAATATTAAAGGTATCAGAAGGGGTACTAAATAATGACTTTGCCTCAGCAAATAAATGGCTAGAAAGATTTGATATTGAGCTTGTTAGAAAACCAGGGCTTGGTGTATATCTAAAAGGTCAGGAAAAAAGCTTTAGAGAGGCATATGTAAATCTTATATATGATTCATTCAATGAAAAAGAAATATTAGATATGGTCAGGAATATAAGTGAGAACATACAGACAGATAAAGCAATAGAAATTTTAAGTGAGAATAGACTTTTAAACTTAATGGATAGATGCATAATAAGAAAAGTCGAAAGTACATTAACAAAAAAGCTTTCAGATTTAGATGTAAATTTGGCTGATAGTGCATATATAGGTCTTGTAGTTCATATATCGTTGGCTTTACAGAGGATAAAAAATGGTGAGAATATAACTATGGACAAAGAGTTCCTAAAAGAATTATCTATGACAGAAGAGTTTAGATTAGCCCAGGAAATTGTACAGGGTATGGAAATAGACTTTAGTATGGATATACCATTAGATGAGGTTGGATATATAACTATGCATATTAGAGGTGCAAAGCAAAGGTCATCCTCAAATCATAAAACTTTAAACTTAGATGATATAGAAGTAATGGATATTACAAATAAGATGATAGATTTAGCTGAAGATGAATTTAAAATAAGTCTTAAAAATGATGAGAGATTGTTTAAAGACTTGGCAAATCACCTAGGTCCTTCTATAAATAGATTGAATATGGGGTTAGAAATAAGAAATCCTCTTTTAGATGAAATAAAAAGTAAATATTCATATGCCTATAATGGTGTTGAAAAAATTTCTAAAATCATAAAAAATAAGCTAAATATAAATTCAATACCTGAATCTGAAATAGGATATATTGCAATGCATTTTGCATCAGCCATAGAAAAAAATCTGATGATGTATACTAATATAAATCTTGTTGTAGCATGTCCTACTGGAATAGGTACTTCAAGATTCTTGTCAACTAAGATTGAAAATAAGTTTCCTAACTTAAATATACTTGAAACCATCTCAGCCATAAATATAGATGAAGAGTATTTAAAGGAAAGAGATGTGGACTTAATTGTGTCTACTGTTGAGTTAAACACAAACTTAGATTATATATGTGTAGGTCCATTTATGAGTTTAGAGGATGAACAGATAATCAAGGAAAAAATAAAATCTATAGCTCAAAATAAATTAATTAATTTAAATGTAAAAAACGATACTAAAAATAAGAATAAAGTTTATGCACAGATAACAGAAAGTATGAATATAGGAAAGGATATTCTTCAATTTTTAGAGGAAGTTCAATTTGAAAAATTTAAAAGTAAAGATTTAAGTGAGCTTATTGTAGATTCATCAAGGATATTTGCAAAGTCTAGTGAAGATATAATATCTATAAAAGAATCATTAGAAGAAAGATTAAAAATCTCAATTCCATATATAGAAGAATCAAAAATTCTATTATTACATTGTATGAGTGAAAGAATAGATATTATGAAGTTAGCAATAATAAAGTTAGAAAATAAAATCATACTAGATTCAAATGAAGAAATAGAGAATGTAGTCTTTATGTTGCTTCCTAAAAATTCACCAAGTTATCAAAGACAAATAATGAGTGAAATAAGTGGTTCACTAATTGATAATATAATTTTTACTAATAAAATAAGTAAATTTTCTATAGAAGAGATGATATTAGAAGTAAAAGATATAGTTTTTAATTTTTATACAAACAGATTAAAAACATTTATAGATAAATAAAATAAATATTAAAAAAGGAAGGTTGATATTATGAGTAAAGTATTAAATGAGAATAATATATTTTTAGGATTAGATAGTGTTTCAAAGGAAGAAGCTATAACTTTAGCAGGAAGAAAATTAGTTGAAAATGGATATGTAAAAGAAGAATATATACCAGCAATGTTAGAAAGAGAAAAAGTAATGACTACATATATGGGAATGGGTGTTGCTATTCCACATGGTGTAAATGAAGCGAAAAAAGAAATTTTATCTTCAGGGATAGTTATATTACAATTTCCTAATGGCATAGATTTTGATGGAGAAAAAGCTTACTTATTAATAGGAATAGCTGGTGTTGGAGATGAACACTTAGAGATATTATCTAATATAGCAATAGTTTTAGATGATGATTTAACAGAAAGACTAAAAAATTCAAATGACAAACAAGCTTTCATGGAAGCTTTTGCCAACTAATCTTAGGAGGAACTTAAAATGAAAAAGGCAATTCAGTTTGGAGCAGGAAATATTGGAAGAGGATTTATTGGAGGTTTATTAGTTAAATCAGGTTATCATGTAGTGTTTGCTGATGTAAATGAGGAAATATTAAATTCAATAAATAAAGATAAAAAATATACTGTACACATAAGAGATGTAGAATGTATAGATGAAGTAATTGATAATATAAGTGCAGTTTCATCTATAAAAGAAGAAATAATAGATGAGATTGTAGAGGCTGAAATAATAACTACAGCAGTTGGGCCTTTAGTTTTAACTAAAATAGCTTCTACAATTGCAAAAGGTATAAAAACTAGAAAAGAAAAAGGATTAACAAGTAATCTAAATATAATAGCTTGTGAAAATGCAATATATGCAAGCTCTTCACTAAAAGAAGAAGTTCTTAAGTATTTAAATAAAGAAGAAATAGACTATTTAGAGATGTATATTGGTTTTCCAAACTGTTCAGTTGACAGAATAGTTCCTCCAGGTAAAAATGAAAATCCTCTTGATGTAACAGTTGAGAATTTCTATGAATGGAATGTTGAAAAACAAGGATTTAAAGGAGATATACCAAATATAGTTGGAATGAATTTAGCTGATAATCTTATGGCTTATATTGAACGTAAGTTGTTTACACTAAATACAGGACATGCTATAACAGCTTATATAGGATATTTAAAAGGATATAAGACTATAGAAGAAAGTATAAAAGATGGATACATTTGTAATATAGTTAAAAATGCTATGGTAGAAAGTGGAGAAGGATTAATTAAAAAATACAATTTTGATTCCGAAGCACACTATAAGTATATTGAAAAGATTTTAAATAGATTTAAAAATCCATATCTTAATGATGATGTAGTCAGAGTTGGAAGAGAGCCATTAAGAAAATTAAGTGACAAAGATAGATTAATTAAACCTTTAATGACAGCAAAGTCATATGGATTATCAGTTGACAATTTAATTCTTGGAATAGGTGCAGCACTTCATTATAATAATAACGAAGATGCTCAAAGTGTAGAGTTACAAGAATTGATAAAATCTGATGGAGTAAAAAAAGCCATTTCTAAAATAGCCAATTTAAATGATGATGAACTTTTAGATAATATTGAAAAAAGTTATATGTTTATGGGAAATTTATAAGTTTGCTTAAAAAAATTGAGTTCTGATAAATTATTTATAAGATATTATTCTACACAGTTTGAATTATTTGTTGAATAATAGAGAATTATAATATATAATTAAAAAGAATAAATTAATATATTTACCTGTATATTTTTGATAATATGGTTCAAATGTTTCTACTAAGCTACCATTAATAGCTTGACTACAGGAGTGAAGAAGATATAGTTTATACTTATTTTAAATTATATATTAAGTTAATTACTTTGAATTTTAAGCTCCTGTCTATGATATAGACAGGAGCTTTTTTAGTATTTTAATATAAAATACTGATAATATATATAGCAAAATAAAAACAAATATAATTTTTTTATTAATATAATTTTAGAAAGGGTTAGGTGGGAGTTCAATGAAGGCTTTACAAGAAAAGATATTGAGAGAAGGCAGTGTTTCAGGAAATGACATACTAAAAGTTGATAGCTTTTTAAATCATCAAATTGATGTAGCTTTTTTAAATGAAATAGGAAGAGAGTTCAAAGAGAGATTTAAAGGAGAAAAGGTAGATAAAATATTTACAATAGAGGCTTCTGGAATAGCCATAGCATCAATTGTTTCACAGTATTTTGACAATGCACCTGTAGTATTTGCAAAAAAATCAGAATCTAAAAACTTAGATAAAGATGTATATGAAACTAATGTATATTCATTTACTAAGGCAAAGGAATACTCAGTTAAAGTTTCTAAAAAATATATAAATAAAGGTGAAAATATACTGATAGTAGATGATTTCCTTGCAAATGGGAGAGCTGCTCTTGGACTTAAAGATTTAATTGAGCAAGCAGATGCAAGCTTAGTTGGAGTAGGAATTGTTATTGAAAAGGGATTTCAAGCTGGAGGAGCACTTTTAAAAGCTAATAATATAAGACTAGAGTCTTTGGCAGTAGTTGAATCTATAGATAATGGAACTGTAAAATTTAGGTAATTTATGATATTATATACTTGTGTTTAGCACATATTTTAATTATGTAATTATGGAGGATTTTTTAATGAGATTTTTTATAGACACAGCCAATATTGAAGAGATAAAAGAAGCAAATGATTTAGGGGTGATATGTGGAGTAACTACTAATCCATCACTAATAGCTAAAGAAGGTAGAGATTTTATAGAAGTAGTTAAAGAAATAAGTGAAATAGTAGATGGACCAATAAGTGCAGAAGTAATAAGTTTAGAGCATAAAGGAATGATAGAAGAAGCAGAAAAATTATCTAAGATACATAAAAATATAGTTATAAAAATACCTATGACAGCAGAAGGTTTAAAGGCAGTAAAAGTATTATCAAGCAAAGGTATAAAGACTAATGTTACACTTATTTTCTCTGCTGGACAAGCTCTTTTAGCTGCTAGAGCTGGTGCTACATATGTAAGTCCTTTTGTTGGAAGATTAGATGATATATCACAAAATGGTCTTGATTTAATTGAAGAAATTGTTGATATATTTAGTGTAAATAGTATTGAGGCTCAAATAATAGTTGCTAGTGTTAGAAATCCAATACATGTTTTACAGGCTGCTAGAATGGGAGCAGATATAGCAACAGTTCCTCTTAAAGTTATAAACCAGATGATTAAGCATCCTTTGACAGACAAAGGAATAGATAGCTTTATGAAGGATTGGGAAGGTGCGTCTTTAAAATTATAATTACAAAGTGTGATTATAAGTATATTAAAGAGGTTATTATGGAAATTCTAAGTAATAAGGCTAGGCTATTTTGCCTAGTCTTATTTTGGTGTATAATATATTGAAATAGATTAATTTTTTAAGTGAGGAGGCGAAAGATGGATAAAATATTAAGAGAAATACAAAGAGAAGACAAAAAAAATCCATATACTGACCAAGAACTTGCTGAAATGTTAGACGTAGCTAGGTCTGAAGTGATAGCAGTCAGAAAAAAAAATAATATTTTAGATTCAAGAGAAAGAAGAAAAAAAATATTAATAGAAGATATATCAAAAATTGTAAGTGAAAACCCTCAAATGTCTGAAAGAAAAATAACCGAGATATTAATAGATAATGGATACAACATATCAAGAAGCGCAGTGTCAAAGTTACTAAAAGAAGAAAATTTGAATCAGTCAAAGAGTGGTATTAAAGATAAAGACCTAACATCATCGGGAAAGTATGTAAAAGTAAGTAAGGCTGTAGAAGAAGATGGATTTGAAGACTTGATAGGTATAAAGGGAAGCCTAAAAGAAAAGGTAAACCTAGCTAAGTCAGCAATTATGTATCCTCCTAATGGTCTTCATACTATAATATATGGAGAGACAGGTGTAGGAAAAAGTGAACTAGCTACATGTATGTATAAATATGCTGTTAAAAATAATATAAAAGAAGAAAATAGTCCATTTATAGTATTTAACTGTGCAGATTATGCAGAAAATCCTAACTTATTGATAGCTCAGTTATTTGGGGTAGTAAAAGGTGCATATACAGGTGCAGATGTAAATAGAGAAGGTCTTGTAGAAAAGGCTGATAATGGAATTTTATTTTTAGATGAAATTCATAGATTGCCTGCTGCGGGACAAGAGATACTATTTTCATTAATAGATAGAGGGGAATTTAGAAGACTAGGAGAAAGTAGCTCTACTAGAAAGGCAAATGTTCTCATAATAAGTGCTACAACAGAAAATCCAAATTCTAATTTACTTCAAACGTTTAGAAGACGTATACCAATGGTAATAAATTTACCTAATATGAGTGAAAGACCAAAGTCTGAAAGATATGAAATAATAATAAAGTTTTTTGAAAGAGAAGCAAAACGAGTAAATAAGAATTTTATAATAACTAAAGAAGTTATGTGTGCACTAATGAATTATAAGTGTACTGGAAATATAGGTCAGTTAAAAAGTGATATACAAGTAACTTGTGCTAGGGCTTTTAGTAAATCAATTTTTTCTAGTGATAAGGTAATTATAGATTTAGATAGTTTAAGGGATTATATAAAGAGTGGATATTATGATTGTAATTGTGAAAATGAAAAGTATTCTGAGTTTTCAGTTGAAGATATATATATAGATATTAGTGAGCTAGTTAGTGGAAAAAACAGAATTTTATCAGACAATGAGATAAGTGAGATATACAATTATGCAGAAAAAGAACTGAAGGTTCTTGAGAGTAAATGTTTTTCTGAAGAAGAATTAAAGAATGCATTTATAGAAAAGTTGGATAATAAGTTTAATGCTATTAAAAATAATAAAAACTTGTCTGACAGAAGAAGTAGAATAGACTGGGGTGGACAATTAAAAGAGTCTACACTGGAGATAATGGATAAGGTAATCATATTTATTAAAGAGCAGTTTAAACATGTAAATCAAGGCTTATATTTAGCTCTAGCAATTCACATCGAACATGCTATAGGTAGGATAAAAGATGGAAAACCAATAATAAATCCTAGTTTAGATAAAATAAAAGCATCAATGCCAATGGAATATGAGTTATCCAGATATATAATGGGTATAGTAGAAGACTTAACACAAGTAACATTTCCAGAGGATGAACTTGGATATTTAGCTTATTATATAAATAAATTTTGTTATAATGATGAAAGTATAAAAGATAAAGTAAAAGTAGTAATAGTTACACATGGTAAAGTTGGTATTGAAATGTCTAATGTCGTAAATCATATTCTTGGTATAGAATGTACATTAGGTATAGAAATAGCACTTACAGATTCACCATCAGAAGGTATAGAACATGTATTAGAAGAACTTCAAAAGATAGAAGCTAGGAAAGGAATTCTAGTTCTAATTGATATGGGTTCTTTAGTAATTCTTGGTGATGAGGTCGAAAAAAGACTTGGAATTAGATGTAAAACTGTAAATAGAGTAGATACATTATTAGCAATGGAAGCAGGTAAACTTGCAACTATTGAAGGGAAAAGTTTAGATGGTATAATAGCAGATTTAAAGAAAAATAAGAATTATGCTATGATAAATACAAATAAGTTTAGTTATAGAAAAAATGAATATGGAAAGAAAAATGTAATTATTACATTGTGTCTGAGTGGTGTAGGTACAGCTTTAAACTTAAAGGAGCACATAGAAAAGCAAATTAAGGAATATGATACTTCAATTGAAGTAAAGCCAATTGCTTTTTTAAATAATAATCTAGAAGAAGAATTAAATGATATTGAAGCTGAATATAATATTATTGCTATCTGTGGAACTATTGATATAGATTATAAAAATGTACCTTTTATTTCTTATAATGAGGTACTTGGAAAAAATGGTATTAATAAAGTCTTAGAACACTTAAATAATAAACAACCAGCTTTAAATAGTGATAATCAATTGAATAATTTAATACATGAAGATTTGATTTTATACAACTTTGAAGGAATTTCAAAGGAGTATATAATTGATACACTTGTCTCAAAACTTGAAGAAGGTGGATATGTAGACTCAAAGTATATCTTAAGTGTATATAAAAGGGAAGCTATGGGAAGTGTTGTGATGGGGTCGAAGGTAGCTGTACCACATGGGCTTCCAGAGAATGTTATAAAACCTGCAATAGCTATAGCAAGGTTAAATAAACCCATTGTATGGGATAATAAATTTATGGTAGATTTGGTTGTATTGTTAGCACTTAAAGAAAACAATAAAAAAGAGATACGAAGCTTGTTTTCAAAAATTAATGACCAACATACTTTAGAAGTTCTATTAAATACTGAAGATAAAAATGAGATAAAAAAGATATTAAGTTAGGTTTTAATATAAAAATACAAAATAAGAGTAATTCATTTTAGTAGGAATTTTAAGAACGATTATTTTATTTAGTTAATTGTTCAGCATTAAGGTTAATACTATAAAATCAATTTATTTAATTTTATAGTACTAGCCTTTTTTTATTTATAGATAACTTAATATAAGATAATGTTACTTAATAGTGATGTCATTTGTTTTTGTAGTATTGTTAATATCTATTAGAAAATAAATATATCACTAAAATATAGGTATATAGTAAGCTTTTCAGGATGTTTAAAGGCAGATGGTACATAGATTTTTAAAAAAATCAAGACATTATTATATATAAATATAAAAAATATCTAAACTATTCCAAAATTAAAATATAGAAGCTATAATAAGGTTAAGTTACTATATTAAACTGATATTTAATTATTTTTAGTAATTAATAGAAGCTTAAATTACCTTTTATAAATTACTAAAAACAACTACTATATTTTTATTTTTTAAGGAATGATTATTATGAGATTGTAATGAACATATTAAACTCTTGTTTTCTGAAATAGTGTGTTATGGTAGAAGATAACGATTTTTGTGTAAATAAAGATATTTAAATTATTATTGATCTAAACTTGTAATATACAATAACTTATTTTATAAGCTTAAGTTAAATTCAAAAGTCTTTAATTGTTAATACATATTTAGATTTATTATTCAAGGGGTATTATATGAGTGCAAAAAGAAAAATGTTAAACAGCACACAAATGGTTAGAACAATAGCAATAGTATTCATAGTTGTATGTTTTTTTATGGGTGTAATATGTTTTAAATATTATTGCAAATTGAGAAATACCGTGCAAGAAGAAAGTAGTAACTATCTTCAAGAAATATCTAATAGAATAGGAAGTAATGTAAGTAAGATTATTGATGACAGTTACTCTATATTAGATACAATAGTGTTAATGATAAAAAATACAAATATAGATTCTTTTCAGAAAGCAAAACCTATAATAGATTCTCAAAGAAAATATTGGAATTGCCAGGATATTATGATGATTGATGAAAATGGGGTTGCATATAATTCTGATGGTGAATCAGTTTCTCTTAGTAGTGATGCATACCTTCAAGAGGCTGTCATAAATAAGAAAGAGTCTATGTCTGTATCGCAAATGATAGATAATAAAGAATGTATAGTTTTTGTTGTACCACTAGATAGTGTGTCTATTGATAATAAAAATATAGTTGCACTTGCGATAAGTTATTCTCCTGAATCCTTTGATAAAGTGCTATCTATGACTTCATTTAACAATCAAGCATATTCACATATTATCAATAAAGATGGTACAGTTGTAGTTCGTTCATCATCTCCTATTGCTGAAAAAACAGGTTATAATATACTGAATACTATAAGCCAATCTCAGTTAGATTCAAATAGTGACTTCAGTAAGATGAAAAATGATATAAACAATAATCTTAGTGGGCAAATAGGATTTAAATTAAATGGCTCACATGAATATATGGTTTATATTCCTATTGGACAGGAAGATTGGTATTTGTTAACTTTTGTACCAGTATCTGTAGTAAATGCAAAATCAAACTTATTGTTAAAGATTACATTATTATTATGTGGTTTTATAACATTAGCATTTGCAATTCTTACAATATCTTTGATAATATCTTTTTATCGACATAAGAAGAACTTAGAACATATTGCTTATGTAGATACTGTGACTAAAGGAAACACAATACAGAGATTTTATAATATCTCAGATGACTTATTAAAGCAATCATCTGAACAATATGCACTTGTATATATGAATATTGAAAAATTTAAAATGCTAAATGACCAGTTTGGAAGAGAAGCTGGAGATTCTATATTACGTGGAGTGTATGATGGTATAACATCTCTTTTAGCTCCAAATGAATGTATGGGAAGATTGTTTGCTGATAACTTTTGTATACTCATATCATATAGTGAAGACTCTTCTCTCACTGAAAGGTTTGAAGATTGGTATGATGCTATTATGAAAAATTCTGGAAAATATGGGTTTGAGTGGGCTTCTCTTTCTACACAGTTTGGTGTTTTTATAATTACAGATACTTCTATGGAATTTCCATATATGGCAGACCGTGCAAAGCTTGCACTGCGAGATTCTACAAAAGATTTTAAAAATAATAAAATAAAATACTCTATTTATAATGAAAAAGTTCGTCAGCAGTTAGTACGTGAAAAACAATTAGAGGATATGATGGAAAGTGCTTTAGAAGAAGGTGAATTCCAAGTATACCTACAACCTAAATATATGACTGAAAATGAAAAAATAGGAGGAGCAGAGGCATTAGTCCGTTGGATTAGTAAGTCAGAAGGTATGATTTATCCAGATGCATTTATCCCATTGTTTGAGAAAAATGGATTTATTGTAAATGTAGATTTATGGGTGTTTGAAAATGTCTGTATGACTTTGCAAAGATGGCTTGATGAGGGTAAAGATTTAGTAAAAATTTCTGTAAACTGTTCGAGAATTCAATTAAAAGATGAAAAATTTTTAGATAAGTATTATGAAATTTTCTCGCATTATAACGTTCCTTCACAGTATATTGAGATTGAGTTGACAGAAAATATGGTATATGAAGATACTGAGCGCCTATCTGCAATTATTGATGAAATTCATTCAATGGGATTTGGGTGTTCTATGGATGATTTTGGAAGTGGATATTCATCACTAAATCTTATACAGGATATACCTGTAGATACATTAAAATTAGATAAGATATTTTTTAGAAATACTAAAAACAACTATGGGCGTACTAAGTCTGTAGTAAGTAGTATCATTGGTATGGCAAAATCACTTTCTATGACTACTGTGGCAGAAGGTGTTGAAGAGTATAATCAAGTAAAAATGCTAAAAGAAATAGGTTGTGACTATATTCAAGGTTATGTATTTGCAAAACCAATGCCAATTTCAAATTTTGAAGAACTTTTATTTGGGTTACCAAAAAATGATGAGGAGTGATACTATATGTTACAATGTTTGAAGCTTAAATGTCTAGAACACTTTTATAAAATCAAACTATCCTTGGTATTAATTTTACTTAGTGTTTTTGTAACTTTTATAACTTGTGGATGTGCAAAAAATGAAACAGAAGATATTCTAACACAAAAAGTAACCCAAGGTAATCGAACTCCTATTACTATTTTGGTTAAGTATGCTTTTTCAATTAACAATTTTGAAAAAGCTGTTGAAGAAAAATTTCCTAATATTGATATTGTCCAAGTTGGGAACTACACAGCTAATACTACTCTAGCAGAGGAATATAAAGCACGTTTAGAACATGATGATTTAACTGATATAGTTATGACTTGGCCATTAGATGTAGGAGAAGAATATTGGGATGACCGACTTATTGATTTGTCTGGTATGACATTTACCAGTAAGTATAATACATCTATGCTTAAGCCTATAACTAGAGATGGAAAGCTTTATTATTTACCAGGGCCTGCAACTATACGTGCTATTGTATATAATAAAACTTTATTTGAAGAAAATGGTTGGAATGTGCCTAAAAATTATAATGAGTTTATTGAACTATGTCAAAAAATTGAGAAAACAGGAATACGTTCCTTACAATTGAGTCTTGGAAATAAAGAAGTATTGGATACACCATTTATTGGTTTTAACTATGCAAATAGTTTTAGTAAACCTGAAGATGCTAAGTGGCTTGATAATTATAACAATGGAAGTGGAAGTTTTGGCGACCACTTTAAACCTTCTTTAGATGTTTTTCAGGAACTTATCCAAAAAGGTGTACTGAAGAAGAATGACTTAAATCTACATTATCAAGATAGTCAAAATATGTTGTTCACTCGTCAATGTGCTATGACAGAAGATTCTAATTTACTGGCACGTTCAGCTTTTTCTCAAACTGGGTCTACTGATGAATTTGCACTTATGCCGTTTTTTAGCCCAGGTGAAGACGGAGATTGGGCTAGATTATATATGGTTTGTTATATTGGTCTTAATAAGCATTTAACTGAATCAGAAAATAAAGAAAAATATGATTTAGTGATGCAGTTGATGAATTATATTAGTATGCCTGAAGGGCAAAAAGCATTAGCTAGTGATGCTGGTGGTATGTTTTCAAGTTTAAAAGGGATGCCATTACCAAGTGAACCTGAAATAGAACCATTGTTACCAGCTCTAGAACATGGACGATATGCTGTTTTTCCTACTTTTAAAAATATACAAGACTCATTGCGTGATGGTCTTGCTGGAATGATAGAGGGGACATTAGATAAAAATGATGTTATAGAAATGGTTGATAAACAGAACACATCTTCTTCAAAAGCTATAAATCCTAAGGTAATTGGAAATGCTAAAAAAGATTTTTCTATGATTGAAACAGGGAATCTTGTAACAGATGCGATGCGTGCTAAAAGTGGATGTGAAATTGCATTATTTTTAGATAATGGTAAAGATGGTCGCTATAATGGTAAAGGAGTTAGTGCGAAGCTTTATAAAGGTGATGTTACTACAACAGATATACAGCGTATATTTCCTGATTTAAAGCATGGGGAGGCTGGAACACTATGGAAGATAAGTATGACTGGTAAAGACCTTCTTAATACTTTAGAACATTCTATAACTGTTGATAATAACAGTAGTGGATGGTTTTATTATTTTTCTGGGCTTAAAATGGAGTACTCTCCGACAGATAAACCTGGTAAAAGAATTAAAAAGATTACAACAGCAGAAGGCGATTCTATAGATGTAAATAAATCGTATTCAATTGCTATTATGGATTATAGCGTTCCAGACAAATACATTAAAAAATGTGATAAGACAAACATTAAAATTACTGATATAATAACAGGATATATAGAGAAACAAAAAAGTGTTTCTCCTAGTGAAGACCAAAGATTTGTGATAGCAAAGCCTTAAAAACTTAACTGAAGATATATGACAAACAATAATTTTTTTTTATTAATTTATAATATTTTAGAATTATACAGATACATACAATTATGGATTAATAAAGCACTGTAATAAAAGAGAAACATGTATTGTGATGTTTATACATAAACCAAATAAATAGGGTTATCTAGTGAATATAAGAAATTAAACACTGTAGACAAGAAAATACCAATAATATGGTATTATAGTGATTTTCTAATATTTAAGCAGGTGTTATAACTTATAAGAGTTGACACCTGCTTTTTATATTAAAATTAATCTATAGAATGATTCAATATATATGTATGGTAAAAATGTAATCAATAAATATATTTTAATTTGGAGGTAAATTTATGAAGAAAAGCTATTTTATTATTTTTATAATGATTTTTATTATTATTTTGACAGCCTGTAAAGGAGTGGATTTTAATGGTAGCAGGACAGGAAATACTAGTGAACTTATAATGAAATACAGCATGTTTGATACTACAGATTCACAGTTATTAGAATTAGAAAAAGATGATGTAATAGATGTTGAAATAAAGAGTGACTCTGGTAAATTAAATGTTTTAATACAGAAGGATAGTTCAGAACCTATATATGAAAGTAAAAATGTTCCTACAAGTTCATTTCAAGTAAAGATTAATGAAAGTGGAACATATAAAGTTACTGTAACAGGAGAAAAAGCGCAAGGAAGTGTAAGCTTTATAAAAAATGTTGAGTAGTATCAATCAAAAATGATAATCCTGCAAGTAGAAATAATGAATTTATCTTACTTGCAGGAATTGTATTAATTTAAATTTATAATTTATCTTAAGATAAATTTGTTACTGAATTTTATAGCATCTATACATACTTTCGCCACTTTTAAATGAGAACTTAAAATAAACTTTGTCATTAGAAAAGTCTTTTTCCATAGCTACTAAATCCTGACTTTCTCCAGCTTTTCCTCCAGTACCAATTAAAAATACGTTTTTATCACTATCTATTTCTTGGACTGAACCCATATATTTATAGTAGTCATCTATACTATATGAATTATATTCAGTAACTTTTTTATTTTCTTCATCCAATTTTATTTTAATAACTCTTGTATCTTTAGTTTTTACACCATTATCATATATGGTTATGTATCCATCTTCTGTAATTCTAGCATTATGTTGTCTTGAGAATTTTTGATTATCTGTTAAGTTAAACTCATCTCCTAACCCTCCTAATGTCCAAAGAATCTCTCCTGTTTTTCTATCTAACTTTATAACTTCATCTAAATTTCTAAATGAACAAATTAAATTTCCATCATTTGGGTCAATAGTCATAGAATTAAAATGTACATAATCTAAAGCTGAATCACTTTTTTGGCTAAAAGTATTATTTTCAACACTTTCTGAATATAGTTTTTGGTTGTCAATACTTTCCCACTGCCATATAACTTCTCCATCTTTTATCTCTTGTAATATACTATTTACAACATAAGGAGAATTTCCTTTGCTTAGACTTGATGGAATATTTGTTGCTTTAACTTTTTGATAACTAGAAACAATATAGTGATTGTCATTTATGTATATAAAGTCATGATTTTCTAATTCAGTACCAGCATCTATATTTTTACCTTTTTCCATAGTAATTTTATTTATTTCATTATAATTTTCATCTAAGATTACAAGATAAGTTGGTGAATATCCGACAGCATTTATTCTTTTTGTTGAGTCTTTATCTTGTAACAAGTATCCATATCTAATTTTACCATCTTCTATAGTTATTTTTTTAAAATCAAAAGGATTTGATTCGACTTCTTTATAAAAAATTATGTTTCCATTATTGTTTAATTTAAATACAAAATTATGTTCTTCATTGTGTGTAGTAAGATAATAATCACCATCATAAGGACTATTTGCAGTAACATTGTACTTTGGAAAGTTTTTTGAAAGAGAATTTATATAATAATTTCTGTATGAATTTTCATTTTTGTACATAACAGATATTTTTATTTTTGAGGAACTATTTATTTCTTTCAATTCAAAAGTAGAGTTCTTAGATATATCAATTTCTTTGTCATTTATTTTTACGATAATTGCTTTATCCTCGTTTTTTACTTCTATGTTATTTTGGTTAGTAGAATTAAGTTGCTTTACATTTTGACTATTAAAAATACCTTCTTTAGAAAGTGTTATATCATAACCATTTATAGAAATATCTAGCGTTGGTTTTGATTTATTTTGATTTGCAAAGACTCGATTAACAAAAATTCCAAAAACGAATAACACACTGCATAAAAATACAATCTTAAATAAATTTTTTCTTTTCATAGTTTACCACCTTTTCATATTAAGTTTTCATGTTGACATCTTGATTTTATTATATGAATAAAGAAAATAGATGAATTTATTTATGCTAAAAATGAATTTTACTGGACAATTATATGAAAATTCATTCATATAAAAATAGAATAAATAGAGAAAGTATGTTGAATTAAATTATATAGAATGAATAATTCTATAAATTTGTTATTAAACATAAAAAGCCATTAACAAAAAACAAAAAAATCATTTCTGTAACAAAAAAAACCACAAAAAATATAAAAAAGTATGGTTAGTTAAGTGATTAACAAGTAGAAATTAAAATAAAAATTAAAAAAAATTTATCAATGAAAGTTAGGTAAAATCCTATAATAGAGTAGCATCTGAAGGAAAACATTTTCTTTTATTTCACAAAAAAAGCCACTTTTTGGCACGCGACATGCTTTATATAAAGGCAAGAAAAATAAGATATAAGATAAGCGCAATTAGGAGGTGTAAATATGGAGTTTATAAATTTTGTAAGTGATAAAGTTATAAACCTTAAAATGGAGTGTAAAACAAAAGAAGATTTCTTTAAAGAAATACATAATAAAGTTTTTGAACTAGGCTTTGTAAAAGAAGAATTTGGAGAAAAAATATTAGGAAGAGAAAATGTATTTCCAACAGGTTTAAATTTAGGTGATTATGGAGTAGCCATACCACATACAGATGCAGAATATATAAAAGAACAATTTATAGCAGTCTGTACTTTTAATGAACCAGTAGTATTTAGTTCTATGGAAGACCAAGATGAAAAAGTGCCTGTAAATTTAGCTTTTGTATTAGGGCTTAATCAACCACATAGTCAATTATCTGTACTAACAGAATTGATGGGAATTATGCAAAATAAAGAGTTAGTTGACAAGTTAATAAATTCTACTGACAAAGAAGAAGTTTTAAAGACAATAAAGTCTTTATAAAAATAAAAAATAAAAGTACTAAAAATAAAAAATAGAAAAATAAAATCATTGGGAGGAAATAAAAATGAAAAAAATATTAGTAGCATGTGGAGCAGGAATAGCAACATCAACAGTAGTTTGTGACAAGGTAGAGAGATTAGTTAAGGAAAACAATATACAAGCAGAAGTTATACAATGCAAAATAGCTGAATGTGCAACAAAGCAAGATGGAGCAGATTTAATAGTATCAACAACTATATTACCAACAACTTATAATATACCAGCAATAAAAGCAACAGCATATATAACTGGAGTAAATACAGCAGCATTAGATAAAAAGATATTAGATGCTTTAAAATAATCCTATCATAAATACATTGAAATCATATTTTATAAAACAGAAAAAGGAGGATTTATAAATGGATAAATTATTAGCAGTAGTACAATACATTTTAAACATGGGACCAACAGTAATACTACCAATAACAATTGTAGTCTTAGGAATGATATTTAGAATTAAGTTTACAAAAGCTCTAAAGTCAGGTCTTACAATTGGTATAGGATTTGTGGGTATAAACTTAGTTGTAAACCTATTAACTTCAACACTAGGGCCAGCAGCTCAAGGAATGGTTGAAAGATTTGGACTTAACTTAACAGTAATAGATGTTGGTTGGCCAACAACAGCATCAGCCACATGGGCTTCACCAGTTGCACCAATATTAATACCAGTTTGTTTATTAGTGAACTTACTATTATTATACTTCAATAAAACAAAGATATTAAACGTTGATATATGGAATTATTGGCACTTTATAGTAGCAGGTGCAGTTGGATATATAGTAACAGGAAGTTATATTTGGGCTATATTCTGTGCGATATTAATGGAATTATTGGTACTATTTATTGCAGAAAAAACAGCCAAAAATGTCCAGGAATTTTACGATTTAGAAGGTATAGCATTACCTACTGGTTCAACAGCTTCATTTGCTCCACTTGGATATATAGTAGGAAAATTTGTTGAAAAAATACCAGGAATAAATAAGATACAAGCAGACCCAGAGTCTATACAAAAAAGATTTGGTATCTTTGGTGAACCAATGATGATGGGTATTATATTAGGTATAATACTTGGAGCACTTGCTGGATATGATGTAGCAGGAATATTCAATGTAGGTATATCAATGGGTGCAGTAATGTTACTTATGCCTAGAATGGTTAGAATATTAATGGAAGGTTTAATTCCAATCTCAGAATCAATAAGAGATTTCTTACAAGCAAAATATGGAGACAGAGAACTTTATATAGGACTAGATGCAGCAGTAGCAACTGGACATCCAGCAGTTATATCAACAGCTCTTATACTTGTTCCTATAACTTTATTCTTAGCAGTTATATTACCAGGAAATAAAGTTTTACCATTTGGAGACTTAGCTACAATACCATTCTATATGGCGTTTATAGTATGCTTTAGAAAAGGTAATATAGTTCAATCAGTTATAACAGGAACTATAGTAATAGCTATATCACTTTATATGGCTACGAACTTTGCAGATGTTCATACACAATTATTACAACAAGCAAACATGATGCCAGAAGGAACAACAATGGTTACAAGTATAGATACAGGTGGTAACTTACTAAAATGGGGAATATTGAAATTATCTCAATTAGTTTCTTCATTTGGAATATTCTAATATGTAGTTAATAGAGATTACTCTTTTTTAGTAAAGTATGCGAAAATTTAACATTTGGCAGCTACTAGAAAAGAGTAATATTTTTTATAAATTTTTAAAAAATACAAAATACAAGAGGAGGAGATTTATCGTGAAAGCAGCAGTATTACATGGCACAAATGATATGAGATTTGAAGATATAGAAATAAAACCATGTGAAAGTGATGAAGTAAAAATAAAAGTTATGGCAGCAGGAATATGTGGGTCAGATCCTCCAAGAGTATTAAAACATTGGAAATATCCAGTTCCAGCTATACCAGGACATGAATTTTCTGGAATAATTGCTGAAGTTGGTAATGATGTAAAGAATGTAAAAGTAGGAGATAGAGTAGTTGCAATTCCTTTTATACCTTGTAATGAATGTGAATATTGTAAAAGAGGATTGTTTTCATTATGTGATGACCATGGAATGTTAGGAGCTAAGACTTTTGGAGCTTTTGCAGAGTATGCAAATATAAAAGCTACAAATGTGTTACCAATAGGAGACATGGATTTTGAAGATGCGGCTATGATAGAACCATTAGCAGTTGCTATGCATGGAGTACTTAATATAGGTGTTCAAGTTGGAGACACTGTAGCAGTAATGGGTAGTGGAACAATGGGACAATTAGTAATCCAAGGACTTAAAATAGCAGGAGCAGGAAAAATTATAGCAGTTGATATATCTGATAATAAATTAAGAGAATCAAAGGAATTAGGTGCTGATATAATAATCAATGCTAAAGATGTTAACCCAGTAGAAAAAATAAAAGAACTTACTGATGGAAAAGGTGTTGATATAGCTCTTGAATGTGCAGGTTCAAAAATAACTCAAGAACAGTGTTTACTTATAACTAAAAAGAAAAGTAAGATAGGATTTTTAGGAATAGCATATTCAGATATAACTTTATCAGAAGAAGCATTTGAAAATATATTTAGAAAAGAACTAGAATTAAAAGGTTTCTGGAATTCTTATTCTGCACCATTCCCAGGACAAGAATGGACTAAAGGAATCAATCTAGTTAATGAAGGAAAAATAAAGTTAAAAGAAATGGTATCTCATAGATTCTCACTTGAAGACACTTACAAAGCATTTGAGATGATAAGAGATAGAAAAGAAGAATTTAATAAGATATTAATTTTACCACAAGGGGTTGAAAAATAATGAAGGCAGTAGTTAAAACTAAACCAGGTTATGATAATGTAGAGGTCTTAGAAGTAGAAGAACCAAAAGCTACAGGAGACAAGGTTAAAATAAAAGTAGAATATAGTGGTATATGTGGTTCAGATATACATTCATTTAAAGGAGAATATGCAAACATAAAAGCTCCAGTAACATTAGGACATGAATTTTCTGGAATTGTTGTAGAAATAGGAGAAGATGTTAAAAATATAAAAGTAGGAGATAGAGTTACATCAGAAACTACTTTTGCAACTTGTGAGAAATGTATATACTGTGCAACTAAAGATTATAACTTATGCTCAACAAGAAAAGGTATTGGTACTCAAGTAAATGGAAGTTTTGCTGAGTATGTGTTGTCAAGAGAGGAAAGTATACATGTACTTCCTGAAAATGTATCTTTATTATCAGCTGCTCTTACAGAGCCACTAGCTTGTTGTGTTCATGCAGCTCTTGAAAAGACTACTATAGAAAGTAATGATACAGTTTTAATAATAGGACCAGGACCAATTGGTTTATTATTAGCTCAAGTTGTTAAATCTCAAGGTGCTACAGTTATAATGTCTGGAGTTACAAAGGATAAAGAAAGATTAGAAATAGCTAAGAATCTTGGTGTAGATAGAACAGTAAATGTAATGGAAGAAAATTTAGCAGATGTAGTAAATGAAATGACTGATGGAAACGGAGTAAGTAAAGCCTTTGATTGTTCTGGATTTATGCCAGCAGTTAATGAAGCTTTAAGATTACTTAGAAAAAAAGGTACTTTTGTTCAAGTTGGAATATTTGCTAAGAAACTAAATGAAATGGACCAAGATGCAATAGTTCAAAGAGAATTACAATATATAGGAAGTAGGTCACAAAAGCCTAGTTCTTGGATTATAGCATTAGATTTAATGAATAGTGGAAAAGTAAATACAGAAGCTTTAGTTACAAGAACTGTTAATTTAGACGAATTTAAAGAGGGTATTACAGCTTTAATGAACGGAGAAGAAATAAAAGTAGCAGTAAAATCTTAAAAAAACATTTGTATTATTTTAAAAAAAATTGTAAAATCTACTGTAGGATAAAAAATGTAAGGTCTTAAAAAATAACAGGAGGAAGAAAGTATGAGCACTCTTAGAGATCATTCTAATAACATTAGAAAAAACATAATAAAAATGGTTGCAGAAGCTAAAAGCGGACATCCAGGTGGTTCATTATCAATAGCTGACATATTGACAGTATTGTATTTTGAGAAAATGAATGTATGTGTAGAAAACCCAAAAATGGATGATAGAGATAGATTTGTTCTATCAAAAGGTCATGCAGCACCAGCTTTATATGCCACATTAGCAGAAAAAGGATTTTTCCCAAAAGAAGAACTAATAACGTTAAGAAAATTTGGTTCTAAGTTACAAGGTCACCCAGACATGAAAAAAGTAGCAGGAATAGATATGTCTACTGGTTCTCTTGGTCAAGGTCTATCTGCAGCAAATGGTATGGCACTTGCAGGAAAATTAGATAACAAAGACTATACAGTGTATACTATATTAGGTGATGGAGAAATCCAAGAAGGTCAAATATGGGAAGCTGCAATGACAGCATCACATTACAAATTAGATAATTTAATTGCATTTGTTGACTTAAATGGATTACAAATAGATGGTTCTAATGAAGAAGTAATGAATGTAAATCCAGTAGATGACAAATTCAAATCTTTTGGATGGAATGTAATGGTAATAAATGGACATTCTTTTGAAGAAATAGGAAATGCAATTGATGAAGCTAAAAAAGTTACAGGAAAACCAACTGTAATAATAGCTAAGACAGTAAAAGGTAAAGGTGTTTCATTTATGGAAAACAATGCTGCATGGCATGGAACAGCTCCAAATGCAGAACAAACAGAACAAGCATTGAAAGATTTAGAAGGAGGTCTATAGAAATGGGAATAGCAACTAGAGAAGCTTACGGACAAGTGTTAAAAGAACTTGCAGAAAATAAAGATATAGTAGTATTAGATGCAGACTTAGGAAAAGCTACAAAAAGTATAACATTTAAAGAAGTTGCCCCAGATAGATTTTTTGATATGGGGATAGCAGAAGGTGACATGATTGGTACAGCAGCAGGTCTTGCTACTTGTGGAAAAATACCTTTTGCAAGTACTTTTGCAATATTTGCAGCAGGAAGAGGCTATGAGCAAATAAGAAACTCTGTAGCATATCCAAATTTAAATGTTAAAATAGCAGCTACTCATGCAGGTGTAACAGTAGGTGAAGATGGTGGTAGCCATCAAGCTATAGAAGATATATCTCTAATGAGAGGTATACCAAATATGGTTGTATTAAATCCAGCAGATGGTTTAGAAGCAAGACAGGCTATACTTGCATCTATTGATTATAATGGACCTGTGTATATAAGATTAGGTAGAGCTGCAACTCCTGATATAAATGGTGAAAACTATAAATTTGAAATAGGAAAAGGAACTGTTTTAAGAGAAGGTTCTGATATAACAGTAATAGCTACAGGAATAATGGTAGCAAAAGCTTTAGAAGCAGCAGAAGAACTTGCTAAAGAAGGTGTAAATGTAGAAGTTATTAATATGTCTACAATAAAACCATTAGATGAATCTTTAATAAAAGAAACTGCTAAGAAAACTGGAAAAATAATTACAGCAGAAGAACACAGCATAATAGGTGGTTTAGGTTCAGCTGTATGTGAAGCTTTAGCAGAAACTAAAGATGTAGTAATTAGAAGAATTGGTGTTAAAGACGTATTTGGTCAATCAGGTACACCAGCTGATTTATTAAAACATTATGGATTAACTACAGAAGATATAGTAAAAAATATAAAAGAATTATTATAGATATAAATATGTCTAATAATAAATTGATTTTAATATAAATCAACTAAAGCTGTCTTAAAAATAGAAAGAAATTTCTACAATGGGACAGCTTTATTTTTACGATAATTAAAAAATATTATAAATATAAGCAAAAGAATTATGAAAGAGGTGTTGTTTAATGAAAATATCTATTGGATGTGACCATGGTGGTTATGAATTAAAAGAATTTATAAAAGAAAACTTATTAAATAAAGGTATAGAAGTTGAAGATGTAGGTACAAATTCAAAGGAAAGTGTAGATTTTCCAATATATGCAAAGAAAGTAAGTCAAAATGTTCAAAGTAAAAAATCAGATTTAGGTATACTTTGTTGTGGAACAGGAATTGGTATGTCTATCGCAGCCAATAAGTTTAAGGGAATTAGAGCTGCTGTTGTTTCAGATTGCTTTTCAGCTCAAGCTACTAGAGAACATAACAATACAAATGTACTTTGCCTAGGTGAAAGAGTTATTGGAAAAGGATTGGCAATGAGAATTGTTGAAGAATGGTTAAATTCAAGTTATAATGGAGAAAGACATGCAAGAAGATTGCAAATGATTGATGACATAGAAAAAGAAAACTTATAAGTAGCTAGAATTTATAATGAGGAGGAAAGTTATGTCTATTATTTGTGCTTCAATAATGTGTGCAGACCAAATGAAGTTAAAAAAGGAATTAGAAGCTCTTGAAGAAGCAGATGTGAAATTACTTCATTGTGATGTTATGGATGGAATATTCGTTAAAAACTTAGCTATGGGTCCAGAACTATTAAAGTCAATAAGTGAAAATACAACAATACCATTAGATATTCATTTAGCTACAGAAACTCCAGACAAGTATATTGATATGATGTCTTATATAAAGCCAAAATATATTTCTTTTCATGTAGAATCAAGTACAGATGTAAAAGCAGATATACAAAAGTTAAGAGATTATGGTATAGGACCAGTGTTAGCAATAAGCCCTCAAACAAGAGTGGATAAAATAGAAGAATATATAGATTTAGTTGAGGGTATCTTAGTAATGACAGTAAATCCAGGATTTGCAGGTCAAAAGTTTAATCTTTCTGTATTGGATAAGTTGGATAAACTTACAGATATACTAAAAGATTATGATAATCCTCCATTTATAGAGGTTGATGGAAATATAAATAAGGATACTATCAAGCTTATGGATGGTAAAAAAGTAGATATATACGTTGTTGGTACTTCAGCTTTATTTAATGACAAACCTCCAACTTCATATAAAGACAAGATAAAAGAGCTAAAAGAAAGTATAAAGTAACTATGTGATAAAATTATAAGATGTTTCTGTTTAATGACTAAGAGTTCATATAGAAACAAGAAATTTTATAATATCTAATAAAAATTTTAGTTAAGTAAGGAGAATTTTTTATGGGTGACCTATATAAACTACAAAATGGTACTGATATTAGAGGAATAGCATATGAAAATGATTCTAAGGATGTTAATCTGACTGTAGAGGAAGTAAGAAAAATAGCTAAAGCATTTCATATTTGGCTAAAAGAAAAGACTAAGAAGGATAAAGTAACTGTTGCTATAGGAACTGATTCTAGGATAACAGGAAGTAAGTTTAGAAGTACTGTTATTGAAACTTTAACTAATGACAATTGTAATGTAATTGATTGTGATATTGCTACAACTCCGGCAATGTTTATGACAACTATTATGGATGGATATAATTCTGACGGGTCAATTATGATTACAGCTAGTCACTTACCATATTACTATAATGGTTTAAAGTTCTTTACAGAAAATGGAGGACTAGAAAAAACTGATATAAAAGAAATGTTGGATATAGCTATTAAGAGTGTCAGTGTAGATTGCAAAGAATTAGATAAAAAAGGTGAAGTTAGAGTAAAAAATTTAATAGAAGACTATTCTAATTTATTAATAGATAAAATTAGAAAGGGTGTAAATTCAAGTGAAAATTATGAAAAGCCTTTTTCTGGACTTAAGATATTAGTTGATGCAGGAAATGGAGCTGGCGGATTCTTTGCTGAAAAAGTTTTACACATACTGGGAGCAGATACAACAGGTAGTCAGTTTTTGAACCCAGATGGTATGTTCCCAAATCATATACCTAATCCTGAAAATAAAGAAGCTATGGAAAGTATATGTAAAGCTGTAGTGGATAACAAGAGTGATTTAGGAATAATATTTGATACAGACGTAGATAGAGCTGCTATTGTAGGTAAAAATGGAAAACCAATAAATAAAAATGCTCTTATAGCTGTTATATCATCAATAATATTAGAAGAACATCCAAAAACAGCTATAGTAACTGATTCCATTACTTCTGAAGGTCTTGCTAAGTTCATAAATGAATTAGGAGGAAGACATCATAGATTTAAAAGAGGATATAAAAATGTAATAAATGAAGCTATAAGATTAAATAGTGAAGGCGAAGAATGCCATTTAGCTATAGAGACATCTGGACATGCAGCATTAAAAGAAAATTATTTCTTAGATGATGGAGCATACTTAATAGCTAAAATTTTAATAAAAGTAGCAAAATTATCTTTAGAAAGAAAGACTATAGAAGAATTAATAGAAAATCTTGAAGAAGCAAAAGAAGAAAAAGAAGTTAGAATAGGTATTAATAAAGAAGATTTTAGACCATATGCAGAAGATATATTAAAAAATTTAGATTCTCATGTTAGAAGTATTGATGGATGGTCTGTAGCACCAAATAATTTCGAGGGTATAAGAGTTAATTGTAATGAATCAAATGGTGATGGATGGTTTTTACTCAGAATATCACTACATGAACCATTACTGGCCTTGAATATTGAATCGAATAAAATTGGTGGGGCAGAACAAATTTATTCTAAGCTAAAAATTTTCTTAGAAAAATATGATTTAAAAGGTCTTTAGGATTAATAAAAAGCATATATTTATATTAAAGAATGGATGTAAATTTATACCTAAGATTACAAATATTACAAAATTGTAATCTTAGGTAACAGAGATGTAACTGATTATGGAAACTCTATGTGATATTATAAATACAGAGAGATGAAATACATGATGAATTATAGAGAAATATAATTTAAAATGTATTAATATCAAACCAAAAAGGTATAATCAAAAAATATGTAAATATAAACCCCAACATTTAGAAAAAGACCTCCAAGGAGGTTTTTTTCTTTTTTAAAACAAACATACAATGTCATGATATAATAACCTTAGTTGAATGATAAGGGGATAATAATACTATGGGTAAAAGTGAATATATTAATCGAGTTGAAGAATTTATAAATTCATATTTTGTAGAGAGAAACGTAAAAAAATGCATGTCTTTTTTTCATAAAAACATCTGTTGGGTTGGTACTGGAAAGTTTGAAATAGGTAATAGTATAGAAGAAGTAGAACATTTATTAGAGGCATATGTAAAACAGTCTCCAGAAGGTTTTAATATAGAAAAATTATGGTTGGATATTAGAGAATATTCAAAAAATTTATACATGGTATTTGGTGAATATCTAGTTGGCAAAAAAACTAGGCAAGGCTATAACTTTCAAGTAGAAATAAGAGTGACTTATTTGTGTGTTGAATATGAAGGTGAGATACTAATAAGTAGTGTTCATACTTCTGTTGCAAATGATTTACAGAAGGTAGGTGAATACTTTCCAATAAGTTTGATGGAAGCAGAAAATAATAGATTAGAAGCAATTGTTCATGAAAAAACTAAGGAAATAGAAGAACAGAAAGTTATGTTAATAGAGGCAAATAAAAAACTTCATCAATTAGCCATCACTGACGAATTGACAGGTTTATTAAACCAGAGAGCGATTATAGGAAATATAAGAAAAGCTATTAAAGAAAATTTAAAAAAATATGCAATAATGATAATTGATATAGATAATTTTAAAAGTGTAAATGATACTTATGGACATTTAGTAGGTAATGAAGTTATAAGAATGGTAGGTCATATGGTTCAATCATTTGAATCTCATTATTTATTTTCTGGAAGGTATGGTGGAGATGAATTTATTATCTTAACAGAAAATATAGAGAAAGCATTGTATATAGAATCTAAAGTCCATAGGAATTTACTTGAACATAATTTCGAAGATATTGGAAATAAAATAACTGTAAGTATTGGCATTTCTGAATGGGAAAGTTTTAACTCCTTTGAAGTGTTCTTAAGCGAAGCAGATAAGAAATTATATAAAGCTAAAAAACTAGGAAGAAATAGGACTATATATTAAAAAGATATATATTGGAAGTGTTATTATATAAGGTTGTAATTGACAAGATAACGTGCAATTACAACCTCATACAATTTTATATTAATTAATTTTTTTGAAAGTAAGTGCCACCTTAAACAAATCAGCATCTATAATTATTTGCATGTTTGCATTTTCTAATTCGATTATATTTTGAGCTATTGATAAACCAAGACCAGAACCATCTGTTTTTCTAGCTACATCACCTCTTCTAAATCTTTCTAGTAGTTCTTCTGGTTTTAGATTTAGTTTATCATTTGAAATATTTTTAAATGTTAATACTATATTTTCTTCTTCTGTGAGCATATCTATATAGACTCTAGTGTTTGGCATTGAATATTTTAATATATTGTTAATTAGATTTTCAAAGACTCTCCAAGTCTTTTTACCATCTATCATAGTAAATACAGACTGTTCTGGTGTTTCTATTATAAAATCTAAATCACTCTTTTGAATTTTATCTTCAAACTCTACTGTACTTTGAATTAAAAGTTCTTTTATATCAGTTTTTGTTATATTAAATTCTACATCACCACTGCTGAGTTTAGAAGCTTCAAATATATCTTCTATCAATAACTTTAATCTTTGTGCTTTTTTATCCAAAATATTTATATAATCGTTTATAGTTTCTTTATCAAATTCATTATTTTTTAACATATCTACATAGCTTAATATAGATGTAAGTGGAGTTTTTAAGTCATGAGATACATTTGTAATTAGCTCTGTTTTCATCCTTTCACTTTTTATATTAGCATCTACAGCAGCTTCAAGTCCATCTGTTATATTATTTATACTTTTGGCTAAGGTAGATATTTCATCATTTCCTATTACTTCTAGCTTGTATTTTAAATTTCCATTCTCAATGTTTTTTACATTATTTGATATATTATTTATGTAATTAAACTTAACAGATAAAAAGTTGTATATATAAAAATGAAAAACTGTGTTTATAAGTGTAAATAAAATTACTATAGCTATTGCATTAGCATAATATATATCCATAAAGAATATTAAAACCAGATACTGTATAATAGCTTGTATAACTATAGATATTAAAAATATTATAGCTAATTTTTTATTTATAGTTTTTCTATTATACATACTAAGTAAGTTTGAAAAGAATACATATGTTATAGACATATCTTTTAGATTATAGCTATTATGTTTAATACTTTCATATATTATGTAGACTATAGATATAATAATAAAATCACAGATTATTAAATTAGTATTGTAGAACATTTTAGTATTTAAAAATGTATGTAATCTTAATGCTAGTAGTATCAAAATCAATATAAGTGTAAGTTCTATTTTTATTTTAGAAAAAAGAATTATGATATTTTCTAGGAATTTGATTTTAGTTTGTTTGTTTTTTTTATAGAATATAAAACATAGTATAGTCAATAAAAAACTCGATAATATAACACCTATACAGACAAACTCTAATTCTATTTTTGACAAATATAAAGGAGTACCAAAAAAATAAAAATAAGGTATAGCAAGTTCTCTATAATAATAATCAGCATTACGAATAAAGTTATTATTTAAATCATAAACTGCTTCAAATAATATAGAAACTAATAGAAATAGTAATAATAATAAAATAAATTTTGCTTTAGAATCATTAATAATTAAGTTTTTCAATTTTGTAACCAATACCCCACACCACCTTTAAATATTTTGGTTCTTTCGGATTAATTTCAATTTTTTCTCGAATTCTTCTAATATGAACAGCAACTGTTCTTTCACAACTGTAAGCATCTTCGTTCCAGACATTTTCATAAATCTCACGAGAAGAAAAAATTTTACCTTTTCTTGATAGAAGAAGTGTAAGTATTTTATATTCAATAGGTGTCATCTTAACTTCCTCGCCATCTAAAGAAACTATTTTTGTATCTGTATTTAACTCTAAACCACCACTTTTTAGAATATAATTAGTATTCTTTGAATTGTTTAAATTACTAAAATCTCCTAAATTTATGTATCTTCTAAGTTGAGATTTTACTCGAGCAGTAAGTTCTAGTGGATTAAATGGCTTAGTTATATAGTCATCAGCACCCATATTAAGACCTATGATTTTGTCCATATCTTCTGATTTTGCAGACAAAAGGATTATAGGTATATTCTTCTTCTCCCTTATTTTAAGTGTAGTTTTAAGACCATCTAAATTTGGCATCATTACATCCATTATTATTAATTTAATATCATTTTCAATTAATATATCTAATGCTTCCAATCCATCGTATGCTTTTAAAATATTAAAGTTATCAGGTCTAAGATAGAATTCTATAGCATCAACTATTTCCTTATCATCATCCACGACCAATATGTTTTGAGTCAATTTATTAATCCCCCTTGAAAATTTATTTTAACCAATTTTTATTTTATACTAAAAATAGGTATTAGAAAACAGTGAGTATATTCATTATGAAATAAAACTAATATTTTTATATTGTTAATGAACATAGTAAATATTGAACTATAGATATCTATATTAATAGGAACTTAAAAATTTATGAAAGTATCTAGTATAATTTATCACGCTCCTTACCTTGTTTTAGATTTATTAACTTCTTGGGTATAAAGATATATTAACAAATATAAATAACAAATGAGTTTCATAATTATTAAGAATTTATAACAAATAATTATTTTGATTTAGTTTACTACAAAAATATATAAAATATTTAATAATAAAACTTATAGATTTTAAGGAGAATAGTTTATATAATTTAAGACGACATAACTTTAGAGTACTTATATGGTTGAACATTTTATATACTACACTATGATATGAAGAGAAAAGTATTGGGTAGATGAATAGTAGTGTACAAAATTAGTTTGAAAGCACTCTAAGAATGTTTGGGGTAGTAAATATAAATATATATGATAAAATAAAAACATAACAGAAACCATATAATAAATCACATGTTAATGTATAAAAGGGGAAAGGATTGAATAGCATGAAAATAGAGCAATCATTACAGAAAAATTATAAATTTAATAAAGATGATTTAAGGAAATCTATTTTACCAAATGTAGATGCATCATCAGTTTTTTCTGAGATAAAAGATAGAATCAATCCTGATGAATGCATTGCTTATCAAATAGCTTTACCAATTGCGACTATAAGAATTGATGCAAATGATCATCAATCTATTATATGGTATAATGATAAATTTTTGGAAATGCTTGATTATACTAAAGAGCAATACATAAAAGAAGAAAATGTTTACTACAATTGTATAGATTTTGATGATTTTAGCCGTGTAAGTCGATTAGCACAGAATTTCGATGAAACAGGAGATAGCGTAGCATTGGAAGTTAAAGTATATACCAGAACGAAAGAAGAAAAAATTTGGGCAGTTACGCTATACTATGTAGATGAAAAAGAAAGTATGGATGGAATTTCATCCATCTATTGTTTTGGTATGGATATGACAATAGAGAAAAAGAAAAACAATTCATTTGTTCACATGGTAGAAAGAGATCCGCTAACAAATGCTTTGAATCGTGTTGAAACTGAGAAACAGATTCAAGATTATATCCAGGAAAGACCTAATGGGCAGGGTTGTTTGTTTATGATTGATACAGATGATTTTAAAACTATCAATGACACGAAGGGACATATTGTAGGTGATATGGTTCTTTGCGAAATGGCTAAAGGAATGAAACAGATTATGCGTTCAAATGACATTGTAGGAAGGATTGGTGGAGATGAATTTATCATATTTATGAAAGATTCCGATTCTGATGGTGCTAGAAAAAAAGCTCGTGATCTTATTGAAATGTTTCAACAGTTGTTTGCAAATGAAAAAAACAATTTTACCATAAGCTGTAGCATTGGTATTTCACTTTATCCAGAAAATGGTCCTAATTTCAAAGAATTATATTCTAATGCAGATAAAGCACTTTATCAAGTGAAAAAACAAGGAAAAAACAACTATATGCTCTATGATGAAATATCTTTAGAACAAAAAATCAGCAGTTACACTTCAATTCGAACAAAAATCGAAACAGAGAAAGCAGATGGAAATATATCTATTGTAGGTTATGTTTTCACTACACTGTATGAATCTAATAATTTTGATCAGTCAATTAAAGAAGTTTTGAGTCTTATTGGGAAACAGTTTGAAGTAAGCAGAGCTTATATTTTTGAAAATGCTGAAGATAACCTTACAACATCTAACACATATGAGTGGTGTAATGAAGGAATTACTCCAGAGATAGATGGACTTCAGAATTTGGACTTCGAGGAGTATGGTAATTACGAACAATTGTTTGGAGATGATTCTATTTTTTACTGCAGAGATATTAATATATTGCCTTATGATCAAAAAAAAATATTATCTGAACAGGGAATATGTTCCACTTTACAATGTGCAATATTAGAAGATTCTGTGTTTACTGGATTTATTGGTTTTGATGAATGTACAGGATTGCGTATATGGACACAGAAAGAAATTGATCTGCTTATCATGATGTCACAGCTGATATCACTGTTTTTACAAAAGAAGAAATTAAAAGGAATCAAGAACAAGGCAAACAATTATCAAAAAATCCTTTATAACCTTGAGGAATGTATCTTTGTAATAGAAAAAGGAAATGATGCACTTTTGTATGGCAATTCCAAATTTAAATATTATTTCCCAAATTTCAAATTAGGTCAGAGATGTCATATCGCAGTTAGAAATAGTATACCTATTTTATGGGATGAGAAAGAGGCAAACCTTTATAGTATGAAGATATAAAGTGAATTTAAAATAAAACAAAAAATTGATAGATTGTAATTGACAAATTTCCGTTTGTCTATAAATTAATATTCAGTACTTAAGTGATTAATCTCTATGATTGATGTTTTTTGTTAAATATAAAGGACACCAATAAGGTGTCCAAAATTTTTTGTTATATTAAGATTCGTATATTAGTGACAAATTGTATGCTTTTTTATTCACGAATTTCTAATAGATATAATATTTAAACGATAATCAAAGTTTCTATTTTAGATTTAAGTTAAACTAAATATTATAAATTAGGTGTATGAAGTATAGCAGGAACGCTTTTATCACTAAGTAATTTATCAAACGATTTATGGTCGGATTTATAGCCAATACCTTCTCTACATTCTAACTCATCAACAAGCTTATATTGTTCACAAGCCTTTTTTACTTTTTCATAATCTTCAGAGGAATGAGCTTTATAAATTATCTTATTATTGAAAGTTATTTTATCAGCAAACTTAGGTTTTACAAAATATTTAACATCTTTTATCTGACCAGCGTTATACAAATTTTGAATAACAGAACCATTTTTTAAATGTTGCAAATGGTCATCTAACTTATAAGTATGTGCTATATGAGTTACACTTTTAAAGTTTTCTTCAAAAGCAAGAGCAATTTTCTCCATATAATTGAAGTCAGTATTACCATTTGTGTTTTTTTCTGGTAATAATATTATATTTTCTCTTCTTACCCCAAGATTATTAAGTGAAGCTAAAAACTCTCTGTTTCTGTATTCTGATTTTTGTGTGTCTGTAAGGTTTTCATATTTCTTATATTTATTAAAAACAGATATACCACATCCAGTAGATACTAAAACTACAAATACATGATTTTTCCCTCTTTCTTTTATAGCATTTACAATAGCACTGCCAGCCCACAACACTTCATCATCTTGATGTTGAACATAGAAAACAACATAATCTTTAAATTTTCTATTACTATAATTTACATAACTATTGAAACCTGTTAAAATCAAACACAAAACTAAAATGATAGATAAAATGCCATACTTATTTATAGTAAATTTCTTATTCTTGAGTGTCATTTAATCATCTCCTGAAAAGCTGTCTTAATTATATTATCAAACAAAATCCTAAAAATTATTTCTTAAATCTTAAAAAATATAGAGTGGATTAATGGAATAAAATTTTTTGTTAGTTTAAAATCAAAAAAATATTTATATGTAAAACTAGTAAAAATAATGGGAAATTGATAGGAAATTTATGTATAAATATAAGAAGTGCACATTGATGCTTGTGCACTTCTTATATTTATATTTGATTATTTACTACAAAAACAGAGTCTTTTTAGACCTAAAATACTTGATGCACCAGCTATTGTAGTTCCATAATAGTAAACTGGTTTCTTCAATGACATAAAATTTATAATTGAGCCATTACATAATGTACTTCCTGTACAAATAATTATCTCAGCCCAAGATATTACATCTTCATAATCTCTTATACCATCTTCAATTTTGACGTTGTATTGAATAGTGTCTATAAATTCAGGGTTTAAATCTAATACTCTAGTTTCAAAAAAATCTTTAATATTATCAATTATAGCTGGTTGATATCCTATAATTGCCACTTTGGGATTGTCAAATTTACTTTTTATAAATTTAGGAAAGTTCTGTGCACATATTTCTGGCTCATTGTTTTTACAATGAATGGTTCTATCTGTCATACCTAAATACCTCATAACTGCATTTAATGATGCTATAAAAAGGCTTCTATCGTGAGAACTACCATTTAAATCTAATGAGAGTATTTCTTTCAAAGAACCTTCAAATATAGCTGGAGTAGAAGTAAATGCTTGTCCCTTAGCTCCTTTAAAATCGGCTTCAAGCATTATTTCCTTACCTATTATAATTGGAAAATCTTTACGTCTAGTATTTCCAATTGCTTCTTTAGCAGATAGAGACTTAGATACAATACTTATCATATCCATGTCTAAATTATATTTGTCAACTTGTTCCAATAAGTAATCTTTTAAGGTATCAAATATATTCATAGAAAAAAGATTCTCCTTTCTGTCTTACTTGTTCATTTAATTCAAAAATGTGATTTATTTTTCCATCGTTCATTATTCCTATCTTATGTGCAAAAAACATTGCTTCAGAAATATCATGAGTAACATGAATTACTATTGGTTTGTACTTTAGGTAAACATCCTTTAGTATTTTGCTTATGTGTTTTTTTGTAATATAATCTAATGAACTCATAGGTTCATCTAGCAGTAATATGTCGGGTTCAGCTATTAATGCACGAGCAAATGCAACTCGTTGCTTTTCTCCTCCACTTAAATTTTTAGGATACCTTCTTTTTATATTTTCTATCTGCATTAATTTGGATAAGTGATTAATCTTAGATATTTGTTCATCCTTAGGTATTTTTCTCAATTTAAGTGGAAACATTATATTATCTTCAACATTCATATTTGGAAATAGCTCGAAATTTTGATATACAAATCCTATATTTCTGCTTTCTGGAGGTAAATCTGATATTAAATTTTCTTTGTATGTTATATCTCCTTTAGCAGATGTGTATCTTCCTGCTAATGTTTCTAGGAATAGAGTTTTACCCGAACCACTAGAACCTAGTAAAACAAAGTACTCATGGTTATTAATTTTCAAACTATTTTTTTGTAACTTAAAATTAGGCAAATCAAGCGATAAATTTTTAATTTCTAGCATATTAGTTTTTATCAACCTCTCTGTTAAAAAATATTTCAAAAAACATCAAACATGCAAGTGATATAAATATCAAAATTACAGCTATTCCTACCGCAATATCTATATCACCAGTAGACATGTTTAAATATATCGAAGTAGGTATAATTTCAGTTTTCATACGTGTAGAGCCTGCTATCATAGCTACTGCACCGAATTCACCAAGTGCTCTTGACCAAGTCATTACAGTTGCAGATATTATTCCAATTTTTAGATTTGGAAGAATTATAAACTTAAATGCCTCCCAACGGTTACATCCAAGAGTACGTGCAACAAATACCATTTTTTCATTACCTTCATTTAATGATGTGTGGAGTATTTTAATAGTAAGTGGTAGATTTACAAATACCTGAGCCAAAACTATTCCTTGCCTTGTGAATACAAAATCAAGTTTAAGAATTTTATAAATGGAATCTCCAATACCCATTCTACCAAATAAAAGTAAAAGAGCAATTCCTGACACTAGATGAGGAAGAGACATAGGAAGATTTATTATCTGTATAATTAGTTTTTTAAATGGTAATTTAGTAATATGTAAAAAGTAAGCTGTAGGGACAGCTAATAAAATGCATAATATGGTAGAGATTAAAGATGTCTTGATGCTAAGAGCTATTGCAAACTGTACTTCCACTGAATTTAAGCATATAGGAACATAACTTAGACCCTTAATGATTAACATAAAAAGTGGAGATACAATAAATAAAAAGACTATAGCAAAGAATCCAGTGAGTAGTATAGTAAAGATTTTATTTCTCAAATTCAATCACTACTTAACTGGCTCAAAACCATATTTTTTAAATATTTGCTTAGCTTCATCAGATGCTACATAACTTATAAATTTATTGGATAAATCTTTTTTGTCACTATAGTTTACAGTTCCTGCCGATATAATTTGGTCTATGTTTTTATCTGGAGCAATTTCTATAACTTCAACATCATTATTACCAAAAACAGAGTCTTTTGTAGCTATTGTAGCATCTGCTTTACTTGATGTTAACTGTACAATCATTTCATTTACAGTTGCAGCTGTAGAAATTACATTATCATTTATAGATTGTAAATTATTTTTTTCAAGTATTTTTTGAGTGGTTTTACCAATAGCATTAGATTCTTTATCTCCAAAAATAAGTTTAATTCCATCTTTATTTAAGTCTTCTAGCTTTTGAATATTAGCTGGATTCCCTTTAGGTACAACTATTGCAGGTGTATGATGTGCCACTGTTTTATGTTCACTTACAAGTTCTTTTTCAAATGCTTTTGAATAAATTGGCTCAGAACCAACAATAAATGCATCACCTTTATGACTTGTCTCAATTTGAGCTATTAGTTGCGCAGAACCTGCATAACTATATTCAATTTTGACATTATTTTCTTTCTCAAATTTCTGTGCTATTTCATCCATTGGTTTTTTTAAACCTGCTCCTGAATATACAAAAAGAGTTTCTTTTTCTTTTGAGTCGTTAGTTGTTGTCACTTTAGTATTAGCTTCGTTATTAACTTTCTTTTCCTTAGAATTACATGCAGTAATACTTAACGAAATAATCATAGCTAAAGCTAATACTGAAAATTTTTTTAACATAATATATTCCCCCTTAGTAAATTAATGTAAATTCTTTTTCAGTATATCATACTAAGAAAACGATGTCTAAGTTTTTGTTATGTTTTATTATGTTTTATAATATTTAGTTATGTTTTGTTAGATTAAAAAGGTTTACTTTATTAATTGTTGTTTTTAATTTCTAGTGTTAACTTAGGTCATATGAATTTAATTAATTAGTAAAATACCAAGTAAGAGTTATTATGTAGAATAATTATAGTATATCTAATAAACTTAAATAATGAATTTATTTTTACATAATAAAAATATTATATTGATGGGATTAGAGTTTTAGTAATATATATTAATTGATATAAAGTTTATATTTATTTCTTATAAAAAATTATGGGGAATATTTACATATTATAATATAATAAGTCACTTTTCTAGTGTATAATATATGATATGAAATAGGTGTTATAAAGCGGCAGTTACAGGAAAATGTAAGTATAGAAACATATTTTAATTAATAATGTATTATAGGAGGAGGCCAAAATTTGAATACCATTATTTATGCCTATTTGATACCATTTATAGGATTAATTTTTTTGATATTTCTTATTAAAATGAATCATTTATTTAATAAGGAGCAGAGTAGATTGTTTATAATATCAATAGTAATTAACTTAATACTTATTATAGCTACATCTGCTGATTATATAATATCAAAACAGATAAATTCACCACTATGGATGGTTCGTAGAATTACATCTTTTTTAAATTTTGCAATAAGTCCATTGATGCCTATTTTACTTATAAAGATATTTAAACAAAAAAAGGATACAATTATATTTTATTTGCCATTTTTTATAAATTTTATTATTTGTTTTTTTAGTATTTTTATTAAAATTATATTTTTTATAGATGTAAATAATTATTATGAAAGAGGGTGTCTATTTTTTATGCCTTCTTTTACAGTATTATTATATATTTTAATATTTATAATCAATCCAGTTACTTCTCATGTGCAGGAAAAGAGAATGGAACGTATTATTGTTACATCTATTGCCATTACAATAATTATAGGATTACTTTTAGAAATCTTTTATTACTATCATTTTCTAAGTTATGGATTCTCAGCATTGGGACTTATTATTTATTATGTACTACAAAATATTAATTTTTTCTCAAAAGATTCTTTGACAGGAGCATATAATCGCCAAATGTATAGTTACATGTTAGATAGAATTAATAATTCCTTAAATTGTGTTATTGCTCTTTTAGATATTAATAATTTTAAATATATCAATGATAATTATGGGCATGATGAAGGAGATAAAGTATTAATTCTATTTGTTGATATTATTAATAAGAATGTTAAAGATATAGCATCTCTTTATCGTACAGGTGGAGATGAATTCGTGTTGATATCAACTAAAGTAACTGAAGAAGTACTCTTAAATACTCTTAATAAATCTAAGATAGAGTTAGAAAAATATGACCTTAGCTTTGCATGTGGAGTAATTGAATATCATAAAGAAGATAATCTTGAGGAAATATTACATATGGTTGATAAAAAAATGTATTTGAATAAAAATCAAATTAAAAATCAGGTAAAAGAATAATGCTAATTAAGAGATTTTTTGAAATCCTAAGAATAATTAAGTAAAAGGTATTTTTATTTATCTTTGATATTATCATAAAAATACCTCCTTAATGAGTCATAATAAATTCCAAAAGTTACATTGTCAAGAGGGAAGTGGATTGTATTTGAAAAGTATCTCATTAAATAAGAAGAATTTATTTTTACATAACTTAAGAAACCGCCTTAAGTTAAATTAAGGCGGTTTTAATAAATAAATGAGTACTCTAAATTATTTTGTATTTGTTATATTTTATTAAAAAATAAAATTCCAAATGATAAGAATATATATCAATTAATTCTCAGTAAAATTTTCTTAAAAGTAGATAAAACTAAAAAGGGTTTTCTAGAAAATAAAATATATCTAATTATGTTTACTAATAGCATAACTTTGTGTAAATAAATTTCTACTATTTTTATCCGCTCCATAGTATAAAATCATCTAACTGTGTATCTATAAAATTGTAATAATCATATGCACTACCAATATAGGTAGATAATATATGAGTGTATCTATCTATATTATTTGTAACTATACTATCATATCCCCCTAAAAAACTTTCATAAAAACAAAAAGAAAATACCTTTTTGGCAGCTGGCTAACATAACTTATAAAAACTTTATAAGCCTTAGTCCCTATAGCTTTGCGTCACTAAATTTCTCTAGTTTTGCCGATTTAGTTTTACTCTACAACTATATAATACAACAGAATGAAGTATTATTCAATAGATTTATTTGAAAATTGAAAAATTTATAAAAATGAAAAATATTATTTTATAAAGAAAGATTAGCAAATAATTAATCTCAATTTAGTATAAATATTAAAAAATGCCTAAATTGATAGAATAAGTATTTATAACTATATTTAATTGTTATTATATAGAAGATATTTAAAGGAAAATTTTATGAGGTAAAATGAAAAGAAGTTACTAATTTAATAAGTTTCATATCAGAACAATTATTTTTATTAGTAGTTGTGCATAAAGTTTTAGAGTTTATATATGAAAGGTATAAACAGTTGGATAGTAATTATATTATAGTAGTAGTATTGATTTGCATATGTTTTAAATATAGGGACTATAATTAAATAAAAAAAAGACCCTTAAAAGAGTCTTTCCCGAAAAATCTATATATTATAATATAGTTATATTTTCTGCTTGAGGACCTCTAGCGCCTTTAACTATATCAAAGCTTACTTTTTGACCTTCTTCTAATGATTTAAATCCTGAAGTTTGTATAGCTGAGAAATGAGCAAATACATCATCTCCGTTTTCTACTGATATAAATCCAAATCCTTTTTCGTTGTTAAACCATTTCACTATTCCATTATTCATTAAAAATACTCCTATTAACCTATATCAAGGTATACTTGATTTAATTGTGTATCAACACAAATACTATTGTATCATAAATTAATAAAGATGTCTACTTAATTATAAATTTACAGTTAATATTTTATATTAAAGGTTTCCAACATTTATTTTTTAGATGTAACTATTTCACCATTTGTATTATGGTATCTAAAGGTACAGATAAGTGCAATAACTATTACAACTATAGCTGTAATAATACCAGCTTCACCAACAAGATATGGGCGCATTTCACCACCTATGGATTTATCTAAAAGTAATTGTACTACAAAGTTATGTACGAAATGGAACCAAATACCAGGCCATGCACTTTTTGATTTTATACTTAAATAGAACATTGGATAAGATATCAAGATGCATAACAGTGCTAAAACTGGAAGCTGATACCAAAGTGGTATGTTAGACATATATGATGCTAGAAATACTGGGGAATGCCACAAAAACCAAATTGTACCGCAAAGAAAAGCACCTTTGTTAAACCCAAAAAGTTCATTAAGTTTTGGTGCTAAGTAACCACGCCAGCCTATTTCTTCACCCATTGCAGTGACAAAATATATTGCCAAATATATCAATAACATCTTTGGAGCTTTTATGAGATTTAGAGCCATATTATCTATGATTACTTCCTTGCCGAATATCAATAAGTAGATACTATATGATATTCCCCAATAGACTAATGGGATAAATATGGCACCCAATACATATTTTAAGCTACATATTCTAAAGTTAAGCGCATTCTCTCCACGGTGGTATATCATACTTACAATAATGGCAGCAACGCCAGGACACCACATCAAAACGTAAGAAAACTGTAAAATTCCACGATTAATAATTAGATAGTAGAAAATTGAACTTAATGCAAAACAAGTAATAAGAAATAACAAAATTGATTTTTTTATTTTTTCCATGAGAAGACCTCCTATAATTGTGTGTAAGAGGATTATATCATTTGATTTGATTATAGTCAAATATATTTGATGAATATCAAATAATAGTTTTTGAAATTATTTTATTGTTTTTTATTTTATTACTATTTATCTGATAATAAATTCTTTCAGATTTTTTATAGATGTTGATAAAATGATTTAGTGGAAGCTTTGCTAGTAGTAGTGTTTGTAGGTAAGAACGAGCCGCTAGTGATATTAGTTAGAGATGGAATAAGTAATATCCAAAAATGTTTAATAAATAAAAGGAAAGTTATAAATGCAACCAAAATTTGTGGAAATGTAAATGAAAAGCCTTTAGTGAAGTAAAAAATTTAGTAAAACAGATAAAAAAGAAGGTAGCTACTAGAATTAGTTACTACCTTCTTTTTTAATGAATTTAAAGTTTATAGAATAATGTATCGTTTTCTAATTAAATAGTAAGAGAATTTTGTTATAATAGACACTAATGTAATTTAATTAGTAGTTTATTAAATGTAGAAAAAACTAAAAAGGGTTTTCCAGAAAATAAAATCTATCTAATTATACCTGCTTACCAATACTATAACTTGATGTAAATAGGATTTTACTACATTTTCTCCATACTCTAATATAAAAACATCTAGATGTATATCTATAAAATTACAGTAATCATATAAACTGTCAATATAAGTAGTTAATATATGTGTACACATATCTATTTTTTACATAAACATTTTACATCCACCTAAAAAACTTTCATAAAAAACAAAAAGAAAATATCTTTTTGGCAACTGGCTGACTGATATAATTTACAAGGATTTTATAAGCCTTAGACCCTATAGCTTTGCATCACTAAATTTCTCTACTTTTGCTGATTTAGTCTTATTCTACAATCAAATAATACAACAGAGTTAGTTATTATTCAATATACTTGTTTGAAAATTGAATTAATTTATATATATGAATGTTATCTTATATTAAAAAAATAGATTGAATATGTAAAGTATAAGGCTAGAATGTGTGAAGAATAAAGAATAAGGATAAAAAGTTTGTAAAAGTAGTTAGACAAGGAATAGTAATTTCTTTAAGTAGCCATTTTTAGGGAAAGGGAAACTTTTTTTAGAATATAATGCTTTTATAATAAAAAAATAACACTTTTATAAATATCAAGACATAGAATATAAAAAATTTATAATAATATATTTACCAAAATTATACAACATATCTTATATTATAACTATATAAATCATATAAATCAATACTTAGACAGGTTGATAGAGTAGTTTTAAAAAACAATAGATTCATAATACAAAACCCACCTTAAGCTCCCTTTCCCTAAAATAGGAGATTTTTATTATTATTTAATAATGATTTTTAATATTAAAGCTAATATTCAAGTATTATTTAAAAATATTTAAGCTTTAAATCTTGATTTATAATAATATTATAAAAAGTAAATTGATATATACTGTAATAATTAAAACTTTAGACTTTAATAAAAATACTTTTTAGTGGAGTAATCTAAATATAAAACGATTAAAGATGTAATTATGATAGTAAGAATATAGTTTTAGATTATATAACTTTATATATTTATCTTTTTACAATAAATTAAAAATCAAATGAAATACAAAATAAATTACATAAAAGTCTAAAAATATTGGTTTTAGACTTTGCACTTTTAAATAATTTTATCAAAGATATAGAAAATAATTTATTAGACACACAATAATATTGTGTGAATTTTAAAGTTTACAGATTGAATAAAAAATGTATAAAAGAAATAAATAAAACAGATTTATAGTTGTTAAAATTTTTTAACAGTAAGAGATACTATTGGAAAATATACTAAAGATATTTACCTAATTATTTATATAAAAAATAATGATATTTAGGAGTGACTATAATGCAAACTAATGTATTGATAATTGATGGAGATAAGAATGATTGCCAGGAATTGAAACAGTTTTTAGAAGAAAAAGGTATGAATGTCTATTTAGCATATACTTGTAAAGATGCTATTGGAAAAATATTTAGTAATAAATTTGATTTAATATTTTTAGAAATAGTTTTAATTGATGGTGATGGATGGGATTTTTGTAAAAAAATTAGAAATATAACTACTTGCCCAATTATTCATATAACACACATAAATGAAGATCAAAGTATTTTAAATGCTTTAAATTCTGGTGGAGATGACTATTTAATAAAGCCTTTAAATTTAGAAATATTATATGCGAAAATTAAAGCTATTTTAAGAAGATTGAATTTATATACAAATAATAAGGAAAATAACATAAAATTAGAAGAATATAATAGAACTAGTGGAGTGATAAAACTAGGAAATAAAATGATAAAATTAACTCCAACAGAAAATAGGTTATTAAATTACTTTATAGATAATGCTGAAAAGACTCTAACTATTAAAGAGATATATGAACATGTATGGAGGAATGAATATTTAGAGGACAATTATAGTGTTGTAGTTGCAGTAAATGGGTTAAGAAAGAAAATAGAGAAAGATTATAAAAATCCTCAGAAGATTATAACAATAAGAGAAGTTGGATATTATTTTAATAAGATATAAAATTTAATAAACAGGATGATAAGAGTGTATAAGATTTTAGTATATAATAAGAGGTTCTACCCAAACATAGATTTTATAACAGAAAGATTTGGTGCTTTATATAAAATAATTATGAATAATATGGAAAATATGTTTAATATGATTATGATTAAGGTATAAAATTTAATAAATAGAATGATAAGGGGTGGATAAGATGTTAATACATGATAAGCGTTTTTATCCAAATAATATTTATCCAGCGATAGACTTTCTTAAGATAAAAAAACAATTAAAATCAATATATAAGAATGATTTATCAGATTGTGGAAGTATATGCATAATAGAAAGAAAAGAATATTCTATAAGTATAAATAGTATAGGTGAGATAAATATATATTATGATTTAGAATATGAAAATAAGATACAGAGTATAGTTGATGAGATTGAACAGTTATTCAAGTCTCAAGTTGAAAATTTTAGAGTATCAAAATTTAGAAATTGATGAAGAGAAGGTAGAAACTGGAATTAGTTGCTACCTTCTTTTATTATGATTGTTCAATTATATGTTTTCTGCAAGAATAGTTTATACTTTGGAATACATCAAGAACATTACTCAATGTATCTTAAAATCGATTTAAAGAGATTTTTTAACAATCTAAATTATAGCAATTGTATATTGATAAAATTACAATAATCATATGAACTAACCGTATAAGCAGTCAACATATGTGTATATCTATACATTTTATTTTTTAAAATATATATTATTATAAGCCTAAAAAGTTTTCATAAAAACAAAAAGAAAAACATCCTTTTGACAACTGGTTAATATAACTTATAAAATAATTTACAAGTCTTAGTCCCTATGGCTTTGTGTCACTAAATTTGTCTAGTTTTACTAATTTAGCTTTATTCTACAGTCATAATAATACAATAGAATCAGCTATTATTCAAGATACTTATTTGAAAATTCGATAAATTTATAAATATGAATATTATTTTACTATTAAAAAACAAACTAAAGACATAGAATAAATGGTAAAATTTACCTGTAGTTTTTGTGTTAAAAAGCTCCTATTATTAGTTTAAGTTAGACTGAATGAGGGAGCGACACAAGATGGAAGAAGAAATGTCAATAGAAAAATTATTAAGAGCAGAACTAATAATAATGGAGTATTTATGGAAAAAAGATTCTATAATGTCTAAAAAAGAAATTGTAAAAGATATAAAGCAGATATATGGATGGCATAAAAGTACAATAAAAATACTACTAAAAGGATTAGTTTACAAAGATTATTTGGATAGATATATTATAAAGTTTCAATCTCATTATGAAATAATAATAGATAAGGAAGATTATTACGCTTTTAAGAAAAAAGTACTAAAATCTAGCAAAAGTAGAAAAATAATGAATTCTCTTACTACAGTACATAAATCTATAAGTAAAGAAAGGTTAGACTCAATAGAAGAGTCTTACAAGAATTTAAAAGAATGATATGGTAAAAATCGGATGGATATATTGGGGAAGCTAATAAAGTACTAACTCCTAGAGATTTAGTTAATGTAATGGAAGGAAACTATGGATAGAATGAATCAACTACATTTCGAGTTTTAAAAAGATTAAACCAAAGAAAATTTTTAAACACAAATAAAATAGGAAAACTTACACATTATAATATATTAAAGAGAAAAAATGGCAGCTAAATATACAATAAATAAAAGGAAGGTGTGAAACTACAACTTTTTTTGCCTTCATTTTGTTTATTATTCTGAACATGTAAAAAAAATGAAATAAATTTGTTTTTTATTTATATAAATTTTAATAGTATATGTATAGTACATAATAGATAGGATATATAAAAATAGAATTTAAATAAGTAGCTATTATTGCAGTGAAATAAATGCTTCTAAGTCTATTTGGGTGAAAGCATGGTGGAAGAAAATTACTAAAATATGATTCTTCCACCTAGAAAATAAAAATTGCTCAATAAGAATTAATATACATTAATTCAGCTGAATCCAATCAAAATACTTAAATGAAAGTAATCTGAAAACAACATAATTCAAATCAATTAATTCAAATAAACCTCAATTTATCTTAAATCTTAAGAAATATTTAAGATTTAGGATAATATTTTCTTAAGATTTATATTCTATTATATATTTATAAGGTAAAGTTACAAAAATGTAAGCCAGTTTAATATAACAATTTAGTCATTGTTGAGAAAGGGAGTGAAAGATATTGTATAATAGAGATAAGTATTATTATACAATAGAGGAAGTGAAAACATGTACAACATATTAGTAGTAGATGATGATAAAGAAATCGTTGATTCAATAGAAATATATCTTAAATCAGAAGGATTTAAAATATATAAAGCATATGATGGAATGAAAGCTTTGGAAATAATAACAGAGAATGACATTCATCTAATATTAATGGATATAATGATGCCTAAATTGGATGGAATCAAAACAACTGTAAAAATACGAGAAGAAAGAAACATACCAATAATTTTAATTTCAGCAAAAAGTGAAGATACAGACAAAATAATGGGATTAAATATTGGAGCTGATGATTATATAACAAAGCCATTTAACTTATTAGAACTTATAGCTAGAGTTAAATCAAACTTAAGACGATATGTAACTTTAGGTAATTATGAAGATTCGAGTCAAGAAGTTTTAAAAAGTGGTGCTTTGGAGCTAAATACACTAACAAAAGAAGTGAAAATTGATGGTGAAAATATAAAAATGACTCCAATTGAGTACAAAATCATTAAACTTCTTTTAGAAAATAAAGGACGAGTTTTCTCAATAGATGAGATATATGAAAAAGTATGGAATGAAGAAAGTTTTAATTCAGAAAATACAGTCGCAGTACATATTAGGCGAATAAGAGAAAAGATTGAAATAAATCCAAAAGAACCAAGATTTTTAAAGGTGGTGTGGGGAGTTGGTTATAAGATTGAAAAATTTTAGTGGAAAACTTATAAAAGAAAAAAGTTTAATATTTAATTGCATTTTGATTTTAGTCATTTTTACATTTACACAAATGTTAGGAATTCTTATATGTTTTAACTTTTTCTCCAATAGTTTAGTTTATTCTATGGGAATCATGCTCATTTTAAATTTTATATTATATAAAATACTGACAATGTAGATGAGGTGGACAAATTGGAAAAATATAGAGCATTAAAGTTAATCTCATTAATCATAATATCTATCTCATTTCCATTAACTATATTGTTAGCAACAATAGGACTTGCTGAACCTAAATACAATATACAAAAGACTTCTACAAAGAATGAGATTTTTAATATATCTGATGATTTTTATGACAGTAATATGTTTGATGATGAGACAATGTCGAATTTATTATACAATCTTAAGCTATCTATGGGTATGGGGTTAAGTAGTGAAGAAAAAACAAATTATAAATACCTTCAGAAATACCTTCAATCAGAAAGTAAGAGTATAGATTCAAGTAGTAGTCTTTCTGATTACAATAAAATCATGAACAAGATAGAATCTTCTATTCAATATTTAAATTCTCTAAAAAATATAAAAATATACATTGTAAATATAAAGACAAGAGAATCTTATACAAATACAGAATATAGTTATTTAGATGAATTTAAGCAAAATGTTAAAGGTTATTGTGATGTAGAAATAGTAAATAATGGAGAGAAAAATTCATATACTAAAAAAATAAATGGAGAAAAAGTTGAACTAAATAATGTTAGTATGGAACTAAATGGATTAGAGGACCTTTTTGAGGTATATGTATCTTTTCCAAAAGAACCAACTATGGATGACGGAATAGTATATACTAACTTTCAAATTTTTAAACAAGCTACGGAAAAAGTAAGATTATTTTTTGTAGCTAGTTTAAGTTTAGCAATTATATGTTTATTATCTATAATCTTATATAGTAGAATAAAATGTGAGGCGTTAAAAAGAAATAACATATTTTTACTGATATACAGTAAGATGCCTATGGAATTTAATGTAATATTGGTATCTATTTCAATAGTAGTTTTGATTATGTATATTTTTAATGTATCTTATGATATTTATGTCATGATGCTAGCTTTTGTATCCTTATTGGTAGTATCAAATAATATATTTTTTATACATGTTCAATTGAGTTATTTAGAAAATAAAATATGTATATTTAAGTCAAGTATTATAGTAAGAGTGATTTTATGGTTAATAAAGACTGTAAAGGAGGTCATTAACGCTATAAAAAAAGTATCTTTAGCAAGAAAAGTTATTATGATAGTGGTAGTATCTTTAGTTTTAATAATGGTAATTAGTATCCAAAGTATGAGCTTTGGATTACTGGTTTCTATATGGATTTTTTTAGGATTTGCAATATATATAACTAAAAGACTTTCCTATCTTAGTTATGTAATAGAAGGTACCGAAAAGATAAAACAGGGAGAATTAGATTATAAGATAAAAATTACAGGAAATGATAACTTTACATCTTTAGCTGAAAATATAAATAATATTGGAGAAGGTCTTGATAAAGCAATAGAAGAACAAGTCAAAAGTGAAAGAATGAAGTCTGACCTTATAACAAATGTATCTCATGATTTGAAAACTCCACTTACTTCTATAATAAATTATGTAGATTTGATTAAAAAAGAAGAATCTATACAACCAGAATATATAAATGACTATATAAATGTACTTGAATCAAAGTCAAAAAGATTAAAATTATTAATAGAAGATTTATTTGAAGCTAGTAAAGTAAGTAGTGGCAATATAGAATTACAGATTAGTAAAATTGATTTAGTGCAACTCTTAAGACAAAGTATAGGTGAACTTGAAGAGAAGTTATCTAAAAGTAATTTAGATATAAAATTAAATGTCCCAAATGATAAGGTATATATATGGGCAGATGGAAGAAGAATGTATAGAGTATTTGAAAATCTTTTGTCTAATATAGCTAAATATTCTTTAGAGGGAACTAGAGTCTATATTGATGTATATGATTGTGATAAAAATCTAAAAGTAACTATGAAAAATATATCTTCTTATGAATTAAACTTTGACCCAAGTGAAATTATGGAAAGATTTAAAAGAGCAGACGAATCAAGAAATACTGAAGGTAGTGGATTAGGGCTTGCTATTGCAAGAGATTTAGTAAACTTACAAGGCGGAAAATTCTATATAGAAATAGATGGAGATTTATTTAAAGCAAATTTAGAGTTTCAAAAATATGAGGAAGAAGTATCAAGTGTAGATTCATATAATATTTAAATATACACATACTTTTATTAAGAATAAGACGTTTTATCATAAGAAATTAAAATTTTGATAGTAATGGTTGAAATGTAAAAACAGAGTGGTTTTAAACTACTCTGTTTTTTATTTAAAATGGAGATAATAATAAATTAAAATTATACACATAGTTTATAAAATAACTTATGAATTATTATCTAAAGATTATAGGATAATTCCAAATAAATATATAGATATAACACCTGTAACAATAGAAATACCAATAGATTTAAATCTATAAGCTACAAGAAGTACAACTAGAAAAGACATAATTTTAGGATTAGCTATAGATAAATATAAATTATCATCATTAAAGAATACATCTTTAGCAGTTAAAGAAGTAAGTATTGCTACAGGTATAAATTTCATAATCTTTTTCAAGGGTTCAGGCATTTCTTCTTTTGAGAAAATCAACATAGGAAGAACTCTTGGAAGATATGTGACAATATACATTCCAATTATAATACAAAATATGTAATAATTATTATTCATAAGACTCCTCCTTTTTATGGTAAGATTCCTCTATGAAGAAACCAATTAAAGATGCTAAAATTGAAGTAACTATTATCACTAAATTATTTTTAAACAATGTATATAAGAGAACTGAAATAATAATTGATGATATAAATACCACAATATAAATTTTATTTTTTATCTGAGAAACTATTAATGCTATAAACATAGATGTCAATATAAAACCAGAAATAGAACTATCTATAGATATACTTTCTCCTAAAAATGCGCCAATAAAGTTAGCTAAAACCGATGAAATTAAACAGAAAAAATTTAGATAAAGTGCATTTTTGTCAGACCAATTTCCAGTAGTAAATTTTTCATAATTAACTGCAAAAGTTTCATCTGTTATAGTATGACAGAATGGTAATATAAATTTTGGACTTTTATTTTTTACACACATATTTAAATTAGAGCTCATTAGAAAATGTCTTAAATTAACAATGAATGTAGTCAAAACAATAGATGTTATACTTGCACCAGTAGAAATCATTGAAGCTGCGATAAATTGAGAGCTTCCTCCAAACACAAGTGTTACCATTAGTGCTATTTGAAAAGGTGAAAGACCAGATTTTTGTAATAGTATTCCTCCTACTATACCTATAGGTATATAACCTAGAAATATTGGGATTGAAGCAATAAAGCTTTCTCTTAGTTCTTGAGATTTTCCCATAATAAATCACTCCTTTTGTTTTAATGTATTAAATGTTAGTAAAATAGATTAGTGGTATAATTGCAATCATACTTAAAAATAAATTTGGATTAATATGTAAATTACAATATAAAATCGAGATAGTTTTAAAACACTATCAAAGTCTATATATTGATAATAATCTATATTAATCTCTATAAATTAATTATTATCTGGTGTAATTTTATTGTAACAACAAAAAAAAATACACACAATTAAAAAATTGTGTGCAATACAATTATCTTTTCTTATCCAATAATCTTTTTAATACAGTAAGACCTGCTTTAAGTTCTTCTGTACTTTCTGTGGCACATACAGCTATTCTTATTGCAGAAATAGGTTTTTCCTTTCCAACAGCAAAACGCTCAGATGCATAAACCTGTACACCTTCTTTAAGTGCTTGCATTTCAAATTTTTCTGCCATTATACCATCAGGTAGAATCAACCATCTAAAGATACATTCATCACTTCCTAAAAGATTATACTCAGATAAATATTGATTAATAATCTTGTTTCTTCTCCTTGCAGATTTGCGACGAGCATTGATTAATTTATCAGCTTCTCCTGAAGTAATCATACGATAAGCAATTTCTGTTAAAAAATAAGATTGAGATAAATTAATATTATATAAAGCACTTGATAACGCCTCTCTATACTGTTTAGGCGTAGAGATATAAGCAAGACGTAGACTAGGTGCAATAATTTTTGATAAACTTGTAATATAGATTGTCTGATTTGGTATATAAGAAGCAACTGGATTTAAATGTGCCTCATTAAGTAAACTATGAATAGCATCTTCAATAACAATTAGATTGTATTTAGAGGCAATATTTGCAATCATCTTTCGTCCATTTTGTGACATTATATGTGTAGTTGGATTTTGATAATCTGGTATTATGTATAGACCTTTAATATTCTCGTTTTTACAAGCATATAGTAAACCTTCTTCACTAATTTCCATATTTTCTTGTTTAATTGGAACTAGTTGTATTCCAAGCATTTTAGCTGCTGTCTTTATTCCAGGATAAGTTAAAGGGTCCACACCTATTTTATCTCCATGTTGAAATAGACCTGCTAAAATGGCTACAATTGCATTTTGTCCACCACTTGCAGGAAGTAAGCTATCTGCTGTAGTTTCAAGTCCAGCTCTATGAATTAATTTAACAATAGCTTCTTTTTGCCATTTAGCACCATCTCTTTGACCATACTGAAATATGGTTTTAAAATCGATTTCTTTAATTATATGTTTAAACAAGGTATTCATTTCTTCTAATGTGAAGTCTGGATTCATTGTACCCATTTCAATAAATGTAATTTTATTATTACTCGACATTAAGAATAAATTTGAGCGTGTATCATAAGATACAAAGGTTCCACTTCCAGTAACTCCACTTACTAATCCTTTTTTTTCACAAATTTTAAAAGCTCTAGAGATAGTACTGACATTAACATCTAAAAAATCTGCCAATTCACGCTGGGGTGGTAATTTAGTACCTGGCAACAAAAATCCATTATTGATGTCTTGTTCTAACTGTTCTGCAAGAGTTTTATATAGTATTTTTCCTTTTGAAGGACGATTTGGTTTCCAGTTCATAGGATAATTTTCAAAAGAATTAATTGGCATAAATTTTCACCTCTCATTATTAGTTTTATTATTAAGTTTTAGATTAGGCTAGTAAAATGTAAATCATTTATAAAATATTGTATTATAAAAAGCTAGTAAGTATTTTGTATTTTCTAAATCAATATGTATATAAGTATTTATACTATTATATAAAAATAAAATTTTAAAACAGAAAGTTTTAAAAGCATACTTTATAATAATTTTTATTGTCGAGTAGATATGTATTATTATATCTGATTAAACCAGTTTTTCAATTATAAATTTATAAATATTATTATATTATAATTCAAATAAAGGATTAAATTATTTAAAGTTACAAATAGTAAATACATTTAGCAAATTACTAAATATACAAAATGTGAATGATTATTAAATAAGTAATTCAAGGTAAAGAAGATATCCTTATCCAAAGTCAGCAATTTCAGCTATATTACAAAAAAATGAAAATATTTCTATATCAGAAATTGCAAGAGAATTGATGGCATAAGGTTTTAATATATTGGAAAAGAGTAATACTGTTTTTATACCAATGATTTCATGCAGAATAGGTCTTAATGAGGTAGGAGATTTTTTAAGTAAAATGAGCAAGAGAGAGCCTAATTTTAATAAAATCCTAGTAGAAATAAAAAAATTAAATAAATATAGAATTCCAAATCCATATAAATTTGACTTGGAATTCTATGTTTTTTATTTATGCATTGTTTTTTAACTGATTTTCTGGAGAATTTATATATTCAAAGTATTTCTTAGTTTCAGATACTATTATAGGAGATAGTGCAAGTAAAGCTATTAGGTTAGGTATTGCCATAAGTCCATTTACAATATCAGCAATTATCCAAACAACTTCTAATTTTAAGAATGCACCTAACAGTACCATAGCAACAAATACAGTTCTATATCCATTCATACCTTTTACACCAAATAGGAATTCAAAACATCTTTCTCCATAATAACTCCAACCTAAAATTGTAGTAAATGCAAATAATGTCAGACTAACTGTAAGTAATATTGGTCCAAATGTAGGAATTGCTCCATTAAAAGCTGCTTGTGTCATAACAGCTCCATTAAGGTCTGAGCACCATACTCCTGAAATAACAAGAGAGAATCCAGTAAGTGTACAGATTATAATAGTATCTATAAAAGTACCTGTCATAGATATAAGACCTTGCTCTGCTGGCCATTCAGTTTTAGCTGCAGCTGCAGCTATTGGAGCACTACCTAGACCAGATTCATTTGAAAATACACCACGAGCGATACCATTTCTAATAGCTAGTGAAATAGTTGCTCCTAGGAAACCACCAGTTGCAGCAGTAGTTGTAAAAGCACTTTTAATTATTAGCATAAAAGTTTCTGGTATCTTGTTCCAGAAAGATATTAAAATAATTCCACAGATTGCAATATATATAACAGCCATAAAAGGTACTATCTTAGTTGCTACATTAGATATACTTTTAAGACCTCCAAATACAACTAAGGCTACAAATAATGCTAATACAACACCTGTAATTCTAGGGTCTACACCAAAACTGCTATTTATTGCATCTGTTATTGAATTTACTTGGGTAAAAGTACCTATGCCTAAAAGTGCAACTAATATACCACTTATAGCGAAAAATATTGCAAGAGGTCTCCATTTTTCACCCATACCATTTACTATGTAATACATAGGTCCACCAGATACTTGACCATTTTTGTCTTTAGTTCTGTATTTTATTGCAAGAACACCTTCTGAATACTTAGTAGCCATTCCAAAGAACGCTGCTATCCACATCCAAAAAAGAGCACCAGGTCCACCCGCTTTAATAGCTGTAGCAACACCTACAATATTACCAGTACCAACTGTGGCAGCTAGTGCAGTACATAAAGCTGCAAAACTTGAAACATCACCACTACCTTTATTTTCAGCAGAGAATATTAATTTAATAGCTCTTGGAAGTTTAGTTATTTGTATAACTCCAAGCTTAACAGTAAGTAATATACCAGTGCCAACAAGTAGCACTAGTAAGGGTGGTCCCCAAATAAAAGCATCAACTTTGTTTAAAATATCAATTAGATTCATAAAAACACTCCCTCTTTTTTTTGCTTTGCATAATCAATAGAATTTTTAATGAAGTAATCGACAGGAAATAAGTATAATTTATTAATAATTTCTAGTGTAATAAAAAAAGCTAAATCTAAAAAAGATTCAGCTCTGGATATACACTAATTAGCAACCAAAATAAAAGTATTAATAATACTGATTTTGGTAGATAATCCCTGTCCTTTTGCCTGAGAGATTGAGCATAAAAGCCTTGCCCCTTCGGCGCCCATAATGGGTCTCTCCAGAGTTCCGTAAATTTTACAGTCCTACTTTTAAAAAGTACCTGAGAGTGTTACTCCTTCGGTGTGCTATATAGCAACTCTTCTATAAAATCTTAACCGGATATTGATTTGTCATAGCTTATTGTATTAATAATATTAATATAAGTTTTTATGTTTTGTCAACTAAAAAATTAAAAAACAGTAGAAAAATATAAAAATGTAAGCCTAATAACGAATTATAAACTTAAAAATATAAGCAATATACGTAAAAATAGATGCCATAATTAAGTATACAAATTAAGTATAAAATAAGTTTTAGATAAAAAAATAAGAAAATCTTAAATAATTAATTAGAGATGATTAAATTATGGTAATATTATAGTTACGATATTAAGAAAAGTTCTATTTATTTAGATTTTAAGTGTAATATGAGATTGGACATAGAGAAAGGAAGTATTTTTAAATGGGAAAAATATTAGTACTAGCAGAAAAACCTTCTGTTGGAAGAGATATAGCAAAAGTTTTGGGAGCAAAAAATGAAAAAAATGGGTATATAGAAGGGTCAAAGTATGTAGTTACTTGGGCATTAGGTCACTTAGTCACGCTTGCAGACCCTGAAAGTTATGGAGAAAGATATAAATCATGGAACTTAGAAGACTTGCCAATTCTTCCTAAGTATCTAAAGACTGTTGTAATAAAAAAGAGTGGAAAGCAGTTTAATACAGTCAAAGCTCAAATGAATAGGAATGATATAGAAGAAATAGTTATAGCAACAGATGCAGGTCGTGAAGGAGAACTTGTAGCAAGATGGATAATAGAAAAATCACAAGTAAAAAAGCCTTTAAAACGTCTTTGGATTTCTTCAAGTACAGATAAAGCAATAAAAGAGGGATTTGCAAAATTAAAAAGTGGAAAAGAATATGAAAATTTATATTATTCAGCAATAGCACGAGCAGAAGCTGATTGGATTATTGGAATAAATGCAACTAGAGCTTTGACAACAAAGTATAATGCACAACTTTCTTGTGGAAGAGTTCAAACACCTACTCTTGCCATGTTACTTAAGAGAGAGGAAGAAATAAGGAATTTTAAACCTAAAGAGTACTATGGATTGGAGCTAATTGCCACAAAGGGAAGTTCAGATATAAAATTTATTTGGAGTGATAAGAATAATAACTCTTCAACATTCAGTAAAGAAAAGATAGAATCCATATTAAAAAAGGTAAAAAATTTAGATATAAAAATATCAGAAGTAAGCAAATCATATAAGAAAAAATATTCTCCTGCATTATATGATTTAACAGAATTGCAAAGAGATGCAAATAAAATGTTTGGATTTTCAGCAAAAGAGACATTATCTATAATGCAAAAACTGTATGAGCATCATAAAGTGCTTACTTATCCTAGAACTGATTCTAGATATTTAACATCAGATATTGTTGGAACATTGAAAGACAGGATAAAAGCTGTAAATGTTAGTGATTATTCAAAGATTTGTAACAAATTATTAAAAAGTAATATTACAGCTAATAAATCTTTTGTTGATAATTCGAAGGTAACAGACCATCATGCAATAATACCAACAGAACAGAAGGTATTTATGAGTGATTTTAGTGATAAAGAGCGAAAAATATACAATCTTGTAGTAAAAAGATTTTTAGCAGTATTGTCTCCTCCTTTTGAATATGAACAGACAACTATAAATGCTAGTGTAGAAGGAGAAATATTTAAAGCGAAGGGCAATAAAGTAATAAATTTAGGTTGGAAAGAAAGCTATAAAGATATTGATGATGAAGATGAGTATGAAAGTATACCAAATGTTTTAGAAAAGGACATCCTTAAAGTAAAGGAACTAAAGGTAACTTCAGGTAAAACAAATCCACCTCCATATTTAAATGAGGGTACATTATTAACAGCTATGGAAAAAAGTGGTCTTGGGACAGTTGCTACAAGAGCAGATATAATAGAAAAATTGTTCAATTCATTTTTAATGGAAAAGAAAAATAAAGATATATATATAACATCAAAAGGGAGACAATTATTGGATTTAGTTCCAGTAGATTTGAAGACACCAGAACTTACAGCTTCATGGGAAAAAAAATTGTTGGATATTTCAAAAGGAAAACTTAATAAAAATACATTTATAAATGATATGAAAAATTATTCAAAAGACATTGTCTCAGAAGTAAAAAATAGTGATAGTAAATTCAAACATGATAATTTAACTAAAAATAGATGTCCAGAGTGTGGAAAATTCATGCTAGAGGTAAATGGTAAGAAGGGTAAAATGTTGATTTGCGAAGATAGAGAGTGTAATACTAGAAAAACTATATCGCAAGTAACCAATTCAAGATGTCCTAATTGCCATAAAAAATTAGAACTTCGTGGAGAAGGTGAAGGAAGAATCTTTACTTGTAGCTGTGGATATAGAGAAAAATTGTCATCTTTCAACAAAAGAAAACAAGAAGAAAAAAAGAAGGCATCAAAAAAAGATGTTAATCAATATTTAAAAAGTCAAAGCAAAAATCAAGAAACATTTAATAATCCATTTGCAGAAGCACTAGCTAAATTAAAAAATAAATAATTTTTATGTTATTATTATACACAATTAGAAGTTTAACTGTATATTAGTTATATGTACTGATATAATATAGTGTATAATTTAGGCATGAAAGTAGGGCTGTTAAATGGATTTGAGTAGTATATTTGAATATTATTGTAAAAAATGTGAGAATACATGGAATAATTCAAGTGTTGAATTATCTGAGAATATAGAAAGATATAGTAAAGATTCACAAAAAAAGAGTGAAAAAGAATTAGATAAATGGATAGATACATTATCAACTCACTTAAAAAAATATCCAAGTGATTTTGTATTGAAAAAAATGTGGATAAAAAAGGGTGAGATTTTCTTACAAAACACATTAGAAAAAGACAATATCTTTAAGTTAGAAAAAATGGATATTGAAGATAGAAAAAAGTTTTTAGGTATAACAAAACAGTTTATTAGAGATGCAAGAAAATTTGATAATGATTTGCCTATAGGTGATATTATGCAAGCTATGAGGAATGTATGGATTTCAAATGCGTTACAATTATCATTTGGAAAAGAGGTCTATTATTCAAAAGCAAACTTTGCATATAGCATGCTATATCCATATACAGATAACTATTTAGACAATACAAGTATAAATGAAGCTGATAAGGTTTTATTTAATCGGTGGTTAGAAAAAAAGCTCTTGGGAGAACAAATTAAACCTAGTAACTATCATGAAAGTAAAGTATCTCAAATGATAGATTATATTGAAAGTGTTTATTCTAGAGCAAAATTTAAAGAAGTCTACGAGTCACTATTATTGATATTTGAAAGTCAAGTAAAGAGCTTAAGGCAACAAGATAGAAAGTGTAATTTGTGTAAAGGAGAATTATTGTCTATTTCTATTGAAAAAGGCGGTTCATCTGTTTTAGTAGATGGATACTTAATAAGTGGCTTGATGACAAATGAAGAAATAGAATTTTGCATTGGTTATGGGTTTTTATTGCAAGTATCTGATGATTTACAGGATATAAAAGAAGATTTAAAATCCAATCATAAAACTGTTATGACAGAAACTATAAAAAATGGAACTTTAGATGAAATTACAAATAAATTAATAAATTTTACTATTGAATTAATAGATGGTTTTAAAATTAACAATAAAAATGAATCTGTAATGGCTATGATAAAAAATGATTGCTTAATGTTAATTTTATTTTCTGTAGTGTATAATTCTGAATTTTTTTCTAGGGAATATATAGAAAAAATAGAGAACTTTATTCCATATACAATATCTTACTCATTAGAGATTAAAGAAAAAATGAAGGAAAAATTTAAAGATGTAGATGTTTTAAATAATGAAGACGAATATAAAGAAATGATAGATATTATCTGTAAAGAGTAGAAAAAATAGTGAGATATATTATATATCTCACTATTTTAAGTTTAAAGAAAATGTAAAAGTTAATCTATTTAAATGCAGTGATAATACCATTATCATGTAGATTTTTTATGATTGTAGCTGCGATAGGGAATCCAAATAATCCAGCTATTCCAAATAGCTGAGCTCCGACAAACATACACATTAAAGTTATTAAAGGATATAGACCAATTTGGTGTCCCACTACTTTTGGTTCTAGTATTTGTCTAACTACAGTTATAATGATATATAGTATTAGAAGACCTATTGCTAAGTTGATATTGCCATTAATTAATGAAATAATCATCCAAGGTGTCAAAATACTTCCTGTACCTAAAACTGGTAAAATATCAACAAGTGCTATGATGACAGATATAGCAAAAGCATTTTCAACTCTTAGGATATTGAGTCCAATAAGTAGTTCTATAAATGTCACTGATAATAGTATTGCATATGCTTTTAGTAGTTTTAAAAGAGCGTTAATACTACTATTTTTTATGTTTATTATCATTAACTGGCTTTTTTCTGGAAACTGTTTTAATATAAAGTCTACTATTTTTTGATAGTCAAAAGTAAAGAAAAAAGAAGCAATCAAAGTGATAATAAGTTTTAACATAAATGCAGGTGTTTTACTTGCAATACTTGCTATAGTATTAAGTGCATTTGTCGAAACAGAGGCTACTAAAGACATCATCGATTGACTTATATTATCCCAACCAAGTATCAATGCTAGATTAACATTAGGTGTACTAGCATCTATTTTAGAAAATAAAGTATTTAGTGTTGGTTGTATACTTGATTTATATATTTCAGGAAGCCTAAAAAATATGTCACTTATACTTGTAAATATTTTTGCACCAAAGCTAATTAATAAAAATATGCATAATCCATAAAAGGCTAAAAGTACTACTACAGAAATAAATGTACGATTTAAATTCATATTATTTGTAATAAGTCTTATAATAGGTCTTAAGATGGATGCAATGATAAAACTAATTACAAAAGGCATCAACAAAGGTAATAAGAATTTTAACGCAATATATATAATACTTCCTATTAAGACAACATATGTAAATTTAATTATAAAATTCTTTTGCTTTTGAATGTCCATAATATAAAACCTCCAATGTATTTGATATTATTCTAAATATGGTCTTTTTTACATAAAATATACTACTGTATATTGATTATAAACTATAAAGCTTCTACAAAGTAAATAAATTATGTAAAATTTAGGTTAATTTTGTATAAAGATATACTTTTATATTTTACAATTGCTAACCAAATACTAAAAAATATTTTAAATAAACAATATGAAATTGTGATAAAATTAATTTATGAAATATTAAATAGAGGTACAATAGATAGCTTTTAAGAGGTGGTAAGATGAAAAATTTTAGAGATTTAGGTGGTAATAAAACTGAAGATGGTAGAAGTGTAAAGTATGGGTTATTTTATAGGTCTGCAAAACTATCAAACCTAAGTAAAAATGATATAAAAATTTTAAAAGAATTAAATATTAAATATATATTTGATTATAGAAGTGACGAAGAAGCTCGTAAGCATCCATCAACAATAATATCAAATATAAAAAATATAAGAATTCCGGCTATGAGAGAGTTAGAAGAATCGGAAGGGAGCTTTGGTTCTATTGAAGATATGATTGATGGTTTGTTTGAAAAAGATGGAGCGTTTAATATGTTAAATAATAGTTACTATAATTTACCTGTAAATAATCCATCTTATAGAAAATTAGTAGAACTTATAAAGGAGTATTCTAATTTACCAATATTAAATCATTGTACAGCAGGTAAGGATAGAACTGGTGTAGGGAGTGCTATAATTCTTATGATTTTAGGTGTATCAAGAGAGAATATAATGAAAGATTATTTAAAAAGTAATGAATTTGCAGATAAAGAAATAGAAAGGTTTATAGAATATAAGCCTAAATTTAAAGGAATTCCAAAAGAAAAATTAAATTATATATTTGGCGTAAATGAAGAATATATAAAAACTGCTTTTAGAAGAATTGATGAAGAATACAGTAGTGTGGAAAAATATTTATATGGAGAATTTAATTTAGATAAGGAAGAAATAAAAAAATTGAGAAATCAATATTTAGAGTAAAAGGTGATTTTATGAGTTTAAATATAACAGCAAGACAGATAAGTATAATAAAAATCCTGTTAAATTCCGAAGATACAATTAGTGGTCTTGCCTTAAGTCAAGAAATAGGATGCTCTTCAAAAACTATACAAAATGAAATAAAGGATATTAATAAACAACTTAAAAACAGTAAAATTCTATCAATACGAGGCGTTGGTTATAAGTTAGAAGGAAACTTTAATGAAGTGAATCTAAATAGTAATCTATACGATGATGTAGATAGAGTAGAGTATATAATCAGAAAAGTATTAGCCTTGAGTAATGAAGAAAAAAATACCATAAGGCTTGAAGATTTAGCAGATTCCATGTATGTGAGTGTTTCAACAGTAAAAAATGACTTAAAAGAAGTAAAAAGAATATTAGAAAGGTATTCCATTTCGATTAAGTCAAAGCATAAGCAAGGTATCTGCATTTCTGAAAGTGAAGATAGAATAGTAAATTGTATAATTGATTTGAGTAATAAGAGAGATAATCAATTGACTCTAAATGATTTTCTAAATGATTATATAAAAGAAAAAAAGTTAATAATAAAAAAAATATTATTAGATGTATTAAATGAAAATAGATTGATATTAACTGACATAGAATTTAAAAACGTGTTGAATAATATACTAGTTATGTTAAGTAGACATAACTGTAATGAAAAAGAGTTTATAGAAGGTTTTGTAGAAAATTATAGTAATAAGAGAAGTTCAATTCTAGAAAATGAACAAAACAAAGAAATTATAATAAACTCAATAAAAACTTTTTGTAAAAATTTAAAATTAGCTACATCAATAGACATCAGTCATGATGAGATATTTGAAGAATTTTTATATAAGCATATTAGTAGTCTGTGTAAAAAAATAAAGCTAGGTATAAACCAATCACCTATAATAGCTCAAGACATCAAAATAAAATATCCATTTGCTTTTGAACTAGCTAATATAGCTAAAAAAACAATAGAAAAAGATTTAAATATAGAAATCAATGAGGATGAGGTTGCAAACATAGCTCTACATATAGGAGGAGCTGTTGAAAGGGCATCTTATAATAACAAAGATAAGGTTTTCAAGACGATAATAGTTTGTACTTCAGGTATAGGGACATCAATGTTAATAAAGGCTAAATTGGAAAATATATTTAAAGAAAAACTAGAAATATTAAAAGTTATTCCTTCATATTTAGTTGAATATATAAAAGTCATAGATGTTGATTTTGTAATATCTACTGTTCCTGTTGAAATAGCAGATATACCAGTAATAAATATATCTCCTATTTTAAGTGAAAAAGAAATTAAATTAATTGAAAAATATATAGAAACAGGAAATATATATTTAGATTTGGATATAAAAAATCTTTTTGATAATGAGTTGTTTTTTACTGATTTAGATTTTAAAAGAAAAGAAGATGTTATAGATTTTATGGCAAGTAAACTTGTACAAAAAGGTTACATAGACGAGGATATGAAAAATTCTTACTTTGAGAGGGAAAAAATAGCTACAACTGAAATAGGAAATATGGTAACCATACCACATGGAGCAATTGGAAAAGTTTTTGAAAACAAAATAGCAATTGGTATATTGGAGACTCCTATTGCTTGGGAAATATCAGATGTTCGTTTAATAATAATGTTAGCACTTGATAAGGATAAAATATTAGATTATGAAGTTATATTTTCAAATATATATAAAAGAGTAGATTCTATAGCAAAAGTTATAAGCATATGTGAAAATAGCAATTTTGAAAAGTTTGTAAACTTGTTTAAATAAAGAGTATTGTATATACACTTGTAAGTTTGGATAATATAAAACTAAATAAAATAAAAACGATAAATTTCTCTTTTAATTAAGAGAAATTTTTTGACTTTCAGAGATATTAATATGAAGTTAAGATATAAACATAGAGTAAATAAATAAAAAGAGGTGGCAAGATGATTTATACAGTAACATTAAATCCATCAATAGATTATATAGTTAAGCTAGATAAATTAAAGACTGGAAATACAAATCGTGTAAATGAAGAATACGTTTATCCAGGAGGAAAAGGTATAAATGTATCTCGTATACTAAAAGAACTTGGAAATGATAATATATCTTTAGGTTTTATAAGTGGTTTTACTGGAGAATATATAATAAGAACATTAGAAGAAAAAAACTTGAAGACAGATTTTATAAAATTAAAACGTGGTTTTACAAGAATAAATGTAAAAATAAAAGAATTAGAAGAAACCGAGATTAATGGACAAGGACCAAATATAGATGATGAATATATTGACTTGTTATATAGAAAACTTGATAAATTAAATCAAGATGACATTTTAATATTGGCAGGAAGTATACCTTCTACTTTAGACGAAAAACTATATGAAAATATAATGTCTAGATTAGAAGAAAAAAATATAAAAGTTGTAGTAGATGCAACTAAAAATCTTCTTCTTAATGTTTTAAAATACAACCCTTTTCTAATTAAGCCTAATAGTGACGAATTAGAAGAACTGTTTAATGTTAAATTAAACTCAAATGAAGATATAGTAAAATATGCTAAGAAATTAAAGCAAATGGGGGCTAAAAATGTTTTAGTCTCAATGGGGAAAGATGGAGCAATGCTAGTTACAGAAGAAGATGAGGTACTTATAAGTAATGTACCTAAAGGAAAAGTTAAAAATTCTGTAGGAGCAGGAGACTCAATGGTAGCAGGATTTATATCTGGATATTTGAATACTGGTAAATATGATTATGCTCTTAAATTAGGGGCAGCATCAGGTAGTGCAACTGCTTTTTCATATGACTTAGCTAAAAAAGAATACATTAATGAATTGGTAAATGAAATATCTGTAAATAGATTTGAAAATATATAGAAAGGAAATTAGGAATTATGAAAATTATAGATTTATTAGATGAAAAATCAATTAAGTTAAATTTAAAGTCAAAAAATAAGTCAGAAGCGATAGAAGAATTAGTTGACTTAGTTGCAAATAGTGGCAACTTGAATGACAAAGAAAATTATAAAAAAGCTATTATAGCTCGTGAAGAAATGAGTACAACAGGAATTGGAGAAGGGGTAGCTATCCCTCATGCTAAGAATACATCAGTTACTAAGGCTTGTATAGCAGCAGCAATATCAAAAGAAGGTATAGATTATGAATCATTTGATGGAAGCTTATCAAATCTATTTTTTATGATAGCTGCACCAGATGGAGCTAATAATACTCACCTGGAAGTGCTATCAAGATTATCTACAATACTTATGGATGAAGATTTTAGAAATAAACTTATAAATTCAACTTCTGAGAAAGAATTTAAGGAAATAATAGATAAAAAAGAAAGAGAAAAATTTAGTGAAGAATATAAAGATGAAGTAATTGGGAAAGAAAATATAGTAAATGTTAAGAATAAAGATATTAATAAGTATCCTCAAGTTTTAGCAGTAACAGCATGTCCAACTGGAATAGCGCATACATTTATGGCAGCTGAAAGTTTAAATAAAATGGCTGAAAGTAAAGGTATATCAATAAAAGTAGAAACTAATGGTTCAGCAGGTGTTAAAAATAGACTCACAAAAGAAGAGATAGAAAATGCAACATGTATAATAGTGGCAGCAGATAAAAATGTTGAGATGGCTAGATTTAATGGTAAAAAAGTCATAAAGACTAAGGTGGCTGATGGTATACACAAAGCAGAGGAACTTATAGATAAATCTGTAAATGGAGATGCTCCAGTTTATCATGGAGGAGAGATAAATCACAATGAATCAAATGAAGAAAGTGAAAGTGGATTTAGAAAAGTGTATAAACATTTAATGAATGGTGTATCTAATATGTTACCATTTGTTATTGGTGGAGGAATACTTATAGCCATAGCATTTTTACTTGATGATTATTCTATTGACCCTTCACATTTTGGTTCAAATACTCCAACAGCAGCATTTTTTAAGGGAATAGGAGACAAAGCTTTTGGATTTATGTTACCTGTACTTGCAGGATATATAGCATATTCTATATCTGATAGACCAGCATTTGTTGTAGGTTTTGTAGGAGGAGCTCTTGCAGGTGATGGTGGTTCCGGTTTTTTAGGTGCATTACTTGCAGGATTTATAGCAGGCTATTTAGTAGAAGGACTTAAGAAAATATTTAGTGTATTGCCAACTTCATTAGAAGGAATAAAACCAGTATTATTATATCCTTTATTTGGAACGCTTTTGATGGGGATTATAATGACATTTTTAGTAATACCTCCAGTTACAGCAATTAATAATGCAATGGTTGGCTTTTTAAACGGTTTAGGTGGAACTTCAAAAATAGTTTTAGGGTTAGTATTAGGTGGAATGATGGCCGTAGATATGGGTGGACCTGTAAATAAAGCAGCATATGTATTTGGGGTCGCATCACTTGAATCAGGTCAATTTGAAATAATGGCAGCAGTAATGGCTGGTGGTATGGTTCCTCCCCTTGCTATAGCTCTTGCAACTACATTCTTTAAAAATAGATTTACAAAAGAAGAAAGAGATTCTGGTAAAGTTAACTATGTAATGGGATTATCTTTTGTAACTGAAGGAGCTATACCTTTTGCAGCTGGAGACCCACTTCATGTTATACCAGCTTGTGTTGGAGGTTCAGCAGTGGCGGGGGCACTTAGTATGTTGTTCAATGCAGCTCTTCGTGCACCTCATGGAGGAGTATTTGTTATACCAGTGGTTACTCATCCACTTGGATATATATTAGCTATAGCTATAGGTGCTGTGGTTGGAATGATGCTTTTAGCACTACTTAAAAAACCATTAAATCAAGAAGTATAGTAAATAAAGATTATTTAATAATTAAAAATCTTTTGTTCTATAAAAATTAATATATTACTGAATTATCCTAAAGTATGAAATATAAAAAAGTGAACTTTGATATACAAAGTTCATTTTTTGTGTAAATGTATTTTAAGAGTATTATAACTTTTAATATGTAAATTAGCTTTTTTAACTAAACTATTAACTATTAATAGAAAATAAATATAAATTTAACAAAATAATGTTAATTTCAAAAATAAATTATAAAGAAAGTATAGAAAAAAAGAATATTGATGTCGAATTACATAGAGAAAAGCAATAAAAAACCTTTTCAAATTATGATATTATGTTTTAGTACACAAAAATATAGGAAGAGGGAGTGTTATTTTTGAGATTAAAAAATAAAAAAGTATTCTCATTATTATTGACATTAGTTTTAGGAACAATAGTGTTAGTTGGCTGTTCAAGTAAAGATGATGAAGCTACAGCGCAAGATGCTTCTAAAAAAGGCAAAGGGACTTTAAATGTAGGAGTATCTGTAGAATATGCACCATGGTGTTATAAAGAAAATGATGAAAATAAAGGTTTTGAAATTGATGTATGGAAAGAAATATCAAAAAGAACAGGATATAAAATAGAGTTTAAAACAGCCAAATTTAGTGGACTTATGGGGATGTTAGATGCTGGTAAAGTTGATACAGTAGCACACCAAATGTCAACTACTCCTGAAAGAGTAGAAAAATATGATTTTTCGGATACTTATGCATATAGTAAATATAAATTTATAGTACCAGAGAATAGTACTATAAGTAAGATAGAAGACATAAAAGGCAAAAAGGTAGGTTGTGTTCTAGGTGGTAATGGAGAAAAAACTATAAGAGATTTAAATGAAAAACATAACTTAGGTCTTGATATAGTTACATATGATGGAGTACCTATGGAAAAAGATGTAGAAAATGGAAGAATTGATGTTGCATGGCTTTCAGAAGTTAAAGCTAAAACAACTATAGAACAAGGAGAACTTAAATTAAAAGTTGCAGATATAGATACTGGCGTATATGAAGTAAACCAATATCCGTTTAGAAAAGAAGAGAAAAGTAAAGCTATAATAGAGGATGTCAATAAAGCTATAAAAGCAATGCATGAAGATGGAACATTTACAAAGTTATCTGAAGCGTGGTTTGGCTTAGACACAACTAAGGAAAATTAATTGGAGGTCAAGGATGCAAGTATTTGATTTTGGATTTGCAGCAGGTATATTTCCATTAATATTAAAATATTTGACAGTAACATTTAAAATGTCTCTGTTATCTTTGGTATTGGGAATGATTGTAGCTTTGTTTATAGCGTTAATTGTAGATGCTAAAGTTCCGATTTTAAAAACAGTATCAAGAATATACATCTCATTTTTTAGAGGTACTCCTCTTGCTGCTCAACTTTTTTTCATATACTTTGGTCTAATACAATTAGTACCAGAACTTAAAACATTGGAAGCTTTTTCAGCAGCAGTAATAGTAATTGGTTTAAATTCTTCTGCTTATTTTGCAGAAAGTTTAAGAGGCGCTATAACATCTGTAGATAAAGGTCAAATAGAAGCAAGTTTAGCATTTGGAATGTCATATGTGCAAACAATGAAAAGGATTGTCTTACCACAAGCTATAAGGGTTGCGATTCCTCCTTTTACAAATACTTTTGCAGATATTATAAAAGGAACTTCTCTTGCTTTTACTATTGGAGTTACAGAAATTATGGCAGTTGCACAATCAGAAGCAGCAGCAAGTTATAAATATTTAGAGGCTTTTACTTGTGTAATAGTAGTATATTGGATTGTAAATCTTATATTAGGTCTTGTTCAGACTAAGCTAGAAGAAAGACTTAGTGAGGTATATTAAATTTATAGAGATATTTATAAAATTGTGTAGATATGTTTTGTTATTAAATATTACTGGAAAAGTTGATTTCCAGTAATATTTTTTTGTAACTAAAAAATGTTAATCAAAGATGTTTTGGTTTTTATTTTGCAAAACCTTTGGATTCTATACACTAAATTCTGATATGAATTCTTAATTGTACTGGCTCAATTATATAGTTACTTCTATTTATATTATAAGTCCTACAACAGAGAATTCATTATAAAGACATATTTATTTTTTATACTATTTATAATAAATAAACTTGATGATGGGAAAACTATTATTATTTAATATGTAAAGGAGTATTTTAAATGAATGAATCGTATTGGTTTTTAAATTCAAATCCAAAAGAATATAAAAAATTAGGCGAAAATATAAAAGTAGAGTGTCTTATAGTAGGAGGAGGTATAACTGGATTAACAACTGCATATTTATTAGCAAAAGAGGGTAAAAAAGTAGCGCTTGTTGAAGCTGATAAAATAGGATATGGAACTTCAGGAAGAAATACTGGTAAGGTAACTTGTCAGCATGACATATTTTATTCTAAGATAGAGAAAAAATATGGATTAGATAAAGCAAAATCATATTATAATGCAAATAATGAAGCTTTAAATTTAATTGAACAAATAATAAAAGAGAATAATATCAAATGTGATTTTAAAAAAGAACCATCTTTTGTATTCACAGAAAAAGAAGATACTATAAAGGATATAAAGGAGGAATATCGTACATGCAAAAAAATAGGAATAGATTGTGAATATCATGAAACTATAGCAGATATTCCATTAGATATAAAGGGAGCTATCAGTTTTAATAATCAAGGTCAATTTAACCCAAAGAAGTATATTGATGGATTAGCAGAAATAGCAGTAAATTTAGGTCTAGAAATATATGAAGATACACCAGTAGTGGATTTAGAAAAAGGGAAAATATGTAGTGTTAAGACAAGAGAAGATAATATAATAGAAGCTGAAAATGTTATAATTTCATCTCATAGCCCATGGTATGATGGATTGAATTTTTATTTTGCAAAAGAATATGCAGAACGTGCTTACTTAATGACAGCAGTTTTAGAAAATAAATTACCAGAGGGTATGTTTATAAGTATAGATGACCCATCCATAACTTTTAGACAATATAATGATGGAAATGAGAATTTACTAATCTTTGGAGGAGGAGACCATAAAGTTGGTCAAGGAGGAACTGAAAAAGAAATATTTAATGACTTAGAGCATTATGGAAAAAAGGTATTTAAGGTAAAAGATTTTAAATGTAGATGGTCAGCTCAAGATAATATGAGTTTTGATAATGTTCCTTATATAGGTTACATTAATAAAAGAGAAAACAATATTTATGTAGCTACAGGTTTCTCTAAATGGGGAATTACTAATGGTACTGTTGCAGGAATAATAATAAAGGATTTGATAGTAAATAATAATTCTGATTATAAAGATACTTTTAATCCATCGAGATTAGGTAGTTATTTCTCAAAAGACTTTATAAAGGAAAATGCGAATGTAGCAATGAATTATGTAAGTGGAAAATTAAAAATTGGCAGTGGAGATATGCCTAAAAATAATGGAGAAGGAAAGATTGTTAATATTGATGGTAAAAGATATGGTGTGTATAAAGATGATATGGGAGAATTTTATATTGTAGATACTACATGTACTCATTTAGGTTGTGAACTTAATTTTAATAGTGAAGAAAAAACATGGGATTGTCCATGTCATGGTTCTAGATTTGATTACAAGGGAAATATACTTGAAGGACCAGCTCTTAAGCCACTAAAGCTTTACGGTCATGGTGATAATGATGTCAATCCTAAGCTATTATAGACTTGTTTTAGAAAGGTAAAGTGTGTATGAATAAACTTTTAAAACCAATAACTATATTATTATATATAGTTTATATTTTTTCTGCTATATTTTTTGCAATCAACAAAGAATTAGGTAATATAGGATTAGTAGTAATAAGTTTAGTTGGTACTCTTATACTGAGTTTTATAAATAAGCAAAATGAAAGATTGTTAAGCAAAGAACTATATATAGTTCTTGCTTTATTTATAATGTTTTCAGCATTGTTAGGTACTTGTTTTAATTTTTATGATATAAATTATTATGATGATTTTTTACATTTATGGTCAGGTGTAATATCTTCTATTGTGGCATTTTCTATAATCAAATATTTCCATACACAAAGAGATATAAGCAAAATGAGTAAAGTATATTTAATCATATTTGTATTTATGTTTAGTATGGGAGTAGCTAGTTTGTGGGAGATAGGTGAATTTCTAATGGATACTTTTATTGGTACTAATACACAAGCTGGTGGACTAGAAGATACTATGATTGATATGGTAGATGCTTTAATAGGTACAATTATAACTATTCCTTTTATAATAAAAAAATCAAATGCATAGTTTTAGTATTAATTACAATGGATTTAATTTTATTCATATTAGATTTTAAGAAATTATATGATAAATTAAATCCATTTTTTATGATATGTATTTGTATAAGAGATTGTATAATTTCTTATATTATGAAAATTAATTTGAAATATTTAAAAGAGTATATAATTATAAAGACAATATTTTGCGTTAAATACATATATTCTACAAAAAGCATAATATAAATTTTGTTTTTTTGTTACAAAATGCAGAACTGTATAGGTATATATATAGATGATAAATATTCTTTGACATTTAGCAGAAATTAAGCTCTTTTACTATTGTAATTTAAAAATTATATTTAATAATGTAAATTTTAATAAATTAAATGGTGTAGTAGGTAGAATATTTTTTATATAATATTAATTTTGATGATACGAAAATTAATCATTGTATACATGCATATAAATAAATATAAAAAGTTATATATAATAGGGGGAGAAGATGTTAAAAAAAATCAATTTAGAGAGCTGTTTTAAGCATGCTATAGAAAAAGGATACAACTATTTAGGTGTAGTTGTAAAAGTAGATGAAAATCATAGGGAATTAATAGTAAATACAAACAATAACTTTCAAAGTAAGCTTAAGTATTATAAGTTAGCTTATGATGAAAATTTGAATCATAATGTAGCTAATGATATGAGCATAACTGATTTTACATATGGAAATACTTTAGCAGATATTGAAAGTAAATTAAAAAAAAATTTTATATAAAATAAAAAATATATTTTTTATTTTAACAAAGTATATTTTATATAAGGTATATTACATAGTGAATAGAAAATATGTCACCTCAAAAAATCCACGCAATATCAACAAGTCTAATAATCTCAAATAAGCTTGTTAGCATTTAAATAATGCTAACAAGCTTAAGTATGCTAATCTAAGATATTTAAACAAGGAAGGTTTAAAGAATATGAGTAAAAGTATAAATGAAGAAGATGTATTGAGCTATAGACCTAATTTAAAAGTAGGTAGATTTGATGATTTTGAATATAAATCAACAAAGTGTACAAGTAAATCTATTACAGTTGAGAATTATAAAACCAACATTTTAAAATCATTTGAGAAGTATCATCCCTCAAATGTAGTATCAAAATTAAATGAACTTATATCATTATCAAAATCGTATTTAAGTTTGATAGAGAATGATGCGTACCAAGGTAAAATTATGAAAAAGTATTGCTTTTCCATTACAGAAAATGAGCAAGACACCCTAAGAGCTGAAAACTTTAATAATTTATATGGTGACTCTAAGTTTGAAAGTTACTTAGAAATTTTAAATATAAAAAATGAACTATTGAATATAAGAAAAGTTTTTGTAGAGGGAATTTATACAACCAAAAAGAATGATTATTCATTTGATGATGTGGATTATTCATTTATTGACAAACTGAATCAATATGAATATGAAAAAAGTAATCATAACATAAATTATTTTTCGCTATTTTATGATATTCAAAGTGTATTTACTTTATTAGAATACTGTAATGATATAGAAAAAATAGTTGAAAAGCTATATTTGATTGAAAATAACAAAAAAAGAGAACCAATAAATTCAGAAACTTGTATTATTCTAAGTAAAAAGTTTAATCTTATAAATAAAACTATGAAGAATGATTTATTTAATGATAAAAGTATTTATGGAAATATAGAGACTTGTTTACACAATATGTTTTTAGCTAAACATGATGTAAATACATTTATAAATAGTTTTATGAGTTTAGATGTTTTGAAAGATGATTACAGTTTAGTTAATGAAATAAAGGAAGATAATTTAAATGATATAGAAATTAGAATTGATGAACTGATAAATGCTTGTATGTTATCTGTAATTTATAAAAGAGATGTTTACAATTCCTTATGGAATAAATCAAAAATAAGAGAATTTTTTACTAAATAACTTACAATAGAGAAAGATAGTTGGTATATTCAGAAAATGAAAAGTATTAATAAGGAAGGTGAATATATGGCTGTTAAACAAAAAAATATTAAAAAGAAAGATAAAGAAGAGCTTTATTCAAAAGCAGTAAGAATAAAATGTTGTTATTGTATTAAAAAAGAAGGTTGTTTATATCAAGCAAGAAAGGAGTCTAGTGAAAGTTCAGGTTATATAACTTATTGTACATTAACTCCAAACATTCCTAAAAAACAACGTAAAAAAATAAAACGTTAGCCAAAGGAGAAAATATATGAAGAACTATTTAAAAAAGAGATTAAGAAACAGGGGGTTTTGGGTTTCTCTATCAGCGATGTTAGTACTTACAATACAATCTTTTGGATATGTTGATATACTACCCAAAAATTATTCTGATACAGTAAATTGCTTTTTAGCTTTGCTCACAACACTTGGAATATTGAATGATAATTCTACAGAAAATAAGTGGTATTCAGATGATAAGCAATAAATTTTCTTAAATAGCTAATATATTTATATTCTAAAAAACTTTTCAAAAATATTTATAATAAAAACAAAGGAGATAGTATTATGATTTTTAATGATTTGAAGATACCAAGAGGTAGTTCTTTTGACCCAATGCAAGGAGTTAGATCTATAGACAATATAGATGGAGATGTTACAGAACTTGTCACAGTAGAAGGGGAAGTCAATGTAAATGTAATTGGTCAATATACTTTGAAGTACTCAGCCCCAGATAAATCTGGAAATATAACAACAATAAATAGAACAATAACAGTTGTAGATACAGGTTCACCTATAATAAGTGGAGCTGATAATAAGACTATAAATTTATTGGAAGAATTAGATTTAAGGGCTGGAGTTACAGCGATGGATGATATTGATGGAGATTTAACTGATTCTATAACTATAGAGGGAACAGTAGATAATACTATACCTGGAGACAATAGTATTGTTTATACTGTGGAAGATAAATCTAAAAATAAAAGTATAGTAAATAGGATAATAACAGTTGTTGATAATATAGCTCCTATATTATCTGGTGTTGAAGATTGTATTGTAGAGTATGGTTCAACATTTGATTCAAAGGCTGGAGTTACTGCTAATGATAATATAGATGGAGATTTAACTTCTAAGATAGTAATAGAAGGAGAGGTTAATACTTCTATTTTAGGAGAACAAGTATTAATATACAAAGTTTCAGATGTATCAAACAATGAAGCAAGTGTTGTAAGAAAAGTTACTGTTGTTGATACTGTTAAGCCAGTGTTTACAGGTATAGATGATTTAATATTAAACTTAAATGATAAATTTGATGCTTTAGAAGGTGTAACAGCTGTAGATGAAGTTGATGGAGATTTAACAGATTTAATAACTGTTGAAGGTGGAGATTTAGTTGATACATCTGTTGTAAAAGAATATCAAGTTACTTATAAAATATCTGATAAATCATCAAATGAAACTGTGGCAGTTAGGCTGGTATCAGTAATAGATAATATACCTCCAGTATTAACTGGTGTTGAGGATAAAACTATAGAAGTGGAACCAGTACCTAAAGAAGAAGTTTAATAAATAGTATAATAGAGGTGAAATTATGAGTAACTTTAATGTCGCTTATAGTGCTGGTGGGAACTTAGATAAAATAAAAAAAGTTGAAAATATAGAAGAAATAAAGAACATAGAAAGTATAGATAAAATAGATAGCCTATCTAAAATAGAAAAAATAGATACTCTTAAAAATATTGAAAACTTAGAGCAAGTTAAAAGCGTGGAAAAACTTGAATCTGTTTCTAATATAGATAATCTCAATGAAGTTAATGTAGTAAATGAAATAAAGGAGATAGGAAGTATAAGAGGATTTGCATCAAAAACACAACCATATAATTATATGAGACTAATAGAAGTTCCAGCACTTAGAGGAGTATTTGAAGAAGAGATAGTTTTATCTCCATCTGAGGTTGAGATTCTTGCTATATCTGTTACATGTAGTGGATATGGAGAAAATGACCACTATAATTTATATTTTAATGGGCAATTGTGGTTTAAAGATTGGTATTTAGGGGAAGTAAAAGAAGGTCTTTTTTTAGGCTCATCTACATATGTATATCTAGCACCTTCAGATTCAAGAGTAGTTTTAAAATTTCATAATGATAGTGGAACTTCTAAGAAATTATGGTTTGGTATAAGAATGTTAAAAGACCCAGAACCAATTTAGATATGGAAAGGAAAATTAAATATGTTAAGTAATGAAATAAAAGACTTTGTCTTCCATGAGTTTAAAACAGATGCAGATAGTTTTGTAAAAGATTTAGCAAATGTTTTAGCCTTAGGAAATTATACTAAAGAAGTAAAAGATGTATCTGGAAATTTAATGAGAAAGTCATTGCCTTCAAAAGAAGATTGTTGGAATATAGTATATCCAAATCCAAACTTTAAACTTATAAAAGATAGAGAAGTCTCTTCTTTTGATGAGGTAAATGCAAGAGAATATGAGATAATAACTAAAGATCAAATTTCTAAAATAACTGATTCTGTTGTTGTAAGAGCTGTTACAAGACCAGTTGATAGAATTACTCAGCAAACAATAAAAGTTGGTTCTGATGAAGTTTCAAAATATGGACTTTTGGATGAAGCTATAGAAGAAAATGCAGTTATGTATATGGAAGTGTACTTTCCAAAGTATTTATGTGATACAGAATTGGATGACCCTACTCAACAACGAGATGGAAAAACTGTACCAAAAGTTGTAAATCTAAAAACTGGTGAGAAAGATGCACAAGCTAGAAACTATCATAACTGTTATATGAGAATTTTTGATAACCCAAATAAGGATTATTCTGGTCCAGCAGAAAATGTTATAGATATGGTAACTGGAGATATAGCTGAATTTAACTCTGCTTCATCTGAATGGTGTAAATTATCTTGGTTCACAGATTTTGATGAAAAGTTTAAATCTGAGCTTGGTATAACTGGATCAGATGCTCTCTTAAGAATTCCTATTACATCTTCATTAAATAATAAGACTAAAATAAGAGTACTTGCTAATGTACATCCAAATAGAGTACTTATAAATGTTACAGGAAATCCAAATGTAGATTATGAGGATAATAGATATTTAGTTGGTCAAGCATATATAGGCTCTATTGACAGTTTTGATTTTGCTAAAAAGGATATAGCTGGGAATTTTGGTATATTTGCAACTTCTTCATCTGTACCTTCTATACCAAAGTTTAATATTAAGTACAGTGAGCCTTTCAATGGAGTTAATACACTTGGCACTGATGGTGGCAAAACATCAGGAAAGGCTATTATATCAAATGCAGGTGCTAAGTCAGCATGGGTAAATATAGGTACATTTCCTTGGTTAAATAATTCACTACTTAGTAATAGACCAGCAGATACTGTAATAAAATATACCTATAATAGAAGGGATATACCAAGAGATTTTGGATCAAATATTGCAGGTGGGAAAACGACTATATATGAACCTAGTTTACAAGTTACAATAGGTGCATCTGTAAACAATGAATTTGCATCTGAGTTTGGATTAATGAATCCAAACGTAAAATATAGTGGCGGATATGGAATATCTTATATTACACCTAATGCAAGAACATCCATATCAAGAGAAAAAATTACTTTTCCATCTGAATTGCCAATAACTATAAATAAACCAATAGTAAAGGATATGACAGTGGAAGTTCAGGTAACTTATAATGAACAAGACTTATACAACTATATAAGAAAATATGTAGCACAAAATGATGGAAAAGGTCTCTTAAATGACTTAAGTTATTATATCTATGGTTCACAAGATGGAATGGTTGAAAAACCAATTTATTTTTATCTAGGTTTTGATGAGGTAGAAGAAAGAACTACTCAAGAAGGTGGTTCAAATAGAGATAAGTATGGGAATCTTGTAGATATAAAATACCATCAGACTTATGGTGTACATACAGCAAATGGAACAACAGATTTTGCAATGTATAAGACAGATTCTGCTGACTATTTCCAAAGTCACTATTTTATGTTCTCATCAACAGAGCAATTCATGAAAAAACATATGTATGGCAAATCAGTTTATACAAACGAATACTTCGCAGATAGAATAAAAATTGTCCATAGTGCAGAAGGTGTTCGTGGAGCTTTATCAGGTATGATAGTGATAGATGCTGAATCACTCTTCCCATTTGATGAATTAATAGTAAACAAATCTTTTGAGAAATACGAAGATAAACCAGAAGAAACATATATATACCTTCCATTAACTACTCCTTATACTCCTTTTGCAAATTCTCCAAATGAAAGATACGGTGTTGGAATATTAAAAGAACTTAAATATAATGAAAGTAATGATGATTCTAAGTGTGAAGCTGCATTAAGAGAAATACAAGATATGTATAAAGATATCTATTCTTGTACAAACAATACAGAATCAGTTTATTTTGCTGATAAAACAAATAATGGATTAGAAATAATCTGGGATTCTTCTGACATGAATATAGTAAGTTTTTCTAAAGGAGCAGATGTTGAAGAACCTACATTAGAATTAAAAATATCTCCTGAAAACCCAACTATAACAGTTGGAGCAAAAAAAGCTCTTTCCCTACTTGAAGGAGAAGAAGTAGTAGTGGATGATAAAGTAATTTGGATTTCATCAAATGAAAGTATAGTTACTGTTTCTCAAAATGGAGAATTGGATGGAATAAAAATAGGTGGAGCCGTTATAACTGCTAGATATAAAAGCAGAAAAGTCCAAACTGAAGTAAATGTAAATTCTACAGATGAATTGGATGAATCAGATTTACAAGAGGAACCTGTTATATAAAATATGATTAGAAATAGAAAGGATGAATATTAATGTTAGGTATAATTAATAGACCAGATTTCTATGAAGGAGATAAGGAAATATACTTATCTGCTAACGTGAAATCTGGAGAAGTCTCTAAAACTAAAAAATTTAAGGTGCTTGTAAAAGCATCAAAGCGAACTGATTTGCAAAGTATCCTAGAGGATATAGGAAACATATCTATACCAAGTATAGTTACAGAAAATCTAACATTTATACAAAAAGGTAGTTGTGGTTCAACTATAGTATGGTCATCTTCTAGTCCGAATATAATAGGACAATCAGGAAGAGTAACAAGACCTGTATTTGGAGAAGCAGATGCAAAAGTTACTATAAATGTTATTGTATCAAAGGGAAGTGTAAGTAGAAGTAAAGAATTTAAAGTTACAGTACCAGCATGGACTCAAGAAGGTGAAGTCGAATCTGCAGCTAATGCAATAACTTGGGAACTTATTAGAAATAAAAATTCTGATATAAATAAGGTCACAACTGATTTAATACTTCCAACTACTATAGGAAATGAAATAGCAATAACATGGACTACAAGTAATTCTGCTTGTCTAAGTGACAAAGGGGTAGTCACTAGACCTGCATATAAAGATGGCGATAGTATTGTATCTGTTACAGCAACTCTTACTAAGGGTGAACTTACATCTATTAAGACTATAACTAATATTAGAATACTTAAACAAGACCCTACTAATCAAGAAAAGGTTGATGATTTTGTAAAAACTTTTGATTTTGCTTCATATATTGCACCAAATAAATCATTAACAGAACTTAGCAATAATTTTACATTACCTGCTAAAGTTGAAAATATGTCATTAACTTTTTCAGCACTTGATAATGAAGGTGAAGATTTAACATCAGCAAATATAAAATTAGAACTTGATAGTCAGTCTCTTTCTTATAAAGCTATAATAGTAAGACCTAGTTCTAGCACTGGTGACTTTAGCTTTAATTTAAAAATAGAAGCTAAAATCACTGTCTTATCAGGAGAAGAAACTTCAGAAGAAATTAAGGCCTCTAAGATATATTCAGCTAAGATATTAGCTATGATTGAAGAATAGATGATTGCAACTTTTAAGTTTAGCACTGGCGTTTTCGTCAGTGCTAATTTTAAATATAATCTTTCTGGGGATGAAAACTCTATAAGTTTATTTTATAAGATAGAGTGTGAACACACAGAAAGCAATATAGGCAATACTTTGTTGAGGTTAAAAAATGATATAAAGTCAATGAATATTAGTAAAAAACAGAAATTTTTTATAAAAAGTAAGAAGTCTTTACAACCAATATCAGTTAAGAATATCTGTATAAATAAAATATATAAAAAGTTATATGATAAAAATAGTGATGAATGTATAAGTTTTTATAAATGTCTTAAGGATTTTAGAAATTTTAATGATGCATTGAAGTATTTAAGTAGAGAAGAGCAATATTTAGATAAATCAATTATAGAATATCTACTATTTGTAGAATATAAAGATACTAGAAATAAAATTCAAATAAATAATGATTATAATACATTTCGGACTAATCAAAACACATTATCTTTCCAAGACAATATAACAGAAGTAAGTAATATTGATAAGTATCTAAAAAATTATGATTATGAGGATATGATAGGCACACCAAGTAAACAAATTTTTGGAGACAATATAGATGTAAATATAAGTGAAACAGAAAATGATACATACATATTTGATTTTGAAAAAAATATTAGAGATTGGGATAAAAAAATAAATATAAATGATTATATAAATCTTGAGAGTTCAACAAACAACAAAATATTTATAGAAAAACTAAAGTCGGTTGAAGGCTATATTAAAAACTTATTCATAGATTCACAAAAATTTATAAAAGATGGAGACTTGAGAAAGATTCTTGTTGAAGAAAATAAAACATCTACATCAAATTCCTCATCTTATGTATATATTAATTTGCCTTATTTTATTGATATACCAAACGTATCAGAGATTTTAATAAATGACAATATAAAGTTGAAAAATAATTTTAACAAACAAATACTTATAGAAGATAAAAAGTATTTATTAAAGGGATATTCAAGTAAGATACAAACATTTTTAGAATCTAAATACACATTATATAAAGGTAAAGATTATATAGAGTTATATAACTTACTAGACAATATTGAAAAAAACATATATGGTAGTCTTCATGTTGTAGATAATATTAAAATTTTTACACATGCAGGTTCAAATATTCAAATATATGAGATACTCGATAGTTATGATTTTATAAAAGGAAAGCCTACATTTAATTTATATAACCTAGATATGAATACAAGAAAGGCTGACAATCGAAAAATTTATATTTCTAGTATAGATTTATTTTCCAAATACTACAATCCAAAGTTTGATTTTAAAAATGATGAATATAACTTATTAATATCAAAATCTAACAATAAGGAAACATCAATAACTGAGTATGAGTTGTTTGGAAAATATCAAGAGGGTAATTTGTATCTTATTGACTTAATTATATCACCAGAATATCTTTCAAAATCTTCATTGTATGTATTTGAAAACTATATATATAAGCTATTAGAAAGTAGCAAATATACACTTCTAATAAATAAAGAATTTGAAAAAGGAACAATACAAAAAAATGACTTTAAGATATTTTATGATTCTAATCTGACGAATTTTTATAAAGAGGGCAATTTATTAAGTATTCCAAGTTGTATAGACGAGTTATATAAATGCAATACTAATCTCTATAATATGTATCAAATTCAATTTGGAATAATAAAAAAAATTAAAGGTTTATCATCTAATGAATCGCCAATTGAATTAAAATTTTCAAAGTTACCTACATATAAAAATAATGATGGCTTCTTTGGAGTTGCAACAGAATATTTTCCTGAATTTGTGGTTATTGATGGAAGTCAAGATGAATTGATTCTTCCTAAAAACGGTTTTGATTATAATATATATAAAGATAAGATATTTGGTGATAACCTCATAATATTAGATAAGGACAAGTATGTAAAAAAATATACACAAGCAGGAAACCAAGTAATTGAATTGCCTATAGAAAATCCAGTAGATTATTTTGCAAATATAGCAATAGATGTTATAAATATTGATGTTTCTGTTATGAAGTATGTTCTTGACACACTATACAATCAATGGAGGTATAATATTTATAGATATGCTGGTATAGAGCCTGAAAAAGCTATAAAAGATTTAATAGATTCAACCATGAAATATATAGGTGAAAAATACTATTGGGATAGATGCAAAATACCACATCTTGAAAGAACATTGAAACTTTTCTTGTGGTATGCAGAAATGAGTATATTATGTAATTCAGAGTATGAAGTTGTGTATATAAGAGAAGATTGTGAGATTGATTATTCCAAAAAAACGCTGGGAAATTTAGAAAAAAATATACTATATATTGATAACTTAGAATTGACCAATGATTTTGTTTTATCAAGTCAAGAAAAAGGTGTAAACTCTGGATTAACATTTAAAGTTAATCAAGAATTTGATTTACAATTAAAATTTAAAGCTTATATGGAAAATAGTGGCGTGTTAGAAATACATATAGGAGAAGCAATTTATACATTTTTAGGAGATGAAAGGCCCTCTTATAATATAGATTTGACAATTCCAAAAGAAATTAAAGAAGTAGAAATTTTGTTTTTTTATGATAATGAGGAATCTTTCATAGATATAGCAGTTTTTAAAATAAAAGATATGTTCAATAAATCTGTTAATATAAAGTATCTTGGAAAGCTTGGAAAAACGAATAAAACTGTTGAATATTTGATAGATATGTTAACCATTGCAGGTGAATCTATAGAGGATACACAAGTTAAATTGGGAATTCAAAACTCAGTACAAGTTGCATATGCACTTGATACATTTAAAGATTACATGTTTAAACATCATGATAATAAAGAAAAAGGTAGACGAAGAGTAATCAGAAAATAACAAGTATAAATTACTAAGTAATTATCAAAAATGTTAGAAGGGAAGAGATATTATGGTAAATTATCAAATTCAATACAAAGAGAAAGTAAATCAAAATGTATTATCTGGACCACCAAATGAAGCAAATGAATTTTGGAGAGTAGTATGTGACATGCCAACTTTACAATCAGCAATAGCAACTACTAAATCACTAGTGAAAAAATATGGGTATGAAAATTTTCAGATATGTAAAGTAACTAGTATAAGGGTTGAAGTTCATGCAGAGTAAAAAAAAATTGAATAAAATATCTACAGGACATATATTTAGTGAGGAATTCAATGGTGCAATGAATCCTCTATGGGATATATTTCCAAGCGATAATAATAGAATCACCTTTACAGGTGATTCTATTAAAATACTTGAAAATGCTGACAAAACAGAATTATTGATACCATGTCCAAAAGAGTCTGGATATGTATTTCAAACACATATAAGATATGAACCAAAAGAATCTAATAATGGTGGTTGTATAGTAAAGTCTATTACAGAAAATTACATAGAATGCGAACTATCAGCAGAAATGGAATTAATATATTATTCATATTTAAAAGTAATATATTCTGAGAACTTTGTATTAAATCTTAGAGCATCAAAAGATGGATTAAATTGGGAAGATTTTGGAAGTACAAAATTACTTGATTCTAATTCTATAGGATATTATCTAAATGACAATAAGAATTCATTAGAAGTATTTAATTGTGAAATGTATAAAAGTAATTTTGTAACACTTATAGGAATTGATAAAACGCAAAATATTAAAATATATGATGAAAATAATGAAGAAATAGTTACAAAGATAGATATGAAATATACTAAAGATTCTGTTGTAGTTGATTTATCATCAAAACTTTTTCCAATAAACAATGTAAGGATAGAAGTTGAAAGTGAAGGTAGATTATTTGACAGTGTGATTATAGATAAGTTGTATGGTGGAGATGTGTATTCATTTGAACCAGAAATTAAATTTATTGTGGATGAAGCTAATATAAATAATGGTGATTTTGATTTAGGATTAGTACAAGGTAAAGATAGAGTTTATGAGTTAAAAGTAGCAAATGAAGGAAATCTTACTAAAACTGGAATTTTAAAAATAGTAGGAGTTTCTAGTTATGATAAAGGCAATAGCATGGCTTATTTGATGCCATATGGGGATTCAAGTGGAAATTCTGATTTATTTAAAGAACTAGAGGTTAGTTTGTTGCCTGGAACTACAACTAAGTTTTTGATTAAAATAATAAAGGACTCTAGCTATATAACAATTGATGATAAATATAGTTTTAATATTATATTCATGTAAGGTGGTAGGTGAGATGGGTGTAAAAATAAAAAGATATGGAAAAACAGAATATTTAAATGACCATAATCAATTAAAAAATACGGATATAGAAGATCAACATCCAATAAAAGCTATTACTGGATTGAATAAAAAACTAGATGATATAGACAACAATATAAATATTAATGTAAATAATATAAGAAGTAACAGAGAAGATATAGATATTATTAATAGAATGATAGAAAATGGAGAGATTGGCGGAGGTTCTGGTGGTGTAGCTGATATAACTCCCCTAGTTGAAAGAGTAAAAGTGTTAGAACAAAATGTAGTTATACTAAATGGTAATAATTTGGAACTAAAAGAGTTTGTAGTTAATATATTGGGTGAAGTGAATCGTTTAGAAGATGAACTTGCAAAAACAAAACTTATTGTAGATGAGTATCATAAAAATACTAATTTGAATAAAAATAGTTTTACTGATACTTTGATAAATGATGATTATATACAAAATCTAATTGATTGCAAGGTTGATATAAGCAGTGATAGTGTAACATAAAGTGAGGTGATAGTATGCAAGGAATAGATGAACATACTTTATTATATCTAAAAGGTGATTCTTTTAATGATTTAAGTTTAAATCCAAAAACAGTAACTGCTATAGATGTATTGATTGTTGAAGATGATTTATTTGGAAAATCATTCAAATCGAATACTGGATTAATTCAAATTCCATCTGAAGAGATAGCTTTGAATGGAAGCACCAGTTTTACAATAGAATGGTTTGAGAATTTAATCTCAGTTTATGATGCAGCTATATTTAGTACTAATGAAAGACTAAAATATGGTCTACTTTTAGGATATTATGAGGGAGATGTTTCAACTCTTTATTGTAGTAGTAATGGAAGTTCTTGGGATATAATTCGTAAAGAAACTTGTGGAGATAAAACATTTAATAAATGGATACATAAAGCTTTTTGTTATTCAAAAGAAAATCTTACTTTATATTGTTTTGAGAATGGCATAAAAACATATGAAAAGAAATTACAACAAGAATTATCTATTTACTGTGGCAATGAACTTTTATTTTTCGACGCTTGGACAAACAAAGTTAATGCAAATATATCTAATATTAGAATTTCTGATGTGGCAAGATGGACAGAAGATTTTGAACTACCAATAGAGCAATATGATTATTCTCCTAATATTGAGATACTAGAGCAAACAGAACATCATATAAGTTTTAATGTATTATCAAATACAACTACTGTAAATAAAGTTAAAGTCTATATAAATAATGAAGTAGAAAAAGAGTATATTGATACCTTTGAAAACTTAATATTTGATTAAAAAATAGCTACGCATACTCGTGACTTTAGTCGTGAGTTAGTAGCTAAAGTAGTCAGCATATAGGGAAACTTATATGTAGAGATAGGATATAACCTATCCAATACTACTTGAATTGCTGGAAACCCCTAAAGCTAACCAAACTAAAACATAAGGATGAAATAAACCTAAGTGTGAAAGTTACGAAAGTAGAAAAAATTGGTTAGATGGTATAAGGTTAAACCCTAAGTACTTTAAAATGGGCAATCAGCAGGTAAGCTCCGAATAGGAGAAACTTCAACGACTATTCCTCTTGAGGGAAGTACACTACAAGCTATTGGTAGTGGAAGTGGGTAGACCTTAACGGATAATGCCGAAGGATAAGATATAGTCTGTGCTTGCATGAAAGTGTAAGAAGTTCATAAGAGAACTGCATAGGTAGTAGCGAACTTATGTGAACGACAACCTCAAAAATGATAAAAGTTAGGACTTATGGTTC